>NZ_SRUS01000039.1:0-1045 GCF_004794715.1 Mesorhizobium sp. M8A.F.Ca.ET.207.01.1.1 | reverse complement strand
TGTTTGATCCCAGATTTTGATGGGGCATCCTTGTCCTCCGAATCAAGGGATGCGCTATGGGCCAGGTTCTTCATGGGAGCGCCACGACGACAGAGGCGGTCCGTCGAGCGATACAGCATAGTCAAGAGAGCCTGAGGGCGCTGGCGAAGCGCTACGGGATCAACCAAAAGACTGTTGCCAAATGGCGGGACCGGACCTCGGTGGCAGATTTGCCGACCGGTCCGAGAGAGCCTAGATCGACAGTGCTCTTGCCTGAGGAGGAGGCCGTCAGAGTCGCCTTCCGGCGCTACACTCTGTTGCCACTCGATGACTGCCTCTATGCCTTACAACCGACGATCCCACACCTGACGCGCTCATCACTGCATCGCTGCCTGCAGCGCCACGGCATCAGCCGCCTGCCGGACGTAGAAGGCGACAAGCCGGCGAAGAAGAAGTTCAAGAGCTATCCGATCGGCTACTTCCACATCGACGTCGCCGAGGTGCGCACAGAACAGGGCAAGCTGCACATGTTCGTCGCTATCGACCGCACCTCGAAATTCGCCTTCGTCGAACTGCATGAGAAGGCCACCACCGCCATATCGAGAGACTTCCTACTGCGCCTGATCGCGGCCGTGCCCTACAAGATCCACACTGTCCTCACCGACAACGGTATCCAGTTCACGACGCCCGGCGCCGGCGGTTCGGCCGTGCCATTGATCAAGGAGGCCATCGCAAACGGCGAACGCTTCTGGGCCCATGCCTTCGAATACGCTTGCGCCACGAACGACATCGAGCACCGAACGACCAAGGCAAGGCATCCGTGGACCAACGGCCAGGTCGAGAGGATGAACCGGACTATCAAGGATGCAACCGTCAGGCGTTTCTATTACGAGAGCCACGACCAACTCCGCCAGCACCTTGCCGACTTCATCTCGGCCTACAACTTCGGTCGCAGGCTCAAGACCCTCAAAGGCCTTACGCCCTACGAGTTCATCTGCAAGGCGTGGGCGTCACAACCGGAACGCTTCAAACTCGATCCGCTCCAGCAAATGCCGGGACTAAACAT
>NZ_SRUS01000399.1:0-316 GCF_004794715.1 Mesorhizobium sp. M8A.F.Ca.ET.207.01.1.1 | reverse complement strand
CTCAATTATGTACTGCTATACAAAATTATAAAGCACAACATGAGCTTAACGTACCTCTTTTTATAAAATTAACATCTGACATTAGTACAGAAAATTTGTCTCGAATGCTTAAACCTATAACACAAACGTTTGATGGCATCATTTTAGCAAATACTACGCAAAAGCGTGAACAATTACATTCCATTAATCAAAAAGAATCTGGTGGGTTAAGTGGCAAACCTTTATTTAAACGAAATTTAAAACTGATTGCACATACCTATAAAGAAACGCAAGGTCAGTTTTTAATCATTGGTACTGGTGGCATTTTCGAAGCGAA
>NZ_SRUS01000398.1:0-316 GCF_004794715.1 Mesorhizobium sp. M8A.F.Ca.ET.207.01.1.1 | reverse complement strand
GCCCGGCCCGCGAAAAACGGGCACATGAAAACCGCGACTTCATCTTCTGTGGCATCCAGCGCGGCGATGCGCTGGCCCGGCACTTCGCCCGCGGCGATCTGTTCCTGTTCCCCAGCCGCAGCGAGACGTTCGGCAACGTGACCCTGGAAAGCATGGCCAGCGGTGTGGCTACCGTGGCCTTCGACTACGGCGCCGCGCGCGAGTACCTGCGCAATGGCGAGAACGGCGCAGCCGTGGACAGCGACGAGCAGTTCATCGATGCCGCCGTGCGACTGGCCGCCGATGACGCGCAACGCCGCGAACTGGGCGGCAATGC
>NZ_SRUS01000397.1:0-316 GCF_004794715.1 Mesorhizobium sp. M8A.F.Ca.ET.207.01.1.1 | reverse complement strand
CGGCTTTTGTAGCGTCGAGCCATGCTCGACTGCTCCTGGCTTGATGGGGTCAGAGCCGTTTTCCTGCGGAAGACGGATCCGACCCCCAGCTGGCTTCAAGCCAGGTAAACCTGCCCGTCGCGCACGTCCACCGGCACCGCGCGCAGGCGGTCGCCCTTGCACGGGCCGGCGATGCAGTCGCCACTGTCCAGCGCGAACGAGGCGCCGTGCGCGGCGCAGACCAGATGCCCCTCGCGGCTCTTCAGGAACTGGCCCGGTGCCCAGTCCAAACGGCGGCCGGCATGCGGGCAGATGTTCAGGAACGCGCGCACCTGCG
>NZ_SRUS01000396.1:0-317 GCF_004794715.1 Mesorhizobium sp. M8A.F.Ca.ET.207.01.1.1 | reverse complement strand
GTATAAGCGTGCGCGCCGCCGCTTTACAGGCGGATTTGGTAGCGCTACCGTTTCACAGTCGCGTGACCCGGGGGGAGCTGGGGCAGACGTCGCCGACTCCAGTGGTGGATGCTTGTCGGCATCCGTTTCAGCCACACCTGATACAAACGGCTCCCCGCGAGACTTCGCAGGCACCATCGGGAGGAATGCGATGGCGTCTGTCGCGATTGCCGATGTCTACAAGTCATTCGGAAGCGTCGAGATCCTTCACGGCGTCAGCGTGGACATAGAGGACGGTGAATTCGTCACCCTGGTGGGGCCATCCGGCTGCGGAAAAT
>NZ_SRUS01000395.1:0-317 GCF_004794715.1 Mesorhizobium sp. M8A.F.Ca.ET.207.01.1.1 | reverse complement strand
GCCGCGCGCTACGCGTATGCGTACCTGTTCTACAGCGGCCGCTCGCCGTCCGACCGCGCCTTCGAGGACCGGCAGACGCAGGTGCGCGACTACTACAACTACGCGGCCGAGAAGGCGGCGGTGGTGCTGTTCGTGCGCGCGCGTGCAGCGGCACTGGCGGGCGAGGACTACACGAAGCCGATCTCGGTCGGCAGCTGGTCGCTGGCCTCCAACTACCAGCAGTTGAACCTGAAGAGCATTCCCGCGCAGCTGGTGCCGGCCGGTACGGTCAGTTTCGTCGGCCTGCGCAGTACCTATCGCCGCGATGGCTTCGGTGC
>NZ_SRUS01000394.1:0-318 GCF_004794715.1 Mesorhizobium sp. M8A.F.Ca.ET.207.01.1.1 | reverse complement strand
AGCACGTTGGCGCACCCAGGCGGCGATAGAAGCGGTCGCAGAGGTCGGCAATCCCACCATCGTGGCGACGCTGACCGTGGTGGCGGCGCTGCTGCCGATGCTGTTCGTCTCAGGCCTCATGGGCCCGTATATGAGCCCTATCCCGGCCAACGCCTCGGCCGCGATGCTGTTCTCCTTCTTCGTCGCGGTGATGCTGACGCCGTGGCTGATGATGAAACTCGGCCGGAAGGATCAGACCGTCGCCTACGATCATGCCGCCAGCGCGCATGGCGGCGTACTGGGACGGGCCTATGTCACGGTGGCGCGACCGATCTTGAA
>NZ_SRUS01000393.1:0-318 GCF_004794715.1 Mesorhizobium sp. M8A.F.Ca.ET.207.01.1.1 | reverse complement strand
GGCCGGCACTACCGATCGGGTGGGTGCCGACCGTGGGTCGGCACATCCCATCCACGCAGGGCGTGGAGCTACCGGGCGCGTTCTGGCAATGGCCACCCAAACCGTGCTCGGACGCATCCCAATCGTTGCCGCCCGACTGCAGTAGATCCACGCCCTGCGTGGATGCTCTTCGCGGTAGACCCCGGTGCCGACCAAGGCCGGCACCCACCAGGCCCAAGCGCCGACCAAAGTCGGCAGCTGCCAGGTCGTCGGCTACACCACCTCGCGGCGGATGCCGACCGGCCGTGCGTGGTCATCCATGTGCAGGGTGGCGGCCTT
>NZ_SRUS01000392.1:0-318 GCF_004794715.1 Mesorhizobium sp. M8A.F.Ca.ET.207.01.1.1 | reverse complement strand
CGCGCTGGGCACGAGCGGCCGGCCCGTCACCATCCGCACGCTCGACCTGGTTGCCGACCATGCCGATCGCACCGGCCTGACCCTGAGCAACGAAGAGAATCCGGCGCTGGGCCTGCGCGGCGTGCGCCTGTCGCTGGCCCGACCCAAAGTGGCCGACACCCAGCTGCGCGCGATCCTGCGCGCCTCCGCCTACGGCAAGCTGCGCGTGCTGGTGCCGATGATCAGCACCCGCGAGGAACTGCTGGCGGTGCGCCGGCGCATGCTCAAGCTGAGCGAACAGCTGCGCGCCGAAGGCCACATGGTGGCCGAACACGTGCC
>NZ_SRUS01000391.1:0-318 GCF_004794715.1 Mesorhizobium sp. M8A.F.Ca.ET.207.01.1.1 | reverse complement strand
CTTAAATGGCTTTCCCTGCCGTTCACCCTGCCCTTTTATCCCCGCACATTGCGCGTGGCCCTTTTGAACCTGGTGCACAAGGTCAAAGGTCGGCCGGCTGCGAAGCAGACATCGGACTCGAATCCAGGTTCGACCGCTGCACGATCCGATTTCAGTTCCGACAGTGTCCGTATCGGCCCCGGTCTGTCGCCGTCGCTCAATCTGGTCGCAATCGTTCGTAAGACGCAGTAAACCTGCTCATTGCTCCATCAACTCCGGATACCTTCCTGCGCAAATGACTGCCCTTATCCCAACCCCGTCGAGTCACGGCAAACGCAC
>NZ_SRUS01000390.1:0-318 GCF_004794715.1 Mesorhizobium sp. M8A.F.Ca.ET.207.01.1.1 | reverse complement strand
CTTTCGACCATGGTGCGGGCCGCCAGCACGAAGCGCGGCTCGTCCGGCGGCTGCGGCTGGCGCAGGCCGATGCCGGCGGCCAACGCAGCGATGATCAGCAGCCACAACAGGGGCAGGCGCCAATGGCGGGGCAGGGCTACGGGCACGGCAGGCTCCGGGAGCAAAACGGCCACTCTGACGTGGCAGGGGTAGGAAAGGCGTCGGAGCGGGCGCACGGCGACCGCATTCCGACATGGTCAGCGCTACCATGGTACGAACTGCCGTGGATCTTTCGTGCATGCGTCTATTGGTGATCGAGGACCACCGCTAGCTGGTGGC
>NZ_SRUS01000038.1:0-1050 GCF_004794715.1 Mesorhizobium sp. M8A.F.Ca.ET.207.01.1.1 | reverse complement strand
GCTAAAGCGTGTCGCGATTAATTAGCCTCATATCCGGCAGCCTTGAAGAAGTTTCTGCATTCAGCTGGCTCGAACAGGTGGCAGATATCGCCGAGAGCCTGGCAGAGTGCGTCGAAGGTTCTGGCCGCCTTCTTTCGCAACAGCGCCTTGAGTTTTGAGTAGGCCATCTCGATCGGATTGAGATCGGGTGAGTATGGCGGCAGGAACAGGAGCCAGGCGCCCCTTTGGCGAACCAGTTGTGCGGCGCGCTCGTTCTTGTGGAAGCCGACATTGTCGAGAATGACGATATCGCCGGGCGACAGTTCGGGAGCGAGCTGCGTTTCGACATAGTGCTCGAAGATGGTGCCATTCATCGGCGCGTTGACGATCCACGGCGCGACAAGACCGTGGCATCGTAGCCCGGCGATGAAGGTCTGCGTCTGCCATTTGCCGAAGGGCGCATGTGTCCTGAAGCGCTCGCCCTTCGGCGCCCAGCCGGTGCGTTTGGTCAGTTTGGTGTTGGTCGACGTCTCATCGATGAAGATCAGCCGCGCCAAAGCCTTGTTGAAGAAGCGCTTTCGCCGCCCGGTCCACAGCTCACGTGCCTGGCGCACGTCGGCCCGCCGCTGCTCGCTGGCCAGTAGAGTTTTTTTTATGACTGAGCCCAAGGCGATTGAGCAGGCGACCGACATTGGAGCGGTGCACGCTTACACCACGCACCTCCAACTCGACGCAAAGCTCATCCAGCGTCAGTTCGCCGGTCTCGGCCAATCGCAAGCGGACAAACTCGGCATGCCGCTCAAGCTTCCCGCCGCCCACATGGCCCTGCCGGCGCGCTTCGAGCGAACCAGTCTGCCGGCGCAGGTTGATCAGATTGTTCACAAAGCGAGGCGAAACGCGGAAATGGCGCGCAGCCTCGCGGTGACCATGTCCCTCATCGACATACGCAACAACACGCCGACGCAACTCAAGTGGTAGCGGCTTGCCCATCACGGTCTCCCTTCAACCGCAATGAATCACGAACTCAAATCAAGGGGAATCCTGAATCCCTTAAATCGCGACACGCTTTAG
>NZ_SRUS01000389.1:0-318 GCF_004794715.1 Mesorhizobium sp. M8A.F.Ca.ET.207.01.1.1 | reverse complement strand
TCAGCCACCACAGTCCCTACAACAAGGCCGGCTACCCGACCCTGATCGGTGAAGGCGTGACCGTCGGCCATGGCTGCATCATCCATGCCTGCAGCATCGGTGATTACAGCCTGATCGGCATGGGCGCCTGCATCCTCGACGGCGCCCGGGTCGAGCGCCATGGCTTCGTCAGCGCCGGTGCGGTGGTCGGCCCGGGCAAGGTGGTCGGCGAAGGCGAGCTGTGGGTGGGCAACCCGGCACGCCCGGCGCGCACGCTGAGCGACAAGGAGATCGAGTCGCTGCACTACTCGGCCGACCACTACGTGCGGCTGAAGGACG
>NZ_SRUS01000388.1:0-318 GCF_004794715.1 Mesorhizobium sp. M8A.F.Ca.ET.207.01.1.1 | reverse complement strand
GCCGGAGCAGCGTACTGCCCCGGCTTCGGCGACTCAGCGGAAGCAGCCGCTAAGAACGATCAGGCTGCCTTCATGGCGTGCTTTCGAGCACGCATCACGTTGTGGCATTCCTGCACTTCCGGCAGCAGCTGGGTCACTTCCTGGCGCACCGCCGGCGGAAGCTCGTTGTCCTGCAGCACGTCCTTGAACGCGCCCAGCAGGCGGTCTTCGGATTCTTCCAGCTCGGCCACGTAGCCGTAGTTGGTGTCACCGAAGGCGGCGCGGACCTTGCCATAGAACTGCTGCATGGAACCCACCACGGTGCCGTGTTCGGCCGGC
>NZ_SRUS01000387.1:0-319 GCF_004794715.1 Mesorhizobium sp. M8A.F.Ca.ET.207.01.1.1 | reverse complement strand
GCGGCAGGCACGGGGTGTCGCAGACGCTGGCCGCAGCGCGCTGGACGCCAGTCAACAAATAACGGATCAACGCGACAGGGACGTTTTCATGCAGGACGCGCAGTGGTGGTACGCCAACAGCAGGCAGAGCGAGGGACCGGTGGATCTGGCCGGGCTGCGCCGCCTGCAGCAGGACGGGACCGTAAACGCCCGCACAGTGCTGTGGCGCGAGGGGATGGCATCGTGGCGGCCGCTGGCCGAACTGGATCCGTCGTTAGCGCCGGATCGCCCGTCCCCGCCGCCGGTTGAACCGGTGCACGCCGATGCCGGCAGCGTCGCT
>NZ_SRUS01000386.1:0-319 GCF_004794715.1 Mesorhizobium sp. M8A.F.Ca.ET.207.01.1.1 | reverse complement strand
GCTCGACACGAAATCCGGCGAGGAAGTGATGGCCATCCTCGGCGAGCTGCATGCCGAAGGCCACACCATCATCATCGTCACCCACGACATGAACGTGGCCGAACACGCGCAGCGCATCATCGAGATCCGCGACGGCGAGATCATCGCCGACCGCGCCAATCCGAACGCACCGAGCTACCGCGCACAGCGCGAGGCCAGCACCGGCGTCGCCCACGGCAACAGCTGGCGGGCGGCACGCGACCGCTTCACCGAAGCGTTCCGCATGGCCCTGCTGGCGATGAACGCACATCGGCTGCGCACCTTCCTGACCATGCTCGGA
>NZ_SRUS01000385.1:0-319 GCF_004794715.1 Mesorhizobium sp. M8A.F.Ca.ET.207.01.1.1 | reverse complement strand
ATCGACAACAAACGGGCGCCGCTGTCTCCGGAACTGCAGGTCCACACCCGCAGCAGGCTCAGTTTCAACTCGCGCTCCCGGCCCTGCCAATGCACCACCCCGTGCACATCGCCGGACAGCAACGCCAGGCGGCCACACAGCAGCGTTTCCGCCGCGTGCAGGCGCAGGCTCCGCACCTGCAGGCCACCGGCACGCCACGCTCCCAGCCACGGCAGGTCGCGCATCTGGCCACCGTGGCCATCCATCATGAACAGGGCTGGCGATAGCATCGTGGCTAGCGCATCGTGATCATTCTCCAGCAGTGCCGTGCACAGGCGCT
>NZ_SRUS01000384.1:0-319 GCF_004794715.1 Mesorhizobium sp. M8A.F.Ca.ET.207.01.1.1 | reverse complement strand
GTTGTTGTGTGGCGTGCTGGTGCTGGTCGCCGCCGCCTATCTTCTCTATGTCGTGCTGCGGCCCGAGTCGTTCTAACGGAGCCGGCCATGACTGAGATGCTTGTCATTCTTGCCGCCAGCCTGCTGCTGGCGTGGCCGCTGGGCCTGTACCTGGCCCGCGTGATGCGCGGCACGCCGATGAAGGTCGACGTGCTGTTCAACTGGATCGAAAAGCCGCTGTACACGGTGTTCGGCGTCGATCCCTCGCGCGCGATGTCCTGGCGCGGTTACGTACTGGCCTTCGTACTGAGCAACGTGGTGGTCGCTGTATTGACCCAGG
>NZ_SRUS01000383.1:0-320 GCF_004794715.1 Mesorhizobium sp. M8A.F.Ca.ET.207.01.1.1 | reverse complement strand
CATTCCACCTGGAGGACCGACCATGCGCGTTCAATCTTTCCCTGCAGCTACACCTTCTCTGCGCCCACTGGCGCGCTGCCTGCTATTGGCGCTGACGATGCCTATCGGCGCCGCCTGGGCCGGCGATCTCGATGGCGGAAGCGCGGAGGTTGTCGCGGGCGATCCGGTCGAGCAGTGGCGTGTGCGCAATGGCGGTGCACTCACCATCAATGGCGGCGAGGCCCAGAACCTGCGTGCCAGCGAAACCTCCACCCTCAGGCTGACCCGCGCTGTGGTCTCCCGCGACCCCGCCGTGCAGCAGCACACGGTGCTGCTGGAAG
>NZ_SRUS01000382.1:0-320 GCF_004794715.1 Mesorhizobium sp. M8A.F.Ca.ET.207.01.1.1 | reverse complement strand
CGCGTCCAGCGGCGGATGCGAGAACACCACGCTGGCCACGTTCTCGTAATCCATCTTCGACTGCGGGCGGCCTCCGAACAGCCGGTCCATCAACCGCCGCGACGCGGCCACCGCCACCGGGGTCAGGCCGACCTTGCCGGCGATGTCGCCGACCGCGTGCACGCTCGGCACACCGGTGGTCTGCCACTCGTCCACCTGCACCTGCTCATGCTCGCCGATGCCGATGCCGAGCGCTTCCAGACCCAGGCCCCGGCTGTTGCCGCGGCGGCCGGCAGCGAAGAACACCGCATCGAACACACTGTCCATCGGGCCGTCATGGC
>NZ_SRUS01000381.1:0-320 GCF_004794715.1 Mesorhizobium sp. M8A.F.Ca.ET.207.01.1.1 | reverse complement strand
TCAGGGGCCGCGCTTTGCGCTCAGGGCATACCGCCGAGCGAAGGTGAAATCGTGCTGCCGCGATTGGGGTCGTCAGGGTGTTCGTCCGGCACAGTGGGCCGTGCCGACAGAGGCGGATGGCTGCGATAGCAGGTGTCGATCGAATCGTTCACTACGCACTGCGCGAATGCGTCCGCCTCGCTCTTTTGCGCGAACGTGTAAAGGGTTCGTTCGACCTGGACTTCCGTATCGGACACGCGAATGGTCGTGATTGGCATGAGGCGCTCCTTTTTACAAAGATGAATCCGAAGCTTCAGCGTTGAGTACGCAATGGGCGTGCC
>NZ_SRUS01000380.1:0-320 GCF_004794715.1 Mesorhizobium sp. M8A.F.Ca.ET.207.01.1.1 | reverse complement strand
GTCGAGTACCGCGCGCCGTTGGCGGCACTGCTGGAGGCGCGCGGCCACGATGCTGCCGAGCGCCTGCATCAGCTGCAGGCCTGGTGCCGCGAGGCCGAGGAAAGCGGTATCGCCGCGCTGCAGGCCTACGCCGCACGGTTGAAGGGCTACAGCCTGGTGGGCGCGTGAGGGCAGGGCACGGGCTTCTGCTGGCGCTGCTGCTGCCGGGCGTGGCGCTGGCCCAGGTCACCGACACCGCCAGCTATCTGCAGCGGATGGACAGCGATGGCGACGGCCGGGTGAGTGAATCCGAGTACGTGCAGTGGATGCTGTATGCCTTC
>NZ_SRUS01000037.1:0-1162 GCF_004794715.1 Mesorhizobium sp. M8A.F.Ca.ET.207.01.1.1 | reverse complement strand
GCCACCTTGTATCTACACGAGAGAGATTTCGTGGGATTGAAGCGATTGAGCCAAGGTCCGGGCGGCCGCCCGGACCTTGGCTTGGCGAAGTCGCCCGTACCACCTGAGGTTACAGCCGCGGGAGAGCTTGGGATCTTCGCCTTCGTCACGCACGACCGAACAGTCGCTTGGTTCCAACCGTACGCACAAGGCAGGTTACCGTGAACATGATCATTTGTGGAGTTGATGTTTCGAAGGATTGGCTGGACGCGCATGTCTGGCCCGACGGGGCGGTAGAGCGCTTCACCAACGACGCGACGGGGATCGCAGCTCTTTGGCTGTTCTGTCACAACCATGGCGCAACCCACGCGGTGATGGAGGCGTCGGGCGGCTATGAGCGGTTGGGCTTCATGCTTTTGTGGGCGCACGGCATGCCGTGCGCTCTGGTCAATGCCAAGAGCGTGCGCCGCTTCGCCGAGGCGATGGGCTATCTGGAGAAGACCGACCGTATCGACGCTTCCATCATCGCCCATTACAGCGCAGTCAAGAAGATCGTGCCGACGCCACCACCCAGCACTGCCCAGCAGCGGCTTACTGCGCTGGTTGGGCGGCTTTGCCAGGTCGTCGGCGATGCGACCGTCAACAAGCAGCGTAGAAGCGCCGCGCGCGATGCCGAGACAGGCGCCAGCATCGAGGCGATGCTGGCTTTCCTCAAGCGTGAGGAGCGGCGCCTGGAAGGCGAGATCGCCTCGATGATCGACGATGATCCGCTGTGGGCCAGATTGGGATCGGCCTTCCGTTCGCTCAAGGGCGTGGCTGGCCGCACCGTGGCCCGCCTCATGGCCGAACTGCCCGAGATCGGCCTCATCTCCAACAAAGCAATCGCCAAGCTGGCAGGCCTCGCCCCTATCGCCAACGACAGCGGCAAGCGCGCCGGCAACAGGCATGTGCGCGGCGGACGCGCCGGGCCCCGGGGCATCCTCTTCATCGTCGCAGCCATCGCAGCCAAGTTCGATCCCCATCTCAAAGCGTTCGCTCAACGGTTGCAACAGGCGGGAAAGCCCAAAATGCTCATCCGCATCGCACTCGCCAGAAAACTTCTCGTCATCCTCAACGCAAAAGCACGCGACGCGAGAAGCGAATTCGCAAATGCAACTTGACACCCCAGATAGTCGCTCTCCCC
>NZ_SRUS01000379.1:0-320 GCF_004794715.1 Mesorhizobium sp. M8A.F.Ca.ET.207.01.1.1 | reverse complement strand
CGGCTATCGCGTGCTCGCCGACAAGAGCGGCGTCGTGCTCGCGTTCTGCTGGGCACATGTGCGCCGGCGCTTCTACGAACTCGCCGCGGCCGGTCCCGCGCCGATCGCCAGCGAGGCGCTCCGGCGGATCGCTGAACTCTACAGAATCGAAGATGACATTCGTGGACGATCCGCCGAGCAGCGCCGTGCCACGCGCCAGGACAAGAGCCGCCCGATCGTCGTCGATCTCGAGCCCTGGCTTCGCGAAAAGCTCGGGCTGATCAGCCAGAAAACAAAGCTCGCCGAAGCGATCCGCTACACGCTCTCGCGCTTCGATGGCC
>NZ_SRUS01000378.1:0-321 GCF_004794715.1 Mesorhizobium sp. M8A.F.Ca.ET.207.01.1.1 | reverse complement strand
GTGCTTCACAGCACGCAGTCGATGCAACACGTATGCGCCTTCGTGCTGCAGATGAAGCCAGAAGGCGGACAACTGATTCATCAGTCCGACCTGGGCACATTGGCTATCGAGAAACATGCAGGTGCGCTGAGAGTCTCATCCGGCGGGATCGACCCGACGGTGACGGGCTTGGGCATGTGCGGTGCGCATGCCGATATTGATGGTCTGGAGTTTTCTTTTGTGGACAATCGCAGACGCCTCGGCGAACGCACGGTTGCCCACTCCTGATTGATCCAGGCGGAAGGCATCGACGCAAGGCGTGGATTTACCGCGGCGCTGTCG
>NZ_SRUS01000377.1:0-321 GCF_004794715.1 Mesorhizobium sp. M8A.F.Ca.ET.207.01.1.1 | reverse complement strand
TGATCGGTGTTCGGGTCCCGGAAACGCAGAAGCCCCAGCTCAAGGGCCGGGGCTTCAGGGACAATTCTTGACAGTGGCAGAATGATGCAGATCAATTACGTCACTGTCAACTCAGCCGCGCAAACCACCTCAACGATCGAAGATAGGCCGGGTGGCGACCGCCGTACACATCCCGGTAGACGATATGAATGGTCAGTGGTGCTAGTGCCTTACGTAGCAATTCAATATCCGCGCCGCCCCACTCTTCGTCGGCCTTATAGCTGATTAGATCCACCTTGCCTCCCACTGGAATCGATCGGCCATCCATCTCGCCGACGAAGT
>NZ_SRUS01000376.1:0-321 GCF_004794715.1 Mesorhizobium sp. M8A.F.Ca.ET.207.01.1.1 | reverse complement strand
CTTACAAACGACGGGCTGATCGAAACATTGGGCGGTGCCGCCGCCAATGTGCATTCGCAAGGCGCGGACGCGACCATCCTCAACAACGGCGCCATTCTGGCCATTGGCGATGCCTCGATCGGTGTCCTGTCCGAGGGCAACAATGCGCACATCGTCAACAACGGCTCGATCGAAGCGCTGGGCGTCGCCACATACGGCATCATCAGCGATGCCGCAGGCGGCCACGTGGACAATCATGGCTTTATCGGTGTTTCCGGCACGGCGGCGGCGGGCATAATCGGCGATGGGCCCGGCCTGACGATCGACAAAAGCGGCGCGATC
>NZ_SRUS01000375.1:0-321 GCF_004794715.1 Mesorhizobium sp. M8A.F.Ca.ET.207.01.1.1 | reverse complement strand
GTGTTGCCTTCGGTTGCGCCTCCGGCATTGTCGTCGTTGAGCATGTTGGTCCCGATCTGTTCCTGCTTCTCGGGGCCGCTCTTCTGCTCAGCTGCCTGCAGCAACACGCTCGGCGTCCAGCAGTTGGGATCGAGTTCATGCCGTTCAAAGGCGCGGTCGTGAGCCAGCATCACGTCCTTGCCGGGGAGATTCAGTGCCAGGTCTGGACGGCGCTCGTTCATCCACTGCTGCCGCAACTCAAGATCTCTTTCGAGCAGGGTCTGCCCAAAGGACTCCCATTGCCGCTGCGTCAACTGTGCATTTGAAAACCGGGATCCCTCG
>NZ_SRUS01000374.1:0-321 GCF_004794715.1 Mesorhizobium sp. M8A.F.Ca.ET.207.01.1.1 | reverse complement strand
CGCGCCACAACTGGCGGCCGTCCAGCAGCCGGTCGAGGGCGACGACGGCGCCCATCAGCCGATCCTCCAGGGGAGGCGCCGGGCAGGCTGGGAGCGACGGGAGCGGGCGGAAACGGCGGGCATGGCGCGAGTATCGACGGGCCGGTATCAGGGGCTGAGACCGGACATGCTACTCGCCCTGTGAGTAGAATTACTAATGAAATCGGAGGGGCGGGTTTCAGGTTGCTGAAGGGGTAAAGCATCCACGCATGGTGGGGTCTGCTGTGCTGTGGCGCCCCCTCAGCGCCCCTGCGGGTCCGGCCGGTGATGCACGTATTCGAC
>NZ_SRUS01000373.1:0-321 GCF_004794715.1 Mesorhizobium sp. M8A.F.Ca.ET.207.01.1.1 | reverse complement strand
CTGCACTACGCCATTATTTTCTTTGTCATCGCCATCATCGCCGCCGTTCTGGGTTTCTCCGGAATTGCCGGCGCCGCAACGAACATCGCCTGGATCCTGTTCGTGGTGTTCCTGATCCTTGCCGTGATCTCGATGTTCCGCAAGCGAGGCTAGCCGGTAGTGCCGGCCGCTGGCCGGCATCGCTTTCCGCAGAGTCGAGCCATGCTCGACTCTGCGGGCGATCACCACGTTACACAGCGCTCTGCAGCCCGCGATCGGCCTCATGGCGCTCCAGCGCCAGTTCGATCAGGCGGGTGATCAGCGTGGTGTAGTCGATGCCGC
>NZ_SRUS01000372.1:0-321 GCF_004794715.1 Mesorhizobium sp. M8A.F.Ca.ET.207.01.1.1 | reverse complement strand
ACGTTAACTAGTTCCAGACGTTCTCCTTATGGGCAATTTAACCGTTAACCCACATCGGCTCCTTCTCCAGCGGGGTCGGTGCTGCGCAACCGAATCGTGATGGCACCGAGGACAACTTGGTCCTCCAACCCGGACCAGACAGTTTCCGAAGTCGAGCTGGCCTATTACCGTGCGCGGTACAGGACGTGGGCCTCGTGCTGCCGGGCTGCAGCCAGGTGCAAGCCTACGGGGTCGGCTTCACCGACGAGTTGGCATCCCATGATGATCGATTCATCCCCAGCTTGCGGCTGGTAGTGAAGTCCACCGAGTACACGAACTTCA
>NZ_SRUS01000371.1:0-322 GCF_004794715.1 Mesorhizobium sp. M8A.F.Ca.ET.207.01.1.1 | reverse complement strand
TTCCGCAAGGACTATGAAGGCCGCACGCTGCGGGACCATCTCGGCCTCAAGCGGCCGATCCAGGCATTCAATCCATAAGCCGCGCCGTTCCCGAAACCCGGATCGAACTGCCCAGCGTCGGCGGAATATCGGCATGGATCCGCGAGCGCATGCCCATGTCCTCGCCCTGGACGACGTCGATAGCTCCGCCATGCGGCCAGCCGAGATCGCGCAGATAGCCGGCAAAGGCGGCGGTAGAAGCGCCCGTCGCCGGATCCTCGTAGACGCCGCCGGAGGCAAAGGGATTGCGTGTGTGGACAAGGCGCGGCGTCTCGGCAAAGGC
>NZ_SRUS01000370.1:0-322 GCF_004794715.1 Mesorhizobium sp. M8A.F.Ca.ET.207.01.1.1 | reverse complement strand
CCGCGCTCGGCGACGTCGGCGCACAGTTCCGGCGGGGTCTGCTCCAGCGCCAGCTTGACCGCGCTGACGATGCCCGACAGCGGTTCGTGCAGGGCCTCGAGCACCTCGTTGGAGCGGAGCTTGATCATCTTCGGCACGGCCTCGGCGAGTTTGCGGCCGGAGATTTGCATCTCGATCACTTCCGCCTGCGGGTAGGTGCAGCCCAGCTCGACCTTGATGCGCTCGGCGGTGGCTTCACCGATCATCATGCCGTGGTTGCGGCGCACGTAGTTGGTGATCGACTCGTCGAAGCGGTCGCCGCCGATGCGGACCGAGGCCGAAT
>NZ_SRUS01000036.1:0-1163 GCF_004794715.1 Mesorhizobium sp. M8A.F.Ca.ET.207.01.1.1 | reverse complement strand
TCCTTGATCTGCGCCTCGAACGGCTCGTACATGCTGGGTCTCTTCGGATAGGGTTTGGTCCGCCGATACGGCCGCCGATGCGTTGGTCGGGTCTCGCCACTCTTCCAGGCCGTCTTCAGATTCGCGGCGAAGCGCTGGAGATCGATAACGGCCGGCTCCTCAATCTTCGCATTCAGGCCACGACGATCGACCCGCCGCCCAAGCTCCTCCTGCGCGGCGCGGATACCAGCAAACAGCAGCACGGGATCGGCGGTTTCCATCATCGCCTGGAGCCGCTGCTTGTCGGCCTCGGCCACACCCGGATGTGCAAGGACACGGGCCGCAGGCGGAACTGGCGGATGATAGCGCTTGATCACACGAGCGCCGATCCGCGTCTTCTCCTGAAGCTTGAATGACGGTTGGAACAGATTGCCGTAAAGCCGCACGACAGCATAAAGTTTACCAAGCGCGGCCGTCGCCGCCGCGCCGACAAACCGACCATACCCCACCAGGCGACGCACGATGGCGCCATTCTTCTGCTCCACATGCGCCTGGTCATTCTTTCGATAGGCGCGCGAGCGCGTCACTTCCAGTTCCTCGCTGCGGCACCAGGAGACGACGAACTCGTTCATGAAGGCGCTGTCGTTGTCGAAATCTACGCCGAGCAGGGGGAAGGGAAAGAACGAGCGGGCCTGCTTGATCGCCACAATCACATTGCCGCTGTCGCGTGTGCGGACCGGAACGCATTCAGTCCACCCCGTGGCAATATCGGTCAACACCATCGTCTGCACAAAGCTGCCGGACGAAGATGTGCCGGAATGCGCCACGAAATCGACCTCGACGTAACCGGGCGGCGGATCATTCCGGTCCCCGAAGGTGCGCACCGGCACCGATCGGCGAACGGCCGAACTCATTCCTGCTCGCCGGCGCTGGCCGCCGCGAGCCACAACACGTACC
The DNA here is from genome assembly GCF_004794715.1 of Mesorhizobium sp. M8A.F.Ca.ET.207.01.1.1. Taxonomy (NCBI): domain Bacteria; kingdom Pseudomonadati; phylum Pseudomonadota; class Alphaproteobacteria; order Hyphomicrobiales; family Phyllobacteriaceae; genus Mesorhizobium; species Mesorhizobium sp. M8A.F.Ca.ET.207.01.1.1. The sequence continues at coordinate 227 of NZ_SRUS01000036.1, read as the reverse complement.
TCCGCCAAAAGCCGATCCATCGTCGCCGGGCTCATTGTCAGCAGCTTGCCGCGGATCGAGCTCTAGCCGGCCATGCCGTTCAAGCGCTGGCAGCAAGACAGGTATCAACGGCCGCAGCCGTTTGGAACACAGCCGCTCCGATGCCTCCCACAAACACCACGAGCGCTTCGCGAACATCGCCGCCGTAGCGAAGGCTGTGCCTCTTGTTGCCAGGTATCTTCGACGCG
>NZ_SRUS01000369.1:0-322 GCF_004794715.1 Mesorhizobium sp. M8A.F.Ca.ET.207.01.1.1 | reverse complement strand
GCCATTCCGGCGTTCCCCTCCCGACGAAGGGCAGGAATCCCACCACGACTATGAGCAGGCTGGTGGCGACCAGCCCTGCCAGCGCCACGAGAATGGCGCGCGCCATCAGCCCGTGGGCCGAGGCGAGGTCGCCCAGCCCGGCATATTGGGGCCAGAACCTGAGCACGGTGCTCTGCTGGCCGACCGAAGCGAAAAAGGAAACCAGGCTCGCGCCGGCATAGGTCGCGCTGTAGAGGCCGAACTCCCGTTCGTTCGTCACCATCGCGACGGCCACGAACATGCGGAAGGACATGCCTGCGCTTGCGAGCTTGATGATGCCGGC
>NZ_SRUS01000368.1:0-322 GCF_004794715.1 Mesorhizobium sp. M8A.F.Ca.ET.207.01.1.1 | reverse complement strand
GCGTGTCGGATGCCCATGATTGCGTTGGGACCCAGCTGCCGCGCGTGCTTGAGCATGGGGCGGTAGGTTTCCTCGCGAGCCTGTTCGCACAGCTCGGTGTAGATGGTGATGTTGCCGCCGAAGATCGTCTGGATACCGCCGAGAAAGTTGCCGACGATCGAGCGCGAGCGTACGGTGATGCCGCGCACCACACCCAGGATGCGCACGACGCGATGGCCGGGCAGCTCGAAGGCGGTGGTGACCAGCGAATCGTCGAAGCGCAGCGCGGGTGGGGTGGGGGTACCGCCGTTGTAGGGGTCTGCCATGGTCGCGTCCGTATCGG
>NZ_SRUS01000367.1:0-322 GCF_004794715.1 Mesorhizobium sp. M8A.F.Ca.ET.207.01.1.1 | reverse complement strand
CATGAGCGGCATCGCCGCGGCGGCTGGCCAGGTCGAGGTTGATCGCCTGCATGACGTTCTGCAGGTCATCCACGCCTCCAGCCAGGCCGGTCACTGAGACCTTCCCCGCCAGACGTTCCACCGCACCATGCTGTTGCAGGAAACCGTGCCATGAGCCATGCCCCCGCCGCTGCACCCTCGCTCATCCTGGAACGGATGAGTCCTTTCCAGTGGACCGCCATCGCCATCTGCGTGCTGTTGAACATGCTCGATGGCTTCGATGTGATGGTCATGGCTTTCACCGCGCCACATGTGTCGGCGGACTGGGCGCTGTCAGGCAAGG
>NZ_SRUS01000366.1:0-322 GCF_004794715.1 Mesorhizobium sp. M8A.F.Ca.ET.207.01.1.1 | reverse complement strand
TGTTGTTGCCGCCACGTTCCTGCTGTTGTTGCCGCCCCCCCTGGTTGCCGCCCTGGTTGCCGCCGCCATGGCTGTTCTGGCCGCCTTCGCGGCCGATGTCGGCCATGTGCTGGCGATCCTGGCTCACCGCTTCGCCGCCCTTGCGACCGGCTTCGCGCGCTTCTTCAGAGCTGAATTCATGGGCGTTGCCCGATTCATGCGCGGCGCGGCCGCCCTTGGCGGCGATCTCGCGCTGCTTGTCTTCGTCCATCGAAGCGAAGCCGCGGTTGCTGCTGCCCTGGTTCTGGTTCTGGTTCTGGTTGGCCATGGAAAGTCTCCTTGG
>NZ_SRUS01000365.1:0-322 GCF_004794715.1 Mesorhizobium sp. M8A.F.Ca.ET.207.01.1.1 | reverse complement strand
CCGCGATCGCTACGACTACATGCGCAATGCGCAGGCCGGTGCGCAGCCGGTGCAGAGCTGGGCGTTGCCGGCGCTGTCGGCGCCGCAGCTGCCGCCGCAGGACCTGTCCGTGCTTGGACAGGCCAATGCGCGCGATGGCCGGGGCCAGCCGTTGCAGAACACCAGCCTGGCGGCGTTGTACCCGTCCGGCGACGGCGATGCGCAGCTGGTGCAGTTCGCGCAGGGGCTGGACCCGGCGCGTGACAGCCAGGGCGTGGCGCAGGTGCGGGCACTGGGCCTGCAGGCCTACGCTGAAGCGACCCCGGGCGAGGGCGGCCAGCGC
>NZ_SRUS01000364.1:0-322 GCF_004794715.1 Mesorhizobium sp. M8A.F.Ca.ET.207.01.1.1 | reverse complement strand
GAACGCGAGTCATCCATGAGGGGGCCGTTCGATGTGGATGGCCGGGCTGATGCCCGTTGAACGCGTACCGTCCGGCCGCACGCGCCGACAGTCCAATAAGAGAACTCATTGGATCAGCCCGTTTCGATACACCAGCTTCGCGGAAACGGGTCGTATCGTGCTAATGCGGAAATGCCGACGGGCGAGGGCGACACTTCATGACGGATTCCGCCGGAAGTGAATGCGTGCGATGTCATCGCTTGTGGTCGGCCCACAGCTCGTACAAGAGCGGGGCCCGGCAGATCAAAGGGGGGCGGACGACAATCGCCCAGCCACTGCTCTG
>NZ_SRUS01000363.1:0-323 GCF_004794715.1 Mesorhizobium sp. M8A.F.Ca.ET.207.01.1.1 | reverse complement strand
GTGCTCAAATCCTGCCAGAACGACTGCCAGACCGAATCCCACTCATGTGCCGGCACGTCGACGGCGGACAACCAGCCGGATTCCTGGCTCTACGTGCCAGCCGGCAGCTGCGCCAAGATCGCGGGCGGCAGCGACAAGCCGAAAGCCTAGCACCTTCCCTCGAGCCAACCAGACCAGAATGGAGGAGACCGATGTCCAGCATGTTTTCACCTCTTGCAATCCCCGCATCGGCGGGCATCGGTCTTCGCTCGCCTCACATCGCGGAGATGCTCACGCGGCGCCCTTCCGCAGGCTGGCTCGAGGTCCACGCCGAGAACTACATG
>NZ_SRUS01000362.1:0-323 GCF_004794715.1 Mesorhizobium sp. M8A.F.Ca.ET.207.01.1.1 | reverse complement strand
GCCCGACCTCGGTCTGGCAGCGCCGCACCTATATCAACCCGGTCAACCCGGCCTATGTCGCCGGCACGCCGTCGTACGTGCAGAAGCAGATCAACAACGATGTAACGCCCGATTACCATCACCGGCTGGGCAACAGCTATGCGCGCAGTTCGCAGGTGGCCGCCGGCTCGACCCTGTTCTTCGATCGCGGCTACGTCGGTGTCAGCATCGATGCCAAGGACAGCGAGTACGGCGTGCCGGGCTTTTCGATGCAGAACCTGTCATTCGGTTCGAACTACGCCGACGGCCTGCCGGTGGGCATGGTGATCAGGCAGGAGCGCTAC
>NZ_SRUS01000361.1:0-324 GCF_004794715.1 Mesorhizobium sp. M8A.F.Ca.ET.207.01.1.1 | reverse complement strand
CCAATCGCGAATAGGTGGCGTATGCCGTCCATGCGGGCGGCCGCGTGCTAGGGTGCAACATGAGCATGCACCGCGCTGTCGCCGCGCGCATCTGTCCCTTGGACGAGCGCTTCGGCGCCAGCGGCGCGCTGCGCTCGGCCGAGGACACGGATTATCTGGTGCGCGCCATCCTTGCCGGCATGGCGGTGGAATACGTGCCCGACATGACGATCTTCCACTATCACGGCAGGCGCGACCGCATGGCGATCGACCGGCTGCACCGCGACTATCATTTCGGCAACGGCGCGCTCTGCCTGAAGCATCTTCGACGCGCAGATAGGAAGA
>NZ_SRUS01000360.1:0-324 GCF_004794715.1 Mesorhizobium sp. M8A.F.Ca.ET.207.01.1.1 | reverse complement strand
GACGTGCCAGCTTCACCGGACAACCTGAACCTCATGGCCGGCGATCCGCTGGGCGTTCCCGCCGGCGGGCGTCACGGGGTGGCCCACGGCCTGGCCCAGCTGGGCCTGTTCTGCCTGCCGGCCCTGGTGCTGACCGTGCCGATCAACCTGTTGCCGTACGGCCTGCTGCTGCTGCTCAGCACCCTGCTGGCGCCGGAGCTGCTGTGGCGCGCGCGCGGCATGGCGGGCCAACCGGTGAAAGTGCTGGCCTGGCTGATGCTGGCGGTGCTGGCGCTCGGCCTGCTGTCGGTGCTGCTGTTCGAGCAGGGCCTGCGTGACGTCGAC
>NZ_SRUS01000035.1:0-1187 GCF_004794715.1 Mesorhizobium sp. M8A.F.Ca.ET.207.01.1.1 | reverse complement strand
GCGCCGCCCCTTGTATCTGCACGAGATGATTTTTGTGCGATGGAAGCGACTGAGCCTCGGGCCGGATGGCCATCCGGCCCGAGGCTTGGCGAAGTCGCCCGCTGCCCCTCCGGCTACAACCGTCAATGAGCTTGGGATCTTCGCCTTTGTCACGCACGACCGAATAGTCGCTTGGCTCCAATCGCACGAACAAGGCAGGTTACCGTGAACAGTATTATTTGTGGAGTTGATGTTTCGAAAGATTGGCTGGACGCTCATATCCGGCCGGGTGCAGCGTTTGCTCGTTTCGCCAACGACGCGGCGGGGCTGGGCGAGCTGCTGGTGTTTTGCCGCAGCCATCGTATCGAGCTCGCGGTCATGGAGGCGACGGGCGGTTATGAGCGGTTGGCCTTTCTGTGGCTTTGGGAGAAGGGCCTGCCTTGCGGCATCGTCAATCCTCGCAGCGTGCGTCGCTTCGCCGAGGCAATGGGCACCTTCGAGAAGACCGATCGCATCGACGCGGCCGTGATCGCCCATTACGCGTCGATCAAGCAGATCGTGCCGACGGTGCCGCCCAGTGCCGCGCAGCAGCGACTGAAAGCCTTGGTTTCCAGGCTTTCCCAGGTCAGCGGCGACATCACCGTCAACAAGCAGCGCAAGAGCGCCACCACCGACGCCGAGACGCTGGCCAGTCTCTCCACGGTGCTGGCCTGCCTCAAGCGCGAGGAGAAGCGGCTGGCTGGCGAGGTGGCCTCGCTGATTGACGACGACCCGTTGTGGGCCAAGCTCGACAAGACATTCCGCTTCTTCAAGGGCCTGGCTGACCGCACCGTTGCCCGTCTGCTGGCGGAAGTGCCCGAGATCGGCATCGTCTCCAACAAGGCCATCGCCAAACTGGTGGGGCTCTCGCCCTTCGCCAACGATAGCGGCAAACGCGAGGGACCTCGTAATATTCGGGGCGGTCGCGCCGGCCCGCGTGGCATTCTCTTTATCATTGCCCGGCACGTCGCCAGGTACGATCCTCATCTGCAAGCTTTCGCCGAACGGTTGCAAAAGGCTGGCAAAACCAAAATGGTCATTCGCATGGCGCTGGCGCGAAAACTCCTCGTCATTCTCAATGCAAAAGCACGCGATGCGCGCATCGAGTTCGCCAATGCAACTTGACACCACAGATAGTCGCTCATTGCCCTGCCGGGCATTTCTCCCCG
>NZ_SRUS01000359.1:0-324 GCF_004794715.1 Mesorhizobium sp. M8A.F.Ca.ET.207.01.1.1 | reverse complement strand
GCAAGTCGAACAAGGATGGTGGCAACGACAAGGGCGGCGACGCCCGCCCGCTGCCGCCGATCGCAGGCCCGGCCGAATCGCATTGACGGCCCGCTGCACGTAACACCAGACGAGGCCGGGGCAACCCGGCCTTGTCGTTTCCGGGCCTTCGGCCCCTCCCGAACCGAACTGATGCTGGAGCCTGCATGTCCGCCCCGAAGCCCGAACCGATTTCCCACACCGCCGAAATGATCATCGCCACCGAGGTCGGCGTGGGCGTAGGGCTGGCCGCCAACAACCTGCTGCTGGGCGGCGTGGGGGGCATGGCCGTCGGCGTCGTTATGA
>NZ_SRUS01000358.1:0-324 GCF_004794715.1 Mesorhizobium sp. M8A.F.Ca.ET.207.01.1.1 | reverse complement strand
GTGAAGTGCGTAGCGAGGTCACGCCGTCATGGCCCCTAGTGAGGTCTTGTTCGATGGACTGCTCAGGCTGCGGTTTCGAGGTTGAATCCGGTTACGCTTTCTGTCCGAAGTGTGGCAGGCGTCAGCCCGTGCCATGCGCAAGTTGCGGCTACCTGTGTGCACCTGATTTCGAGTTCTGCCCGAAATGTGGGGCAAGCATCGGTGCGCCCGCAAAAGCCGTCGAACGGCCTGCTCCGACACCAAGCCGGACCATCGTGCCGCCGTCCCGTACTCCGTCGCTGCTTCCCAACATCGAAGGCGACAGGCCGCATCCCGTCTCCGACG
>NZ_SRUS01000357.1:0-324 GCF_004794715.1 Mesorhizobium sp. M8A.F.Ca.ET.207.01.1.1 | reverse complement strand
CGGTGGCCGAACAGCCTTTGGCTGAACAGGCCGAGACGATTTCCAGCAGCGGCGCTGCATTGCCAACCCAGGCCAGCGCCTTCCCTCCCACCCACTCGATCGGCATTCCGCTGCCACGGCCAAGACCGGGGAACTGACGCCGAAGCAGCTTTCCCTTTGCAGGGTCATGCGCTAGAGCGGGACAGAGGCAAATCCCGCTCTATCTCCTGTTTTAGCTGCATTTGCGCAGCGGCAAGTGATTCCACCTGGCTGCAAAATGCTCTAGGCAACGACGAGGCGGTAAGAGCGCTGCCGGTAACGGGGACGAACGAGAGAAAAATGGCA
>NZ_SRUS01000356.1:0-324 GCF_004794715.1 Mesorhizobium sp. M8A.F.Ca.ET.207.01.1.1 | reverse complement strand
GTCACGTTCGGCCATCCGCGCGCGTGGTTTCGGCCGGGGCGCGGCAGGCGCCGGCTCGGCATCCTTGCGCAGCGGCGTTACTGCGCCGATGGCCGCACGGAACAGCGCGGCGGGATCTTCGTCTTCAGGGTGCGACATGCGCACAGGGTAAACCGCCAGCGCAGGTCTGCCTATGACGGTTCGATGTCGGTCGTGACCGCCGGCAGGGTAGGACCGGCGGCCCGCATGCGGCACAATAGACGATGCCCTTGCAGGGTCGACGGCTTCCGCAGGGGAGCGCGACGGTCCCGCCCACACTGCACGGTGACGGAATCGAATTCTTGG
>NZ_SRUS01000355.1:0-324 GCF_004794715.1 Mesorhizobium sp. M8A.F.Ca.ET.207.01.1.1 | reverse complement strand
GGACTGGAGAGAGGTGAGTTCAGCATCATGGATGCGGAACAGATACGCCTACTGGTTCAAGTCGATGTATCCGAACCCATGCGCACATGACATGAAGAACATCTACTGGCTTGGCATCGCGTTCCTGTGGATGCCCCCTTGAACGTCCTGTTGCTGACGGCCGGTAAGCTGATGTCGGGCGACGCGCTTGGAGAAGAGTAGCTCGCTGGCTTCGGTGTGGCGGTGTTCGGTGCAGTGGCGGGCATGATTCTCTATCGCCGCCGCCCACGGTAGCGTCGAGCAAGCCCGGCGTCACCCCCCAAACAACTTCTGCGCACTCTGGAA
>NZ_SRUS01000354.1:0-325 GCF_004794715.1 Mesorhizobium sp. M8A.F.Ca.ET.207.01.1.1 | reverse complement strand
GAAATCTGTCAGAGGACGGTCGGGTTGGGTACGCGGGGGTGTCAGCCGCATGGATGCGGCTGCCAAGCCTCCATGGACGGATTCACGGCGTCCCCCGCGTACCCAACCCGACCGGCCCACCGCAGCTTCTGCTGTCCGCGACCACCCAGACTCCACCCACGAGGGGCTGCGCCGTTGGCTGGAAACCCTATCCCCCGTGCACGGGCCGGTGCCCACGCACCGCCATCACCAGTCCGATGCCGGCCAACAGCGAAACCGCCGAGGTCCCGCCGTAACTGATCAGCGGCATCGGAATGCCCACCACCGGCAGCAGGCCGGAGATCAT
>NZ_SRUS01000353.1:0-325 GCF_004794715.1 Mesorhizobium sp. M8A.F.Ca.ET.207.01.1.1 | reverse complement strand
GAAGATCTCCAGGAACTCATCGGCGAGCAATGAGTTGGACGGCACTTCGCACATCATGATGATCTTCAGGCCGTTCTCGCCCTGCTTCAGGCCGTTCTGCTCCAGCACCTCGACGACCTTGCGGCCCTCTTCCAGGGTGCGCACGAACGGAATCATGACCCACAGGTTGTCCAGGCCCATTTCGTTGCGCACGCGCAGCACGGCCTTGCACTCCAGCGCGAAGGCGGCCGAGAAGCTCGGGTCGACGTAACGGCTGGCGCCGCGGAAGCCGATCATCGGGTTCTCTTCGTGCGGCTCGTAGTTGCTGCCGCCGATCAGGTTGGCG
>NZ_SRUS01000352.1:0-325 GCF_004794715.1 Mesorhizobium sp. M8A.F.Ca.ET.207.01.1.1 | reverse complement strand
TCCGCGCTGCTGGGTATGCACGTACTCGTGCAGGTTGTTCTGCGCGTTGTTCGCGCCGGGACGGCTGTCGTAGAAGATCCGCAGCCGGCTGCGTATCGGCGCGGGCAGCTCGCTTACGTCCACGCGCTCATCGCCCAGCGCCATCTCCGCACCGATCAATACCTTGTCGCCCAGTGTGGTGCCGCCCGTGCGCAGCATGCCCACTGCATACGTGATGGTGGCCGGGCGCAGCGCCGGGTAAAGCGCCCGGAAGGCGGCCAGATCGCGCTCCAGCGTAGCGCTGGCCTGCTGTGCATTCGCAGTCAACGGCCGTACCGAGGTCCAA
>NZ_SRUS01000351.1:0-326 GCF_004794715.1 Mesorhizobium sp. M8A.F.Ca.ET.207.01.1.1 | reverse complement strand
CACGGCCCAGCACCGCGATGTCGGACGCGATCTCATGGAACGGCACGCGCAGATGGCTACCGATCTGCGCCACGCTGAGCACACCGGGCAGATCGGCCAGTGCGCGGCTGGCCAGGCGCGGCTGCGACGCGGTGACCTGCAGCGTGCGCCCTTGCAACCCCGCGCACAGCGCAGCAGGCGTGCCATCAGCCACCAGCGCGCCGCGATCCACGATCGCCAGCCGGTGGCAGCGCTCGGCTTCGTCCATGTAATGGGTCGACACCAGCACCGTGGTGCCGGCGTCGGCCAGTTCGAACAGGGCCTCCCAGAAATCGCGGCGCGATTCC
>NZ_SRUS01000350.1:0-326 GCF_004794715.1 Mesorhizobium sp. M8A.F.Ca.ET.207.01.1.1 | reverse complement strand
ATCGGATGTGGAGAACATCACCTGCCCCGGCTTGCAGTCGAATACGGTTTCCATCGACCGCGCCATCGCCACCGCGTAACCGCCGACCTCGCGCTGCACGCCCTTCGGCTTGCCAGTGGTGCCGGAGGTGTACAGCAGGTAGCTCGGCTCGCTCGCTTCCAGCCACTGCACCGGCACGTCGACTTCACCCACCTGCGCACGCAGCGCGGCGTACTCCACGTCGCGACCCGGCACGCGCGGTTCGGCGGCATCCAGCCCACGCGAGACGATCAGCACGTGTGGCGGAGGCGACGCCGCTTCGGCGCAGGCGGCGTCGACCATCGGCT
>NZ_SRUS01000034.1:0-1206 GCF_004794715.1 Mesorhizobium sp. M8A.F.Ca.ET.207.01.1.1 | reverse complement strand
TGTCCGAACCGGATAGATAGGTAACAGAATGGACCGATAGCATGGGTGACAGTTTTCTTGTCCGCCGGGAGGACCGGCGATGGTTTGGCGAGAAACTGGGATCATGGACGAGCGGCTACGGTTTGTTGTGGATTGCCTTTCGGGTGAAGAGACGATGATCGAGCTCTGTGCGGCTTATGGGATATCGCGCAAGACCGGCTACAAATGGCTTGGACGCTATCGCGCGTTCGGCCCGGAAGGTTTGCACGATCTGCCTCGCGCGCCGCTCAATCACGGCCGGGCGACGGCGCTGGACCTGGTGGAGCGGATCGTTGCCGCCAAGGAGGTGCATCCGCTGTGGGGGCCAAAGAAGATCGTGGCGCGTCTCAAGCGCACGGCTCCCGAGCTGGTTTGGCCGTCGGCCTCGACGGTGGGCGCGATCCTTGCACGGCATGGGCTTGTCGGCGTCCGCAAGCGGCCACGTCTGCGAGCCTGTGGCAACGGACCGTGGCCGGAGCCGCAAGGGCCGAATGCGGTGTGGACTGGCGATCACAAGGGGTGGTTCCGGACTGCCGACGGGTGGCGCTGCGATCCGTTGACGGTGATGGATGCCTCGAGCCGCTACCTTCTGGCGCTCGAAGCGACGGGTTCGACGGCGGACGCCGAGGCCTGGCCGGTGTTCGAGCGACTGTTTGAGGAGCATGGCCTGCCGGATCGCTTCAGAAGCGACAATGGCTCGCCCTTCGCGTCGGCCGGCGTCACCGGGCTGACGCCGCTTGCGGTGCGCTTCATCAAGCTCGGCATCACGTTGGAACGGATCGCACCCGGCAAGCCGCAGCAGAACGGTCGCCACGAGCGCTTCCATCTGACCATGCTGCCACTGGCCAAGGACCCGGAAGCCGACAGAACGGCTCAGGGCCAGGCCTTCGAAGCCTTCCGGCGCAGCTACAATGAGGAGCGTCCGCATGAGGCGCTTGCCATGGACACTCCAGCCCAGCATTGCCGCCCGTCGCAACGAGCCATGCCAAGGACGCCACCCGAGCCCGATTATCCGCAAGAGGCCGCGGTTCGCTGGGTGCGCCACAATGGCGAGATCAGGTGGAATGGCGGCTTCGTCTATGTCTCGCAATCACTGGCCGGCGAAGCCGTCGCGGCCACCGAAGCCGAGGACGGCCAATGGGCACTTACCTTCCATGATTATCCGCTTGGCATCATCGACACCAGACG
>NZ_SRUS01000349.1:0-326 GCF_004794715.1 Mesorhizobium sp. M8A.F.Ca.ET.207.01.1.1 | reverse complement strand
CATATTCACTTATGTTGGACCGCCTTACCCACGTACAGAACGTTCGTGATATATTCGAATTTCTTGGCAAACAGAGCCGCGGCAACATTCGTTTCATATACTGCAAGATGTGGCTGACAACCTCCGAAGTGATGAGGTCCATCGATCGGATTTGTACAAGTTACCAGTTTTCGGACACCACGGACAACTATGGCGAACGCGCTGACCAATGGGCCAACCATGATCTCGAAAGGATAATGAATTTTCTAAAAGGCGCAGCTTCAGGACGTGATGGGCAAGGCAACCGCGACTCTGATTTTAGCCCTTTCTATATTTCCCTCGAGGAA
>NZ_SRUS01000348.1:0-326 GCF_004794715.1 Mesorhizobium sp. M8A.F.Ca.ET.207.01.1.1 | reverse complement strand
GTCGAAACCGCGCGCCGTCACTGGCCGCCGCAATGCCGCGTTCATGGCATCGAACAGCAGCTGGTGGCTGCCCACTGTTACGGGCCGCGTCTTACGAGCCCGGCCGAAGCCTTGGCGTTTCGAAGCATGGGGGCCGACGTGCTCAACCATTCGATTGCCCCCGAAGCCACCTTGTCGCGCGAGATCGGCGCCTGTTTCGTGCCCTTGGCGTTTGTTACGGCGGCCTTCAATGACTATATGGACCGTAATCGCCAGGAATTGCTGCAGCAGGACGTGTTGCCGAGCCTGTCCATGACAGCCTCGCGGGTTGCGCTGGAAACCGCCGC
>NZ_SRUS01000347.1:0-326 GCF_004794715.1 Mesorhizobium sp. M8A.F.Ca.ET.207.01.1.1 | reverse complement strand
GGAAATACTTGATCATAGCGGGTCCTTTCGAGGTTTTCTTCCTGGGCCTGGTCAGCCGAAATATGTCGGAAAGGCATGAGCCACACGACCGTCCCCGTCCACGCCGAAAATGACGCGGTAGCGATCGAGGCAGGTGCAGGGATGCGAAATGCCGAACTCGACGACATCGCCGACGCCGATGTGGTCGCCCGGCAGAACCGCCAGGAATGCATGCTGATCGTTCAGCTTGATGACCTGTGCTTTCGCAGGCATCCCCGGCAGTGGCTGGCCCAAGCGGTATACGGTGAGCGGTTGCGGGAAACCCTGGTCGAACGAAACGTCGCGCA
>NZ_SRUS01000346.1:0-326 GCF_004794715.1 Mesorhizobium sp. M8A.F.Ca.ET.207.01.1.1 | reverse complement strand
GCTAATTCCAGCCCGAAGAGGCCAGCCAGGGCCGGCCAGAATGGCCTTCTTCGCCAGCCGCTTTGCTGGGCTTCTGGTGGGCGCCGGTGTGCTCGCCGGCGTCGCCCTTGTCGTTCTTGGCGGCTGGTCCCTGCTTACGCCTTGGCTGGTGGTGTCGCTTGCGCTTGTCGCCGCCTTGATAGCGGTCGAGAACAAGCTCGTGCGCCCATGGGCGACGCAGGCTCAAGCAGCACTTCGCTGTGCCGTCTCCGCCGTCGAGGTCAAAGCCCTTGCTGGTGACAAACGCGCCCTGGTTGGACGCCTAACCATGATCACGCTCTTTGCGC
>NZ_SRUS01000345.1:0-326 GCF_004794715.1 Mesorhizobium sp. M8A.F.Ca.ET.207.01.1.1 | reverse complement strand
CGGCACCGGTACGCCCTGCGGCCAGCAGTGCCACCAGCACCGGGGGCGGCGGCAGCGACGACGACGTGCTGCAGCGCATCCGTGCGCCGAAGTGGCACAGCTACCTGCCGGGAATGTTCCGCTGATCAAGTCGTTGCTGCAGTGGCTGCGGCCTGCGCCGCGGCCGATCGACGATGCACTGTGGGAACACGCCTGCCGCCGTGCGGCCTGGCTGCACGGACTGGACGACGAACGCCGTGCGCGCCTGCGCGTGCTGGCCACGCGCTTCCTGCATGAGAAGACCATTACCCCGATCGGTGAGCTGCAGTTGCAGGCCGGCGACGGCG
>NZ_SRUS01000344.1:0-326 GCF_004794715.1 Mesorhizobium sp. M8A.F.Ca.ET.207.01.1.1 | reverse complement strand
GCCAGCACGCCCTTGCCGTGCGGCAGGTCCGGCGTACGTTCGCCATTGAGGAAGGGCAGCATCACCAGCCCGCCTGCTCCCGGTGGCGTCGCGCGCAGGTGCGCATCGCCGTCGCGCGTGCTGAAGCCGAAGGCACGGGCGACCTGTTCGGTCGCCACGGTGCAGTTCATGGTGCAGATCAGCGGCAGCCATCCCCCCGTGGACGAGCAGAACGCGGCCCAGGCGCCGTCGGCATCGATCACCGGCGATCCGGAGTAGGCAAACAGCGTTCCAGACGTTCCCAGGCTCATCGCCAGGCGTCCTTCGGTGACGAAGCCCGTGCCGAT
>NZ_SRUS01000343.1:0-327 GCF_004794715.1 Mesorhizobium sp. M8A.F.Ca.ET.207.01.1.1 | reverse complement strand
GTACGCGGCAGGGCATAACTGACGGCGACGTCCAGTCGCACGGGACCACGGGTCATGGAGTTGCTCCAGGTTGGATCTGATGCAGGTCGCGGCGGTCATAGGCGCTGACGATACGCGCCACCAGCGGGTGGCGGACCACGTCGCGCGACTCGAAGAAGGTGATGCTGACACCTTCGACGTCGCGCAGCACATCGATGGCGTCGAGCAGGCCGGACTTCACGTGCTTGGGCAGGTCGGTCTGGGTCAGGTCGCCGGTGACCACGGCGGTGGAGCCGTAGCCCAGCCGGGTCAGGAACATCTTCATCTGCTCGATGGTGGTGTTCTGTG
>NZ_SRUS01000342.1:0-327 GCF_004794715.1 Mesorhizobium sp. M8A.F.Ca.ET.207.01.1.1 | reverse complement strand
CCGAGACTGTCGCCATCCACCCAGCAACGAGAACACCCCCATGCGCAAGACCTCCCCCCTGATCGTGGCCAGCCTGGCCGCCGCCCTGTCCCTCGCCGCCGCCCCGGCCATGGCCCAGTCCAAGGGCGACTGGACCGTTTCGGCCGGCGTGCACCAGGTGGCACCGAAGTCGAACAACGGCTGGCTGGCCGGCGGCACCCTGAAGGTCGACGTCGACAACGACGTCAAGCCGACCATCACCGGCGAGTACTTCATCGCTGACAACCTGGGCATCGAAGTGCTGGCCGCACTGCCGTTCAAGCACGACATCAACATCAACGGCCTGGG
>NZ_SRUS01000341.1:0-327 GCF_004794715.1 Mesorhizobium sp. M8A.F.Ca.ET.207.01.1.1 | reverse complement strand
GCAATTCTATCGCCTGGTCATTGGTGTCTTTGCGGCGGCCCCAGATGTTCGGATAGGCGCGCATGACGATGTCGTAGGCTCGCAGGCTGGTCGGCGGCTTGCGCTTGGCCAGCTCGATCTCCGCGCCGCGGATGGCCGGATGGATGGCGCCGGCCACTTGCGCCGCGATCCTGTCCTGGAATTCGAAAACGTCCTCGATCGCGCCCTCGTAGCGCTCGGACCACAATTGTGTTCGCGTCTCGGCATCGACCAGCTGCACGGAAATGCGCAGCCGGTCACCGCCCCGCCGTACCGTTCCTACGCCCACGTAATTGACGCCGAGTTCCC
>NZ_SRUS01000340.1:0-327 GCF_004794715.1 Mesorhizobium sp. M8A.F.Ca.ET.207.01.1.1 | reverse complement strand
CCGGGTCTGCCGCCTGCGAATACTGCGCATACAGGCTCAACGTCGGCTGCAGCGCGAATACCGTGCCTGCACGCCAGCCGGTGCTGCTGTAGGTCTTCGAGAACGCGTTCTGGCCGCTGATCAAATCGGTGCGATCAATGCGCGCGCGGTCGTGGCGCAGGCCACCCAGCACCGACCAGCGCTCGCTCAGCGCCAGCCGGTCTTCCACGAACAGCGCGTACTGCTCGGCACGGTTACGGTAGCGCGGCAGGTTCGGCGCGTCGCTGGCGAACTGGCCCGGCACCGAATCGAACGGATCGACCGGGCCCGAGCTGCCGGGATCGGTCG
>NZ_SRUS01000033.1:0-1622 GCF_004794715.1 Mesorhizobium sp. M8A.F.Ca.ET.207.01.1.1 | reverse complement strand
GGCCTCGAGGCCGAGCGCGAGCAAGGCATCACAATCGACGTCGCCTACCGCTTCTTCGCCACGCCGAAGCGCAAGTTCATCGTCGCCGACACGCCCGGCCACGAACAATATACCCGCAACATGGCGACCGGTGCCTCGACCGCCGATCTGGCGATCGTGCTGATCGATGCCCGGCAGGGTATGCTGCGCCAGACCCGGCGCCATTCGATCATCGCCTCGCTGCTCGGCATTCGCCACATCGTGCTGGCGGTCAACAAGATCGATCTTGTCGATTTCGACCAGGCGGTCTTCGACAGCATCGTCGAGGACTACCGGCAGTTCTCAGGCGATCTCGGTTTCCAGACCATGGTGCCGATCCCGATGTCGGCCCGTTATGGCGACAATGTCAGCCGCCGCTCGGACAGCATGAAGTGGTATTCCGGCCCGACGCTGATCGAGCAACTCGAAACCGTCTCGGTCGACGAAGTCACCGCCGAGCTGCCGTTCCGCTTTCCGGTTCAGTATGTCAATCGCCCCAATCTCGATTTTCGCGGCTTCGCCGGCACCATCGCGTCCGGCACCATTGCGCAAGGCGACGAGGTCGTCGTCGCCAAATCGGGCAAGTCCTCGCATGTCAAACGCATCGTCGCCTATGGCGGCGATCTCAAACAGGCGGTGGCCGGCCAGGCCATAACGCTCGTCCTTGACGACGAGGTCGAGGTTTCCAGGGGCAACATGCTGGTTTCGCCGGCCGCGCGGCCGCAGGTCGCCGACCAGTTCGCCGCCAACATCGTCTGGTTCGACGAGCATGCGCTGCTGCCGGGCCGCTCCTATATCCTGCGCACCGAGACCGATCAGACCAGCGCCACCGTCACCGACTTGAAATACCGCATCAACGTCAACGACTTTGGCCATGAGGCGGCCAAGTCGCTCGAGATGAATGAAGTCGGCATCTGCAACATCTCGACGCGGGCGCCGATTGCCTTCGACCCGTTTGGCGAGAACCGGACCACTGGCGCCTTTATCCTGATCGATCGCATCAGCAACGCCACGGTTGGCGCCGGCATGATCGTGCACTCGCTGCGCCGCGCCGAAAACATCCATTGGCAATCGCTCGATGTCGGCAAGCGCGTGCGCGCCGACATGAAGAACCAGCGGCCGGCCGTGTTCTGGTTCACGGGGCTTTCGGGCTCCGGCAAGTCGACCATCGCCAACCTGTTCGAGAAGAAGCTGTTCGCCACAGGCCGCCATACCTATATTCTCGATGGCGACAATGTCCGTCACGGTCTCAACCGCGACCTCGGATTCACCGATGCCGATCGCGTCGAGAACATTCGCCGCGTCGCCGAAGTGGCCAAGCTGATGGCCGATGCCGGGCTGATCGTCATTGTCTCCTTCATTTCGCCGTTCAGCGCCGAGCGGCGCATGGCCAGGGAATTGATGGCCGATGGCGAGTTCATCGAAGTGTTTGTCGACACGCCTTTCGAGGAATGCGCCAGGCGTGACCCGAAGGGTCTCTACGCCCGCGCGCTGAATGGCGAGATCAAGAATTTCACCGGTGTCGATTCTCCTTACGAAGCACCGGAGAAACCGGAGATCCATCTCAAGACGCTCGGCAAGTCGGCCGAAGAGATGGTAGATAC
>NZ_SRUS01000339.1:0-327 GCF_004794715.1 Mesorhizobium sp. M8A.F.Ca.ET.207.01.1.1 | reverse complement strand
CACGGCTGCGCTGGTGAGCAGCACCGGCAGGGTCTTCTTCACGATCTTGTTCACGATTGCATCCAACGCAGGAGGTGGAACAGCAGGCCAAGCACGATCCCGTACAGCGCCAGGTTGAACAGCGCCGGGTGCCAGACATGGCGGTAGGCGCCGGCACGCTGCAGCAGCGCGTGCAGGCCGCTGTTGACCAGATAGGCCAACAGCATCAACCCGAGCAGGGTCGGGACGAACACTCCGTGGAGACTGAATTCACAGGGCATCGGTAGGGGCGGGGGCGAGGAGGGGGGGGGAGGGACAACAGAACAACGACAACGGGCAAACGCCGCT
>NZ_SRUS01000338.1:0-328 GCF_004794715.1 Mesorhizobium sp. M8A.F.Ca.ET.207.01.1.1 | reverse complement strand
GGGTACCTCCCCCGTCGATTGACGACCTGAAGGAGAAGCTTCGCTCGCAAGCTGGCACGACTCTTGAGGGTACTCCAGGTGGCGGAAGGAACTCCGGCTCGGTCCCGTTGACTTCGCATGTTGCGAGGCTGGGCTGGAGCAAACTTTGCACCAATGAGAACGCAATGAAGGAGACATCATGGAACTCCGGCGGATTGCGGTGGAGTTAGACCTATTCCTCAAGATGACTGATGATGTCGCTCAATCCGAACAGTTGTTCGAACTGTTGTCTGCGTTTGCGCTGAATTTCGATTGCCCGTGGATTGCCTATGGGCCGCTCGCATCAGAG
>NZ_SRUS01000337.1:0-328 GCF_004794715.1 Mesorhizobium sp. M8A.F.Ca.ET.207.01.1.1 | reverse complement strand
CGGCAATGGCGATCTTCACCTTGTCGCGGGACGCCCAACGCAGCAGCTGGCGGATGTCCGCGGCGCGGTCCACCTCCACCACGATGCGGCCTTGGCCGGCCAGGTAACGGCCCAGCGTGCGGCGCCCGGCCGGCGTCAGCAGCGCGTGCGGCGAGTCGGCGGCGACCTGGCCGCGCGCCTCGTCCACCATCTGCTGCAGCAGCATCCACTGCGCAGCGCGCGAGTGTCCGGTCAACTCCACCGCAGCCGACCCCAGGCGCAGGAACAGCGCGCGCGGGCCGAGCGGGTCGGCGCTGCCGTCCAGCCGCATCACACCGCCCTGGCCAGC
>NZ_SRUS01000336.1:0-328 GCF_004794715.1 Mesorhizobium sp. M8A.F.Ca.ET.207.01.1.1 | reverse complement strand
TGGTCCGGTGCAGGAAACCGGTCCAGCGCTGATGCAGCACATCTGGAACCAGTTCAATACCCTGCAGTCCAAGGTGCAGGAGAAGACCCAGTTCGTCAGAGAAAATACACAGTGGCTTCAGGACTGGAACCAGACCATCAAGGAGTATGGCGAGATGCTGGTTCAGGTGCAGGGTATCGTCAACAACTTCGGTCTTCCTTCCGCTGCACAGCGCACGCCCGTTTCGCCCAAGTACCTGGTCGCTGAAACCTGTGGCACCGGCGCAGATTTGAAGGACATGCTGCCCAACATCGTTTTCAATTCAAAGGGCGACTGGAAGAGCCAGCAG
>NZ_SRUS01000335.1:0-328 GCF_004794715.1 Mesorhizobium sp. M8A.F.Ca.ET.207.01.1.1 | reverse complement strand
ATGACGGGCAGCGGCTGGCGGTGGTGCATGGCGACGGCAAGGTGGCGGCGCCGCTGCTGGTGATCGCCGGCGCCGGCTCCGGCAAGACCAACACGCTGGCGCATCGCGTCGCCCATCTCATCGTCAAGGGCGCCGATCCGCGCCGCATCCTGCTGATGACGTTTTCACGCCGTGCCGCGGCCGAGATGGCCAAGCGCGTCGAGCGCATCGCCGGCGAGGTGCTTGGCCGCGACGCCGCCATCATCGCCGATGCGCTCTCCTGGGCCGGCAGCTTCCACGGCATCGGCGAGAGGCTGCTGCGCGACTATGCCGAGCAGATCGGGCTCGA
>NZ_SRUS01000334.1:0-328 GCF_004794715.1 Mesorhizobium sp. M8A.F.Ca.ET.207.01.1.1 | reverse complement strand
CGCGTGCTGCCGGCCTGCAGGGGCGCGGGGCGGTCAGCCATGCCTATTCGCGGGGCGATGTGCCGCTGGCGCGCGCACTGCAGGTGGGTGAGGCGCTGGCCACCGCCGGTGTCGCCATCATGAGCAACGCGCCGGGCCATCATCCGTTCCCGCCACTGCGTGCACTGCACGATGCCGGCGTGCGCGTGTTCGCGGGCAATGACAACATCCGTGACTGCTGGTGGCCGTACGGCAACGGCGACCTGCTGCAGCGTGCGATGTTGCTGGGCTACCGCTCGGGCTTCTACACCGATGCCGACCTGATGCTGGCGCTGGACATGGTCACCAC
>NZ_SRUS01000333.1:0-328 GCF_004794715.1 Mesorhizobium sp. M8A.F.Ca.ET.207.01.1.1 | reverse complement strand
CAGCACCGAGCTGACCTTCGATGGCGATCTGGTGCTGGGCGACAGCAGTACCGGCACCGGCACGCTCACGGTGGATGACACGAGCACCGTCTATGCAGGCAGTGGCGGCCATGCCATCCGTCCGTTCAACAGTGGTGCACTGGTGGAGATGGTCAATGCCGGGCGCATCGACCTGACCGGCACCGGCGCAGGCGACGTGTTCACCGTGCGCGGCAATTATCGCGGCGACGGCGGTGGCCTGTACCTGCGCACCGTGCTGGGCGCAGACAATTCCACCAGCGACCGCCTGGTGATCGATGGCGGTTCCGCCACCGGCACCACCGGCATC
>NZ_SRUS01000332.1:0-329 GCF_004794715.1 Mesorhizobium sp. M8A.F.Ca.ET.207.01.1.1 | reverse complement strand
GTCAGACCCATCCGACAAACATCAGAACCGACCGGCAGTGGCAGCCCGATGTCGAGCGAAGACGTTCCGCTGATTACAGTGATCACGCCGACGCACAATCGGCGCAGCCAGGTCGTGCGCGCGGTGGAAAGCGTTCTGGCGCAGACGCTTACCCACTTTGAGCACATCGTGGTCGACGATGGTTCGACCGACGGAACCGCTTTGGCCCTGGCCGAAATTCGCGACCCGCGGCTGTTCTATGTCGGTGCGAAATGGCGAGGCGCCAATGCTGCGCGCAACGCCGGCATCGAGCGCGCGCGAGCTCCGATCGTGACTTTCCTTGATTCGGA
>NZ_SRUS01000331.1:0-329 GCF_004794715.1 Mesorhizobium sp. M8A.F.Ca.ET.207.01.1.1 | reverse complement strand
GCCAGATCAGCGCGCGCGCCACGTCGGGGGGACCGACCGGATCGCCCATCGCGATCAGCGAGCCGCCGTAGCGTTGCATCATCACGAAGCCCTGCCTGGCATCATCGCGCAGCACCGCCTTGTCAGCGGTCAGCACCAGGCAGGCCTGGGTGTCGGTGGCACCGGCCAGGACCGGCGCCAGCGATTGTAGCGTTGCTTCATCGGCGGCTGGCAGCGGGCTGCGCGTGCTGTGCAGCAGCCGTGCCAGGCCGAACATCACCAGCGCGATCGCCACCACCAGCAAGGCACGCAGCGCACGCGGCGCGTTGCCGGACAGCGCGAACTGCCAC
>NZ_SRUS01000330.1:0-329 GCF_004794715.1 Mesorhizobium sp. M8A.F.Ca.ET.207.01.1.1 | reverse complement strand
CCGTATTCGTTCTTGTGGATGTAGTCGAGCATCGCCGCCAGGGTGGTCGACTTGCCCGAGGCGGTCGGGCCGGTCAACAGGATCAGGCCCTGCGGCTGCTGGATCACTTCACGGAAAAGCGGCGGGCAGGCCAGGTCCTCGAGGGTGAGCACCTCGGACGGAATGGTACGGAACACCGCACCGGCGCCACGGTTCTGGTTGAACGCGTTCACACGGAAGCGCGCCAGCGACGGGATCTCGAAGGAGAAGTCCACTTCGAGGAATTCCTCGTAATCGCGGCGCTGCTTGTCGGACATGATGTCGTACACCAGCGCATGGACCTGCTTGTG
>NZ_SRUS01000032.1:0-3620 GCF_004794715.1 Mesorhizobium sp. M8A.F.Ca.ET.207.01.1.1 | reverse complement strand
GCATGGCGCTGGCGCGAAAACTCCTCGTCATTCTCAATGCAAAAGCACGCGATGCGCGCATCGAGTTCGCCAATGCAACTTGACACCACAGATAGTCGCTCATTGCCCTGCCGGGCATTTCTCCCCGTATAGTGACGGGGAGAAAGACGCTGTCATCGATGATTTCGCCAAGTGGCTGGCGCCGACCGCGTATTTCAGCCCCTTCTCCCCGTCACTATACGGGGAGAAGATGCCGGCAGGCAGATGAGGGGCGGCGCTAGCCTTTCCAATCGTTCGGTCGAAAAGTCAGTATTTCCGGGTATTTGCCCGGCTAAGCTCTAAAAGTCGTTCCGCTTCCGCCACCACCTGCGCCGACGTCACGCGCGCGCCGGACGCTGCCAGCAGCGTCGATGCATATTGCCCACGCGGCCCGGTCAAACCCGGTTCAGTTGCCAAAAATACCGCCACCGTCGGCAGGCCGAAGGCGCTGGCGAGGTGGGTCAATCCCGTATCAGCGCCGATGACGAGCGTCGAGCGGCCGAGAATGGCTGCGATGTCGGCCAGCGGCGATTTGGGCAGCACGACCGTGGATGGCACGGCCTTGGCGATCGCTTCGGCCACGGCCTTCTCCCGTTCGTTCGACCAGGTGGTGACCGGCGTCATGCCGCGCTCGACCAGCAGGCGGGCGGTTCCGATCCAGTCCTCGGCAGGCCATTTCTTGTCCTCGCGGCTGGTGCCGTGCAGCAGGAAGGCCGCTTTTCCGTCGATGCCAGCGATCGTGCCCATCGGTGCGACGATGCCGGAGTCGAGCGTCGAAAGATCGGGCCGGTAGCCGAGCGCCAGCCCGAACAGCCGCCTTGTCCGCTCGATGGCGTGCAGGTCGCGCGGCACGGCGTAGGGGACGTCGTAGAACAGCGTCGCCGAGGGTTCGCGCGCGCTCGACCGGTCGAAGCCGGCGATCGGCGCACGCGCCTGGCGTGCCACCAGGGCCGATTTCAGCAGGCCTTGCGCATCGACGACGAGATCATATCGGCAGGCGCGCAAGGCACGGCGCAGGGCCGCCGCCTGGCGCCAGGTGTTCGTGTCGAAGAGGCTCTTTCGCCAGCGCCTTATCGCCACCGTGTGGACGGTGCCGATCGCCGGATGCAGCGCGACGATGCCGGCAAACGCCTCCTCCACGCACCAGTCGAAAGCGATATCGGGCCGCGCGCGGCAGGCATCCTCGAGTGCCGGAAAGGTGTGGATGACATCGCCCATCGACGATGTCTTGACGATCAGCACCTTCATGCCGCGGCCGGAACTTCCAGCAGCCGGTCCGCCGCCGCGGCGACCCGCCCGACTTCCAATGTCTTGAGGCAGTTGAGGTGGCCGAGCGGACAGATTTTCTGGTGGCAAGGCGAGCAGGACAGGCCGAGCCAGACCAGTTCGCGCCGTTCCGCCAGTGGCGGCGTATTTTCAGGCGAGGTCGAGCCGTAGACGGCAACGATCGGCGTGCCGACGGCGGCCGCGACATGCATGAGCCCGCTGTCGTTGGAGACCGCGAGCCGGGCGGCCGCGATCAGGTCGATGGCGTCCTCCAGCCGCGTCTGGCCGGCGAGGTCGACGACGCCGGGGGCCAATGCGGCGATTTCGGCCGTCACGTCGCGGTCGTTCTTCGAGCCGAACAGGGCGACCTCCAGTCCCTTGCCCATGAATTCGCGGGCAAGGCCGGCATAGCTTTCGCTTGGCCAGCGCTTGGCCGGGCCGAACTCGGCACCGGGCATCAGGGCCACGAATTTTTGCGGCGCCAGACCGAAACGATCGAGCAGCATGGCCTGGTTTTTCGTGTCCACGGTCAGCCGGGGTGCGCGGAAACTGCCGCCCTGAGCGAGGCCGAAATAGGCCTGCGCGGTGCGCCGTTTCACGGCGTCGGGCAATGGTACGATGTCGGTCAAAAGGCCATAGCGCATTTCGCGCAGATTGCCGAAACGGCGCGGAATGCGGGCAAAGAACGGGATCAGCGCCGACTTCCAGCTGCCTGGCAGCACATAGGCCAAGTCGTAGCGGCCGCGCAGCAGGCGGCCGAAGCGGCGGCGATGGCTGAATTCGAGCGTGCCGGGCTTCAGCGGAAAGTCGATCTGCTGGCGGATCTCCGGCATGCGCTTGACCAGAGGTGCCGCCCAGGCGGGCGCCAGCACATCGATCGCGGCGTTGGGATGGAGCTCCTTCAGCGCCGAGAACAGGCACTGCGCCATCACCATATCGCCCACCCAGCGTGGGCCGATCACGAGGATCGTTGGGCTTTCAGCCATTCGACATAGTCTCTGACGCCGGTTTCCACTGTGCGGAATTGCCCGTTATAGCCGGCCGCGCGCAAGCGGGACATATCAGCCTGGGTAAAACTCTGGTAGCTGCCCTTGAGATGGTCGGGGAATTCTATGAACTCGATCTCGCCCTTGCCCAGCGCGTCGATGACCGTTTCGGCGATGGCGCGGAACGGCTGGGCGCGGCCGGTGCCGCAGTTGAAGATGCCGCTCGCGCCACGCTTCCATAGCCACAGATTGACGTCGGCGACATCGCCGACATGGATGAAATCGCGGCTTTGCTCGCCCGGTCCGAAGCCGTCATGGGCGCCGAACAGCTTCGGATTTTCGCCGCGCTCGACCTGGTTGAACAGATGGAAGGCGACCGAGGCCATGGCGCCCTTATGCGCCTCGCGCGGGCCATAGACATTGAAGTAGCGCAGCCCCGCGACCTGCGAATGATCGCTGTCGAACACCGTGCGCCTGACATAGTCGTCGAAGAGTTTCTTGGAATAGGCATAGACGTTGAGTGGCCGTTCAAACGCCGGCTCCTCACGAAATTCGGATCCGCCGCCATAGACCGAAGCCGAGGAAGCGTAGAGAAAGGGCACGCGCAGCGCCTGGCAGGCATGCAGCAGCTGTTTCGAATAGGCGTAGTTCACGTCCATCATGAACTTGCCGTTCCATTCGGTGGTGGTCGAGCAAGCCCCCTGATGAAAGACTGCCTCGATGCGGCCGAGCGAGCCGGCTTCCATGTGGGCCAGGAAGTCGTCCTTGTCGAGATAGTCGGCAATGCTGAGATCGGCCAAGTTGGCGATCTTGTGGCCGTCGGTGAGGTCGTCGACGACCAGGATGTCGTCATGACCTTCCGCATTGAGCGCGGCGACGATGTTGGAGCCGATCATGCCGGCGCCGCCCGTGACGATGATCATGAAGGCCTCTGGTTGCGTGCGATTCCGGTCCTTATAAGGGAGGCTGGCCGGGCTGTCGACAAAGCAGGATCCGTGATTAGGCCCAAAGCTGCTGTCTAGCGAGTCGCCATAGGCTTCTTGCTGACAATCACGTCAGGGCAGCGCCGCCCCTCATCCGCCTGCCGGCACCTTCTCCCCGTATAGTGACGGGGAGAAGAAACTGGACGCAACCTCGCCGCCTTCTCTTGCAACGTTGAAAATTGGCGAAACCATCGATGACAGCGTCCCTCTCCCCGTCTCTATACGGGGAGAAATGTCCGGTGTCCGAACCGGATAGATAGGTAACAGAATGGACCGATAGCATGGGTGACAGTTTTCTTGTCCGCCGGGAGGACCGGCGATGGTTTGGCGAGAAACTGGGATCATGGACGAGCGGCTACGGTTTGTT
>NZ_SRUS01000329.1:0-329 GCF_004794715.1 Mesorhizobium sp. M8A.F.Ca.ET.207.01.1.1 | reverse complement strand
AGCAAGTTCCGCGTGCCGGATGAAGAAGAGATCGCACTGGCCGCGTCGCTGGACAACGGCGTGACCCTGCTCACGCTGGCGCCGGAGCGCGTGCCGCTGGAGACCATCCGTGCACTGGTCGAGCGGGGCGTGATCGTTGCCGCCGGCCACACCGCAGGCACCTACGAAGAGATCCGCGCCGGCCTGGATGCGGGCGTGCGCGGTTTCACCCACCTGTACAACGCGATGTCGCCACTGCAGGGCCGCGAGCCCGGCGCAGTGGGCGCTGCGCTGGAAGACCGCGACAGCTGGATCGGCATCATCGTCGATGGAGTGCATGTGCACCCGGC
>NZ_SRUS01000328.1:0-329 GCF_004794715.1 Mesorhizobium sp. M8A.F.Ca.ET.207.01.1.1 | reverse complement strand
GCAAGAATTAATAAAAATAAGAGTTTCTCAAATAAATGGCTGTGCATTTTGTTTAAACATGCACACTACAGATGCTAGAAAACGAGGTATAGACGAAAAGAAAATTTATTTATTAAATGCTTGGGAAGATACTAATATATACAACGATGCTGAAAAATTAGCACTAGAATTAGCTGAACACGTTACGTTAATTTCTAATCATAAAGTTCCGAAAGAGCTCTATAATCGCGTTCGTGAAAAATACAGTGAAAAGGAATATGCTGATTTAATATTTACAATTGCACAAATTAATACATGGAATAGAATATCTATATCTATGGGAAATGAAT
>NZ_SRUS01000327.1:0-329 GCF_004794715.1 Mesorhizobium sp. M8A.F.Ca.ET.207.01.1.1 | reverse complement strand
AGGTCACCGCTGGCGTCGCCACCGATGGAATCCACCGCGGCCGCCGCCTGCGCTTCGCCGGTCGCTGCACGCACACGATCCTTCCAGCCGTCCACCGAGGTGTCGAACACATGGTCGATGCCCAGCGCCTGCAGCTGCGCGACCGCATCGGCATTGCGCACCAGGTTGGCCACGTGCACGCCGCGCGCCCGCGCCAGCATCGCCAGCGACTTGCCCACCGCGCCGTTGGCGGTGTTCTGCACGATCCACTGGCCCGGCTCGACGTGCAGGAACTCCAGCAGCATCAATGCGCTCAGCGGCATGGCGATCAGCTGTGCAGCGGTTTCGTC
>NZ_SRUS01000326.1:0-330 GCF_004794715.1 Mesorhizobium sp. M8A.F.Ca.ET.207.01.1.1 | reverse complement strand
ACCGGGCAGACGTCGACGACGTTGCCGGACAGCTCGGTGGTCAGCGGCTTGCCGTCGAAGGTACCGATCTGCAGGTTCTCGCCGCGGTACATGCCACCCAGTTCATAGGTACCGGCAACGTCGGCGGTGAAGCGGACGCAGCGGGTGCACTGGATGCAGCGGGTCATCTCGGTGGCGACCAGCGGGCCCATGTCCTCGTCCGGCACCACGCGCTTGCGCTCGTTGAAGCGGCTGACCGAACGGCCATAGCCCAGCGAAACGTCCTGCAGCTCGCACTCGCCGCCCTGATCGCAGATCGGGCAGTCCAGCGGATGGTTGATGAGCAGGAAC
>NZ_SRUS01000325.1:0-330 GCF_004794715.1 Mesorhizobium sp. M8A.F.Ca.ET.207.01.1.1 | reverse complement strand
GAAGAGCATCCTGCGCATCGGGGCGTCCTTGCTTTGGTGGGAGCCTGCGGAGGGCCCGCAGTGCCGCGAAGCATAGCAAGTCGCGATTTGCGCCATGCTGCGTCGCAAGGTGCCAGCCACCATGCGCACTGGTACGGTCCGATCCGTTGCACCACCACCGACGGGGAGAGACGACGATGCGCAAGGTATTGCTGCTGTTGATCCTGCTGACCGGGCTGGCGCCCACGGCCCTTGCGGCCAAGGTCAAGACCACCCATCGCACCCTCCCGGGCTGGGATGGCACGCCCCTCGGGGCCTTCGTCATCGAACCCCAGGACGGCGGCGTTGGGC
>NZ_SRUS01000324.1:0-330 GCF_004794715.1 Mesorhizobium sp. M8A.F.Ca.ET.207.01.1.1 | reverse complement strand
GCATCCGACGAGCTCCGGACGAACTCGTCGGATGCTTTCTGTAGACTTGAGAATAGACGACTCCAAACTTTTCCCAAAAAGATGGCCGAAGGTGCGATGGATTGCTTAAGGTCTTCAACATCACCGAGCCACTCTCTTATGGAAGTCCAGAGCGCATTCGCACTTTCAGCGTCAGCGTCCGAGTTCCCCTCGTCCTGAGGCTCGGCATCCACGACATCGCCCGCAGCCCCTTGCCTTGACCAATCCGGAGCGGAGATGGTGAGCTCCGGATATGCTCTTCTGAAAATCGTCTCAGCCTCATCCTCTGCGCTGGCCGAGAGCAATTTTTCG
>NZ_SRUS01000323.1:0-331 GCF_004794715.1 Mesorhizobium sp. M8A.F.Ca.ET.207.01.1.1 | reverse complement strand
GTGCGTGCTGCACGCCGCTGGTGGTGCGGTGCTGTCGGCGGCGACCGGCAAGCCGTTCCGCTACAACCGCCGCGAAACGCTGTTGAACGGCGATTTCATCGCCCTTGGTGATACCAGCCTGCCGTGGCGGGACTGGTTGTCCGACTGATTCCTGGAGGCCGCATGAGCGCGCACGACACCCCTCCCGCCGGCAGCGAGGCAAGCCATCAACTGCAACGCCTGCTGGTCATCATGGCGCGCCTGCGCGACCCGCAGGGAGGTTGCCCGTGGGACCTGGAGCAGGACTTCTCGACCATTGCCCCGTACACCATCGAGGAAGCCTACGAGGTGG
>NZ_SRUS01000322.1:0-331 GCF_004794715.1 Mesorhizobium sp. M8A.F.Ca.ET.207.01.1.1 | reverse complement strand
GGCGTTTCCAGAGCGGCTACGGCAAGATAGGTCTGCTGAATGCACTCAAGTGCACCGACCGGCTGATCTCGCGTCTGGTCGAGCGCATCCAGGCCAGTCCGTATGGCAAGGACACGCTGATCGTGATCGCCTCCGACCACCTGGCGATGCCCAACGACCTCAGCCACGTGCTGGCCAAGCAGAAGCGCGAGAACCTGCTGCTGTTCCTCGGCGAGGGCGTGGCGCCGCGCCAGCTGGCGGTGGACGACGGTTCGACGCTGGATTCCGGCGCCACCCTGCTCAGCCTGCTGGACCCGAAACTGCGGACCATGGGCTTTGGCCGCTCGCTGCT
>NZ_SRUS01000321.1:0-331 GCF_004794715.1 Mesorhizobium sp. M8A.F.Ca.ET.207.01.1.1 | reverse complement strand
TTACCAGACGACGATAAGTAGTCGCACTTCCAAAGGACGCCACTCCAGCCTCATCCGCCTGAGAGCCTTCGCCAATCGCCAGCGAACCATCCGCTCCTTTGTCTACCTTTGCTCCAGCCCCGATTGCAACACCTCCCCGTGCGCCGCTTCCCGCAATGCCAACCTCCGCTCCAGCACCTAGTGCAAATCCACTATCAGAATCCTCATGCACGACTGACGCACGGCCAATGGCAACGGAGTTTCTACCGAGCGCCTTCGCATGGGTACCCACTGCAGTTCCCCCATCGTTGCCGGTCTTGGCTGAGTTACCTACAGCGACTCCCACCGCCCC
>NZ_SRUS01000320.1:0-331 GCF_004794715.1 Mesorhizobium sp. M8A.F.Ca.ET.207.01.1.1 | reverse complement strand
GGCACCAGCTTGGACAGGTCACGGCCGACACGTTCGGCCAGTTCACCGGCCTGTTCAGCGCTGAGTACCGCCTGGCGGGGGATTTCGCCGCCGGCCAGTTCCAGGGCCAGCACGCCAAGGGCATTCATCGCGGGGTCGGGTTTGCTCATGGTTCCACGGTTGGCCCATCACAGGGCGGCAGCTACACTTGGCTCCATTATGCCTGCTCCGCCGTGCATGCCATGTTGCAGACACCCTCATCCATGCCAGGTATCTCCATGCCCAACGCTCGTCCCGTCGCCATCCTCGGTGGCGTCCGCATTCCGTTCTGCCTCCAGAACACCGCGTATTC
>NZ_SRUS01000031.1:0-6166 GCF_004794715.1 Mesorhizobium sp. M8A.F.Ca.ET.207.01.1.1 | reverse complement strand
GGCGTGGCTCATATTCACGCGTGCCTTCAGACCTTGCGGATGAACCTAGCATCGTCAGCGGTCCGCGGTTGCAAAAGATTCTGTAAAGTTATTTGAACGATCTGTTGCAATGTTTCCATGCCAGCGGTGGGCATGGAACGTCCCAACAAATTTCCATGTGTGCGATTGTTCTAGGACGCTAGTGGATCAATCGGATCAAAAGAGCCCGGTTCTGGGGTTCCGTTTTGCGGTGTGGTGTGCGGTCTAATGCACGTGCAATGGCATCTCTTCACCGTTTCGGCCAGCGATCGTCAGCGCTTGATCGTCGCGGCCACTGGACGCCCGCAGAAGCATGTCTGGCGGAGAAGCGGCCGGGCCGATTATCGTGGAGGAATTGGAGGAACGGCGGTTGTGCCGCCAGACGCTTCCATCCTCCGGGACGAATTCGACAATCTGTTCGTTGATCTGCAGCGAGGGATCGCGTGATGCAATCCCGCAAGACAGATCCGTTTCTGCTCGAGACTTTCAAGAAGAACGCGTTCGATACCATCGCCGAGGTGATGACGCTTACGAGCATCCGTACCGTGCTTTAGATCGTTCGCGCCTCACTGGATCTCTCGACCTGGGGCCAGCCTGGCGAATAACAAGCTGGATGGTGGCCGAATATCGGCGCCAACCAGTCGAACGTGCCGATCAAGATGATCGAGCAGGCCTATCCCCCGCATCGAACACCAGGCTTCGTCCCCGACACGGGTCCCGCAGGGGCAGACTCGCCATCCGGCGAGATTATCGGCTCCTTGCGAATTCAGCCACCTTGAATGTCGTTCCGACAAGCGTGCCTATCCGCCGCATGGCCTCTTTGGAGGCCTGTCAAGGACAAACCGTCGATGACCGTCTGACCTCGGGCGACGATGTCGTCGTGCTGCCGGTACTCCTCAATGAACTGGTACTGATGAATAAAAGCGACCTGTTCTGCAGCTAATGCCGGGGTGACCAGCTCTTCGCCGAGAAGGTGAAAGAGCTTTCAAATGGGATCGGTAAAAGTCGTCTTACAGGAGCTGGTGGACGCCTTGGCAAACCTCTGTTGAAAGCGCTGGCGCTGAAACAAAAACCACGGAGGGAGGATCAGCGCGAAAATTACGCGTGTATCTTGCCCACCTTGGTCAGTGACCGCGTCGCAAGCGATAGGCAATTTGGAAGGCCAGCGCCGTACCGCGGCGAAAACGCAGTCGGCGCTGGACTGTGCATCGGCATTCGCGGTGTGCGGATTGCGCGATCGCTCTGCAGATCCTGGAGGCGTCTCGGACCGCGCCTTGAAGGCCAGGATCTCTGCCGCATTAGTGGACCGAGCGGGCGGCCAACGCTACCGGCATGCGGACAGCGCATGCTGATCCTCGTTGCCGCCGCCCGATTGCGGAAGAAGCCGGCGGCGTTGGCGCCGACCCGGCGTCCTTCGGCGTAACCATGTTGACGAGGCGCGGGGTCTCCTCCACGAGAGCGTGCGCAGGTTCATCATAGGGAATCATCGAGTTTGCGCTGAACGCAGCACCAGGTGCTGTGGTCCCCTCACCCGCCATTTGTCGCGAAACGGCCCAGTTTGCGCCGTAGCCGGTGTTCCGGGGAGCGCATAGGCAACCGCCTTGACCATAGATAAGGCGTGCCTCTGCTTCATCAGACGCATGACTGCCGGGACTAACTGCGGCGCGATAGGTTCAAGAGAACTCTCGATCATACGGCAAACAGAATGCCTTGTTGCAAGGAGCTGACTTGGGAAGCACCGGTTCTCCATGCGCCCCAAGTCAGCTCCTTGCAACTCACCAAACGCACCAAGAGCAAGCCAGCCGTCTACCACGGCGGCACATTCAGCGCTAACCCGCTCAGTATAACAGCTGGGCTGGCGGCGCTGCAATCAAACACAAAGGATGCCGTGGCCCAGATGGGCGATACGATTCGCAGCGAAATCATGTAGCAACTGAGAAGGTGCGAACTACCCACGCAGTTACCGGCACGAGCTCCTCTTGCGGCTCCACCTGAGGAACCGGAGTTATCCGAAACTGCCGGACCTCGTTCCCGAGCGCATTGCAGAAGGCTGCGCTGGCAAAGGTGCATCTTGCAATGCTGGAACGGGGGTTTTCTGATGACGACGAATTGCTCTGACGCGCTCTCGACCCCAATGAGCGATACCGATGTCAAAGATTTAGGCGCGGCGCTCGTGGATGCCATTCATGAAGTTTGGAAACAATCTCCGTGAGACTGATCGAACAAACGGTGGAAAACGCAGTCGCGGCAGCGCTCGCTCGGCGGCCTCGCCGATATGGGTCGCGGTCCGAAGGGCATATGAATGACCACGCGACTAATGCAGAAGGTTCGGCGCGAACGCCGGCCTTGAGCAGTTGGAGGAAGCGTTCGCACCTGCGTTGTCGATGTTTCGCGACGGTACGAGCAAGTAACAATCGAACGTAATCCAATTCCGAAGTACATGGAGGTTGGGCGAGGGCGCTTACCTCACCAAGTGGACGGGCACCCTTATCTCGATTTGGACGGGAATTTCACGACTCTAATCCATGGACGTCAGAGTTCGCCGTCCAGCACTTAGCTCGATTGGAAGCAGCAAGCGAGGTAGCGTGTCAGCGTGCGGAATGAGGGCTGCCTACTCCGCCGGGACTTTCCCTCTCTTCTTGCCGCCCCGCCTTGCCCGCGGAAGATTCGAGCCCGAGCATGGAGAGCACGATGATGAGGGTTGCCAAGAGGACGAAGGCCGAGGTGGCGATCCGCCCTATGTGGAAGGAGGTTGTAATCTGCACCGCGATAAAAGGCCCGCCAGCGCAAAGAGCTGGCAACCGGCACCATGTTCAAGCGATGCGAATGCCTGACGCAGCGGTCTCCGCGCCATTAGATCGCAGATTTACCCGGCCGAAAAGTTCAATTCGATGCTGAGCACTTCAAAGATCTGCGCCCATTGACGCCTTCATTTCAACCCGCCGTTTCAGCCCGGTTTTCAGCGCCACGACCGGACAGATGGCATACCTCGCGCCAGCCTAAAGACGGGCACGTCACCCGTATGGGACGCAACGACCCATGTTCGGCCAGTCGGGTCCGGAGAGCATTAATGAGCGGACGGCACAATCTGCGCAGTCGCTTCGGCCTCTGCCGCGTCATTCTTCTGTCGTTTTGACGAACGGCTTCACGTGAACACGTGGCAGCAGGCGAAGTTCATGGCCGAGCTTCGCGATCTGATGTCCCTAACAATGCGCCGTCTCGCACGCCTCCATCGCAACGATGCACCTCGGCGGCCCCGTAAAGAAGACCGGGACCTGCCCGCGTGACGTAGAGCGGGAATTCTCGCACTTCTCATCAGCAAATTGTGGGAAATGTTTGCAAGCGGCGCGAAAACGCCGAGTCCCTGCCCTGATAGGCCAATTATTTGCGCAAAGTGATCCATTCGCGCTGCTATATTCATGAAGCGGACATTGAGCCGTCTCTTATCGAGGATTGGCCTAGAAGGACGGAGACTGGGAATAGAAATTACTGACAGCAGCCTGATTACTGAAGGTCGAATGTTCCGGAAAACTACTGGTGATTGACTGAAGTGTTTGCCAGGGAGCTTTGGCATTGGCCCGTGCGAGATTGTGCCGCGACGGCCCAGCTTCATTCATGTTCCGGCTGCCCGTCGGCTGCCCGGGGGAAACGACCGAGCACTCCGAGAACATTCACGGGTTTGCTGTGCGGCCGCGCCGCTATCCGATGAACTTCTTAATTCACTGCGCCGTGATTGGTTGCAATGCCCCTCCGATCGGCCGTTACGGTCAGATCGCGCGCTTCCGCGAAGCAGTCGCACATGCGACGCGTCCATAAGCGTGGGCCTTCCGGTGCGCTCCCGAATGTCTCCTGTCCCACATTTTGGGGTGAGGCGGTCGGCGATAACATCTATCATCTTCGTCGTTGCTTGAGGGGAGTAAATTGTGGCAAAAAGATCATATACATTCCGGCTGCTGAAAGCGCATATCGCCGATCCAGCGGATTCGCTCAAAGACCAAAATCGGCTAGAGGAAAAGCCCCTTACGGGGAATCCCGATAACAAGCGTCTGTTTGCAGGCCAAGCATACAATTGTCCGCCGGGCTGGATATCCTTTTTCAATGCTGCCGACCAATTACAGTTCAACGGGCTGTACGGCGGGCAAGCGGCTGCGATTCTATTTGTCGGCGTCGAGCTTGCTGTTGAGGACGCCGACCCGCAGCGCAGATGGCTTGCTGTATGTTTCGGGATGGGGTTTCAGGAATTTCGCCCGGAAGCCCTGGAGAGCCAGTTCGGATTGAAGGTGGCGCTGAACCGGCTTGGCCGCGAGCGGATCAAGAGTATCGACACACGCAGGCCCGAAGACTCGACCATCCAGACCCGCTCGCAAAACAGCCGCATCGGCGAAATCTTCGATTTCGGCGTCGACACATCGAGTATCATCCTTCAGGCAATTACCGGCAAATCAGGGGATGAAGCGTTCGGTGGTACGCTCACGGGTAGCGACGGACTCAAGTTGAGCTGTGAACTCGATTATAATGGAATCGATGACAAGGGCCTGACGATCATCAACTCATTCAACGATACGGCATACCAGGAACTATTTCCCTGGTACGGCAAGATCACGCCCATCCGGGATCGTTCGCGCCTGGACGAACTCAATGAGAACCTTGTCACCCGGTTGCAGAATGGGCACCTCAACGGCATACATCTCGCACCGCCGGAAATCATCGACTATCACAATGTCGATCGGTTCAAGTTCTCCGGCAGCTCACGGGCGGATGCGTTCGACGATCTTCGTCTTTCCGATTATCTGGCCCTCTTCGATGACGAGCTTGAGGTTACGCTTGCCGATCTGAAATCGGATAAGGTGCGTATCGCGAGCGACGACGGACCCTTCCATGACCGTTGGTCCGTGTTCAAATGTCTATGCGCCGAGGTCCAGTTCAACGACCAGCTCCATATCCTCGCGTCGGACGAATGGTATGTGGTAAAGGACAATTTTGTCGTCACCGTCAACGCAGCTATGGCGGAAATTCCGCTGGCAGCCCTCCAGCTCCCCTTCTACACGGCCGGCGAGAAGGAGGGCGATTACAATGCCCGCGCGGTCGATACCCAGGCCGGCATGTACCTCTACGACAAGAACCTTGTGAATTTCGAAGGAGAGCGTGGTCGGGTCGAATTTTGTGACATTCTGACCAGTGGCGGGCAGATCGTGCACGTGAAGCGCCGTAGCAAGTCACAAACGCTAAGTCATTTGTTCCTGCAAGGACAAGTATCCGCCGAAGCATTCCTCGACCATCCACCGCTTAGGGAACAAATTCGGGAGGCAATGCCAGCTATCGTCGGCATAATTCCGACGGAGAGGCCCAATCCGGCCGACTATGAAATCGTCTACGCCCTTTTGCATGAGGGAAGTCCGACGCTCCCCTTCTTCAGCAAGGTGGCTCTGATGAGCATCTCGAAACAGCTTCGGCGAATAAACTATCGCGTAGGCCTTCTGTGGGTTGGCCTCGCTCCGGCCAATCCGGTTTGAACCCTAGTAGTGAACCGCCTGAGTCTCTTCGGGACCAATACAAGTCATCGCGCTGTTCTAGGCTGTAATGCACCGGCTGACGCCGGCCGGTGGCTCGCTACCGAGATCGATGTGGGAATGGCAGCTTCTTGGCTTGCCCTACCAATACGGGACAGTTAGCTGGACGCTTCGATCAAGGTCCTGCTGGAAGCGGTATTCGTCGGCCGTGAACAATGAGAGGGATCAGGCTTCGAGCTCTTTCGGCTGACTTTGTAAGGCTGCGATGAGAAGCCACAAAAATCCCTTCAGCCACCTGAGCAGGAGAGAGAAGTTATATCCGGCGGCGGCCAGGATGGCGTTGAGAGCGTCGCCCTGCTGGCCGGCGAGGTAGTTGCGGCCCATGCGGTGTTCGTTCTTGATGTGGCCGATGACGGGCTAGACCGCCGACCGCCGTCGCATCTGGCGCTTGATGGCTGGGGTGACGCGGCGTTTCTGGCCCGCGGTGAAGACCCTGAGCTTGTGGCTCTGGGGTGCGTTGTGGCCGCGATAGCCGGCGTCGGCGAGGATGCGGCCGATCTCGTTGCCGATGGTCTTTTCCATGTCGGGGATGACGCTTGCCAGCGTGTGGCCGTCATAGGGATTGCCGGGCAGTGCTT
>NZ_SRUS01000319.1:0-331 GCF_004794715.1 Mesorhizobium sp. M8A.F.Ca.ET.207.01.1.1 | reverse complement strand
GGGGGAGCGGTTGTTCGCACGGCCGGGCGGCTTCAACTCGGATCCGGCGCGGGATGCCGGCCAGCAGCGTGGTGCCCAACTGGTGGAAGGCCTGGCCCATTGTGGCGCCTGCCACACGCCACGCGGCCTGGCCTTCCAGGAAAAGGCGATGGCCGATGATGGCAGCCGCCAGTTCCTGTCCGGTTCGGTGCTGGAAGGCTGGTACGCGAAGAACCTGCGTAACGAATCGACAGGCCTGGCCAGCTGGAGCGAGGGCGAGATCGTCGAGTTCCTGCGCACCGGCCGCACTGATCGCTCTGCGGCTTTCGGTGGCATGGCCGATGTGGTCGAG
>NZ_SRUS01000318.1:0-332 GCF_004794715.1 Mesorhizobium sp. M8A.F.Ca.ET.207.01.1.1 | reverse complement strand
GCTTGCACGATAGCGATACCGGTCAGCCTGGAATACGCGGAACCGGCGATGAAGTTCATCTTCGCGCCGCAGGCCGTGCCGGGGGACTACATGACCGCCGGAGGCGGGTGGCTTGGGCTGCGGCCCGCCCATTTCCACGCGACTTCGACCGATTTCGTGGCGGTAGAAGAGGATCTCGGCCGCCTGGAGCAGCGCTATGGCGAAATCGCGATGCCGGCCGGCATTCTGTTCGGTGTGGATGACAGAGTCATCGGCATCGCGGCGCATGGCGAGCCGTTGCCGGCCAAGATCAGGGAACTCGACTCCGAACGGATCGAGGGGCTCTGGCATAT
>NZ_SRUS01000317.1:0-332 GCF_004794715.1 Mesorhizobium sp. M8A.F.Ca.ET.207.01.1.1 | reverse complement strand
ATCTTTATCTATCAGTGCATACAATTTAGCATTTTGCCCTAAAAAATTATAAACCATAAAATTACTTGCCAATTCAATAAATGCCTCAAATACACCTAATACAATAAAACAATAAGAAATTAAAATAATGATGTTTGCATTTTTATCTGTAAAAATTTGTCCTCTGCTAACATTTTTAAGCCATTTTCTGACATATGTAATCACCAGAATATAGATTGCAATTAATACAATTATTAATAATAGCATTAATATAACAGATGGTTTGGGAAAAGTAATACTATTGAGATCATGTTTTGTAATTTCATGTGAATTTAGTCCTAATGAATCTACCC
>NZ_SRUS01000316.1:0-332 GCF_004794715.1 Mesorhizobium sp. M8A.F.Ca.ET.207.01.1.1 | reverse complement strand
CTTGCCGCGGGCCAGGCGGAAGGCGAACTCGCCCAGCGGGGTCTTCTTGACCGTGCCGTTCCGGGTGGCGAAGAACACGAACTGGCCATCGGCGTATTCGCGCACCGGCAGCACGGCCTGCACGCGTTCGCCCGGCTCCAGCGGGATCCAGTTGATGATCGGACGGCCGCGGGCGTTGGAACCGGCTTCGGGCAGCTGGTAGACCGGCAGCCAGAACACCTTGCCCGAACTGGTGAAGGTCAGCAGCGTGTCATGCGTGTTGACCAGCCACAGCTGTTCGATGAAGTCCTCTTCCTTGGTCGCCGCCGCGGCGGGCGTGGCCGCAGCGCGGC
>NZ_SRUS01000315.1:0-332 GCF_004794715.1 Mesorhizobium sp. M8A.F.Ca.ET.207.01.1.1 | reverse complement strand
GGCCAGATCCGGTGCGATTTCGGCCAGTGGCACCAGCACGAAGGCACGCGCGTGCAGGTAAGGGTGTGGCACCTGCAGGCCCGGCTGATCGAGCACCTGCGCGCCATACAGCAGCAGGTCCAGGTCCAGCGCGCGCGGCCCCCAGTGCACCGCCGGATCGCGCACGCGGCCGAAGCGCTGCTCCAGCGCCAGCATCGCCTGCAACAACTCATCGGCCGGCAACGTGGTTTCGACCGAGGCCGCTGCATTGACGAACGGCGGCTGGTCTTCCTTGCCCCAGGCCGGCGTTGCGTAAAGCCGCGAGGCCTGGCGCAGGCGGGTCCCGGGCAGGC
>NZ_SRUS01000314.1:0-334 GCF_004794715.1 Mesorhizobium sp. M8A.F.Ca.ET.207.01.1.1 | reverse complement strand
CTCCGCCAAATCGCGGATACCTATGAATCACGCTCCCTCGCCGATGGGAATCCTGAATGTCGATTGGCACCAGTCTAGATCCGCGTGTGTCTAGCTAGTTAACCCGTCCAGGCGCCTTGCCGAATGTCGGCTTCTGGGCACCTGCACAATCAACCTCTACGACCGACATTGGAGCACCTTGCAGCCCGACCGGATCGGGGCCGAGAGCGGAATGGCAGCTTCCGGGATAATCGTAGATAAGCCGACGATATTGGTTGGACAGCAGGTTTCCCACGCGAGCGGACTCTTGGATCGGCCTTCGTCTGAATGGTTGCCTGCATTGCGGTCGATCAGC
>NZ_SRUS01000313.1:0-334 GCF_004794715.1 Mesorhizobium sp. M8A.F.Ca.ET.207.01.1.1 | reverse complement strand
CCCAAAACCGTCGGCAGAAAGCAGCTGAGGGGGCGTGCACGCTGTACCCAGGGAACCGCCCAAGGTGACCCGCGGATAAAGGTCTGCGGTCTCTACGCCGATCATCGCCGTGGCCGCCGCAAGGCTGCGCTCGGCGGCACGTATGTCGGGGCGCCGCTGGAGCAGCTGCCAGCCGTCACCGACCGGCAGCGCCTGCTCCAGCTCAGGGGGCTGGGGGCAGGCTTCCGCCTCCCTGGGATAGTCTGCCGGAACCCTGCCCATCAGTGCGGCCAGCTCGAACAGTGCGGCCTGGCGCTCCGCCAGCAGGTGCGGTACCGCCGCCGCGCTGCGGTTG
>NZ_SRUS01000312.1:0-336 GCF_004794715.1 Mesorhizobium sp. M8A.F.Ca.ET.207.01.1.1 | reverse complement strand
TCTCCGGCCCATTGAGAATGGCCGGCGGCAAGCTCGCCATCACAGCCGATTGCCGGCTGGACAATCGTGATGAGCTTTTGGCCAAGCTTGGCATCCGCGACCGGTCGATCGCCGACGGCATGCTTATGATGAGCGCCTATCTCAAATGGGGCGAGGCCTGCCCGACCTATCTGCAGGGCGACTTCGCTTTCGCGATCTGGGACGGCGAGCGTCGGGCGCTGTTTTGCGCGCGCGACCATTTTGGCGTCAAACCTTTCTACTATCATTCCGCCGACAAGCGCTTTGCCTTCGCCTCCGAGATCGGCCCCATCCTGGCGCTGGACGGCGTCGGCAGGC
>NZ_SRUS01000311.1:0-336 GCF_004794715.1 Mesorhizobium sp. M8A.F.Ca.ET.207.01.1.1 | reverse complement strand
GTCCCGGATTTCCTGCACATCGACGCGCAGCGTGATGAACTGGCCGGGTACGACGCATGCTTCTACTGTGCCGGTGCGCCACCGGTCGGCACTGCCGAGGCCGAGTACCGGCGCGTGACCCTGGGCACCACACTGGCAGTGGCCCGCGCCTGGGCTGCGGTGAATCCGCAGGGGTGCTTCCTGTATGTCTCCGGCGCAGGCGCGGACCCGCAGAGCCGGCTGATGCCGCTGCGGGTCAAGGGCGAGACCGAGGTGGCGTTGCAGGCGCTGCCGCTGCGCGCGGTGATGCTGCGTCCGGGCGGGGTCAGGCCGGTGCCGGGGACCGGTACCCGGCAT
>NZ_SRUS01000310.1:0-337 GCF_004794715.1 Mesorhizobium sp. M8A.F.Ca.ET.207.01.1.1 | reverse complement strand
ACATATCCCGCTGGAATGCCGCCACCTCCACTATCTGCTGGCGACGCCTTTCCGCTACGGCTCCGTCTATCCATACGGCTCGCGCTTCCGTCGCGCGGGCAAGACCAAAGGCGTCTACTACGCGACCGAGACAGTGCTGACGGCGGTGGCGGAGATGGCCTTCTACCGCTTGCTGTTCTTTGCCGAATCGCCGGCGACGCCATGGCCGAACGACGCGGCGGAATACACCGCCTTCGCCGCCGCGATCAAATGCCGGCGCGCGATCGACCTGACGCGGCCGCCGCTCGATCGCGACGAGAAGGCCTGGACGCAGCCCACCGATTACACCGCCTGCCAG
>NZ_SRUS01000030.1:0-7804 GCF_004794715.1 Mesorhizobium sp. M8A.F.Ca.ET.207.01.1.1 | reverse complement strand
ACAACTTCGGTCGCAGGCTCAAGACCCTCAAAGGCCTTACGCCCTACGAGTTCATCTGCAAGGCGTGGGCGTCACAACCGGAACGCTTCAAACTCGATCCGCTCCAGCAAATGCCGGGACTAAACATCTAGCACAACGCCTGCCGAATGTTGAGTTCTGGGTCCCGGCGTGCCTCGCACCAGCACCTTCAATCAACTCAATGTGTTCTGACCTGATGCACAGATAACGCATGCCGCGCCGCTCTCGTGTGAATCGCAAACCAAAACCGCTCTCACACCTTCCTGAAATCCGCTAAAAGTGCGTATCGAACGACACCTTACGGATTGTACCCGGCCGGGCGAGGCGCCGGGTCACTACCGGTGACATCTCGGTATCGACGCCGATCCCACTTGAATCGGCACCATCCCTCCGATACTTGTTCTAGCGAGGAAATTTCCCTTGGCTCCCCCCAACCACGAGCAAGGTCCTCGTTCCAATTGTTCAACCAACTGGGATTAAACACCGTCTCGACATAACGGACTCCGTGGTCGGGGAGAAGTGTCAGAACGAACTGCGAAGGCTCCTGAGCTGCGCGCCACTCTGCGACAGCAAGAGCGGCACCGCTCGATGGCCCGACAAGCATCCCAGTACGACGATGGAAATCGTGGACCATTTGGACCATTTTCGGAACCGGCACCCAGTGGACTTCGTCGCAGAGTTCAAAATTCACATTGCCCATGGGAATTCCTGCGCCCATCGCCAGAATCTGTTCAGACGTCTCCCGACACATCTTGCTGATGCGCGTGGCCCTGGCACCAAATATCACGCTTCTATTATGGTCGACCGCGATTACCTTTAAGTCTGGATTTTCTCGTTGTAATACGGACGCAATTCCAAAGAGCGACCCCCCGCTGCCGACCGTACCCACGATTAAATCAATCTTTGGCTGTGTCAGCAGGGCTCTCTCCGCAATCGGTTTATAAGAGAGAGAATTCAATGGGTTTGTGTACTGCTGTGGCCAAAAACTGTCCGGCATTGATGAGCGTAACTCGGCCAACATCTCCAGACGGGCCTGCTGTATCCCACCTTCGCAGTTCTTGCTGGCGTGGACCGTGTGTAGGACTGCGCCCATATTCTCCAACCTCCAGCGGACGATTTGCGACGTTGGACCGGTAACCAGCGTCAGGCGCAGATCATATAGCGAACACAGGATAGAGAGTGCCAAGGCGAACGTGCCAGAGCTGCTTTCAATGACGCGGCCGCCGGCTCGTAAATGTCCGCTCGCCAGCGCAGCATCAAGAATGTGCTTCGCAGGCGTAAATTTCATCAGGTCGAACTTTGCGACGACGAGATTTTGCGCGACCTGCACGAGCTTTGGGAAGGAAAGCTCTTCGACTATGTCGGGGTGAAATAGCTTTACGGAAGGTAGATCCATGATTCGATTGCCCCTCATTATGTTGAAATAGCGGAACGGTAGAACTACTGCCTCACGAGCCGTCTTCTTCGGACGACAAGGCAGCTGGCCGAGGCGTCTTTAGCGCGCGGCTTAATTGGGTCAGCGACGATGCCGGCGTTGAAAGCGCATTGACGCTCGGCATTTTCCCTTCGCTCCTTCCATTGAAGCTGAACAGTCGGGCCGGTAGAGAGCTCCCGCGGCTTTCCTCTGAATGACCCAAACCTCATGCCAATTCGGATTGGTCGAGCTGCAGAAGGGGAGGATTGCATTTCCGCTATTCGGCCCATCCAATTAACTACAGCGCATTTGAAGGATTGGCCGATGTGCGTACGACTCCAGCCATTTTGTTTGCTTTCGGCCTGGCCGCGGCCAGCCCCATTCCACACCTCTGTCACGATCTATTCGCGTCGATTATTTGGCGGACTTGGGCCCAGCGCCGCGTTCGCTGAAAGCAGCCCTATCGCACCGCAATCCCGCCGGTGCGCTTCCTGAATATGGCGCCTGCTGTGTGCTAGCACGATCGCAATCGCTAATTGGGCCGACAGAGCCAGACCGATCGGCTAAGTGGAAGCTCGACCCAAAGTCTCAAGTGCGACTCTATGGCGCCGACGCTCCGCGAGATAGAAATCGATCCACGCCTTCGTCTTAACCGGCCGGGTCATGCCTAGTGTCCCGCCAAGGCGTGACGGGACGCGCGAGCCTTTGAACGTCCACTGGGCAATCTGCGTCATCGGGACGCTGACGTGTAGCATGTGGGCGGCGAGCAAGTGCGGATTCCGGCGAAGCCGGGCATGCATTCCGAACTGATGCCGGCCACCTATTCCAATTTCATTCCGGCCACTGTTCCGATTTGAAGCCGGTCACTTTCTGGGTCTGAACCTGGGTCGTTTGGATGTTTGGTTCGAGTTCGGTGAAGGTCAAGCAGGCGATGTGTCCGGCGACGAGATTGATCGTTTTGGCATGCTCTCGCCGGACAGCTCGATCCGATAACGCATAACGCGTCGCGCGGTCTGAAGCTCTCAAAATTTGTCGAAGATCAGACGCAGCCGAGCCTGAAAACCTCTTCATCAGGGTTGAACACGATCTGGCCGGGGCGGTTGTAGGTCAAGCCACCTGCCAGCGGTATGCGAAGCTCGCCGCGCGCCGCCTTCTGCCGCTCCCCTTGATTCAGGCGGATGCGGATCTGGTGCAACTCCGCTTCACTCATGATCCCCGAGAGCCACTAACCATGGCCGGTCGTGATAGGCGCAGGGATCGTAGAGGCGCTCGCCATCGGGCGTTGATAACGCCGAACAATGAACACAACTCGAGGAGTTGATGCCAATCCCGGTTGTTGCGCGCCAATCGAGATGCATCGAGCCTGACCACCAGACCCGCGTTGCCAGCCCGATCTCGGCGATGAGCCGTTGGAAGCCGCCGCGCTCGACTTGGCCGTTTCCTGATTTTCCAAGATCCTCGTCGATTACGACGACACGATCCGGCGGCCAGCCTAATCTGACGGCGCGGTCCACCAAACTGTACTGAAGTTCGGCGCTTTCCTGGTGGTGGCGCACCTGGTTTATTGAGGAAATGGCGCACATAGACGTAAGAACTGTGAACGTCGGACGGCTGTGAGCCGCTCGTCAGGACTGCTCGGAATAGCCAACATCAAACCGCTCCCTGGCCGCTGGCGCGTTCGGCGGCATCCGGCGGATCAGAGTCGCGAGCATCTGCGCGACTTGGTGCTGAGATACCGGTAGGAGATTGTTCCAAAGGCTGGGCGTATCTGGCTTGATCCGTACCAGTGGAACACTGGTCTCCGGTAGAGACACCGCAGTCCGATGCGCCAAGCATGAGCAACCATCGCAACTCTCTCTTGAGTTACTAAAGATGATTCGCGCATAATACACTAAAGGAAGCAAAATCAGAATGGATATTAACTTCTCGCCGCGCTACGATGTTCATGATCATCCTCGCTAGCAGGCGACAAATCCGTCACTGACCGGCGCATATCGCGTGACCGTCCATCCTTCAGCTTGTCGGGCACGATCAGGCGGGGGAACGCCCTCGAAGAAACGGAACATCCGCACATGGGTGCCGATCCAGTGCGGCAGGGTCTGCGTCCACGTCGCCTCCGCATAGGTGAAGCTGGAGGCCCCGAACCTGGCGGATCTCGCCGGTGCGCGGGTCGACAATGGCGATCTTCGTGCCCGAATAGTCGACGAAGACCTTGTCGCCGGCGACGTGATGCTGCCGCATCGTCGGCGAAAGCCGCCGTTCGAAACCGCGAAAGAGATCGCCGAGCGGCTGCAGCCATAGCCGCCGGGATGCACGGCGCGATATTCTTCCCACAAAATGAGGAGCGTAACGCCCGGCTTCTTGAGCTCGACGACAAGGTCGGCCCAGTTCGGTTCAGGGCGACGCCGCATGCCCTGCTTGACCCCGGCCCGTGCGAACAGCTTGCCCTCGAGGGCATCGTCGGTCAGTTCGCCCGGCAGCGGCCAGGTCAGCCCCGCCGTGGTCCCTCGCTTCAGGTTGTCTTGAATGGTGCTACGCGCCACCCCGAGCGTCGCGCGATGTCCCGGGCGCTGGTCCCGTCCCTGCCAAGCCGGAGCATTTGTCTCCATTGTCTCATGGTCAGCTTCCTCTTTGCCGGCATCACGCTTTCCTTGTTCGATACAAGGAGCGTCATGCCGCAGTTGCTGACCCAGGTGGTGCTCTTCAGTCGCTCGAAAGTGGCCGGTTATTGATCGGAGTCCTGGCCGGCTTCATTCCGGAATGGTGGCCGGCTTCAAATCGGAATACCCGGCCGGTTTGAATCGGAATCCGCGAGCAGGCGTTCGCGCTCGAAAGGTTCGGCGTTGCCGTCGAGCTTCTTGATGGAGGGAGTTAGAAGCCGACTCTTGGATTCCTTCGGAGCCCCCAAACAACTGGTCAGAACGACGGGTCCTACGCTACTGTTTTTGTAACACCTATGACAGGTGCTATCTGGGATCACTCCTCCAGACTTTCTCAGTAAGCCGTTGAGTAGCAACAGAAAGGTATCTTCTCAGGTCGCTCTGTGCAGTTGGCCCGATTTTTGAGACTTTGCGTAGTGAGGCGGTAGAAATGTGCCGATTTGATGTTGCGGGCAGCGTTGATGTCGATCGGGCGCACAAGGAAGTTAAACCGGATTCGCGTCAGATAGCATCGTACCGCGAGGGGCAGTGCAATTGCCCGAGCCCATGGCACTTGTCGCCTAAAGCGGCGGGACTTGATCGACGGCAGCAAATGTAAGTCTCACTCCGGTATTCAGATATATTGCGAGGTTCACCATGCGGGCAACAGAAGGACGCGGCGAAGCTATCGGCCATCATGGCGAGCTCATTCAAGGCGTTTTTGAAGACCAAAATGCTCGTCTGCACCGTGGGCTGATATCGCTTCCTTGCCGCCACCTCAAGTCCACGGCGAATTTCAAGAATAACGGCGAAGAGAGGTTGTCCGTCACCCCGCAGCATTGCCAAAAGGCAAAACGCGCCGCGGAGCTCACGCTCAAGACTTTTGCCCGGAGCTCGATCGGCGGACGTCTGACAATAAAAAGCAATATCCCTATTGGACGCGGCATGGGCTCATCTACCGCTGATGTGCTGGCCAGCATCTTGGCCGTTCTCAATTACCTCGACCTCGAATCAACACCTCATCGCATAATGGCAATTGCGGTTGGCGCGGAGGCAGCTTGCGATTCGACGCTCTTTTCCCAGCAAGCGGTGCTCTTCTCGCATCGCGAAGGTTTCGTGATAGAGGCCTTCAGAAACCCGCTTCCGGCGATCGACTTCATCAGCATAGACACAACTCCCAACCAGACCGTTGACACTCTTGTATTCAAGCCGGCTCAGTACGATCCGTTCGAGGTCGGAGTCTTTCGGCCACTCCGGAGTCTTCTCCGTAGAGCGATCGACGACTCCGACGTTGGTCTGCTTGGACGAGTTGCCACCGCAAGCGCTAGAATAAACGAGAGATTCCTCCCCAAGCCCCGACTGTTCGATATCGAAGCGATTGGCGCTCGCCATGGCGCTCTCGGGGTACAAGTTGCTCATAGCGGGACAGTTGTCGGCTTAATGTTCGACCCGGCGAAGGAAAGGAGCACCGAAAACATGGATCTCGCGATGTGTGACCTTAGAAACATAGGTTTAAACCCTTCCGCATTTCGGCACTGAATCGGTCTGGGAGTAAAAAGTGGCTAGCAAACCTCTAATGCGCAATCTTGTGGATTTCGAGAACCCTAGAATCATCGAATTGAACGATGGCCTGTATGGCGCCAGTTTTTTTCTAATGAAGCTTCTTCCAGCCCGGTTTATCCTAGAACGGGCCGTGGAGCAAAGAGCACTGAAAATAGGTGCCAGCATTTGTGACTCTTCTTCAGGGAATTTTGGGCTCGCCTTGGCCATGCTTGCTGCACAGCATGGCTACAAACTTACACTAGTGAGCGACCCGTCGCTCGATCGGCACCTTCATACACGCCTTGCCCAGCTTAATGTGCACGTAGACGTCGTCAGCAAGCCAGCGCGCGGTGGTGGATTTCAACAGGCGCGCTCGGAAAGGCTGAACAGGTATCTCAGGGAGATACCCGGCAGCTATTGGCCCGCGCCCCACTCAAACCCGGATAATCCGCTCGCCTACGCGAAGCTAGCGGAGTTGCTCATCGATCGAGTGGGAAAAATCGACTGCCTGGTGGGCCCCGTCGGGTCAGGGGGCTCCATGTGCGGCACGTCCAGGTACTTACGAGTGCCGTTCCCCGGATTGCATACTATTGGAATTGATTCGCCAAAGTCAGTTCTATTTGGCCAACTTAGCGGCAAGCGACAGCTTAGCGGGCTGGAACGGAGCATCATTCCCTCCAATATCAATCACAGTCATTTCGACGAGGTACATTGGCTGACGCAAGCAGAAGCATTTCATGCGACTCATCGTTTACACCGAGACTATGGGCTATTTATGGGACCTACCGGTGGTGCTGCGTATAGGGTCGCGAACTGGTGGTCTCAGAGGAATCCTGGCAAGAAGGTTGTCGCCATATTTCCTGATGAGGGGCATCGCTACATCGAAACTGTCTATAACGAGGACTGGCTTAGATCCGTCCCTGGATGGCGTGAATCGTTGCGCGAACAGCCAGTGCCTGTTGCCGCGCCCACGGGGGAATTGACGGGCTGGTCCTATTTTGCCTGGGGCAGGCGAACACTCGATCAAGTGCTTGCCAGCGCGATGGAGTATGCGCCCCTCCGGTCATCTTTCGAAAACCGTTTGCCTCCGCAGTCGATAAAGCAAAAAAGACCCAGTGGGGCAATGCACCTCAAGCCGATTACGCCTCCCTCCGAAGGGTGCGGTGCGAGGCTAATAGCTTTGTCTCGCTTTGATGATGCCGCGGTCATCCATTTAAAGCTTGATCCAGAGCAGGAGCAGTTTGTGGATCCGTTGGAAGTGGTGTTCTCGGATCTTCGAAATAGCTCTTGGCCCGAATGTGAGCATCCCTTCTCGATTGTAGTTCGCGACGAAGCTGTCGGTTTTTTTGTCCTGCGCGAAAAAATGGCTTTGCCAGAGTGGGCACCGCCGGATGTGATCACTTTGCATAGCCTTCGCGTGGGCTCTACACATCAACGCAGCGGATACGGTGAGGCAGCAATGAGACTTGCCGTCCAATGGGTCTTAGTCAACCGACCAGCCGTCGCCTGCCTCTTGCTTGCAGCAAACGTCCGCAATCTCACAGCTAGAAACGTTTACCTGAGGTCGGGCTTTTGCGATACCGGCGCTACTTACTGCGGCCCGGTTGGCACTCAAAATATCCTTAAATACATATTCGATTCAGAATAGTTGGAAGGTTTGAAGCTTGCACTTTTAAATTACAGATAGCTCGCCTGAGGGGCCATGCTCCACGAGCGAGCGCTTTCGGGCCGGCGTGCCTCATAGCCACTATCTTACCGGGGCGTTGCGCCTTACCTATCAAGCGACATCCGGAAGTGACCCCTCCTATTGCCTCACCGAGGAATGTTCCCGAACGCGATAGGGCCGACATGGGCCCTTTCTCCATCCGTCGCGGCGGAGGGAGATAGCGGCCAGCTCTTCATCCAACCGCCATCGAGGATGATCAGCCCAGCCATTTCCATGCGCCAGACCTTCACAAGCCGTTGCACCATTCTCAGGTTCTTTTCCTTAAAGCGCGAGGGGTCGATCTTTGTCAGGCGTTGCAACACACTTGCTGCCGAGAGCGCCGGCTCTTCCTCGAGCCATCCTTGATCTGCGCCTCGAACGGCTCGTACATGCTGGGTCTCTTCGGATAGGGTTTGGTCCGCCGATACGGCCGCCGATGCGTTGGTCGGGTCTCGCCACTCTTCCAGGCCGTCTTCAGATTCGCGG
>NZ_SRUS01000309.1:0-337 GCF_004794715.1 Mesorhizobium sp. M8A.F.Ca.ET.207.01.1.1 | reverse complement strand
GAGCTGCGAGACCAGAGGTTCGGCCAGGGCGTTGTAGAGCTTCTGGGTGAACGGCAGCAGCGCCAGCAGCACCACGCCCAGACCGAGCAGGGCGCGCACCATACGGCCGCGCAGTTCCACCAGATGCTCGACCAGCGAGCTCTCGCCGAAATCCTGTTCGCTCATGGCTGGCGCTCCGTGCGCTGCGTCGGCGCCGCCGCACCGGCGTCAGCGGCGGTGGCCACGTCGGGTGCAGCAGGCTCCTGTGCCGGTGCCTCCGCGGCAGGCCCGCCCAGGTGCGGCGGAACGTCCGCCTGCGCGGGTGCGCGTACCTCCTGTACCAGCTCATCGCCCTGCC
>NZ_SRUS01000308.1:0-337 GCF_004794715.1 Mesorhizobium sp. M8A.F.Ca.ET.207.01.1.1 | reverse complement strand
CGCGGGTGATCAGCGTCTTCATCTGCTTCGGGGTGAGGTTCTGCGCCTCGTCCAGGATCAGGTAGCGTGACAGGAAGGTGCGGCCGCGCATGAAGTTCATCGAGCGGATCTTGATGCGGCTGGCCAGCAGGTCGTTGGTGGCCTGGCGGCCCCAGGTGCCGCCCTCCTGGTTGTGCGTGAGCACTTCCAGGTTGTCGGTCAACGCGCCCATCCACGGCGTCATCTTCTCTTCCTCGGTGCCGGGCAGGAAGCCGATGTCCTCGCCCACGCTGACCGTGGCGCGGGTCATGATGATCTCGCGATAGCGCTGCTGGTCCATCGTCTGCGCCAGGCCGGC
>NZ_SRUS01000307.1:0-337 GCF_004794715.1 Mesorhizobium sp. M8A.F.Ca.ET.207.01.1.1 | reverse complement strand
TTGATGTCGGAATAATCCTGCAGGCGCACGCTGGCCGGCTGCTCGGCACTCTTGCCGATGGCGTCGAGCACGTAGCGGCCGTGGCCGGCGGCGATGTCGAGGACGTGGCCCGGCCGCCCGGCCGCCTTCAGCGTAGCCAAAGCCTGGCCGATCAGTTCCTCGAGGTTGAGCTTGCGCTGGCGGATGCCACGCCAGCCGATGGCGTCGAGAAAAGTCCTGTCGACCATGCGGCCGATCAGTCCGAGCCCTCGAGCCTCGTTCTCGTAGACATAATCCAGCGTCGAGCCGGAATCGAAGCCGGTGCCGACGCCGATCTTCATGCCGCGCGAGAACCAGC
>NZ_SRUS01000306.1:0-337 GCF_004794715.1 Mesorhizobium sp. M8A.F.Ca.ET.207.01.1.1 | reverse complement strand
AACACGGTTGAATGGGGCGATCAGGGTATCATGAGGACCCCATCAGCCCCTATTTTCAATGGCTACCCGCAGCAAAAGCAGCCAGCGCTGGCTCAAGGAACACTTCTCCGACCCCTTCGTGAAGAAGGCGCAGGCCGAGGGGATGCGCTCGCGCGCCGCCTACAAGCTCGAGGAGCTGCTCGAACGTGACCGCCTGCTGAAGCCGCACATGGTGGTGGTCGACCTTGGCGCGGCCCCCGGCGGCTGGTCTCAGCAGGTTCGGAGACAGATCGGCGACACCGGTCGCGTGCTGGCTCTGGACATCCTGGACATGCCGCCGCTGGCCGGCGTGGAGTTC
>NZ_SRUS01000305.1:0-337 GCF_004794715.1 Mesorhizobium sp. M8A.F.Ca.ET.207.01.1.1 | reverse complement strand
CGGGCTTTTTCCAGAACGAGGACAGGCGGTCCAGCCAGCCGTCCTCGGCACTGTCCAGCAGGGCCAGGTGGATGCGGTCCAGCTCGGCCAGCGCCGCATGCTGGGCCGGATCGTCCTGCCAGTCACCGCGGGCGACCCCTTCCGCGTACCGCTGCGACGGGGTCAGCTCGGTTGCACTCATGCCGCCGCGCCCAGCCAGTGCTTCACGCCGTGGGTCAGCGCGCCACGCAGGTCGATCAGCTTGCGGTGGAAGAAGTGGCTGGTCTCGGGCATGCGCACCAGCTCATGCGGGAACTCCAGCGTGTCCAGCCACTGATAGACGGCCTGCGGATCGACG
>NZ_SRUS01000304.1:0-338 GCF_004794715.1 Mesorhizobium sp. M8A.F.Ca.ET.207.01.1.1 | reverse complement strand
GCGGAACCCACGAATTGGAGGGGAAGCCTGGCACCATCTCGGCACCCTCGTCGGAAACAGTCAATCCAGACGAATGCGCAAACTGCTTCAGCAATGCCGGTTACGCTTGCCTCAAAACACGAAGGAGTCCGGGGGAGAACTCATCAGGCAGTCGACGGAGAGTGATCGCGTATCGTCACGGCGCGCAGTCGATACCAACTAGCCGACGGTCTCGCTTTCCGGGGTCCAGGCTTCTGGCTGGTCGAGCACAGAGACTGCGCGAACATGGCAGCGAATTTTATGCCCCATATCCTGCGAGCCGAGCTCATAGCCTGTGCCGGTTTCGCCCACGATCGGAA
>NZ_SRUS01000303.1:0-339 GCF_004794715.1 Mesorhizobium sp. M8A.F.Ca.ET.207.01.1.1 | reverse complement strand
GACACGTCAGGAGCGTACGTAACAGGCACGGCGTACAGCGCCGTGATGCATTCTAGCCAGTGCCTTACTGCAGTCAGTAGGTGCCGAACGGCACTTCAACCACGATCGGGGCAGCGCCCTCGCCGGCCTGCAGGGTGTAGCGGTCCAGCGCGCCATCGTCATCGGCATGCGGCTGCCGCTGGAAGTGCAGCAGATCGCGGGTGTCGCCCAGCCGTATGGCATTGCCGTCGGGCTCCAGCGCGGCGCCCTCGGGAATCAGCAGGCCGC
Organism: Mesorhizobium sp. M8A.F.Ca.ET.207.01.1.1; assembly: GCF_004794715.1. Classification (NCBI taxonomy): domain Bacteria; kingdom Pseudomonadati; phylum Pseudomonadota; class Alphaproteobacteria; order Hyphomicrobiales; family Phyllobacteriaceae; genus Mesorhizobium; species Mesorhizobium sp. M8A.F.Ca.ET.207.01.1.1. Next base: position 72 of record NZ_SRUS01000303.1, on the reverse strand, counting down.
CCAGGTCACTGTAGGCGCCCGGCACATCGGCAAAGCCATAGTCGGCCAGTTCGTCCACCCGCTGCATCGCAT
>NZ_SRUS01000302.1:0-339 GCF_004794715.1 Mesorhizobium sp. M8A.F.Ca.ET.207.01.1.1 | reverse complement strand
GGACGTCCTCGGCAACGGTGAGATCGCCGGCCACGACGACCGGTGCTGCGCCGCCGTCGGCTTCGATCCGTGCGGCCAATGCCAGCAGCGGTTCCTGGCGCCGCGACGTGATGGCGACGTGCACGCCCTGCGCCGCCAGCTGCCTGGCGACGGCGGCACCGATGCCGCTGGCCGCGCCCGTCACCAGTGCGGTACGGCCTGCAAGATTCAAGTCCATGGGGGTCTCCTGTCAGTGCGGCCGGTGCATCCGGCCGGTGCAGGACAGGCTGTACGATCACCCCTGATTGATAAACTCCGCGCAGGTTTCAGCATTCAACACCCGGGGTGTCAGATGAACCT
>NZ_SRUS01000301.1:0-339 GCF_004794715.1 Mesorhizobium sp. M8A.F.Ca.ET.207.01.1.1 | reverse complement strand
CGTGTTCATCCTGATCTCGGCGTGGGCCGCCTCGCGCGGATCCGAGCGCCTGCACACCTGGCTGCTGCAGCATCCGCGCTTCGGCCCGGCCATCGCCAACTGGCAGGCACACGGCGCGGTCAGCCGCTACGGCAAGTGGATGGCCACGATCACCATGGCCGTGTGCGCCTGCATCATGCTGTGGTGCGTGCCGATCGCGTGGGTGAAGTGGTTCTCGATCGGCAGCATGACCGTGGTGGCGATCTGGCTGTGGACCCGGCCATTGCCGCCCCCCGCGGATTGAGCACCGGCGGTAGTGCCGGCCGCTGGCCGGCAACCCGATCCCCTGCACCAACCGCT
>NZ_SRUS01000300.1:0-339 GCF_004794715.1 Mesorhizobium sp. M8A.F.Ca.ET.207.01.1.1 | reverse complement strand
ATCGGCAGTACCGGTGCCCCGGCCCCCAGCTGGTAGCCGCCACCGACCCCCGACGAGGCCCGGACCGGATAGCCCAGTTCGCGCAGCCGCTCGATGTCACGCCGGATGCTGCGCCGGTCCACGCCCATGCGCTCGGCCAGCTCGGCCCCTGACCACTGGCGGCGGGCCTGCAGCAGGGCGATCAGGCGCAGCAGTCGATGGGCGGTATGGCGCATGAAGGATCGAGGACAGAAGTCGTCCGCAATAGTGCCCCAGGATGGCCTCCAGTTCACCACCCACCGCAAGGAGCAATGCCATGTCCTCACGCCAGATCTCCCTGTACCACGCCGCCCGTTCCCG
>NZ_SRUS01000002.1:169662-769627 GCF_004794715.1 Mesorhizobium sp. M8A.F.Ca.ET.207.01.1.1 | reverse complement strand
GAAAGCCCAAAATGCTCATCCGCATCGCACTCGCCAGAAAACTTCTCGTCATCCTCAACGCAAAAGCACGCGACGCGAGAAGCGAATTCGCAAATGCAACTTGACACCCCAGATAGTCGCTCTCCCCCGCTTTGCGGGGGCGAGGAACCCAGGGCCAGTGAGGTTCGCCAGTTCCCTGAGGACTAAGCGCCTCTAACCGCACTGACGATCAGAAGAAACGGCGTTGGAGACGCAGGAGCCCGGCCACGACCGCCGCTATCAGCGCGTTCGATATCACGCCGACCGCGCCGCTCATCCAGGCGATATCGCCGGACTGACCAAGAATTACGAAGGGATAGAAGATGGCGATGATGACAATTGCCGCCACCAGCCCAAGCCAGCCCACGCTTGGCTGCTTGACCCTGAGGCTGAGGAAATAGGCGATCGCGATCAGCACGATCCTGAGCGGATCCAGTATCTGGGCAATGACGATAGCGGTCAGAAGCATGGCCGGGCACTAAGCTTCAAAAACCAAACCTTTCAAGTGCCAGGTTTCAAGTGGCAAGGGCTGATGGAATTCAGCCGGCCTGATGTAGACAGATCCTATCACGAAAACCCCTGCAGCCGGGCCAGCAGCCATTGCAGCGGATTGTTGACAAATGCCTTGGTGACGAAGCTGTCGTGGGCGGCGTCCGAGGCGAGCAGAACGACGGTGCCGGCTTCCAGCCGCCGCGGCGGATCGGCGCTTGCATTGATGCCCCTGCCTGCCAGCGCTTGCCTGATCTCGGCATTGCCCGAGGCCGAGGATTTGCCATAAGCGCTGACGAAGAAACTCTTCCTGTGATGCGCGATCCAGTCGGCGAAGACGTCGGCCTCGTCGAACACGGCGTCGAGCAGGATGACGCCGAGCAGGCGGCCGCCAATGTCACCATTCCCAAGCACGGATGCGGCCGGATTGTAGCCGCCGCTATAGGCGACCAGCACCACCGGCATGGCCTCGAATTTTGCCGCCTTGGCGCCGGTCAGCCTGGCCAGGCCTTGCGCCGCCTCGGCCATGAACCCGGAAAAATAGCCCGGCGTCCAGAAATTGCCGGCGCTGGAATCCTGCGCGTCGCGGGCAAATTGCGGCGCCACTAGCACGGCGTTGAGGCCTGAAGCCTCGACCTGCGCGACCACGCGCTGGCGCCCGACCACGTCTCGCTGCAAGGTTGCGCCGTTGCCGTGGAAGAACACGACGATGACAGCAGGCTTGGCGGCATCGAAACCTTTGGGAATCGCGAGCAGCGTCGAGCGGTCCGAATAGGTCTTGTCTTCCCAGTAGATTCCCCCACGCGGCGAGGTGTGGCCGTGGCGGCCGTTCGCATCGACGTCGAGAAACGGCGCGGAGCCGTCGGGCAGCTTGCCCCGGTACGGAAACGGCGACGCCTTGAACGGCACGATGGTTGAGATCGCCTTGTGCGAGCGCGCGCCCTGGCTTGCGGCCGGGAATACCGCCGTGGCCAGCAGTCCGGCGACGATGGCGCGCCGGTCCGGCATCAAGCGGGCACCACCCGGAGAGCCGGCGCCCTTGATGGCAACAGCACCGCGAAGAAGGCCGGAATGGCGACGAGATAGGCGATCCCAGCCCATTGCAGCACGGCGCTGAGGCCGAAGCTGGTGGCGACGATCGGCACCGCGGCCGAGCCGATCACCGAGAAGCAGCCATTGATGCCCCAGGCCCAGACGAACAGATGCTCCTTGCCGAGCCGCGCCAGCCAGGTCATGGCGGTGGCCATCGGCATGCCCATCAGGAAGGCCGGCGGCGACACCAAGAGGAAGCAGAGCTGCAACCGCACCGCATAGGGATAGGCGCCGATCCAGTCGAGCACCGGCGACAGATAGAAGCCGTAAATCAGCAGCAGCGCGCAGATGGCCAGCAGCACCGCCGGCAGCAGCGTCCTGGCACGGTCGAAGATGCGTTCGGCGAACAGGCTGCCGAGACCGGAAAACACCAGCATCGAGGAGATCAGCACCGAGGCCGAAACGGTCGGATTGGCCAGCGCCACGGTGAAGCGGCTGATCAGCCCGACCTCGACCATGATGTAGCCGAGGCCGAGGCAGGCGAAATAGAGGATGGTGCCGAGCTTCCCGCGCGAGCGCGAGAACACGATGCGCCAGCCGAAGAGCACCGGCAACAACACCAGCGACGCCGCCGTGATGCAGGCAATGCCGAGCGTCGCCCAGATCAGCAGATAGCCCCAATCGTCCTGGAACAGGTCGAGCCGGTCGAGCGTGCGCGGCAGGTCGGCGACCTTCACATAGGCCGCGAAATAAGGTTGATCGTTGCTCAGCGCACGCGCGTCGAAGACATAGTCGCTCGCGAGCTTTTCCCAGCCGCCGGTCAGAAGTGCGTGCCAGCTCATGCGCTGCAGTTCCGTCGCCGGCAACACCTGCGGACCGGCATCGGCATCCGCGCAGGCATCGAGCGTCGGATCGGCGGGTGCGGTCGGATCGCAGTCAGGATTTGCAGGCGTGGTCGGGTCGGCGGGTTGGGTGAGCGTCGCGTCCTGTCCGCTGCCGAAGATCGACGCGCGGTAATCATCGAGTACCTTCTGCGCCCCCGAGCCGTCATAAACCATTCCTGGATAATAGACTTCCTCCCAGGACATCGATTTGGTGTAGTCGCGCAGCGTCTTTATTTCGGTTTCCGTGAAGCCGCCACGCTTGAACAGCACCGTCGTGGTGGAGAGATAGCTCGACACGGCGAAGACATCGTTGGCGGCACCTTGGCGGTCGAAAATCTCTGCCGCTTCGGCGACGGTCGAATATAGCTTGAGCACCGATTTCGGCGGCTCTTCCTTGTTCCACAAGGTGATCGACAGCACGCCGCCATCGGCAAGCGCGTGCATGTAGCTCAGCATCGCCTCACGCGTGTAGGCGTATTTCTCCGAAATGGCGAAGCCGCCGGGATTGGACAGGCCGACGCTGTCGGCCAGGCTGAGGTCGATGACGTCGTAGCGCTCGGCCGTGTTGGCGAGGAACAGGCGCCCGTCATAGTCGATCACCTTGAGCCGCGGTTCCGCCAGTATATTGCCGGTGACATCCCTGAGGATCGGATCGCGGAAGGCCCGCAACGTCATCGGGTTGCTCTCGGCGACGGTCACCGAGGTCGAACCGGCATTGAGCGCGGCCTGTGTGGAAATGCCGCCGCCGAACTGCACAACGAATGTCTTGGGTTTCTCCTTGATGACATAGGGATAGTGCATCGGCAGATAGCGGAAATAGACCTGCTCGGCCGGCGCCAGGTTGCGCATGATGCCTTCCGGCCCGTCGCCGTCGCGATACATGCCGACATAGGTGTTGGCCGGAACCTCGGGCATGCCGAAGGCGGCGTTGTCGCTCAGGCCCGGCGCGAAATGCATGTAGGAGCTGGCATAGACCTGCAAATCGCCGAACGGCGAGACGCTGCGGTAGATGCGCTTGCCGTCCGGGAAGTTGCGGGCATAGGCGACACCCTTGTATTGCGAGACGGTGATGTCGGGTATGCCTGTAAGCCCGGGCAGCATGAGGTAGCCTGATATCGACAGCGCCGCGACCACCAGGCCCGCGACAACGCTCTTCCAGGCGCCGAACGCGGCGAACCACAGCAGCGAACCGGCGGCCCACAAAAGCAGCGGCACGACGATGATGGTTTCAGGCGCGAACAGATACAGCGACACCAGCACGACGAGGCCGGCAAGCCCCGAGCCGGTCAGGTCGGCGAAATAGACGCGGCCGAAGGCGGTGCGGCTTTTCAGGAAGACGATGCCGAGGAAGAAGGCGCCGGCCAGGAACGGCAGGAGGTAGAGCAGGAAATTGGCGAGCAGCCGCCATTTCTGCTGGGGATCCGACACCAGGAAGATGGCATTGAACGGCACCGTCTGGGCGATGAGGTTGGAGCCGACGGCGAGCGGGCCGATCAGCAACAGGGCCACCGTTGCGGCGCCTTGCCAGTGGCGATCGAACCAACCCTTGCCGGCGAAGATGACGACACTGGACAAGGAGAAACCAAGCATGGCGAGGCTGACCACCAGCGAGCCGAAATGCGACCAGCTGCCCACGGCAAACACCCGCATGACGGCGACCTGCAGGGCGATGATGGCGCCGGCGATCAGCCCGACCGCGAGGTAATGCGCAAGCCGTGGCGCCTCCAGCGAGGCGATGCCTGGTCGAGAGATCGATGCGACGGCTGCCATTCAGGCCCCTCGATGCGAATTCAGCAAGGCCGGTGCCGCCGCGCGGCGACTCAGCCGTTATGCGTGCCGACGATCTGGTCGCCTTCCAGCTTGGTGAAGGGCACGAAAGGCACCACCTTGCCGTTGTAGATGTCCGAGCGGACGATGTTGAACGTGCCGTCGGCAAGCTGCTGCTTGATCACCTTGAGCACATGCTGGGCGCCCGGCGGACCGACGGGAATGACCATCACGCCATTGGGCTTGAGCTGCTGCAGCAGCGATGGCGGAATATGGTCGATGCCGCAGGTGACGATGATCTTGTCGAACGGACCGACGCTCTCCCAGCCATAATAGCCATCGGCATTGCGGCTGGTGACCGCGCCGAATTCGCTGTAGCCGCGCTCGATCAGCCCGTCATAGATACGGCGGGTGCGCTGCGCCAGCGGATTGATGATCTCGATCGTGTGCACCTTGTCGGTGAGGTTGGCCAGATAGGCCGACTGGTAGCCCGAGCCGGTGCCGATCTCGAGCACGGCTTCGCCGAACTGCACGTCGATGGCCGTCGTCATGCGCCCGACCAGGTGCGGGCCTGAAATCGTGACGCCGTAACCGATATCGAGGAAGGCGTGATCATAGGCGCGGCCGAGGTTCTGCGGCAGCACGAACTCCTCGCGCGGCGTCAGCAGGAAGGCGCGCTTGTTGCGATCGTCCAGCACGTCCTTGTTGTAGACCATGATCTGGAAGCGATCGAATCGCTCAGCCAGCAACTTCGGATCCTCGCCGCGATTGGCCACCATCCAGTCGATGAAGGACTTCTTATCCTTGAACGGCACCTCCGCATTGCGGTCATAGGGAACCGGCACGGCAGCCTTGACGGCGGCCGGAAGAATGGAAAACGCCGCGGCTCCCGCCGACAGCGCCAAGAAGTCCCGACGCTTCATGGAAAAGCCTCCAAAGGTGACCTTTGCCACCTTGAAACCAAGCACTTGACCGGATTGCACCGCCTCCCAAAACGAGTCAATCGGCCGCCGGAAGTCGATCCGCCAGGCCGAAAAATTGTGGCAGGACGGCAACAGTAGTCGCGGGCACCCGGTGGCGTTCGCGGCGGCGCGGCCGATGCCTGTCGGCGCGCCTCATTGCCGCGGGAAGCGCTCGATCGTGTTTTTGCAAGGATTAGCGAGGGCTGTTTTGCTTGACTCGACAGGCAAAAACAGGCAGCAAAACAGCCTTGGAAGGGCTGCAATACCGCGTGCATGGTCGTGGACGAGCCTTTTTCGGCACAAAGTCCACGTCTCTCGATTGGTTTTGAGAGGGATTGGTTAACCAACTTTGTCCATATTTTGAAGCAATCGGCAACTAACGACAGGCGCGGCAAACGCGTCGGGGACCACCTGGGATCACTCACAGAATGGTCGTCGCGGCTATCACAGCCGCGGACGTGGGAGCCGATTGGAGCAAGATTGGTTGCATGGCGTTCTTGAGTCGTAAAATTGTCGGGGACAGGCGTTGGGGCGGCGAGACCGCTGTCGAAGCGTCACGTGCCTCATCCTTCACCCCTGAACGGGTTGTCCCCTGGGTCGCTGTGCCAGGCGTCGGCGTTGCCGTCGGCCTATGGCTGATCGGCACCATGGCCGGCCTCAGCTCCGTCGGCGCCTCGCTCTCGGCGACGTCGGCAGGCCTGCCGCAGACGCTGTCCATGCCGGGCGTTCTCGCTCTCGCCGATCCGCTGAAACAGCATTTCCTCAGCTCTTCGGCGCCGTTCGTGATGGCCAATGCCCATGGCGGCGCGCAGGCGCTGCACGACCATGCCGTACAGTGCGGCGCCAGCTGCTTCAAGCTGGCCGCGGTAACCTCCAAGGCGGAGAAATCCGCGCGCCTGGTGGCACAGGTCAAACCAACGCCGGCGAAGTCGAAATCGCAGCAACGCTTCGAGCTGATGGAAGCGTCGCTGTCGCCGACAAAGCTTGCCGCCGCCTTCGCCGGTGCGGGAAAGCCGGCGGCCCCAGCCAGCACCCATCCCCTTATTTCCACCGCCGCCCAGCAAGTCACCGAGGCGTCTCTCGTGCCATCCGTCCAGGTCATGGCCAGCCTGTCCAACGACATGCCGGCTCCGGCGGCGGAACGCTTCGCCCGCGCCGATACGGGTTCCGTCGTGCAGACCGCGCCGGCGCCGACGGGCTTTGCCCAGTCGGAAACGCCCGACAACGAGCAGCTGGCGCTTGCCCTCGTCGAGTCGATGCCGGTCGAGGACGAAGCCTTCGCCTCGCCGCTGCCGATGACAGAATCCTCACCCGATGTCGCGGTTGCGCCGGTGGAGACCCAGCAGGAACAGCCAGGCGACGCGGCCTCGCTGCCGGATGCTCTTACCGACGGCGTGCCGCTGCCGACCCGCCGCCCGCAATATGAGGCGCCGCGGCCCACGGTCGTGGAACAGGACAAGCCGGCTCCGCAGCCCAAGGAACTGCCACAGAAGCCTGCACCTCAGGCAAAGCCGGTCGAGGTGGCCAGGCAGCCTGCCCGCCAGGGCCGCTCCGGCGAAAACGGCGACGTGCTGGCCTATGCCAAGCCGGATACCCCTGCGGGCGGCCTCGGCCAGGCGTTCAGGAACCTGTTCAACGGACCCAGCGCCGGAAGCGGCGCCGGCCATGGCGTGGCCGTCTATGACATCAGCGCCAAGACCGTCTACATGCCGGACGGCCAGCGGCTCGAAGCGCATTCCGGCCTCGGCGCCATGGTTGACCAGCCGCGCTATGTCCACGTGAAGGACCGTGGTCCGACGCCGCCCGACACCTACAATCTGTCGCTGCGCGAATCCCGCTTCCACGGCGTCGAGGCGATCCGCCTGACACCGACGAGCGGCGGCAACAAATACAACCGCAACGGCCTCCTCGCGCATACCTACATGCTGCGCGGCGGCCGCGCCGAATCCAATGGCTGCGTCGTCTTCCGGGACTATGCCCGCTTCCTCGCCGCCTTCAAGAAGGGCAGGGTTACACGCCTCGTCGTGGTGGATCGCCTGAAGGGATCGGCGACCCGGGTCGCGTCGAACGGAAGCGGCGCTTGAGATAAGGCGGAACCCACCGACACCTCCTGACAGCCTTCTGTCAGGAGCATGACGCGCCCGCCGGCCAGCCTTCATCGCGCTCTTTCCATTTTCGCCAAGACCTCCCATATTCGGGACATGGCCAAATCCCCCGATAAAAGAACGCCGCCGACGGCGGATGACGACCGCGCCGCGCCGAAGCGGCGCAGCCCGCTGACCGATTTCCTCGACGCGTCCGAGCCGCTGCACAAGGGCGGCTTCGCCGAGATGCCGCAGGCTGAGCTGACGGGCACGCCGCTGACCGGTTCGATCGCGGATTGGGCCGAGCAGATCGAACAGGAGGCTGAACGGGAAGGCCGCGCCGCGGGCAAAGGCGGCGGCGCCAAGTCGCCGAAGAAGATTCCAGAGCGCTCCGCGGCGCCGGGCCGCACCGCGCGCGGCACCTCGATGGGCGGCGCCGCGTCGGCCCGCGAACGCACGGCGGCCGGCCTCAATCCGGTCGCCGGGCTCGACATCTCGCTGGAAGAAGCCGAGACGATGTCGTCCAGTGGCGTCACCGCCACCGTGGCCGCGCTCTCGGCTCTGATCGAATCCGGCAATCCGCTGCACAAGGACGGCGTGCTGTGGACGCCGCACCGCCCTGCCCGGCCGGAGAAATCCGAAGGCGGCATCGCCATCAAGATGGTGTCGGACTTCGAACCGGCGGGCGACCAGCCGACCGCCATCAAGGATCTGGTCGAAGGCGTCGACAACAACGACCGCACGCAGGTGCTGCTCGGCGTCACCGGCTCCGGCAAAACCTTCACCATGGCCAAGGTGATCGAGGAGACGCAGCGCCCTGCCTTGATCCTGGCCCCCAACAAGACGCTGGCCGCGCAGCTCTATTCCGAGTTCAAGAAATTCTTCCCCGACAATGCGGTGGAGTATTTCGTCTCCTACTACGACTATTACCAGCCGGAAGCCTACGTTCCGCGCACCGACACCTTCATCGAGAAGGAATCCTCGATCAACGAGCAGATCGACCGCATGCGCCATTCGGCGACGCGTTCGCTGCTCGAGCGCGACGACGTCATCATCGTCGCCTCGGTGTCCTGCATCTACGGTATCGGGTCGGTCGAGACCTATACGGCGATGACCTTCCAGATGCAGATCGGCGACCGGCTCGACCAGCGCGCCCTGCTCGCCGACCTCGTCGCCCAGCAGTACAAGCGCCAGGACATCAATTTCGTGCGCGGCTCGTTCCGCGTGCGCGGCGACACGATCGAAATCTTCCCGGCCCACCTGGAAGACCGCGCCTGGCGCATCTCGATGTTCGGCGACGAGATCGAGGCGATCACCGAATTCGACCCGCTGACGGGCCAGAAGACCGGCGAGCTGAAGAGCGTCAAGATCTACGCCAACTCGCACTATGTGACGCCGCGCCCAACGCTGAATCAGGCGATCAAGTCGATCAAGGAAGAGCTCAAGCACCGTCTGGTGGAACTGGAGCGCGCCGGCCGTCTGCTGGAAGCGCAGCGGCTGGAACAGCGCTGCCGCTTCGACCTGGAGATGCTGGAAGCCACCGGCTCCTGCGCCGGCATCGAGAACTATTCGCGCTATCTCACCGGCCGCCAGCCCGGCGATCCGCCGCCGACTTTGTTCGAATACATTCCCGACAACGCACTGGTCTTCATCGACGAAAGCCACGTCACCGTGCCGCAGATCGGCGGCATGTATCGCGGCGACTTCAGGCGCAAGGCGACGCTGGCCGAATACGGCTTCCGCTTGCCCTCCTGCATGGACAACCGGCCGCTGCGCTTCGAGGAATGGGACGCCATGCGGCCGCTCTCGGTTGCCGTTTCGGCGACGCCGGGCGGCTGGGAAATGGAACAGGCCGGCGGCGTCTTCGCCGAGCAGGTCATCCGGCCGACCGGGCTGATCGATCCGCCCGTCGAAGTGCGCCCGGCGAAAAGCCAGGTCGACGACGTCGTCGGCGAGATCCGCGAGACGACGGCCGCCGGCTATCGGACGCTGGTCACCGTGCTGACCAAGCGCATGGCCGAGGACCTGACCGAATACCTGCACGAGCAGGGCGTGCGCGTTCGTTACATGCATTCCGACATCGACACGCTGGAGCGCATCGAGATCCTACGCGATCTGCGGCTTGGCGCCTTCGACGTGCTGGTCGGCATCAACCTTTTGCGCGAAGGTCTCGACATTCCAGAATGCGGCTTCGTCGCCATCCTCGACGCCGACAAGGAAGGTTTTCTGCGTTCGGAGACATCGCTGATCCAGACCATCGGGCGCGCTGCCCGCAATGTCGACGGCAAGGTCATCCTCTACGCCGACCAGGTCACCGGCTCGATGGAACGGGCGATGGCCGAGACAAACCGTCGCCGCGAAAAGCAGATGGAGTGGAACGCCGCCAACGGCATCACGCCGGAATCAGTCAAGTCTCGGATCTCCGACATTCTCGACTCGGTCTACGAGAAGGACCATGTCCGCGCCGACATCTCGCAGTTCACCGACGGCGCCGGCGCCATGATGGGCAACAATTTCAAGGCCCATCTCGCCGCGCTGGACAAGCAGATGCGCGACGCCGCCGCCAATCTCGACTTCGAGAAGGCGGCCCGCATCCGCGACGAGATCAAGCGGCTGCGCGAGATGGAGCTGTCGATCTCCGACGATCCGCTGGCGCGCGAGGTGGAAGGCCAAAGTCCGGCCTCGGGCCGCGAAAAAGGCAAGCACAACAAGGGCGTGGCCAAGCATCGTACGGCTGAGGAACAGGAGCGGTTCCGCAAGCTCGACCAGGCACGTGCCGCCGAAGAGGCGGCCAAGGCCGCCCGGCCCAACCTCTTCCGCAAGCCCGATCTCGACGAGATGGGCGCCGACGGCGCCGTGCCGGTGAAGAAGCCGCTGTTCGCCAAGCCGTCGCTGGACGATATGGGGCCTGGTACCGACATGCCGACCCCGTCAGGCGCGGTGTCGCGCTCGCTGTTCAAGAAGCAGAGCGCGCAGGAAGCGCATGGTTCAGACTTCGGTATTCCCGGCGAGCCGATCAAACCGCTGTTCAAGAAGAACTCGCTGGACGAGATGACCGTGCGGCGCACCGAGACGCCGATCGAAGGCGACAAGCCGGTCAAGCGCGAGCGAGCCGGCATCGGCTCCTACGAGGACCCGGGCGACGCCCGCCGCGAAAAGCGCCGGCCCGGCAAGACAGGCAGACCGGGAAAGTAGCGATCCTTCGCGCCCCCTCTGTCCTGCCGGACATCTCCCCCACGAGGAGATCGAATATCATCTTTGCTTTCGCCAATCTCCAACGTCGCGGAATGAGCGAGGCGCACAAGCTGCCAATCTCCCTCCTTGTGGGGGAGATGTCCGGCAGGAGGGGGGCGCTGTCCCTCCAACATAGATCAGCTCTTCTTGGCACCTTGCCAGTCATGGGACGAACCTATACGGGCCTTGGCATTGGCTCCTCCGCTCGGAAACCAAACTCCCGCACGGCCCACCCCCATGAAACCCAGAGACATCGCCGCCTACATCTTCCTGGCCGTCACGTGGGGCCTGTCCTTTCTGGTCCTGCTCAAGGTGGTGCACGCATTCGGCTGGGTCGGCGCGGTCACCTTGCGCGCGCTGATTGCCGGCAGCACGCTCTTTCTGCTTGCCGCCGCGACGCGGCGACGGCTGGATTTCAGCGCCGGCTGGCGGCATTTCGCGGTGGTCGGCGCGACGACCGTCGCCGCTCAGCTGATCGGCCTGTCTTATGCCACGCCGCGCATCGGAACGGCCATGGCGGCCATTCTGGTTGCCGCGATCCCGCTGTTCTCGATGATCATCGGCCAGCTCTGGGGGCTTGAGCGCATCACTGTTCGTGGCCTGGGCGGGCTGCTGCTCGGCGCTGCCGGCATTGTCGTCCTGGTCGGCTTCCCCGCCGTTCCGGTCACCGCATCCTTTGCGACCGGCTGCGCCGCCTCGCTGTTCAGTTCGTTCTCGGCCGCCTTCGGCAGCAATTACGCCAATCGCCATCTGCGCTCGGCCGGCTCGCTGGAACTCACCAGCGCCGCCTTCCTGTTCGGTGGGCTGATGACGCTGCCGCTGCTGCTCGTCGTGCCGGTGCCGGCCATTCCGCGCCCCGTCGACTTCCTTTACCTGGCGATCCTGGCCTGCGTCATGAGCGCATTGACCTATGTCGTCTATTTCCGGCTGGTGGCCTCAATCGGTGCAACCAGGACGATCAGCGTCGAATTCGCCGTGACCACGATCGCCGTGCTGACCGGAACGATCCTGCTCGGCGAGTCGCTGACCGTCATCCAAGGCTTCGGCGCGGTGGCGATCATCTGCGGCTGCATCCTGGTGCTGGACCCCTTCCCGCGCCGCGCGAAAGCGGTGGCCTTGCCATCAGCCCCGCCTTTGGTGTAGCCAGTCGTCACACTCGAACGTCTCGAAAGGAGGGCTCACGTGTTTACGTTTTTTCGTCACCATCGTCAGCGTGGCCCGATTTCTGCCCTGCGAGCTAGCTTGCAGGGCTGACCAGGGACGGTCCGGGTTTTTTTCCCGCTTCGATTTTTTGGTCTGCCCTTCGTGGTGTGCAACGCCTGGCCTGATAGCCGGCACGCGCACCGTCAAAGTGCATTGACCCGGACTTTCCGGACAGACCAGAGAAATCGAAAATGGCCCTGATCAGCCTCAAATCCCTCGGCGTCACCATGAGTGCGCCGCTCTTCTCCAATCTCGACCTCAGCATCGGCACTGGCGACCGGCTCGGCATCGTTGCCGCCAACGGCCGCGGCAAGTCGACCTTGTTGAAATGCCTGGCCGGCGAGCTGGAGCCGACAACGGGCGACATCACCCGCACGCGCGGCCTGCGCGTCGGCCATGTCGAACAGTCCGTTGCCCCTGTCCTGCTCGGCAGTACTTTTTACCAGGTGGTGGCGGATGCCTTGCCACCGGAGCAGACCGACAGCGAGATGTGGCGCGTCGACGTGGTCCTCGATTCGCTCGACGTGCCCGAGCCAATGCGCGAGCGGGAGATGCGGGCGCTGAGCGGCGGCTGGCAGCGGCTGGCGCTGATCGCCCGCGTTTGGGTCACCGATCCCGACGTGCTGCTGCTCGACGAGCCGACCAACCATCTCGACCTCGCGCGCATCAGCCAGTTGGAAACCTGGCTCAACGCGCTGCCGCGCGACGTGCCCGTCATCATCGCCAGCCATGACCGCGCCTTCCTCGACGCCACCACCAACCGCACGCTGTTCCTGCGTCCGGAACAGTCGCCGGTGTTTTCGCTACCCTACTCACGGGGCCGGGAAGCGCTGGACGAGGTCGACGCCTCGACCGAGCGAAAATTCCAGCGCGACATGAAAGTGGCGCAGCAATTGCGCCGGCAGGCGGCCAAGCTCAACAATCTCGGCATCAATTCGGGCAGCGACCTGCTGACGGTCAAGACCAAGCAGCTCAACCAGCGCGCGGAAAAGCTCGAAGAGGCAGCCAATCCGGCGCATCGCGAAAAATCGGCGGGCGCGATCAAACTCGCCAATCGCGGCACGCACGCCAAGGTGCTGATCACGCTTGACGACGCGGCGGTGGAAACGCCCGACGGCACGCTGCTGTTCAGGACCGGCAAGCGCCACATCTGCCAGGGCGACCGCATCGTGCTGCTCGGCCGCAACGGCGTCGGCAAATCGCGCTTCGTCACCTTGATCCGCAACGCCATCCTCGAACAGGATGCGGTGCGCAATGTGAAGGTGACGCCGTCGACAGTGCTCGGCTACAGCGATCAGGCGCTGTCCGGCATCAGCGGCGACGACACGCCGCTGGCCATGGTCTCGCGCCGCTACGATGTCGGCGAACAGCGCGCCCGCTCGCTGCTCGCCGGCGCCGGCGTGGTCATCGAGATGCAGGAGAAAAGGATCGGTGTGCTGTCGGGCGGCCAGAAGGCGCGGCTGATGATGCTGGCGCTCAGGCTCGCCAATCCCAACTTCTACCTGCTCGACGAGCCGACCAACCATCTCGACATAGACGGCCAGGAAGCGCTGGAGGAGGAGTTGCTGAAGCACCAGGCAAGCTGCCTGCTCGCCTCGCACGACCGCTCCTTCATCCGTGCCGTCGGCAACCGCTTCTGGCTGGTCGAGAAGCGGAAGCTGACCGAGGTCGAAGACCCGGAGCGTTTCTTCCGCGAAGTGGCTGAAGGAACCGGCTGAGCGGCGACGAAGATGCATTGCCGATGAAGTTTCGGCCTGTCACTGACAGGGCGCACCTTTGGTATCATTTCATGAGACGTACTCTTGATTCCTGAAACGTATCATGTCATGGTACGTCCGTCGGAACCCCACGGATGATACGCTCGTTCAAGGACAAGACCAGCCAAGCCGTTTCGAACGGCAAGGCTCCAAAGGGCTTCCCTTCGGATCTTGTCCGACCGGCCCAACGGAAGCTGTACATGATCGACAACGCCGCCGAACTGTCAGATCTCAAGACGCCTCCCGGCAACAGGCTTGAGCCGTTGAAAGGCAACCGTGCCGGTCAGCATTCGATCCGCATCAACGATCAGTTTCGCATCTGCTTTCGCTGGGTGGATGGGCAAGCAGAAGATGTTGAAATAACCGACTACCATTGAAGGCAGGTCCCAAATGCTTGATATCAACCCGCCCATCCATCCCGGAGAAATTCTCCGCGAAGAGTATCTCATACCGCTTGGTCTGAAGCCTTACACGCTGGCCAAAAAGCTGCATGTGCCGCGCACGCGCATCGAGCGCCTAGCCAGCGAGACGACACCGGTAACGCCCGATACCGCACTGCGCCTTGCGAAGTTTTTTGGGACCACGCCGCAGTTTTGGATGAACATGCAGGCAAGCTATGACCTCGCCGTCGAGGGGAAGGCCAAGAGAGCCGACCTTGAAACGATCGAACGATTGGAGACTGCTGCCTGACGTAAGGGCGCCGCGCCGGTAACAGAGAAAAAATTCGACAATCTGTCGGATCGCCCGTTGCTGCCTCGTCCTTGGGATGCCGACACGATGATGCCGGCGCCAACCCAGGGAGAAGTCATCATGTCCGTCCTGTCATCCATCGGCCGCATCGCAACCCGGTATGCCGCGGCGCGCGCCCGTCACCGCAGCGAACGCATCCTTTTGTCGCTGCCGGCCGAACTGCGCAAGGATATCGGCTTTCCGGAAATCTTCGATGCCCGCGACAGCCGTCGCGCGGCCACGTCCTCGGCCAAGGTCATATGACCATGGCCAGCCGCAGCATGCACCGGCCTCAAAAGCCGGCCGGTGCCCGATGATCCGGCCGCGGCGAAAAATTTTCGGGCCCTGTAGGATTGGCGTCACCTCATCCGTCCTATGATCCGCAAGGCCATGCCAAACGTGAAGAGGAACACGAGAATGACCGACCAGACCCCGCCCCGCGCCAAAGTACTTGGCGGATTGACCCCCTATCTGCAGGTCAACGGCGCCATCAAGGCCGCCGAATTCTACAAGAAGGCTTTCGGGGCCGAGGAAGTCTTTGCCTATCCGGCGGATGAAAAAGGCCGCACCATGCATATCCATCTCTACATCAACGGCTCGACGCTGATGCTCGGCGACGCCTATCCGGAACACGGCCATCCGCACCAGGCGGCGCAGGGCTATACGCTGCAGCTCCATCTCGGCAAGGATGACATCGACGCCTGGTGGAAACGCGCCGTCGACGCCGGCTGCGAGATCGTCACGCCGCTGCAGGTGATGTTCTGGGGCGACCGCTGGGGCCAGGTGAAGGATCCCTTCGGCGTCGCCTGGGCAATGAACGCACCGACTGAATAAGCTTAGCGTGCGCGCCCTCGCCGAGGGGGATGCGCCCAAACAATCCTATGGCGGAGCAAGGAGCGAAGCGACGCGGCGTAGACCATAGGATCCATGCCGTAACGTCAAAATATCGGAAACGGCGAAGACTTCTGCCCCGCGGCATTCTTCGATCGAGGTCGCGGCATGGATCCTAGGGTCTTCGCGACGGAGCTTCGCTCCTGCTTCGCCCTAGGATGACGAAGCTGATGGGCATCTCCGCGACCCGCTCGCTAATCCAGCTTGTCGAGCAGCGGCTTCAGCCGGTCGCCATAGCGCTTCCACAGGTCGACCGAGCCCTGGTACATCGGCTGGCGCACCTGCGCGGCGGATGCCGTGCGGACCGGCCGGTCGGTCGCGTGGAACGACAGCACGGCATCGTCCCATGGCAGGCCGAGATAGTCGATCAGCGCCCGGCTCTGGCCTTCCTGGTCGGCGACGAAGTCCTCGTAGCGCACATCGTGCACGACGCCGGGCAGCACCTTGTGCCAATGCGCCATGATGTCGATATAGAGATTGTGGAAATCGGCGAGTTCGCCGAGGTCATAGCCATAGCGGTGGCTGTCGCCGCGGAAATGCACCTTGTAGATCGACAGGCATGTCGCCGCCGCATCGCGGGCGCAGTGGATGATCCTGGCCTTCGGCAGCATCATGCGGATGAAGCCTACGAGCAGGAAGTTGCCCGGCATCTTGTCGGTGACGTGGCGCATATGCGGATAGCGGGCATGCAGCATGTCGAGATAGGCCTGCCCCGCCTCGCCGAAATCGGTATCGTCGGTGTCGGCCACGCCCCAGGGGAAGCCGCCCGGCATGTCCGACGGAAACTGCCTGCCGACCGCCGTCTTCAGGATGCTGAGCTCGCCCGCGCCATAAACCTGGGGGTGGCTGGCGATGATCTGTTCGACCAGCGTCGTGCCCGAACGCGGCATGCCGACGATGAAGATCGGCGCATCGTCGGTGATCGGGCTCGGCCTGTGCTTCTCGAAGAAGCCGGCATCGAACACGGTCTTCATCGCCTCGAATTCGGCACGCGTCTTCACCGGATCATAGTCGATGCCCTTGCGGCGGATGGCATTGCCCTCGGCGAAGTAGTCGAAGGCCTTGCCGTAATCCTTGAGATCGTCATTGGCCTTGCCGAGGCCAAACGACAGCTGCATGCGTGCCAGGCTGTCCTGGGGCGCCTTGGCGTGCTGCGCCTCCATGCCGGCCAATTCGGCATCGCGCTCCTTCTGGCGCTTGACCTGCGTCAGCATCAGCCATGCGCGGGCCATGCCGGGCTGGATCGCCACCGCTTGCCGGAACAGGTCTGTCGCCTCGCCGAGCTTGCCCTTCTCCATCAGCCCGACGCCCAGCCCGTGCAACAGGTCGGCATCCTTGGGGCGAATGGTCAGGGCCTCCTGGAAGACAGCCAGTGCCTCGTCGAGGCGTCCGGCTTCCTGCAGGGTTTCGGCAAGCCCGATGCGCGCGCGCACGTGGAATGGATTGCGCTGCACTGTGCCGCGATAGATGTCCTCGGCCTCCTCGAACCGGCCGATCTGCTTCAGCGACGAACCGAGATTGTCGCGCGCCGCGAGCTGCTCCGGCCGCAGGTCCACCGCGCCGCGGAAGAAATCGATCGCCGCCGTGACGCGGCCGAGATCGCGCATCACCGTACCGAGATTGTTGAGGAAGTCGGGGTTCGTCGGCTGCAGCTGAACCGACTGCTCCAGGAAATCCATGCCTTCTTCGCTGCGCCCGGTCTGGTGCAGCAGCAAGCCGAGGAAATGCGCCGCGGCCGCGTGTTTGGGCTGACGCGCCAGCACCTGCCGGTAGATCGCCTCGGCCTCCTGCCGGCGCCCGGCCTGATGCAGTTGCAGCGCCTGCTGCACATACTGGTCGAGGCCCAGCGGCGGCCGTCCTCCGGCGCCAGACTTGGCCGCGCCAGACGTAGCTCCCGCACCCGCCGCTCTTCTCTGATCTCTGTTGATGGGACACCTGCCGTGTTTTCGCGCCTGCCCGCGATCTAGGCCATCGGCGCGGCACGTTCAAGGCTTTGCTTGGTTCTGTGCCCTACATCGCCGCGAAAGCGGTCAGATCAGGCGGTTGGTCTCGGCAACCTGCCTGGCCCGCCTGACGGTGCCGTCGGTGTCGGAGATCGTACGCCTTGCCGCCTCGTCGCTTCTGATGGTCAGCCGCGCCGACTGGACGGCCATCGGCTTTCCAGCGGCGCCATTGGCGTGTGTTGCGATTGGCTTGACGATCGGATTGATCGCCACCGTCTTCCCTTTCGAGGTTCTGACTGAAACCATGATTTTATCCTTTTCAGAAAAAATAAAAAGTACGGGCGTCAAGGAAAAACTCGGCATGTTTCCAAGAAACTTTTAGAAATATCTTGAACCATAAGGGAATTGTTCGAAAGTTTATAGAGGCCTATTTTTCTATCCGAGGCGGGTAATTCAACAATTCTTCTTGAAGAGAGCGCAAAGTTGAGCTATATGGGAGATATCGTTTGGGCCAGAATTGGCATCTCGCGGCGTCGGAGGTTTTCGACCCGCCAATCTCATTCCAAATTGCCGGTACCGGACGCGCGGCACATTCGTCGTGTCCCCGCTTTTTTGCTCTCAGACCGCTGTTTACGTGACGCCACGAGGCGGGGAAATATCAAGGCCAGGACAATGCCGGACCGCACCACCCGCTCCATCGCCCATTTCACCGCACCGTTCGTGCTCGGTGGCCTGGAAGGACAACTGCCGGCTGGCGACTACGACATCGATCACGACGAAGAGTTGATCGATGGCATGTCGCGGCTTGCCTGGCGCCGCATCGCCACCTTCATCCATCTGCCGGCAAGGGCGATGAACAACCCGCCCACCAGCCAGCTTGTCGCCATCGACTACATGGACCTCGAAACCGCGCTGATGCGCGACCGGGAGAATGCAGCATGATCCGTTTCCAACAGAATGCGCGTCCGCGCACCGACACGCCCTCGCATCTCTTCGCCATCGGCCAGACCGTGCGCATGAAAAGCCGGACCGGCCTGCTCAGCAAGACCGCGGAACTGTTCGAGATCAAGAGCAGGCTGCCGGTCAAGGACGGTTCCCCGCAATACCGTATCCGCAGCGAGCAGGAGACCCACGAACGGGTCACCACGGAAGACAATCTCGAACTGGCCGACAATCCGGTCACCTGAGCGGAAAGCCAGCCGACACGCCCAGCCAACGCGCATCAGGAGCAGTCATGTCCAAGGGTCAGCAGCGAAGCAATCGCGAGGTGCGCAAGCCGAAGAAGGACAAGGTGGTGGCCAAGCCTGCCTCCCCGTTCGGCTCGTCGGTCAAGCAGGCGGAGAGCGGCTTGAAGCCGAAGTCCAAGGGTTGACAGCCCGAGCGGCGCTGAGTGCGCACACCCGCTGCCGTGAGCAGACAATGGACTGACGCAACATGCTCACGCAATATTCCGCTCGGAGGCTTGCTTGAACTTTGTAATCGAATTCTACCGGTCGCGCGACACCGAGGAAGCGACGCTCGACAAGGTGTCGCTGGAGGCGCCGACCCTGCGTGCGGCGCTGCAATGCGCCACCGCGCTGTTCCACAGCCTGTCCATGCCGCAAACCCCCGACCGCCTGCGCATTTCCGACGAGCACGGCAGCGAGCTTTATGCAGGACCCGCCGATGGGGCGTATCCTGCCTAGGCAGCCATGTTTGGATCTCGCCCGCCGCGCAACCGCAAGCGCCTTGTGACGTTGAGCGTGCAACCCTATGCAGGAGTTCCGCAATGCCCCTTGCCGCCTTTGCCATCAATTGTTCGCTGAAAGCTTCCGGCGACAAGGAAAAATCGTCCACGGACAAGATCATCGCCGATCTGCTCGCAGCGCTCAAACCGCATGGCGTGAAGGGCGAGGTCGTGCGGGCTGTCGATCACGACATCAAGCCCGGCGTGCTCTCCGACATGGGCAAGGGCGACGACTGGCCTGGCCTGCGAGAAAAGATTGTCGCCGCCGATATCTTCATCCTCGGTCTGCCGATCTGGTTGGGCCAGCCGTCAAGCATCGCCAAGCGCGTCATGGAACGCATGGACGCCTTTCTCGACGAAACCGACGACAAGGGCCGCATGCCGGCCGCCGGCAAGGTGGCGCTGGTGGCGATCGTCGGCAACGAGGACGGCGCGCATCACTGCCACGCGGAATGCTTCCAGGCGCTGAACGACGTCGGCTTCACCATCCCCGCCAATGGCGGCGTCTACTGGGTTGGTGAAGCCATGGGCGACGTCAACTATGTCGACCTGCCGAAGACCCCCGACAAGGTCGCCGAAGCCATCGAAATGGCGGCTTCAAACGCCGCTCATCTGGCCGGCCTGCTCAAGACCAAGGCTTATGTCGGCGTGGAAGAATAACTGCAATTTCCGCTTCTTCGACAAGGAGGGAAGGTAAGTTCTCAGCACGGCCCTTCGCCGACGATGCGATAGTCCGAGGCGCGGGCCTCGCAGGCGTTGGGGAAGGTGCGCATCTCGCCATGCCGGCGGCCGCACACCGGCGCGTATTCGCGGGTGCAGAAGGCCTGCTGGCCGCCACCAACACCACCATCGCGGCAGGGGCTATCGCGCACAATGCGGTAACCCGCCCTGTCGGCAAGGCAGGCATTGGCGAAGGTCTGGCGATCGTCGCCGCGCCGGGCGCAGACCGGCTCGTACTGCTTGGTGCAGAATTGCGGTTCGGGGCGCGTCGGACGCGGGCGCGGTCCGTCATCGACGACGACCGTACAGGCGGCAAGAATTGCCGACAGGAACAGGACGCTAAAACCCTGCCGTGAAAAGATTGCCGCAAGTAACCTCATGATCGTCTCTCCCTCGATCCCCGTCCGGTGCATACCGCCCAAGACTGCCTGGCGGTTCGCTGACAATGATATCGCTCAAAACAAGATTTAGATCAGTCGCCAATGGCATGATCCTCGCCATTCCACTGTCGATTGCAACCCCGCCCGCGGCCTCTATCGGGAAATGACAGCGGGATCGGTCGGGTCCCGCCGCGTCGCCGGCAATCATCGCTTCTGGCCCATGCATGACCGGGGCTGTGGGCCGATGACCCCTCGGCCAACGAAGCCTATCTGCGGCCGGTCGACGCTTTGATCGGTCGATTTATGCGTCGGGATGCGCCCATGGCGGCGGCCCGCGGCGCTATCTTGCAACCTTCACGTTTCCGTGCGATAAATTCTGTGTTCGGGCATTTGCGACCCGGAGAGCGGAACGTTTTGGACGACCTTTCCCCGATACTGTGAATCTCTGACGGCCCCGTTTTTCGGCGGGGGGTTTGACCATGCGCCAATGCATGACTGCCGAAAGCAACCACCAGGAACTGCCCTCGACGCCAGGTGGCGGGCAGGACCACCAAGACTGAACGGGTGAAGGAGTTTCCCCAATGGCCCAGACCGGCACCGTTAAATTCTTCAATGCAACCAAAGGCTTCGGTTTCATCACGCCCGACGGCGGCGCCAAGGACGTGTTCGTCCACATTTCAGCGATCGAGGCCTCGGGCCTGCGCACGCTCGTCGACGGCCAGAAGGTCACCTTCGACGTCGAGCCGGACCGCATGGGCAAGGGCCCGAAGGCGGTCAACCTGCGCGCAGCCTGAGCGATCGGCGCACCGCACGTCCCAGGCGGATGAGCGAACGAGGAGCTTGACCAGCACCTGGGCAGGCAGACAGATTTTTGAAAGGCGCGGCGGTTTTCGCCGCGCCTTTTTCATGTCAGCAGTGCAGCATGAACGCATGTTACCGGCAAGTTCATCCGGGTCCCGGCCAATGACGCGCATCATAACAAGCACTTAAAGCGCGGCGGGCTTTAAGTGCCCGCAAAACTTTCTCTTGCCGATGACGCTAAAATAAAGGACAAATTTCCTCTCGGGCATTTGCCGGCCCGAGACTGGAGTTTATGGGATCAAAGGAGCTTCCCATGCCGCAGACCGGCACCGTCAAATTCTTCAACCATGCCAAGGGCTTCGGCTTCATCACACCGGATGATGGCGCGAAGGATGTCTTCGTGCATATTTCGGCCGTGCAGGCGTCGGGTCTTCCCGGTCTCGAAGATGGGCAGAAAGTGACATTCGACACCGAGCCGGACAAGCGCGGCAAGGGACCCAAGGCCGTCAACCTGTCGGTCGGCTGAGCCGGCTTCGGACGACGCCGGCTCCGGCAGGTCAGGTCCGCGCCCCGAGGGTGCGGCTGTTGATGCCGTGAAAGAATGCGCGTGGTCAAAATTTCGTTCAGCCCCCGTTCAGCCACGGTCTCATATTAGTCACTGGTAAAGCCGGACCGTATCCCCTGCAGACCTGCACGGCCCGGTACGAAGGAGACCAAGATGAACCGCATTTTCAAGACAGCCGTGCTGTCCGCCGCCGTGGTCGCCACCACGCTGGGGACCTTTTCGGCAGCCAATGCCGATGACTGGCGCCGTTGGCACCATCACGGCCATGGCAATGGCGACGCTGTGGCAGCCGGCGTTCTCGGCCTTGCCGCCGGCGCGCTGATTGGTGGCGCATTGGCCAACGACCGGCCGCCGCCCGATTCCGACCGTTATTACGATGACGGTTACTACGATCGTCAGGTGCTCGTGCGCCCGGCTCCGGTCCGCCGCTACTATGTGGAACCGCAGGTGGTCTATGCCGACCGCTACGCCGAACCCTGGACGCGCGGCTGGTACGAGTATTGCTCGGATCGCTACCGCACCTTCAATTCCCGCACCGGCACCTTCACCGGCAGCGACGGCGAACAGCATTTCTGCACCGCCAACTGAGGCTTCCCTGCCCCAGACAAAAAGCGCTGACCGCAAGGCCGGCGCTTTTTTTGTTGTCGGCTTGTTGGGCTTTCGAACCCAGGGCGGTCCAGACCTCATTCATTCAGGTCAAAAACGGATTGGTCCGCCGTTCCTCGCCGAAGCGCCCGCCGGGGCCATGGCCGCAAATGAAGCCGATGTCGTCGCCGAGCGGCAACAGCTTGTCCTTGATCGAGGCGATGAGTGCCGCATGGTCGCCGCCCGGCAGGTCGGTGCGGCCGACCGAGCCGC
This sequence comes from Mesorhizobium sp. M8A.F.Ca.ET.207.01.1.1, assembly GCF_004794715.1. NCBI lineage: Bacteria > Pseudomonadati > Pseudomonadota > Alphaproteobacteria > Hyphomicrobiales > Phyllobacteriaceae > Mesorhizobium > Mesorhizobium sp. M8A.F.Ca.ET.207.01.1.1. Next base: position 747,584 of record NZ_SRUS01000002.1, on the reverse strand, counting down.
GAAACAGCACGTCGCCGACATGGGCGAATTTGGCGGCGCGGTTGTAGTAGACGACATGGCCGGGCGCGTGGCCGGGGCAATGCAGCACCTCGAACACATGGCCGCCAAACGACACAGTTTCCCCTTCTGCAAGGAACCGGTCGGGCACGCAATTGCGCACGCCGTCGATGCCGTAGCGCCTGCCCTGGTTTTCCAGATTGTCGAGCAGCATCTTGTCGGCTTCATGCGGGCCGATGATCTCGATGCCGAGCGCCTCCTTCAACTCCATGGCGCCGCCGGCATGGTCGATATGGCCATGCGTGATCCATATCGCTTCGGCGGTGATCGCATTGTCCTTCAACACCGCCAGCACCTTGTCGATGTCGCCGCCGGGATCGACCACCACGCCGTGCTTGTCGTCCATGTCGAACAGGATGGTGCAGTTCTGCTGGAACGGAGTGACCGGCACGATACCGGCATTGAGCTGACCCATGATCGTCCTTTCGCTGTGTCAGCGATCATGTAGAGGCATCGGCCAAGACCGTCCACGTCCGGAAGGTCAAACAGTGCGTGTCCAAAAAGAAATGGGCGGCCGAAGCCGCCCATTTTGCCAGCCCGAGATTGGCAGGCTTACTTTTTCATGGCGCCCATGACCGCGCCGAGAATGCCGGTCAGGATCGCGCCGCCGCCTGCGCCACCGACGATGTTCTGCAGGTTGAGCGCGCTGCCCAGGCCGCTGGTGGCCGCCGCGGCTGCGTCAGGAGTGATCGCGCCACCGCCGAGCAGGCTGCCGAGGATCGCCGCGCCGCCAACGCCGCCGATGGCTCCGCCCAGGATTTTGGGAAGCTGACCCATCGCCGCCGTCTTGATCGCCGCGCCGACCGCCTGACCACCGATAATGCCTGTAATGATCTGAATGATGATCGGAAGAAGCGTGTTCATGTCCATATGATTAGTCCCTCCATAGCTGCCAGCCTCCCGGGCCGACACCATCATGAGACGCCGAATTGGACGAAAGTCAAATGCACAAACGCTTAAATAAAAGGGGCGGCCTGAAAACCGCCCCTGCTTGCGAGAAAAGCTGTGACTATCGTTATTCTGCGGCAATCGCATGCTTGGGTTGAACGGCCATAGAATAGTCGTTCATGAGATTCTTGGCGATCTCGCCGACCTCGAATCGGTAAGGGCCGATCTCCGAAACCGGGGTTACTTCCGCTGCCGTTCCGGTCAGGAAGCATTGCTCGAAGCCTTCCAGTTCTTCCGGCAGGATGGCGCGCTCGATGACCTCCAGGCCGCGATCCCTGGCCAGGCCAATGACCGTACGGCGGGTGATGCCGTCGAGGAAGCAGTCGGGCTTGGGCGTGTGGATCTTGCCGTCCTTGACGAAGAAGATGTTGGCGCCGGTCGCTTCCGCGACCTGGCCCCGCCAGTCGAGCATCATGGCGTCGGCGTAGCCCTTGGCCTCGGCGGCATGCTTGGACATGGTGCAGATCATGTAGAGGCCGGCGGCCTTCGACCGCGACGGCGCCGTGCGCGGGTCGGGCCGGCGCCATTCCGCCACATCGAGACGGATGCCCTTCAGCTTCTGCGCCGGATCGAAATAGCTCGGCCACTGCCAGATGGCGATGGCGACGTTGATGCGGTTGTTTTGAGCCGAAACGCCCATCTGCTCGCTGCCGCGCCAAGCGATCGGCCTGACATAGGCGTCCTGGAAGCCCTGCTTCTTCAGGAGCGTGGTCGAGGCGTCGTTGAGCTCGGCCACCGAATAGGGAATCTTGAAGCCGAGCAGGCGCGCTGATTCATGCAGCCGCTCGGTATGTTCGTTGAGCTTGAAGATCTCGCCGCCATAGGCGCGCTCGCCCTCGAAGACCGCGCTGGCGTAGTGCAGGCCATGGGTCAGCACGTGGATCTTGGCGTCTCCCCACGGGACGAACTCGCCATTCATCCAGATGAAGCCGTCCAGTTGATCGAAAGGAACGGATGCCATGGTAACCTCCCGCGGACAACGGCCCGCATATCTCAGTGTCGTTGCGTGTTCTTTTTTGGCCGCGCCAGGTGATTGGAGACGCCGGCCGGTGTCTCGAAGCGTAAGCGGATAATCGCGCCCTGGCAAACTCAGGAAGTTCCGGAAAAACCTGCCTGCCTTGCCTTTTCGTTCGCAATCCGCCCAAAAGCTTGTCAAAAATTACCATTGCAGGGAAATTACGTCAATAGTACTGACATAATCTCCCGTTCCCATGGAGAAATGATGACGGATAAAAGCCCAGCTGCCGGAAAACCGATCAGGACCGCGATCACCAGCGAGGACGGCATCGACTTCGCCATCATCGAACTCTTCTTCTTCGCCTATCGCGACTTCACCTCCGATCCCGATCAGATCCTGGCCGATTACGGCTTCGGCCGCGCCCACCACCGCGTGCTGCATTTCGTCAACCGCCGGCCGGGCCTGACCGTCGCCGAACTGCTCGACGTGCTGAAGATAACCAAGCAGAGCCTGGCGCGTGTGCTCAAGCAATTGATCGACACCGATCACGTCGTGCAGTTGCAAGGCCCGCGCGACCGCCGCCAGCGCGAACTTTATCCAACGGCCAAGGGCCGCGCGCTGGCGCTGGCGCTGGCGCGGCCACAGTCGCGCCGCATCCATGCTGCATTGGAAGATTCCGGCGCCGCCGAACGGACCTTGGTGGAACGCTTCCTCGAAGCGATGGTCAATCCGGAACTGAGAGCTCAGATCGACGTTGGGTCCGCAAAAATGTCAGGAAAAAGCCATGGAGAGCACTGAGAGGATCGACCAGGCGGCCGCACCGGACGACGACGCACCGCATCTGCTCGTGGTCGACGACGACACCCGTATCCGCAATCTTCTCAAGCAGTATCTGACCGAAAACGGCTTTCGCGTCACCGTCGCCGGCAATGCCGGCGAGGCCCGCCGCAAGCTCGCCGGTCTCGACTTCGACCTGCTTGTGCTCGATGTCATGATGCCTGGTGAAACCGGCGTCGACCTGACAAAGTCGTTGCGCGCCGAAAAGAATGTGCCGATCCTGATGCTGACGGCCCTGTCGGAGACCGACAGCCGCATTTCCGGGCTCGAGGCCGGCGCCGACGACTATTTGCCAAAGCCCTTCGACCCGCGCGAGTTGATCCTGCGCATTAACAACATCTTGCGCCGGGGCGGCCCGGCGGCGACGCCCAAGGTCGAACAGTTGGTGTTCGGTCCCTACACATTCCAGATCGCCAGGCGCGAACTGAAGCGCGGCGGCGAAGCGCTTAAGCTGACCGACCGCGAACAGGAGATCCTGGCGATCTTCGCCGCGCGCGCCGGCGAAACCATCCCCCGCCACGAGCTGGTCGGTGACGATTCGGAAGTCGGCGAGCGCACCATCGACGTCCAGATCAACCGGCTGCGCCGCAAGATCGAGCGCGATCCGTCCAACCCGGTCTGGCTGCAGACCGTGCGCGGTATTGGGTATCGGCTCAGCGTGGAATAGAATGCCGGCGGCGGCTCAAGTGCACGATCCCGAAAACTGGGAACCGGTTTTCGGAAAGATTATGCTCCAACAAAGAGTTAGCCGCGGATGAAAAGAGCCAATGGCGACCACGGAACTGGAACAGCCGGACAATGACGGCCTGAGCGCACGCGCCACGCGGACGTTCAAGGCGGTGCCGCGCATCTGGAACCGGTTCTGGCGTCTCGTTTCGCTTTACATGCCCAAGCGCCTCTATGCGCGCTCGTTGATCATCGTCATCGCGCCGATGATCCTTTTGCAGTCGGTCGTCGCCTTCGATTTCATGGAACGTCACTGGGCAACCGTGACGCAACGCCTGTCGCAGGCCACCGTGCGCGACATCGCCGCCATCATCGACCTGATCGAGACCTATCCGCACGACGCCGACTACGCCAACATCATCCGCATCGCGCAGGACCGCATGCAGCTCAAGGTCGACCTCCTGCCGCCCGATCCGTTGCCGCCGCCCGGTCCAAAACCGTTCTTCTCGATCCTCGACGATGTTCTCTCCGCCGAAATTACCCGCCAGATCAACCGCCCATTCTGGATCGACACGGTCGGCAATTCCAACATCGTCGAGGTCCGCGTCCAGCTCGAAAACAAGGTGCTGCGCGTCTTCGTGCGGCGCAGCCAGGCCTATGCCTCCAACACCCATATCTTCCTGATCTGGATGGTCGGTACCTCGCTGGTGCTTCTGATGATCGCCATCCCCTTCCTGCGCAACCAGATCCGGCCGATCTTGGCGCTTGCCGAGGCCGCCGAGAGCTTCGGCAAGGGCCGGCCGATGCCGCGCGATTTCCGCCCGCGCGGGGCCGAGGAGGTGCGCCGCGCCGGCTTTGCCTTCATCCAGATGCGCGAGCGCATCGAGCGCCAGATCGAGCAGCGCACGGCCATGCTGACCGGTGTGAGCCATGATCTCAGAACCATCCTCACCCGCTTCAAGCTGCAGCTGGCGCTGGCCGGCGGCAAGGCCGAGACCAAGGCGGCGCTGGACCAGGATATCGAGGACATGCAGTCGATGCTGGAAGGCTATCTCGCCTTTGCCCGCGGCGAGGCCTCGGAGGATCCGGGACGTTTCGATCTCGAAGCCTATTTTCAGAAGCTCGGCGAGGAAGCGGGGTTGCGCAAATGCAAGCTGTCGACGACGCTTTCCGGCGATCCGACCGTGCATGTACGGCCGAACGCCTTCGCGCGGCTCTTGTCCAACGTCATCGGCAATGCCTTCCGCTATGCCAAGACGGTGGAGGTCACCGCCAATCATGGCCGCGGCTCGCTTCTGGTCACCATCGACGACGACGGCCCGGGCATTCCTCCTGACAGGCGGGAAGACGTCTTCAAGCCCTTCGTGCGGCTCGACGAGGCCCGCAACCTCGACGCCAGCGGTACCGGGCTCGGCCTCTCGATCGCCCGTGACATCGCCCGCAGCCATGGCGGCGACATCACGCTCGACGACAGTCCGATGGGCGGCCTGCGCGCCGTAATCAAGGTTCCGGCCTGATTTCTATTTGACTAACTGAGCATGATCTTGCCTGAAAAACGGTTTCGACTTTCCGGGGGCGCGGTCTGCTTCATCCGCCCGTCATGAAACCATGGTCAAGAGCGCGCATGAAGCGCGCGACCGCACTTGATTCGTCCTTGCCGCCTCACTTCGACCCCGTGCCCGCCAGGGTGCGCTGGAGCGAAGCGAGGGCGGCCGCATGGTCGCCGTTCCGGTATCGTTTCAAGGCAACCGCAGACCTCCGAAGCAAAGGGCCGCCATGCGCATATTGATGGTCACCGACGCCTGGCGCCCGCAAGTCAACGGCGTCGTCCACACGCTGGAGCGGCTCACCGAGACTCTGAAGTCCTTCGACGTCGCGGTCGAGTTCCTGACCCCGAACATCTTCCGCACCCTGCCCTTGCCGACCTACCCCGACATCTGCCTGGCGCTGACCACGCCCGGCCATGTCGCGCGCCTGATCGACGGCTACAAGGCCGACCATATCCACATCGTCACCGAAGGGCCGCTGGGCATCATGGCGCGGCGCTATTGCCGCAATGCCGGCCGGCCGTTCACCACCAGCTATCACACCCGCTTCCCCGAATATCTCAGTGCCCGCCTGCCGGTGCCGGAGAGCTGGGCCTATCGCTGGCTGCGCGATTTCCACAATTCAGGCCAGGGCACGCTGGTCGCCACCCAGTCGCTCGCCGACGATCTTGCCGCGCGTGGCTTCAACAAGTTGAGGCCGTGGACGCGCGGCGTCGACACCGATCATTTCCGGCCAGACAAAAGGAAGGACCTCGGTTTCCCCGGACCGGTTTTCCTGTGCGTCGGCCGAGTCGCCATCGAAAAGAACCTCTCCGCCTTCCTCGATCTCGACCTGCCCGGCAGCAAGGTGATCGTCGGCGAAGGTCCCGAGCTTGCCAAGCTCAAGGCGAAATATCCGAAGGCGCATTTCCTCGGCCATCGTCCCAATGACGAACTGGCCGAAATCTATGCCTCGGCCGACGTCTTCGTCTTCCCCAGCCGCACCGACACCTTCGGCAACGTCATCATCGAGGCGCTGGCCAGCGGCACGCCGGTCGCCGCCTATCCGGTGACCGGGCCGATCGACATCGTCGGCGACGGTTTTGGTGGCGCGGTGTCGAACGATTTGCGCGAGGCCGCGCTTACCGCACTCAACGTCAGCCGCGACCAGGCCCGCGAGCGCGCCATGCGCTACAGCTGGAAGGCCTGCGCGGAAATGTTCCTCGACGCGGTTGAGGAAGCATTGGGAACGACACGCAAGCTGGTGGCCTGATAGAGCCGGCGCATAGGATGCGGTGAAGTTCAGGTCTGGTCAAACACGTTCCTTGCGAGAGCTTGTGCGACAGTTGCTTGCGGTGCATTATTCGGTGTGTGTAGTTCGTTGCGGGATTGACGCCGATTTCTACGCTGGACGACGTGCCCGCAGTATCATCGAAGCGCCGCGTCTTGCGCATCGGCAAGACCGTTGCGAGGGTGTTCGGCTATTGCCGCGCGAATGCCTGGCCGCTCTTCGTGGCCGCCTGGTTTCCCTGCTTTCTGACAACGCTTTGTCTGGCGGTGCTTGCTCTTGTTCTTTTTGCCGATCCGGGGAAGGCGCCAACCTGGCTTCTATCGCGGGGCTTTGACCCCAGGACTTGGCTTTCCGCGATTGTCGCCGCGCCGTTCTCGGCGATGGTCCTTGCGTTCGTTCTGGACCGTATGGGAAATGCGCCCGAGCATGGCCAGGTCGTCGTTCGGCGCGGCATTGAGAGTGTCAAGCGCTTCGCTATCCCGGGCGTGCGCTTTGAGCTCGACCGGCGGATTCTTTTGGCCGCCCTGCTTCTCGCAGCCATCCAGCTGTTTTGCGGCTTTGCGGTCGCCGGCGAGCACAGACTGCTTTTTGCCGGCCTGATGGCCACACATGACCTGCCGCTCCGCCCCGAGGAGGTCGCGCCTTGGGTGTCGGCGATGGGCGCCTTCAACCTCCTCGCGGGTGGTTTCGTCCTTGGCTGGACATATCTGTTTGTCGGCGATTTTCTGTGGACGGGATCGTTTGATCCAATCGGCTGCTGGCGTGCGCTGGACGGCAATCTTCTGCGTTTCACCGCCATAATGTTCATCGTTCTGGCAATAGTTGCCATACTCAAATATGGACTGGCCCTGGCCGGAGCTTTGATCCTGATTCCCGCGGATGGCGCGTCGCCTTCCTTCTTGACCCTTATGATGATCCATTTCGGACTGGCGTGGCCGTTCGACGTCCTGCATCTCGTGCTCTCAGCTGCAACGGTCGGAACCATTCTCGGCGCGTTCCGGCCTCGAGCTGTCGCTTCAATCCAGCCGGCTGCAGCACCACCATGATGACGCTTGCCGGGGCTTCCTGATCTAGAATAGCCGCCCGCCGTCCGGCACCTTGCGTTCGATGGCGCCCAACACCACGGCGCCCTCTTCATCGGGAAAACCGAGCGTCAGCACTTCCGACATGAACGGGCCGATCTGGCGCGGCGGGAAATTGACCACCGCGAACACCTGGCGGCCGATCAACGTTTCCGGCGTATAGTATTTGGTGATCTGCGCCGACGACTTCTTGACGCCGATGGCGGCGCCGAAATCGATCTTCAGCTTGAAGGCAGGCTTGCGCGCCTCCGGAAACGGTACGGCCTCGATGATCGTGCCGGCACGGATGTCGACACGATCGAAATCGGCGAAGCTGATTTCGGGCTTGCGCTCGTTGCTTGAACTCATCTCGAACGCGTCTTGCTCAGGCGTTGCCGAAGGTCTCGAACAGCACGCCGGCGAGCGCGTCCTTGGCCGAGGTTCCCGACCAGACGACGAACTGGAAAGCCTGGAAGTAGCACTCGCAGGCTTCCAGTGCCGAGGACAAAAGCACCTCGACCTGCTGGCTCGAGGGTTCGACCCCGCCGGCGAGCAGCAGCGACTGGCGGAACATGATGGCGCCCTCCTGCTCCCAGAGGTCGAAATGGCCGAACAGCATCTGCTCGTTGATCAGCGACAACAACCGCATCACTTCCAGCGTGCGGGTTTCCGGCACCTTGATGTCGAAGGCGCAGGCCAGATGCAGCGCCTCGAAATCCTCCATCCACGAGAAGGAGACGTGATAGTCGGTCCAGCTGCCGGCAACCGAGATCGAGATTTCGTCGTCGCCGGCCCGTTCAAAGGACCAGTCATTGTTGTGGGCCACCTGCTCGATCACATCCACCGGATGGATTTCGCGGGAAAATTCGAGTTCGAGAAGTTCCATGGAATGCTTCCTGTGTTCAGGGGAGCGCCACACGCTCCGCGGGGCACACACGACGAACAATCTTGTCTAGAACTCGGACGGCCGGGACTTCTCAACGCAAAGACCCCAGACCGGACCCCACCGCCCGGCGGCATGACCCTGCTCCGAATCATGCAACAAATTCAGTCTATTGATCGGGAGTCGCGTGAACAGCCCAATTTTTCGCACTGCGTCATTCGCATGTGGAAAGGTGCCTGTCACAAAGAGTCACGCAATGCCGGTAAGCGATTCACGGCAAAGCGATTTTCAGGCTGGTGCTTTGTGGAAAAGTTTAACGAATTATTTTTTCGGCTTGGGCTTCGCCGGAGCCGCAGGTGTGGCCTGACCGGTCAGTTCGGCGATCCTGGCCTCGAGCGCCTCGATGCGCTCGGCAAGCCTGCCGTTCTCTTCTCTCGCCTTGGCGGCCATCTCGCGCGCGGCCTCGAACTCCTCGCGCTGCACGACATCCATGGAGTTGAGGATGCGCTCCGCCTGGCCCTTGAAGGCCGTCTCCACCTCGCGCCGCACACCTTGAGCGGCACCGGCGGCATCGGTCATCAGCTTGGCGAATTCATCGAGAATGCGGTTCGGTCCGGTCGACATGGCAAATCCTCGCTTGCTTGATTTGAGTTAGTGGTGCTGCGCGCCGAATGCAAGAACGTTGAGGCCGGTGCGGCATCACGTCGGCGCCAACCTCCCAAACGACTGGTAAGTCGCGCCAATAACTATTATTGTTTTGGAGGGAATATGCAGGAGCGCCACCATGGCCATTAGCGCGGATTTGGGCACCCGGCTCGAAGACATCGTCAACCAGCTTGTCAACACAGGGCGCTACAACTCGAAAAGCGAAGTGCTGCGCGAAGGTGTTCGCCTCGTCGAAGAGCGCGAGAAACGCCTTGCGGCTCTCGATGCGGCTCTCGCCAAAGGCCTTTCAGACGCTGATGCTGGGCGCGTAAAGGCGGTTGACGAAGTGTTTGACCGCTTGGAGGCCAAGTACAAGGCAATGGCAGCCAAAAAGTGAAGCGGCTGGTCTTAACCGATCAGGCGGAGGCGGACCTTGAAGCCCATTGGCGATTATATCGCGATGGACAACCCATTTCATGCCGTGACATTCGTGCAGGAATTGCGCCACGATTGTATGGAATTGCGCACCATGCCGGAGCGATATCCACTCTTTGAACACCATCGATCTTCCGGCATTCGGCGGCGTCCTCACGGCAACTATCTGATTTTCTATCGCGTTGGCGTAGAAACCGTTGAGATATTGCACATCCTGCACGGCTCAATGGACCTTAGAGCAATTCCGTTCCTGGATAACTGACGGATCGATACCCGAGCATGGACCGGCTTTCGAACGGCTCCTACTGTACGGCATGGCGTCAATTCGCTTAGTGTGCTGTTTTTCTCACGACCTGCATCGAGCATGAGTCGCTTCCAATCAGGGTCACCCAATGGCAACGCCTCCGCGCCGACCGACAAATGCGATGGAAGCCGCCGAAGCTGTCTTCAAGCCGGTCAAGAAGCCGGCCGCGGCCCCGCCTCGCGAACCCTCCACCGCTCCCAATGTCCGCGAGCTTGTCTCGATCAGGATCGACCGGGCCGTGCTCGATCATTTCCAGGAAGATGGTCCCGGCTGGCAGGATAGGATCAACGACGCCTTGCGTGAACTGGTGTCCGCCAAGCCCAGGGGTTGAGCACGCCCACCCGGCGACGGAGCTGGGAGCGATCCTGTTCACGGACCATGGACGGCCGTGACCTTGCCTTGACCCTGCCAAAACCCTGCCGCATGGTCCGCGCCGATCGCAACCGAGAGCTCCCCGTTGAACGAATATTTCCTGCTGCCGCTGGCGTCGCTGCCTTTCCCGAACATCAACCCGATCCTCGTCCAGATCGGGCCGCTGGCGGTGCACTGGTACGGCATCGGTTACATCGTCGGCATCCTGTTTGCCTGGTGGTATGCCAAGCGGCTCGCGGCAAATCCGAAACTCTGGCCCGATGGCGTCCTGCCGATGAAGCCGGAGGATCTCGACGATTTCATCGTCTGGGCGGCCATCGGCGTGGTTCTGGGCGGCCGCACCGGCTATGTCCTGTTCTATGACCTGGCGCGCTATATCGCCCATCCGCTCGATATCTTCGCCGTCTGGCAAGGCGGCATGTCCTTCCATGGCGGCCTGCTCGGCGTCATCCTGGCCATGACGCTGTTTTCCATGAAGCGCGGCATCCGCACATGGTCGCTGTTCGATGTCGTGGCAGCCGGCGTGCCGGTCGGCCTCGGCCTCGTGCGTGTCGCCAACTTCATCAACTCCGAGCTCTGGGGGCGGCCGACCGATGTGCCCTGGGCGATCGAATTCCCCAATGGCGGTCCGTTCACCCGCCATCCGAGCCAGCTCTATGAGGCCCTGCTCGAAGGCCTGGTGCTGTTTGTCGTCCTGCGCATCCTCACCCATTCGCGTCTCAAGCTGAAGACGCCGCGCTTTGTCGGCGGCGCCTTCATCTGCGGCTACGGCCTGTCGCGCATCTTTGTCGAGTTCTTCCGCGAACCCGACCAGCAGCTCGGCTATCTCCTCGGCACCAACTGGCTGACCATGGGCATGATCCTGTCGACGCCGATGGTGCTGGCCGGCATTTGGGCGATGGCGACAGCCAAGCCGGTGACCCAAGCACAACCGCAGGTGACATGACGCGACTGAAATCCCGCATCGTCGACCTGATCGAGGCGGTGGGCCCGATGCCCGTCAACCAATACATGGCGCTGTGCCTGTTCGATCCGCGCGACGGTTACTACACGACCCGCGAACCGTTCGGCGCGGCCGGCGACTTCATCACCGCGCCGGAGATCAGCCAGATGTTCGGCGAGCTCGTCGCCGTCTGGCTTTACCAGGCCTGGACAGCAATCGGCCGGCCGATGCCGGTCACCATCGCCGAGATCGGCCCCGGCCGCGGCACGCTGATGAAGGACATGCTGCGCACCTTGTCGCGGCTCGATCCGGCCTTGGCCGATGGCGCCGCGTTCGCCATGGTCGAGACCAGCCCGCGCCTGACGGAAGTCCAGAAACAGACGCTCGGCGAGACACCATTCGATGTTTCCTGGCACGAGATCATCGACACGCTGCCGCGGCAGCCGCTGCTGATCGTCGGCAACGAAGTGTTCGATGCCGTGCCCATCCGCCAGTTCCTCCGCGCCGGCGCCGAATGGCGCGAGCGCATGGTCGGCCTGGACGAGGCCGGCAATCTCTGCTTCTTCGCCGGCGCCGGCTCGGTCGACCCGACGCTGCTGCCCAGGGATGCGGGCGACGCGCCGCAAGGCGCGATCGTCGAAGTCGCGCCCGCCCGCATCGCCCTGATGGCGGCCATCGCCGAACGCATAGCCAGCGACGGCGGCGCCGGACTATTCCCCGACTACGGCCATCTGCGGCCCGGTATCGGCGACACGCTGCAGGCCTTGCGCAGGCACAATCATGAAGATGTGCTGGCCAATCCCGGCGAGGCCGACCTCACCTCGCATGTCGATTTCGCCGCTCTTGCGTCAGTCGTGCGCGCGCATGGTCTCGACGCCCATCTGTCGACGCAGGGCGATTTCCTGCTCGGGATGGGCATTCTGGAGCGCGCCGGCCAGCTGGGCGCCGATGCCGGCCAGGCGGCACGCAACAGGATATCCAATGCCGTCGAGCGCCTCGCCGGCCCGCAAGCGATGGGCGAGTTGTTCAAGGTGCTTGCCGTCATGCCGCGTGGTATCTCCGTCAGGCCCTTCGCCACGGCGGATTGACTTTTTGCCGCTGCCCCTCCCAATCTCCCGTCCGGTAAGAGAGCGGCCGGACCGCCGGCTGCTTTTCCTTGACGAAACCGCCCACACGGACAACAACGCCCACATGCTCAATCAGACCAAACCGGATCCCGTTCGGTCGCCGCTGCTGGACAAGGCGCAGGCACAAGGCATCCGCCACGGCTATTTCACCCGCAATGGCGGCGTCTCCACCGGCATCTACCAGGGCCTCAACATCGGCACCGGGTCGGATGACGACCAGGCGCTGGTGGCCGAGAACCGGGCCCGTGTCGCCGCCTGGATGGGCGTGCCCGCAAGCCATCTCCTGACCGCCTGGCAGATCCATTCGCCCGACGTCGTCATCGCCAGGGAACCATTCGCGGGCGAGCGGCCCAAGGCCGATGCCATCGTCACCGACCGGCCCGGCATCGCCATCGGCGCCTCGACCGCCGATTGCGGCCCGGTTCTGTTCGCGGATGCCGGCGCGCGCATCATCGGCGCGGCGCATGCCGGCTGGAAAGGCGCTTTCACCGGCGTGCTCGAAAACACCATTGCCGCCATGGAGAGCCTCGGCGCCCGTCGCGAAAACATCATCGCCGTGCTCGGCCCTTCGATCGGCCCCGACAATTACGAAGTGGGGCCGGAATTCGTCGCCCGCTTCGTCGAGGCCGACAGCGAAAATGCCCGGTATTTCGTGCCTTCGGCACATGCCGGCCATTCGATGTTCGACCTCGCCAGTTACACGGTCGACCGGCTGGCCAGGGCCGGCGTGACGGCCGAGGGTCTCGGCCGCTGCACCTATGCCGAGGAAGATCTGTTTTACTCCTACCGGCGCACCACGCACCGCAAGGAGCCCGATTATGGCCGGCAGGTTTCGGCAATCGTTTTGGAGAAGATATAATGGCGCTGCATTTTGAACGATCGGAATTCGACGCGCGGCGCGACCGGCTGATGATCGAGATGGCCGAAAAGAAGCTCGACGCCATGCTGCTGTTCGCGCAGGAAAGCATGTACTGGCTGACCGGCTACGACACGTTCGGCTTCTGCTTCTTCCAGTGCCTGGTGGTGAAGGCCGACGGCTCCATGGTGCTTCTGACGCGCTCGGCGGACCTTCGCCAGGCGCGCAACACCTCGATCATCGACAACATCGTGCTGTGGACCGACCGCGACGGCGCCAATCCGGCGGTCGACCTGCGCAACCTGCTCAACGAACTCGACCTGCTCGGCGCCCGCATCGGCGTCGAATACGACACCCACGGCCTCACCGCCTATAATGGCCGCCGCCTGGACGAGCAGTTGCAGACCTTCGGCCAGATCGCCGATGCCTCCGGCATCGTCGGCCGGCTGCGCCTGTTCAAGAGCCCGGCCGAGGTCGCCAAGGCGGAAAAGGCCGCCAATCTCTCCGACGACGCGCTGGACGCGGCCCTGCCGCTGATCAAGCAGGGCGGCGACGAGGCCCTGATCCTGGCCGCCATGCAGGGCGCGGTCTTCGCCGGCGGCGGCGACTACCCGGCCAACGAGTTCATCATCGGCTCCGGCGTCGATGCGCTGCTGTGCCGTTACAAGGCCGGCCGCCGCAAGCTCACCAAGAACGACCAGCTGACGCTCGAATGGGCCGGCGTCTTCCATCACTACCATGCGCCGATGATGCGTACCGTGCTGACCGGCAAGGTCTCCAAGCGCCATCAGGAGCTGTTCGACGCCGCACGCGCCGCGCTTCTGGCCGTCGAAAAGGCGATGACGCCCGCAAACACCTTCGGCGACGTGTTCGACGCCCACGCCCGCACCATGGAATCGCACGGCCTGACCAAGCATCGGCTGAACGCCTGCGGCTATTCGGTCGGCGCCCGCTTCACGCCGTCCTGGATGGACATGCCGATGTTCTACCAGGGCAATCCCGAGCCGATCGCGCCGAACATGACGCTGTTTGCCCACATGATCATCATGGATTCCGAGACCGAGACGGCGATGACGCTTGGCCGCACCTACCTGACCACCGAATCCCAGCCGAAGCCGCTGTCCCGCCATGATCTCGACTTGATCGTGCAGTGAATCCATAATGGGAGGCGTTCTTCGCCAAGGAGTTAGAAGGCAAATGAGACGATCGCACCTGACGACCGTGTCATTGCTTGTGGCATTGGCTTTGACTGCCTGCACCAACGCAAAGGACGTTCTCGAACCCTCCGCCATCACCCCGCCGGCAGCCTCGGCACAGCCAGCACCCGCCACGCAAGGCAGCGCCGCCGCGACCGTTCCCGCCCCCCCGCCATCGACGGCCGCGCCGGCCTCCACGACCGCGGGCGCACCCGCCGCCTCGCCCGTCACCTCCGCCCAGGCCGCCGCGATCCTGTCGAAGACCCGGCTGCAGATCGCGCCGATCGTCGGCGCTTCGGTGGACGCCGCCACGCCGCTGACGGCGGAACTGCAGACACGCGCCAAGCAGCGCGGCATCACTCTGGCCGGCAGCCAGGACCAGACCGCGACCCATGTGCTCAAGGGTTACTTCTCGACGATGACGGAGGGCAAGGACACCACCGTCATCTATGTCTGGGACGTCTACGACCCCTCCGGCAACCGGCTGCACCGCATCAACGGCCAGATGAAGGCGCCTTCGACCGGTTCCGGCGGCAGCGCGGCCGACAGCTGGAAGTCGGTCTCGCCAGCCACCATGCAGGCGATCGCCGACCAGACCATCGATCAGTTTACGGCCTTTCTCAGCGGCAAGGCGGGTTGAGGTGTTGCCAGCCGGTGATGCCGAACAGCTTTCTTAGGCTTCGCCGGCGGATTCGCGATCACGGCGCTTGCAATAGCCGCGCGGGCCGCTAAAAGCCCGGTTAAAAGGCGCAGGAGAGTCTGTTGGGGCTCTCCTTCCTCCACCAGGAACGGTGCATGAAACTCTTCGCAGGCAATTCCAACAGGGTGCTGGCCGAAGCGGTCGCTCGCTATCTCAACATCCCGCTGGGCAAGGCCAGTGTCAGGCGCTTCGCCGACCAGGAAATCTTCGTCGAAATCCAGGAGAATGTGCGCGGCGAGGATGTCTTCATCCTGCAGTCGACCTCGTTCCCGACCAACGATCACCTGATGGAACTGCTCATCATGATCGACGCCTTCATGCGCTCCTCGGCCAAGCGCATCACGGCGGTTATCCCCTATTTCGGCTATGCCAGGCAGGACCGCCGCGCTTCCGGGCGCACGCCGATCTCGGCCAAGCTGGTCGCCAACATGATCACACGCGCCGGTGTCGACCGGGTTTTGACGCTGGATCTCCATGCCGGCCAGATCCAGGGTTTCTTCGACATTCCGACCGACAATCTGTTCTCGGTGCCGGTGATGGCCCGCGACGTGAAGGCGAAATACAAGCAGCTCGGCAATGTCGTGGTGGTGTCGCCCGATATTGGCGGCGTGGTGCGCGCCCGCGCGCTGGCCAAGCGCTTCGACGCACAGCTCGCCATCGTCGACAAGCGCCGCGAGCGTCCGGGCGAATCGGAAGTCATGAACATCATCGGCGCGGTCGCCGGCAAGGATTGCCTTTTGATCGACGATATCGTCGATTCCGGCGGCACGCTGTGCAATGCCGCCGATGCGCTGCTCGCCAACGGCGCCACTAGCGTCACCGCCTACATCACCCACGGCGTGCTGTCGGGCGGCGCGGTTGCCCGCATCAGCGGCTCGAAGCTGCAGGAACTGGTGATCACCGATTCCATCCAGCCGACGCAAGGCGTGCTCGACGCGCCCAACATCCGCGTCATCTCGATCGCCGACCTGATGGGCGAAGCCATCTCGCGCACGGCGACCGAGGAATCGGTGTCGAGCCTGTTCGACTGAAAGCCAGTTACCCCTGCGGCCAGTTACCCCTGAGGCAAGGCCGATGGCGTCGGCGCTTCTAGCCGGGCCGGGGCTCGCCGCATGCCTTCGCCGGCATCGCGCGCGCCGCGCATATAGCCGCGCGGCGAGGAGCCGAGCATGCGCTTGAACATAGTGATGAAGGCCGGCACGCTGTCATAGCCGAGATCGAGCGCCACCCTGGTGATCGGCTCGCCATCGGCGAGCCTCGGCAAGGCCGCGAACAGGCAGGCCTGCTGGCGCCACGTCGACAGCGACAGGCCGGTCTGGCGCTGGAAGGCGCGCGTGAAGGAGCGCCGGCTCATGCCGACAGTATCGGCCCATTCGTCGATCGTCGCGTGCGGCGAGGGTGCGGCGACGAAACGCCTGCAGAGCGCCGCCAGCTTGGGATCGGACGGGAACGGCAGGCCGAGCGGCCGCTCCGGCAATTGCGGGATCTCGTGCAGGAGCAGGTTCATGATCAGGCCGCCGCGTCCCTCCAGTTCGCCGCCTTGCGGCAGCTTCTCGGATTCCACGATCAGGCTGTGCATCAGGTCGGTGATGCCGACGACGCGCATGCCCTCCGGCAGGCCCGGGATCGCCTGCGGCATGACATAGACCGAGCGCATCGACACATCGCCCAGCATCTCGACGGAATGTTCGATACCGGCCGGAATCCACATCGCATGGTCGGGCGGCACCATCCAGCGCCCATGCCGCGTCGTTACCAGCACGACGCCGACCAGCGCATGCAGCAACTGGCTGCGGCTGTGGTGGTGGTGCGGCACGTGGTAGCCGTCCGGATATTCCGTCGGCAACACCACCGCCGGCCCGACCGCCTGCTCGAGCCACTGCCAACGCAGCCCGTGCAATTGCCCGAGATCGGTGTGGCCGGCGCCGAAAATCTCCCTGGCTTTTGGCATTCGGTATGGCCCACTTGCGAAACTATTGGACCAAACCACGAAAGAAGTCGCTTGGCAACCGGACTATAAGGCTGCCTGCGGGAAGCGCCCGCCACGTCGCCTGCGGGAACAACCCGCCAAAAAGACTACGGAGCCTATCTTGACCGATACGACAGCCACCAGCGTCGCGCCGCCTGCGACCGCCAGTCACGCTTCAGCCCAGGCGACGGCCTTCACCGTCATCCTGGCGGTGAGCCTGTGCCACTGCATCAACGACATCATGCAGTCGCTGCTATCGGCCATTTATCCGCTTCTGAAAGACAATTACGGCCTCGACTTCTGGCAGATCGGCCTGTTGACCTTCACCTTCCAGGTGACGGCATCGCTACTGCAGCCGATCATCGGCGCGGTCACCGACAAGCGGCCGATGCCTTATTCGCTGCCCTGGGGCATGGCGTCCTCGCTGATCGGCCTGGTCGTGCTGGCCTATGCCGGGCACTACTACCTGCTGCTGATCGGCGCCTCGCTGATCGGCATCGGTTCGGCGATCTTCCATCCCGAATCCTCGCGCATCGCCCGCTTCGCTTCCGGCGGCCGGTTCGGCCTGGCGCAGTCGCTGTTCCAGGTCGGCGGCAATTTCGGCCAGTCCATGGGCCCGTTGCTCGCCGCCTTCATCGTCGTGCCCTTCGGCCAGACCAGCATCGCCTGGTTCGCCGTCGGCTCGCTGATCGGCATCGTCATCCTGTGGCAGGTCGGCGGCTGGTACAGCCGTCTGCGCGCCGCGCAAGGCAATCGCAAGACGGCAAGCTTCGTCTCGCCCTTCCCGCGCCGCAAAGTTATGTGGGCCTTGGCGGTGCTGACCTTGCTGGTGCTGACCAAGAACGCCTACATCGCCAGCCTCGCCAGCTACTACACCTTCTACTCCATCCATAAGTTCGGCGTTTCGGTGCAGATGTCGCAGGTCATGCTGTTCCTCTTCCTTGGCTCCTCGGCGCTGGGCATCCTGCTCGGCGGTCCGTTCGGCGACCGCTATGGACAAAAGGCGATGATCTGGTTCTCGATCGTCGGCGTGCTACCCTTCACGCTGGCGCTCCCTTACGCCAACCTGGAATGGACGATGGTGCTGACCGTGCTGATCGGCCTCATCCTGTCGTCGGCCTTCTCCAACATCGTCGTCTTCGCGCAGGAACTGGTGCCGGGCCGCGTCGGCACGATCGCCGGCATCTTCTTCGGCTTCGCCTTCGGCGTCGGCGGCATCGCGGCCGCCGTACTTGGCGTCGTCGCCGACATGAAGGGCATCGATTTCGTCTTCCAGATCTGCTCCTACCTGCCGTTCCTGGGGCTGCTGACCGTGTTCCTGCCCAACATGAAGCAAGCTCGCAAGGCGCAAGCGGCCGCTTAAATCATCCGGGCTGTGTCCAGGCAAAGGCACCCGCCATATCGCGGGTGCCTTTTTCGTTCAGGCGGGAAGGTTTCAGGCCTTGAAGAAGGCCAGCAGGTCGGCGTTGATGACTGCGGCGTGGGTCGTGGCCATGCCGTGCGGGAAACCCTTGTAGACCTTGAGCTCGCCCTTCTTGAGCAGCTTGATGGTCAACAGCGCCGAGTCGGCGATCGGAACGATCTGGTCGTCATCGCCATGCATGACCAGCACCGGCACGTCGATCTTCTTGAGGTCCTCGGTGAAGTCGGTCTCCGAGAAGGCCTTGATGCAATCATAGTGCGCCTTGGTGCCGCCCATCATGCCCTGGCGGTACCAGTTGTCGATGACACCTTGCGAAACCTCGGCGCCTGGACGGTTGAAACCGTAGAACGGCCCAGTGGGAACGTCCACGTAAAGCTGGGCGCGGTTGGCGGCGACGCCGGAGCGGAAGCCGTCGAACACCTCGATGGGAAGGCCGCCGGGATTGGCCGGCGTCTTGAGCATGATCGGCGGCACCGCGCCGAGCAACGCTGCCTTGGCGACGCGTCCGCCCGCTCCATACTGGGCGACATAGCGCGCCACTTCGCCGCCGCCGGTCGAATGGCCGACATGGATGGCATCCTTGAGGTCGAGATGCGCGGCAAGTTCAGCCACGTCGGCGGCGTAGGTGTCCATCTCGTTGCCGACATCTGTTTGGGTCGAGCGGCCGTGGCCGCGGCGGTCATGGGCGATGACGCGGTAGCCCTGTGCCAGGAAGAAGAGCATCTGGGCGTCCCAGTCGTCGCTGCTCAACGGCCAGCCGTGATGGAAGACGATAGGCTGACCGGTTCCCCAGTCCTTGTAATAGATCTGCGTGCCGTCCTTGGTGGTGATCGTGCCGCTGCCTGAGCCTGATTTGGTCTGCGAGGTCATCTCAATCTCCGTTAAATTTGGTGTCGCGATAAACAATATCGCGATATCAATATTGCTAACGCAGCTTGATCCCCGTGTCCACAAAAAATATATATCGCGATATCATTTCTCGTGGTACATACTTGAGGCGCTTAATCGGCAAAGGACTGCGTCGTGCCTCTCCCGTTGGACAATCAGCTCTGTTTCACGCTCTACGCCACCAGCATGGCGATCAACCGCACCTACAAGCCGATGCTGGACGAGATGGGCATCACCTATCCGCAATATCTCGTACTCAACGCGTTGGGCGAGGCCGACGGCATGTCGGTCGGCGCGATCGCGCACAGGCTCGCTCTGGAATCGAGCACCGTCACGCCGCTGGTCAAGCGTATGGAACAGGCTGGCGTGGTGACCCGCCAGCGCAATCAGGCCGACGAGCGCCAGGTACAGGTCGACCTGACATCCGCCGGCCGCAAGCTGCTCGTCCAGTGCAATTGCCTGAACGAGACCCTGATCGAGCGCTCGGGCATGACGCTGGCCGAACTCGACGCCCTGAACCGGCAGGTCCAGGCACTGCGCGATGCGTTGAGCGGCGACCGGTAGCGACGGCTCTTCGGCCGCCGCTTGCACCTGGGACCACCTTCCGCTATAGAGCCGCCACCCGCGTAGACACCCTTGGAGGCAACGCGGCGGAAGGCTGCCTTCCCCTTGTGATCCCGAACAAAGATCCGCTCGCTGCGGTTTCCGGCATTCGGACATCGAGGTCCGGCGGCTTTCGACGTTTACGGCCTGGCACATCGCCAACCGTAGGCGCTCCATAACACGCGAAAGGAAAAGCCATGAGCCACGATACTTACGAGCTCAAGGCCGAAGCGCGCGAACAGGTCGGTAAGGGGTCCGCCCGAGCAGTTCGCCGCAACGGTAAAGTGCCTGCAGTAATTTACGGTGACAAGCAGCCTCCCCTGGCGATTGCGCTCACCTACAAGGACATCTTCTACAAGATCCATGGCGGCGGGTTCCTGACCACGGTCGCCACGATCGATGTCGACGGCAAGAAGATCCAGGTCCTGCCGAAGGACTTCCAGCTCGACCCGGTCAAGGACTTCCCGATGCATGTGGATTTCCTGCGCATCGGCAAGGACACGGAAGTCAATGTCGACGTGCCTGTCCACTTCATCAATGAAGACAAGTCGCCCGGCATCAAGCGCGGCGGCGTGCTCAACATCGTGCGTCACGAGGTCGAGTTCCACTGCCCGGCCAATGCGATCCCGGAATTCATCACCGTCGATCTCACCGGCGCCGACATCGGCGATTCGATCCATATCTCGGCGGTCAAGCTGCCGGCTGGCGTCAAGCCGGTCATCTCCGATCGCGACTTCACCATCGCGACCATTGCCGGTTCGGCGGCGATGAAGCCGGAGACGGAAGAGACGGCTGAGGTTGCGGCCCCCGAAGCGGCTCCTGCCGCCGAAGAGAAGTAACTCTTTCACGCCCGGAGCAGACGATGCCAGGGAAGACGGCGCTTGTCTTTGCAGGCCTCGGCAATCCGGGCGCGAAATATGCTGAAAACCGGCACAATGTCGGCTTCATGGCGGCGGACGCTATCGCCCGCCGCCATTCCTTTTCGCCCTGGTCGAAGAAGTTCCAGGGCCTGATCGCCGAGGGCACGCTCGGCGGTGAAAAGATCATCCTGATCAAGCCGCAGACCTTCATGAACCTGTCCGGCCAGTCGGTCGGGGAAGCGCTGCGCTTCTACAAGCTCGACCTTTCCGCCCTCACCGTCTTCTATGACGAGATCGATCTTGCCGAAGGCAAGCTGCGCATCAAGACCGGCGGCGGTGCCGGCGGCCACAACGGCATCCGCTCGATCGATGGCCATGTCGGCAACGCCTATCGCCGCGTGCGCATCGGCGTCGGCCATCCCGGCGTCAAGGAAATGGTCCAGCATCATGTGCTCGGCGATTTCGCCAAGGCCGACCGCGACTGGCTCGACCCGTTGCTCGACGCGATCGCCGACAACGCTGCCATGATCGTCAAGGGCGACGAATCCGGCTTCATGAACAAGGCCGCCCTTGCCGTACAGGGCAAGGCGGGCGCCGAACCGGAAAAGCCGGCGCAAAAACAGGCTCCGAAACAGCAAAGCCATGTCCGCCAGGCCCGCCCCCAGCAGGCGCCCGCCAAGCTGCCCGAGACCGGCCCGATGGCGGCGATGCTGAAGAAACTGTTCGGCAACAAGGACTGAGCCGCGGGACCATCGGCGTTACAGGGCTTGACGTTCCCAACCCCTATCGCCCATAGCCCTCATCAAATTTCGCTTTTCCCGATAGGACCGGACAAAATGGGTTTCAAATGCGGCATCGTTGGCTTGCCCAATGTCGGCAAGTCGACGCTCTTCAACGCGCTGACGAGGACGGCCGCCGCACAGGCCGCCAACTATCCGTTCTGCACCATCGAACCGAACACCGGCGAGGTGGCGGTGCCGGACCCGCGCCTGCAGAAGATCGCCGCGATCGGCAAGTCGAAGGAGATCATCCCGACTCGCATCTCCTTCGTCGATATTGCCGGCCTGGTGCGCGGCGCCTCTAAGGGCGAAGGGCTGGGGAACCAGTTTCTCGCCAACATCCGCGAGGTCGACGCCATCGTCCACGTGCTGCGCTGCTTCGAGGATGACGACATCACCCATGTCGAGGGCCGCATCGACCCCGTCGCCGACGCCGAGACGGTCGAGACCGAGCTGATGCTTGCCGACCTCGACAGCCTCGAGCGCCGCATCGTGCAATTCCGCAAGCGCGCCGGCAGCAAGGACAAGGAAGCCACCGCCGTGCTGCCGATGATGGAGGCAGCGCTCGAGTTGCTGCAGGCCGGCAAGCCGACCCGCATCCTGCTCAAGGGTATTTCGGCCGAAGATTTGCGCATCCTGCAGGGGCTGAACCTGCTCACCTCGCATCCAGTGCTCTATGTCTGCAACGTCGCCGAGGCCGATGCCGCGACCGGCAACGAGCACACAAAGGCTGTGGAGAAAATGGCCGCCGCGCAGGGCGCCGGCACCGTAGTGATCTCGGCGGCGATCGAGGCGGAAGTCGCCCAGCTTTCCGACGAGGAGGAAATGGAATTCCTATCCTCGCTCGGCCTCGACGAGCCCGGCCTGAACAAGGTGATCCGTGCCGGCTACGACCTGTTGCACCTCATCACCTATTTTACCGTTGGGCCGAAGGAGACGCGCGCCTGGACCGTGCACAAGGGCGACAAGGCACCTCAGGCGGCCGGCGTCATCCACACCGATTTCGAGCGCGGCTTCATCCGCGCCCAGACCATCGCCTACAACGACTTTGTCACGCTGGGCGGGGAAGTGGCGGCCAAGGAAGCCGGCAAGGCGCGCGATGAAGGCAAGGAATATGTCGTCCAGGACGGCGACATCATGCTGTTCAAGTTCAACACATGACCCTCCTGCCCAGTCGACAATGTCTGGGCGGAAGTAGAGCCGACGAAGCTTTCGTACCACCGGCTCCTCGACGAATTTTTCTGAGTGGCCGATGCCAGCCGGCCCTGCTCGGCTTGTCTTGATTTTGTCATGCCGCGGGTCTAAGCGGCAGCCACACGGTCGGCGTGCGACGAAAAACCGTGCAATCCGACACGATGCGTAACCTCAACGCGGCTCTGGCAGGGAGATTCGGCGATGATCAAGGCCTTCGTCGTCGACAATGATCGCCTGCGCCTCACCGACGACCTGCTGGTCAATGGCGACAAGGTCGTCTGGGCCGATCTCGTCAATCCGACCAAGGAGGAAGAGGCCACCATCGAAAGCTGGCTCGGCATCGCCATCCCGACCCGCGAGGAGATGGAGGAGATCGAGATTTCAAGCCGCCTCTATATCGAGGACGGCGCCTACTTCATGACCGCCACCTTGCCCGCGCAGACCGAGGTCGACGATCCCCTGATGTCGCCGGTCACCTTCGTGCTCGCCGGCGCCAGGCTGATCACCGTACGCTATCACGAACCGAAGGCGTTCAAGACCTTCCCGCTGCGCGCCGAGAAGGTGGCGACCGGCTGCAGCAGCGGCGACACCATCCTGATCGGCCTGCTGGAGGCGATCGTCGACCGCCTCGCCGACATCCTCGAGCGCGCCGGCCGCGATGTCGAAGTGATTTCGCGCGACATCTTCGAGGCGCGCTCGACCAAGGTGTCGAAGCGCAACCGCGACTTCCAGGAACTGCTGAAGGCCATCGGCCGCAAGGAAGACATCGCCTCCTCCATCCGTGACAGCCTGATCTCGCTGCAGCGGCTGGCGGGTTTCCTCGCCCATGTCGCGACTCTGACCAAGATGAGCAAGGACGTCCGCGCCCGCATCAAGACCCTGTCGCGCGACGTGCTGTCGCTTGCCGACCACGCCACCTTCCTGTCGCAGAAGATCTCCTTCCTGCTCGACGCCACGCTCGGCATGATCTCGATCGAGCAGAACGCCATCATCAAGATCTTCTCCGTCGCCGCCGTCATCTTCCTGCCGCCGACACTCGTCGCCTCGATCTACGGCATGAATTTCGATGTCATCCCCGAGCTGAAGTGGGAGTTCGGCTATCCCTTCGCCATTGCCATGATGGTGATCTCGGCGATCCTGCCTTTCTGGTATTTCCGCCGCCGCGGCTGGCTCTGAACGCCCGCTGCCTGGGCCTGGCTCACCAGAAAGGGCTTGACCAAACCGCCCGCGGCCTGCATCCGGGTTTTCCGATCCAAAGGGATCGCGCATTCTACAACCGGATTGCTGACCATGACCGGAAAGACATGGGCGTATGAGGACTTCGTCGAGGGGACCTCGTTCGACCTCGGCGCGAAAAAAGTAAGCGCGGCCGAGATCATCGAGTTCGCCAGCGAGTTCGACGCTCAGCCGATGCATCTCGACGAGGAGGCCGGCAAGGCCAGCATCCTCGGTGGCCTCTCGGCCTCGGGCTGGCACACCTGCGCCATGTTCATGCGCATGCTGTGCGATGCCTTCCTGCTGGATTCCACCTGCCAGGGCGCGCCCGGCGTCGATCAGGTCAAATGGAAGAAGCCGGTGCTCGCCGGCGATACGCTGCGGGGCAACCTGGTGGTTCTCGCCAGGCGCCTGTCGAAATCGAAGCCGCAACTCGGCTTCGTGACCATGCGCAGCGAACTGGTCAACCAGCGCGGCGAAAGTGTCTTCGAGCTCGAGAACTCCATCATGTTCCTGACGCGCGATGCCGCTGGGAGCCTGTCATGACATTGGACGAATTCTTCCGCATCGGCACCACGGTGACGCTGGGCTCGCACACATTCGAGCCCGAGGCGATCAAGGCGTTCGCCCGCAAATACGACCCTCAGATCTTCCATATCG
This sequence comes from Mesorhizobium sp. M8A.F.Ca.ET.207.01.1.1, assembly GCF_004794715.1. Taxonomy (NCBI): domain Bacteria; kingdom Pseudomonadati; phylum Pseudomonadota; class Alphaproteobacteria; order Hyphomicrobiales; family Phyllobacteriaceae; genus Mesorhizobium; species Mesorhizobium sp. M8A.F.Ca.ET.207.01.1.1. Next base: position 723,188 of record NZ_SRUS01000002.1, on the reverse strand, counting down.
ACGAGGAGGCGGCGAGGAAGAGCGTGCTTGGCGGGCTCTGCGCCTCCGGCTGGCACACCGCGGCCACCTGGATGAAGCTTAATCTGGAAACCCGCCTGGACGCCGAAGGCTGGGACGGCCCGGTGCCCGAATTCGGCCCCTCGCCCGGATTCAAGAACCTGAAATGGCTAAAGCCCGTCCATGCCGGGCAAACCATCACCTTCGCACGCACGGCGCTTTCCCACCGCCCCATAGCGTCCCGTCCCGGCTGGCGGTTGCTGGCGCTGCTCTGCGAGGCCTCCGATTCGACCGGCGCCAAGGTGCTGGAATTCGAGAGCGCCGTGCTGGTGAAGGTGGAATGAGGTGTCTTTCCCTTCTCCCACAAGGGGAGAAGGGAAAAATGCTCAATGCCCCTCGAACCCGATCAGCGTCCTCACCGGCACGCCGAGCGCTTCGAGCTTGGCGCGTCCGCCCAGATCCGGCAGGTCGATGACGAAGCAGGCGGCGAGGATGTCGGCGCCGATCTGGCGCAGCAGCTTGACCGCCGCTTCCGCCGTGCCGCCGGTGGCGATCAGGTCGTCGACCAGGATGACCTTCTCGCCGGGCGCGACGCCGTCCTTGTGCATCTCCATCTCATCCAGCCCGTATTCCAGGCTGTAGGCGACGCGCACGGTCTCGTAAGGCAGCTTGCCCTTCTTGCGGATCGGCACGAAGCCGGCCGAGAGCTGGTGGGCGACGGCGCCGCCGAGGATGAAGCCGCGCGCCTCGATACCGGCGATCTTGTCGATCTTCTGCCCGGCATAGGGATGCACCAGCTCGTCGATGGCGCGGCGGAAGGCGCGTGCGTTGCCGAGCAGCGTGGTGATGTCGCGAAACAGGATGCCGGGCCTGGGATAGTCCGGGATGGTTCGGATCGACGCCAGCAGCGTGTCTTCGAGAGAGGATTTCATGAAGCGGCTCCGGGTGATCCAGCTGACAGAAGCGAAACGGCGCGGGGCCGATCGTAGCCCGGCGCGGCCGACAACGGCTAGCGCGATGTGACGGTCGACACAAGCACGTCCGGCAAAGGATATGGCGGCAAACGCGAGGCGATTTCCTTGCAGTGGGCGCAGGCCGCGGCCGACACGAAAAGGGGCGCCCGAAGGCGCCCCGCTCGGAAAGATGGCTACCGGCCAGTCCTACATGCCGAGATCGGAGCGAAGCTCCGCCCTGGCCACTTCGTACTCGGCCTTGAAATCGTCGCGGTTGAGCAGGACCGCGGCGATGACGCTGCCGGAAATCTTGCCCATCTCGACGTCGGACGGATAATGGATGCCGCCGACGATGCGGTTGTGGGCGAACTCGGCCGCGCGCGCCATGATCTGGGCCCGCTTTTCCGGAACCATGTCGGCCAGGATGATGCCCATCATCGTGCCGACGGTCGCATGGCCGGACGGCCAGGAACCGGAGCTCGACAGCTTGACCACCGGCTTGACGAGATCGCTGAGCTGGTGCGGACGCGGACGCTTCCAGACGTCCTTGGCCGGATCGACGACGGCGCCTTCGGTCTCCACCACGCGATCGAAGAAGGCGCTGAATTTCGGCAGCTTGTCCTTGTTGAAATCCGGCCCCATGACATCGGCGAAACGCCAGACGTTTTCCTCGGCATCGGCGATGGCGCGGGCTTCCATTTCGGGTGTGCGCGTGACTTGCATGGTCAGCACCTCGCCAAGCTCGGCCTTGGTCTCGGCCGAATCATTGGCCGGAGGCGGCGGCAGGATCATCGTCAGGTCGACATCCTTGTTGGTAATGAAGGGTTTCGCGTCTTCGGCGCGGGCCGCGGAACCAACGACGAGCAGCAGCAGGCCTGCCGCAAGCGATGCGTATCTTTTCATGGGCGTGATCCTTTGATGAGAGCACCGCAGGATCGCGATGTGCGATGACGGCCATGTGACACCGCCGACGCGTGGCCTGAGCTATCCACCCCAAAAGCAGAAAAGGGCACCTCGCGGCGCCCCTTTTGAATTCCAGACTATGGCATCGCTTAGTGAGCGACGGCTTCCCATACCTTACGCTTGGTCAGGTAGACCAGGGCGCCAAACAGAAGCAGGAACACCAGCACGCGGAAGCCCATCTTCTTGCGGTCTTCCATGTGCGGCTCGGCCGCCCAGGTCAGGAAGGCAGCCACGTCGCGGGAATACTGGTCGATGGTCTGCGGCGAGCCGTCGTCATAGGTCACCTGGCCGTCGGAGAGCGGCTTGGGCATCTTCAGCGACACGCCGGACATGAAGTACGGATTGTAGTGGGTGCCTTCCGGGATGACCATGCCGGCGGGCGGCGTCTCGTCGTAGCCTGTCAGCAGCGAATGGATGTAGTCAGGACCACCCGCATCATACTGGGTGAAGATGTCGAAGACGAACTGCGGGAAGCCGCGCTCGACGCCGCGCGCCTTGGCCAGCAGCGACATGTCGGGCGGCGCCGCGCCGCCATTGGACGCAGCGGCGGCTTCCTCATTGGCGAAGGGCGCCGGGAAATGGTCGGACGGCTTGCCGGGACGGTCGAACATGTCACCGGCATCGTTGGGGCCGTCGTGGATGGTGTATTCTGCTGACAGCGTCTTGATCTGCGCGTCGCTATAGCCGAGGTCCGACAGCGTGCGGAACGCCACCAGGTTCATCGAATGACAGGCCGAGCAGACTTCCTTGTAGACCTTCAGGCCGCGCTGCAGCTGCGCCTTGTCATAGGTGCCGAACGGGCCGGTGAAGCTCCAGCTCATTTCCTTCGGCTCGTTGATCGGGAAATGCGTGGGTGCCGCCGCGTTGTGCGCTTCTTCGGCCGCGAACGCCCAAGTGCCTGCAACCCCAGTGCCGGCGGCCACAAGGCCGACCAGCGCCAGCGAGGTGAGAATCTTCTTCATGCCAAATCCCCTTAGATTCTCTACCGCTCAGCCCTTGGTCTCGGGTGCTGCCGTGGCGCCCGCCGGATGTCCGCCGCCACCCTTGTTCTTTTCGAGCACCGCCTCGGTGATCGAGTTCGGCAGCCTGCGCGGAGTCTCGATCAAGCCGAGCACGGGCAGCGCGACCAGGAAGAAGGCGAAGTAGAACAGCGTCGCCATCTGCGCCATGAACACATAGCTACCTTCCGCCGGCTGCGAGCCCAGCCAGCCCAGCAGGATGGCATCGGCCACGAACAGCCAGAAGAACAGCTTGTACCAGGGCCGGTAGACCGCCGAGCGCACCTTGGAAGTGTCGAGCCACGGCACCAGGAACAGCATGACGATGGCGCCGAACATACACAGCACGCCGCCGAGCTTGGAATTGATCGGGCCGATGTTGAAGGTGATGGCGCGCAGGATCGCGTAGAACGGCAGGAAGTACCATTCCGGAACGATATGGGCCGGCGTCTTCAGCGGGTTGGCGACCGTGTAGTTGTCCGGATGGCCGAGATAGTTCGGCAGGTAGAAGACGAAGTAGGCGAAGACGAACAGGAACACGATCATGCCGAACGCGTCCTTGATGGTCGCGTAGGGCGTGAAGGCGACGGTATCGGTCTTCGACTTGACCTCGATGCCAGTCGGGTTCGACTGGCCGACGACATGCAGCGCCCAGACGTGCAGCACGACGACGCCGGCAATCATGAACGGCAGCAGGTAATGCAGCGCGAAGAAGCGGTTGAGCGTCGGATTGTCGACGGCGAAGCCGCCGAGCAGCAGTTGCTGGATCCAGTCGCCGACCAGCGGGATGGCGCTGAAGAAGCCGGTGATGACGGTGGCGCCCCAGAAGCTCATCTGCCCCCATGGCAGCACATAGCCCATGAAGCCGGTCGCCATCATCAGGAGGTAGATGATGCAACCCAGGATCCACAGCAGTTCGCGCGGCGCCTTGTAGGAGCCGTAGTAGAGACCGCGGAAGATGTGCAGGTAGACGGCGATGAAGAAGAACGAGGCGCCGTTGGCGTGCATGTAACGCAGGAGCCATCCGGAATTCACGTCGCGCATGATCTTCTCGACCGAACCGAAGGCGAGATTGGTGTCGGCAGTATAGTGCATGGCCAGGACGATGCCGGTCAGGATCTGCGCCACTAGCATGATCGCCAGGATGCCGCCGAAGGTCCACATATAGTTCAGGTTGCGCGGCACCGGATAGGCGATGAAGCTGTCATAGACCATCCTGGGCAGCGGCATGCGGGCGTCGAACCAGCGTTCGATACCGGTCTTCGGCGTATAGGTCGAGTGTCCCTCGCTCATCGAAATATCCCCTGCCTCAACCGATAAGGAGTTTGGTATCGGAAATGAACTTGAATACCGGAATCGCCATGTTCTCCGGTGCCGGGCCTTTGCGGATGCGGCCGGCAGTGTCGTATTGCGAGCCATGGCACGGGCAGAACCAGCCGCCGAAATCGCCTTCCTGGCCGAGCGGAATGCACCCCAGATGGGTGCAGACCTGAACCATCACCATCCAGGCTTCCTTGCCGGGCGTGGTGCGGTTGGCGTCGGTCGCCGGCGCATCGGACGGCAAATTGGCGTTGCGGGCGATCGGATCCTTGAGATCGGAAAGGCTGACGGCCTCGCCGTCCTTCATTTCCTTCTCGGTGCGGTTGCGCACCACGACCGGCTTGCCGCGCCACTTGACGATCAGCGAGCTGCCGGGCGTCAGCGAGGAGACATCGACCTCGACCGAAGCGAGCGCCAGCGTCGAGGCGTCGGGGCGCATCTGGTCGATGAACGGCCAGGCGACGGCACCGGCGCCGACCACAGCGGCCATGCCGGTGGCGACGTAGAGAAAATCTCGACGGTTGGGATCGTGGATGTCGGTTGCGCTCACGGGTGCCTGATCCTTTCGCCTCTTCCGCGCCGGTGGCTGAGCCTTGTTCCCCGCTCAATCACGCCAACCCGACAGCGCATGGCGAACAGGCTAGCGAATTCCTCCGGCATTTGGACTTCGGTTTATGCGTGAAGCCCGTTTTTGTCCAGACGGGTCAAGGCACAAGGGCAGATTGTCGCGGGGACAAAATCCGCTGTCGCGCGGCAAGGCGGCGAATGGCCGCAAAAGGCGGCTAAACAACCGGGAAACAACCGCAAATCCGGCATCGTTGTTTGCCTCGACATAGGCTGCCCGAGTGATCTATTTTCCCTACCATGGTGCATGTCATCGATCGCGAGGAATGGTCTGTTCGTTCCAACCACTGGAAGGGCGAACTGCAAGGCGGCGTCTACGGCTCCAACTCCTGCCTGATCTTCAACTACTTGCCCGATGTCGGCGGCGGCCCGCGGCTGCACGCCCATCCCTATGCGGAGATCTTCATCATTCGCGAGGGAACCGGCCTGTTCACGGTCGGCGACCAGGAGATCGAGGCCTCGGCGGGGCAGATCGTCATCGTGCCGCCGCACACGCCGCACAAATTCACCAATCTCGGTCCAGGTCCGCTGGAAACGACCGACATCCACGAAAACGGTAGCTTCATCACGGAATGGCTGGAGTAATTCCTGCATAGCCCTGGCGGCGTCCCGGTTGGCGCCTAGATCTACGGCATAGGCGCCAACCAGAGAGCCGCCAGAGCCAGGATATGCAAACCTCGACCATCGAAATCGAAGGGCTGAGCATTGCGACCCGCGAGGCAGGCCCCGCTGGTGCGCCGGCTTTCCTTCTGCTGCACGGATGGCCGCAAAGCTCCTACGCCTTCGAGCGGGTAGTCGGCCGGTTGGCGGCCGACTACCGGGTCGTCGCCCCTGACCTGCCCTGCATCGGTGGCTCGCAAGGCGTACCCGAGGCTGGTGACAAGAGAACCTTGGCGAGGCTGATGAGAGGCGTCGCGGAGACTTGCGGGCTGCGCCAGCTCGTGGCCGCCGGCCACGATGTCGGCGGCCAGATCGTATTTGCCTTGTTGAGCGACCATCCTGAGATTCTTTCCGGCGCGGCGATCATGGATGTCGTCATTCCGGGCGTCGCTCCGTGGGAGAAGGTCATTCGCAATCCGCAAATCTGGCATTTCGCCTTTCACGCTATTCCAGCCTTGCCGGAAACGCTGGTCAGCGGCCATCAGAGCGCTTATTTCGACTTCTTCTTCAATGTGCTTTCGAAGGATCGAGCCTCGATCCCTGACGACGCCAGGGAAATCTACGCCAAGGCCTATTCCCGGCCGGAAAGCCTCCAGGCGGGGTTCGACTGGTATCGTGCCTTTCCCGAGGATGCCAAGGCCAATGCCGCGCGGCCCGCGAAGCCGATTGCGGTTCCGGTGCTGTATCTCAGGGGTGCGGCCGAGTCCGGCGACATCGGCGACTATGTCGATGGCCTGCGCGCGGCCGGGCTCTCAAATGTCGAGGGCGACATCATAGCCGACAGCGGACACTTCGTTGCCGATGAAAATCCCGAAGCGCTTGCTGCCCGCCTGGCGCGCTTCCACAGGGAAATCAGCGCGGCAGGTTCCAACTCTACATGGCGCCAAGCCTGACCAGCACGGCTTTGGGGATGTTGTATTCGCGGATGACGGCGTCATGCTTGCGAAGGCCGCACAATTCGCGCTGGATGAAATAGCCGTGAACGGCCGCGGCAGCCTCCTTGAGAAGCAAGGGACGCATGTCCTCGTCGGCATTGCTGGTTAGCCGGGCCAGCGTCTCCTCGACCTTTTGACCGGCGCGGCCAAGTGCCGCCGCCTTCTCGGCGAGGATCTCATGACCAAGCGCGTCGAACGCCGCTTCGGCGGCCGACGCGCCGGCAAGATGAGATGGCGGACGCAAGGACATTTCAGTTCCCTTTCCCGAACACCATGCGGTGGGTGACGAATTCTTCGCCTTCCACGCGCTGAAAGCCAAGCCGTTCATAAAAACCGAAGGCTTCCGGCGGCGCGCGGGTGTTCAACACGGAGAAATATTGGCCGGCCCGATCGATCACGGTCTCGACCAGCATGCGGCCGAGGCCGTTGCGGCGGTGGCGCGCACTGACGAACAGGTGCCGGACCCGGCCCTGGTCCCTGCCCTCGAAATAGGGATCGATGTTCAGCCCGCATACGCCGGCGAGTTCCCGGCCATGCCATAGCCCGAACAGTCCCTCGCCGTGCTTCAGGAACTTGTTGCGGCCGCTTGCCCAGCCATCCGCCAACCGCACCAGCATCCAGTAGCCTTCCAGCCGGCTCTCGTCCTTCAACGCGTCGAAGGCCGCCACGGTTGGTCGCAAACGCTTGAGCACATAGTCGATCTCCGGGCCGACCTCTGGGCCGATCTCCGGGCTCACCTCTGGCGATCCAGCCATGCGCCTACTCCGCCGGCCGCGTCTCTTCGAGCACGCTTTCCTCGTGATAGAGGAAGCCGCCGGACTGGCGCTTCCACAGCCGGGCATAGAGCCCATCGCGCGCCACCAGTTCGTCATGCGTGCCTTGCTCGACGATGCGGCCGCCGTCGAGCACCACCAGGCGATCAAGTGCCGCGATCGTCGACAGCCGGTGCGCGATGGCGATCACGGTCTTGTTCTCCATCAGCCGCGTCAGATTCTCCTGGATCGCCGCCTCGATGTCGGAATCGAGCGCCGACGTCGCCTCGTCGAGGATCAGGATCGGCGCGTCCTTGAGGAAGACGCGGGCGATCGCCACGCGCTGGCGCTGGCCGCCCGACAGCTTGACGCCGCGTTCGCCGACAAAGGCTTCGTAGCCCTGGCGATCCCTGTTGTCGCGCAAGCTCAGGATGAATTCGTGGGCCTCGGCCTTCTTGGCCGCCGCGATCACCTGCGCGTCGGTCGCATCGGGCATGCCGAGCTTGATGTTGTCGCGCAGCGAGCGATGGAACAGGGCGGTGTCCTGGCTGACGACGCCGATATTGGCGCGCAGCGAATTCTGCGTCACACCGGAGACGTCCTGGCCGTCGATGGTGATCCGGCCGCTTTCGAGGTCGTAGAGGCGCAGGATCAGGTTGGCCAACGTCGTCTTGCCGGCGCCCGATGGCCCGACCAGCCCGACCTTCTCGCCCGGCTTGACGACAAGGTCGACGCCGTTGAGCACGCCAAACCCCTTGCCGTAATGGAACTCGACATTCTTCACGTCGATGCGTCCGCCCGTGACGACCAGCTCTTTCGCGTCCAGTGCGTCGGTCAGCCCCAGCGGCTGCGAGATCAGCGCCTTGGAGTTCTCCAGCACGCCGAGGTTTCGCAAGATACTGTTCATCTGCATCATCAGCCGGCCGAGCAGCATGTTGAGGCGCAGCACCAGCGACAGCGTGAAGGCGACGGCGCCGACGGTGATCGAGCCCTCGACCCAGAGATAGACGGCAAAGCAGCCGATCGCCGTGATCATGATGCCCGACAGCGTCGTCAGCGCCATGCGCACGCCGGTCAACCGGCGGGTGAAGGGGCGCAATGCGTCGAGATAGATGTCGAAGCCGTTCCTGATGTAGCGGTCGTCGCCGTCCGCCGCGAAAAGTTTCAGCGTCTGCACGTTGGAGTAGGAATCGACGATGCGGCCATTGATCATCGAGCCCGCCTCGGCCGTCGCTTCGGCGTGCTTGCGGATTGCCGGCAGATAGCGCCTGGCCAGAAAGCCGAAAGCGGTGATCCAGATCACCACCAATGCCGCCAGCCTGAGATCGAGTCCTGCGACCAGTGCCAGCGTCGTCACCGTATAGACGATCATGAACCAGACGACCTCGATGAAGCTTTCCATCAGGTCGCCGGTCGCCTGCCCCGCCTGCCAGACTTTCGTCGCGATCCGGCCGGCGAAGTCGTTCTGGAAGAAGGCGTAGGACTGGCGCGAGACGTGCCGGTGCGCCTGCCAGCGCACCAGATTGTAGAAGCCGGGCGTGATCGTCTGCTCGTCGACCAGCGCCGAGAGGGCCACGACCATTGTGCGGAGGACCAGCACCACTGCGACCATGAACATCAGTTCGGGGCCGGCGGCGGTCCATAATGCATGCCAGTTCCGCTCGCCGGGCAATTGATCGAGAATATCGACCAGCCGCCCGACGAAATAGAACAGCCCGGCCTCGACCAGCGGCGCGATGCCGCCGACGACCAGCATGGCGAAGAAGGCGAACTTCGCCTGGCCGACATAGTGCCAGAGGAAGCCGGCGACGCTGGCCGGTGGCCGAAGATGCGCCGGCTCCCTGAACGGATAGACCCAGTTTTCGAACCAGCGGTAGACGGCTGTCATCATGCGGCGGCCATCATTCTGCGGCTTGCCCCTTCGCGCCAATGTCGTTGGCGACACTGTCGTTGGCGGCGCCGACCGGACTGTCCTCGAACAGGAATCCACCCGACTGGCGCTGCCAGAGTTGCGCGTAGAGCCCGCCGCCGGCGACCAGTTCCTCGTGCGAACCCTCCTCGATGACGCGGCCCTGGTCCATCACGACGAGCCTGTCCATCGCAGCGATGGTCGACAGCCGGTGCGCGATCGCGATGACGGTCTTGCCCTGCATGAGCTTGTAGAGATTCTCCTGGATGGCGGCTTCCGCCTCGGAATCGAGCGCCGACGTCGCTTCGTCAAGGATAAGAATAGGCGCGTCCTTCAACATAACGCGAGCAATGGCGATGCGTTGCCGCTGGCCACCGGACAGTTTGACGCCGCGGTCGCCGACATAGGCGTCGAAACCCTTGCGGCCGCTATGGTCCGAAAGCGCCGATATGAAATCCAGCGCCTCGGCCCGCCGTGCCGCCTCGACCAACATCTCATCGCTCGCATCGGGCCGGCCATAAAGGATGTTCTCGCGCACCGAACGATGCAGCAGCGAGGTGTCCTGTGTGACCATGCCGATCTGGGCACGCAGCGAATCCTGCTTCACGCCGGCGATCTCCTGGCCGTCGATCAGGATCCGGCCGGATTCCAGGTCGTAGAAGCGCAGGAGGAGATTGACCAGCGTCGACTTGCCGGCGCCCGAGCGTCCGACGATGCCGACCTTCTCGCCCGGTTTCACCGCCAGCGACAGGTTTTCGATGACGCCCTTCTGCTTGCCGTAGTGGAAGCGGATGTCCTCGAAGCGGATATCGCCTTTTGAAACGTTGATCTCCCTGGCATCCGGCCTGTCCTCGACGAGGCGCGGCAGCGAGATGGAGGCAATGCCGTCCTGCACCGTGCCGATATTCTCGAACAGGCCCGACATTTCCCACATGATCCACTGCGACATGCCCCACATCCGGAGCACCAGGCCGATGACCACGGCGACCGCGCCGATCGTCACAGCTTGCCCCATCCACAGCCACAGCGAGATGGCGGTGACCGAGAACAGCAGAAGCGCGTTCAATATGTAGAGCGAGCCGAACAGCACCGTCACCAGCCGCATCGACCGGTAGACCGTGTCGAGGAAGCCCATCATGCCTTCCCTGGCGAAGGCGGCCTCGCGGCGCGAATGACTGAACAGCTTGACCGTCTGGATGTTGGTGTAGCTGTCGACGACGCGGCCGGTCATGGTCGAGCGCGCATTGGCCTGCTCCTCGCCGACCTTGCCCAGGCGCGGGATGAAAAAGCGCAGCAACAGGATGTAGCCGACCAGCCAGACCCCGAGCGGCGCGGCCAGCCGCCAGTCGGCCGAACCGACGATCAGCAGCATGCCGAGGAAATAGACGATGACGTAGTTCAGGACGTCGATCACCTTGATGACGCATTCGCGCACGGCGAGCGCCGTCTGCATCAGCTTGGTGGCGATGCGGCCGGCGAATTCGTCTTGGTAGAAGCTCATCGATTGCTTGAGCAGATAGCGATGCACCTGCCAGCGGATGCGCATGGGATAGTTGCCCATCAGCGTCTGCTGGTTGAGCAGCGAATGCAGCCAAACCGTGCCGGGCAGCGCGAACAGCACGATGAACGCCATGCCGGCGAGCTTCCAGCCCTCCGTCTGCAGGAAGGTCTCGCGGTTCTGCCCCGACAGCCAGTCGACGATGCGGCCAAGGAAGCCGAACATCCACACTTCCGCGATGGCGATGGCCGCCACCAGTACCGCATCGATAAGGATATAGGGCCATGCGCCGCGCGTATAATGCAGGCAGAAGGCAACCAGCGTCTTGGGCGGTTCGACCGGTTCCGCAGCCGGGAACGGATCGAGCCTTCTTTCAAACCAGCTAAACAACAACATTAGGGCATGCCTGTAAAATCTGTTTTCCGCTTACGCGGCTTGGCGACGTACAAAGTCCTCGGATCGCATGGCGTCGAGGGCCGACGCTCCGGAATCATCCGGAGCGTCGGCCCTGCTTCGCGCAATATAGGGGCTCGCCGGCTTTTCGCCGACAGCCACCTTTGTCGATGCTGACGACACGGTGCCACCAGTGCGGTTTTTCGCGCCCGGCCGGATCAGCCGGATGATGCGGCGCACCAGCGACGGTCGGCTCAGGTCGGGAACCGCGTGCGAGAAATCGACATCCGGCAGCATGCCGCGATGCGGACGCCGGCGCACTTCGGCATGAACCGCCGACGAATAGGTTTCGCCGATCAGCAGCGCCCAGGTCGGCAGCCGGTGGATATGCAGGCTCCTCGAGCCCGGTATTCTGTATGGATCGAACATCGGTCCGTCCTCCGTGTTGAAATAGAGATAAAAAGGATGATCGACATCGTGCCGCGGGATCGGCGGCGGATCAGTCGGAACGCGTTGGGACGGGGCCATCGGCCCCTTCGGCAGCTTGAAAAACATCGCAGGATTCCTTCGAAGACCAGGGTATGGTTTCGGCGGAGATCGGTGCGGAAGTGCCTAAAAGATCAGGAGAAACGTCGTACCGAAACCGCCAGGGCGCAAGTAAGCCCACGGGTGGGGCGCTGGATGTGCATGGTCATCATGAATTACCCCTCCATCGGTTCGGGTTGACAATGCTGGTCGTATACCCGACTTCGAAAAAAATGGCCACCCGCAGGTCCAGGAATTTCCAAAACCAGGAAGCTGCTGTGGCCGATCTGCCACTTATTAGAAGGACGCGAAAGTGAACCGTGGTCTCCGCATCGCGCTCTACCAGCCTGACATAGCCGGCAATACCGGGACAATCCTGCGCTTCGCCGCTTGCCTCGGCCTTGGCGTCGACATCATCGAGCCGGCCGGCTTCCCGCTTTCCGACAGAGCGCTCAGGCGCGCCGGCATGGACTATCTCGAAATGGCCGCCCTGACCCGGCATGTCGACTGGAATGCCTTCGAGGAGTGGCGCAAGGCCCGCGCGGACCGGCTGGTGTTGCTGTCGACCAGGGCCACGGCCCCCTACACCGACTTCAGCTTCACCGACCGCGACATCCTCCTGTTTGGCCGCGAATCCGCGGGCGTGCCGGATCCAGTCCATCAGGCGGCGGATGTTCGGCTGACGATCCCGATGCAGCCCACCGCGCGCAGCCTCAACGTCGCCCTTTCCGTGGCCATGGTGGCGGGCGAAGCCATCCGGCAACTCGGCTAGGGGATCGCCGGCAGCGCGGTCCGCGGTGATTTTTGCCCAGGCGCACATCCGCCTTCTCCTTCGTTTGCACATCCAGGCTTTCTTGGCTACAAGCTCAACTTAACTTGAGGTCAAGGGGAAAGTGCGAAGATGGCGCCGGTAACGGAATTGACGGTCGGCCAAGTGGCCGCGCGCAGCGGCGTGGCGGTGTCGGCGCTGCATTTCTATGAAGCCCGCGGGCTGATTCGCAGCCACCGCACCTCCGGCAACCAGCGCCGCTACGGCCGCGATGTCCTGCGACGCGTGGCCATAATCCGGATTGCCCAGGAGGTCGGCATCACGCTCGCGGAGATCGGTGTCGCACTTGAATCATTACCTGAAGGCCGCACCCCGACGCGCGAGGATTGGAATCTGCTTTCAACGGCTTGGCGCGATAGCCTCGATCAGAAAATCAGCCAGCTGAAGAAACTGCGCGACGGGCTGACCGACTGCATCGGCTGCGGCTGCATGTCGATCGACAAATGCCCGCTGAGGAACAAGGGGGATCGGCTTGCCGGGGAGGGAACTGGCGCGAGAAGGCTGTTGGTCGAGCGTTAATCCGCTGCCGGCAGGCGCCTGATCGTGAACTCGATCAGATCGCCCGGGCGCTCGAACCAGCTTTCGATCTCGGTCCAGTAGGCCTGCTTGGGAAAGCGCTCGAACCATTCCTTGGCCTTGAGCCGGGCATCGGAGCGCGGCAGGACGAACGTCTCGCGCAAAAAGCCGTCGCGTGGCATACGCGCGCGCTCGGCCCGGCTTTGGTCGAGCCTTTTCTTCAGGCCATCCAGCGGCGGTCTTGCCGGGGTGCGCACGAAGCAACTCCTTACACCCTAAATCAGACGGGACTTGACCCTGACCCTCAAGAGATTAGGGATCGCGCCGGCAAAAGACGAGTCATTTATCGGGAATCCCCACGACGGGTGGCCCACAACCGGAGACGGCACTTGGAACGACCCGAAATACCGGCAGGGCTGCCCGCCGACATCGAAGAGAAGAAGATGAAGGCCCGGCTCTGGTTCGAGGCGCTGCGCGAGCGCATCTGCGCCGGCTTCGAGCAGATCGAGCAGGACCTGCAGGGCCCGCTCGCCTCATGGTCGCCGGGCCGTTTCGAGAAAACGCCGTGGGAGCGCGATCAGGGCAAGGGCGGCGGGGGCACCATGTCGATGATGCACGGCCGCGTCTTCGAGAAGGTCGGCGTCCACACCTCGACCGTCTATGGCGAGTTCTCGCCCGAGTTCCGCAAGCAGATGCCTGGCGCCGAGGAAGACCCGCGCTTCTGGGCATCGGGCATTTCGCTGATCGCGCATCCCTGGAACCCCAACGTTCCGGCCGTGCACATGAACACGCGTATGGTCGTCACATCCAGGCAATGGTTCGGCGGCGGCGCCGACCTGACGCCGGTGCTCGACCGCCGCCGCACCCAGGATGATCCCGACACGGCAGCCTTCCACCGCGCCATGCAGTTCGCTTGCGAGAAGAACGCCGACGTCGCCGACTATCCGAAATTCAAGGCCTGGTGCGACGAGTATTTCTTCCTGCCGCACCGCAACGAGCCGCGCGGCACCGGCGGCATCTTCTTCGACTGGCTGCATTCGGGCGAGGAGAAAGGCGGCTGGAACGCCGATTTCAACTTCGTCCAGGATGTCGGGCGTTCGTTCCTCGTCGTCTACGGCCACCTCGTGCGCGCCAACTTCAACGAGAACTGGACCGATGGCGACCGCGATGAACAGCTCATCCGCCGCGGCCGCTACGTCGAATTCAACCTGCTGCACGACCGTGGCACCATTTTCGGGCTGAAGACCGGCGGCAATGTCGCCTCGATCCTCTCCAGCCTACCGCCGGAGGTGCGCTGGCCGTAGACGTCCGGTGACAGGACGGCGCACGCAGCTTTGATGCAACCATGCCGCCCCTCCCGTGTTATAGCTTTCGCCCCGCTTACGTCTGACCATCCGACCGTAAGCCAAAAGTGGCGGAGCCTCGACCGGCTCCATGGAGCAAGAGGAGAAATCCCATGAAGCAATTTCACTGCGGGTCGCTCGTTCCCGGCTGCGAATGGCACACACGGGCCGACGAGGAGGCCGAGGTGATGCGCCGCGCCGTCGAGCATATGCGCGAGACGCATGGCGAGACGACCATCCGCGAGACGATGATCGAGGCGATCCGCTCGCGCATCGAGAAGGTCCGCGACGCCGCGTAGGTGCGGCGGCGGGTTTTCAGGTAATAACAAAAGAACCGCGGTGCGCTTGGGTAACGCGTGCCGCGTCGATTTATTTGCGAGACACTGCCTGCATCTCAAAAAATTATATTTGCTCCAGCTAAAATAAACCGTGCGGTAACCGAACCCGTGCGATCGTCGGACTGATTTCCAGACTACAGGGGGCTGCCAGAGAAGCCCGTCGCCGTCAGGCACTGGTCCGGAATCGGTGGGCGAGGTGTTCGCGCATGCGCGAAAAGTCCGGCAATCGTGCCAGTTTGTGCGCAACGGCGCTCCTGCCGTGGGCGCTCCTTGGCGCGTCGCCGGCGATTGCCCAGGACATGACGACATCGCTCATCGACATCCATCAGGGCTCGCCGGTCAGCGACAAGGCGAGAGGCCTGGGTGACGGCGGGTATGAGTTGCAGACCGGAAGCCGGGTATCGTTCAACCAGTGGTACCAGACAAACTGGGTCGACACGCATGTGGACCTGATGACGCAGATCACGCAGGACACCGGTATCCTTTGGGGATTTGGCACTGGGGAACAAGGCGAGAAGTATCGCATCGCGCCCAGCCTCAAGCTCGGATTCCTCACACAGTTGCATCCGAGCGCGAACAGCATCCTGTCCCTGTCGTTCACCACGACCTTCGGCGGCAAGCTCAGCGAAAAGCCCTGCCAGGCCGATTATGGCGATCTGGGCACCCTCAGCGTCAATTGCCGGCTCGCCGCCGGGGAGATGGCACCCGAGGAAACCTTGAAATATCTGGCTAACGCTAAACCGGAGAGCCAGCATCTGTGGCTGAATTACCGTGTTACTTTCTGATCGCGAGGGGCCGGGCACGAGATGTCGCGTAGCCGCGGAAGATCCGCGATCCTCCGTCCTAGCTTCTGTTTGAACCGGGGTAAAAACATGTCAAATACGCATTGGAAATTCGCTATTGCCACGGCCCTCGCCCTCCTGCCGGCATCGATTGCCGTGGCTCAGGAAGCTGTCGGTCCAGATCCGCTGTCCGCGCTCTGCGGCGGCGGTCAATCCAACGCATCCATATGCCTGAGCGCAACCCTGCCGGCGGCCACGTCGCAGACCTTGCAAAACTGGATGAGCCCGGATGTCGGGGCCGCATGGCGTGCCGGTTACAAAGGCAAAGGCGTCACCATCACGATCGTCGACGACTTCTCCAGCACCTCGAAGTTCAGCGGCAATTTCGGCATCGGCACCCAGACCCAGCGCCATGGCGAATGGACCCGCGAAGAAGCCAGCATGATCGCGCCGCTGGCGACGATACGGTCGAAAGACTTCTCCACCAGTTCCTCGGTCGCGCTGGCGCCGGGCCTGAACGTGCTCAATCTGAGCTATGGCATGTACGCCAAGGCAGGCTACAGCCCAAGCCAGATCGGATGGAGCGCCGAGGAGGCCTCCATCATCTCCTATGCCACCAAGGGAACGGCCGTGGTTTCGAAGGCCGCGGGCAACGACGCGGTTGCCGTGGGCGGCGTCACCAGCGGCCAGCAGGATTATCTCGACCTCGCCTTGGTCGGAAAGGCATCCGCGATTTTCGTCGGCGCGCTCAACAGCAACGGCACGACGTCGAACAAGGCCACCATGGCCTGGTATTCCAACACCGCCGGCACCAACACGGCTGTGCAGAGCCATTTCCTGGTCGTGGGTGTCACCGGGGACAAGACCGGCCTTTACGGCACCTCTTTCGCCGCGCCGATCGTTGCCGGCTACGCCGCCATCGTGGGCAGCAAGTTCACCAAGGCAACGTCGACCCAGATCACCAACCAGTTGCTGAATACGGCCCGGACCGACACGTTGGCCAACTACAGCGCCTCCGTCTATGGCAAGGGCGAGGCAAGCCTTTCGCGTGCCCTGGCTCCGCTGTCGATCAAGTAGCAGGACGGAACAGCAGGGCAACACCGGCGGAGACCCGGCGTTTCCGACCTACGTGTCAAGCGCTTGCGCGGCGCGTTCGAGCAGCGTGTCGCGATCAGGCGCAAATCCCGCCTCGACCCATTCGGCTTCGAGGTTCTTGAGGATTTCGCCGAGCTTCGGTCCCGGCTTTGCGCCGAGCGCCGTCAGATCGGCCCCTCTGAGCGGAAACTCGGGCCGTTCCCATTTGAGCGCAAAGCCAAGCAGGCGCGAAAAGCCGCCCGCTTGAAGCAATGCGTCATTGTCCTCGACGGCGCGCACCCGCGCCGCGGCAAGCGACAGACGCAGGCGGTCGACAAGCCCTTGCCGGTTGCCGCGATAGAGCCGTTTCGCCAGTTCGCCTTCGGTCGTCTTCGGCTCGACGGCCGTGGTGAGGGCCCAATGGAGCATGCGGTCGGCTTCGGCGGTCGAGAACCTGAGCCTCTCGGCCAACGTCTTCATGCGCGCCGCATCCGGCGGCACGATTGCCTCCAGCCGCAGCATCGGATCCACCGCCCAGCCCAGGTCTTTCTCGGCCTTGGTCAACCCGTGGATCGCATCGATACCCCATTTCTCGCTTTCCGACAGCGCGGCGGTCAGGACACCAGCCTGGCGCATCCACAGCAGTGCGCGTGAGGGATCGGGGGCCGACAAAAGCTTCTTCAGTTCGGACCAGACGCGTTCGGCCGAGAGCTGGCCAAGGCCGTCCTTCAGCCGAGCGCAGGCCTTCAACCCCTCGGCATCCGGCCGGCCGTCGCCATACCAGGCAAAGAAACGGAAGAAGCGCAGGATGCGCAGATAATCCTCGCGGATGCGCGCCTCCGGGTCGCCGATGAAGCGCAGCCGGCGCGCCTCGATGTCGGCGATGCCGCCGACAAGGTCGACAACCCTGCCGTCGGCCTCGGCGTAGAGCGCGTTGATGGTGAAGTCGCGCCGCTCGGCGTCGAGCTTCCAGTCGCGTCCGAACGACACCTTGGCGCGGCGGCCATCGGTCTCGACGTCGGCGCGCAAGGTGGTGACCTCGTAGGGTTTGCCGCCCGCGACCACCGTGATCGTGCCATGTTCGATGCCGGTCGGCACCGCCTTGAAGCCTTCCGCTTCGGCACGGCGGATGGTCTCCTGCGGCAGGCAAGAGGTGGCGATGTCGACGTCGGCGACAGGCTGGCCCATCAGCGCGTTGCGCACGGCGCCGCCGGCGATACGCGCCTCTTCACCGCCTTCGGTGAGCGCGCCAAGCAGGCGCTGCAGATGCTTGTCGGAGAGCCAGTCGGCCCTGCCCGCGATCGAAACACTCACGCATAGAGCCTTTCATAGAGCGTACGGATGATGCCGGCGGTGACGCCCCAGATGCGCCGGTCACCATAGGGCATGTCGTAGAAGAACCATTCGAGATCGTTCCACATGCGGCTGTCGCGCTTGTGATTGGCGGCGTCCATCAGGAAGCGCAGCGGCACCTCGAAGGCGGCATCGACTTCGTCGGCGTTCAAAGCCAATTGGAAACCCGGCCGCACGATGCCGAGCACCGGTGCGATGCGGTAGCCGCTGCCGGCAACGTAATCCGGCATGCGGCCGATGATTTCGATACGATCCTGGCCAAGGCCGATCTCCTCGAAGGTCTCGCGCAGCGCCGCCGCCTCCGGGCTCGCGTCGGTCGCATCGATCGTGCCGCCCGGGAAAGCCACTTGCCCGGAATGATTGCGCAGTCTCTCGGCCCGTTTGGTCAGGAGAACCGTCGCCTCGCCGTCATGGTCGACCACCGGGATCAGCACCGCAGCGTTGCGCAGCGGCTTGCCCGGGTTGAGGCGTGGGTGGCCGGGATTGAAGCGGTGATCGCCATAGTCGTCGCCGGCATGCGCGTCCGGCTGCGCGGCGAAGCGCGCGCGAAAATCCGCCGATGAGAACGGCGCCGGCGATATCTGGTCCATCACGCGCTCAACCGCTTCAACTGATCCGCAGGCATGATCGGAAACACGGCATTCTTCGAGCGCACCGAAAACATCGTCCGGCCGTCGATCTCGATCTCCTCGCCATGCCCCACCAACTCATACATGACCGGCCGCGCCACCAGCGCCTCCAGCCTGCCGCGCACCAGCAGATATGGCTTCAAACCGCCGGTCTCGTTCTCGTCGACGAAGCGCAGCGGCCGCTCCGGCCCGGCCTCGACCACGTCGCCGACATTGGTGCGGAAGGTGATGACCTGATCCTCGCCTTCGCCCGAAACATCCATCTCGACGGCGATGAACGGCGCATCGGCGACGCGGATGCCGACCTTTTCCACCGGCGTCACCAGATAGGTCCTGCCGTCGGCGTCCTTGCGCAGCACGGACGAGAAAAGTTGCACCAGCGGCATGCGGCCGATCGGCGTGCCCAGGTAGAACCAGGTGCCGTCGGCCTTGATCTCCATGTCGAGATCGCCGCAAAAGTCGGGATTCCAGCGCTCGACCGGCGCCGCGCCCTTGCCGGCACGGGCCGCGCGCGAGATCAGCGCCTCGAGGCCTCGGGCCTCGGTGGCCTGCGTAAGGCTTTGTTGGCGATGTTCGTGGTGTTCGCTCATCGTCACGAAATAGTCACTGTTGTTCCGCTTGTCAGCCTAAGTCTGTGATTTAAGTTCCAGCATAGGCGCTCCGCGAGGCCGAATCGCGGCAACCTATGGTATGGTGCGGGCCAGTATTTCCAAACCATGGCATTTCCAACCAAAGGGATCGATGCGGCATGAGCGTGATGGTCAAGGAAAGCCCGATTAGCGAAACGGACATGGTCGCCGAGGCCGAGAAGGCGCTTGCAGACATCTCCAGGATCCGCGACGGGGTTGGCCGGGTGATCTTCGGCCAGGAGCACGTCGTCGAGCGCACCCTGGTGGCGCTGCTTGCCGGCGGCCACGCGCTGCTGGTCGGCGTGCCAGGCCTGGCCAAGACCAAGCTGGTCGAGACGCTGGGCATCGTGCTCGGGCTCGATTCACGCCGCATCCAGTTCACGCCCGACCTGATGCCGTCCGACATCCTCGGTTCCGAGGTCATGGAGCAGGATGAGACCGGCAAGCGCTCGTTCCGCTTCATCTCCGGCCCGATTTTCGCCCAGCTGCTGATGGCCGACGAGATCAACCGCGCCTCGCCGCGCACGCAATCGGCGCTGCTGCAGGCGATGCAGGAATATCACGTCACCATCGCCGGCGCGCGCTACGATCTGCCCTCGCCCTTCCATGTGCTGGCGACGCAGAACCCGCTGGAGCAGGAAGGCACCTACCCGTTGCCCGAAGCCCAGCTCGATCGCTTCCTGATGCAGGTCGACATCCTCTATCCAGAAATCGAGGCCGAGCGCCGCATCCTTCTGGAAACCACCGGCGTCGAGGACGCCAAGGCCACCAACGTGCTGCAGCCGGCACGGCTGAAGGAGATCCAGACACTGATCCGCCGCATGCCGGTGCCCGAAAGCGTGGTCGAGGCGATCCTCACCCTGGTGCGCTCGGCGCGTCCGGGCCAAGGCAATGCCGACACCGACAAGCATGTCGCCTGGGGCCCAGGCCCGCGCGCCAGCCAGGCGCTGATGCTGTGCACCAGGGCCCGCGCGCTCTATGACGGACGGCTGGCACCCTCGGTCGACGATGTCAGGGCGCTGGCCGAGCCGGTGCTGCAGCACCGCATGGCGCTGACCTTCGCCGCCCGTGCCGAAGGCACCAGCGTACGCGATGTGGTGGCGAAACTCGTGAAAGGTATTTGATGGCGCGTATCGGCGAGGTCCAGGCTCCGGCAGCGACGCGCGACGCGCTCGCCCGCGGCCGGTTGCGGGCTTCGCTCGTGCCTGACCTGCTGGTCGAGGCGCGCCGCATCGTCAACACCGTGATCGCCGGCTGGCATGGCCGCCGCAAGCGCGGCATCGGCGAGAATTTCTGGCAGTTCCGGCCCTACGTCGAAGGCGATTCCTCGCGCATCGACTGGCGCCGCTCGGCCCGCGACGACCACACCTATGTGCGCGACCGTGAATGGGAAGCCGCCCACACGGTCTGGCTGTGGGCCGATCCCTCGCCGTCCATGCTCTACAAGTCGACCGGCGCCGGCGTTTCCAAGCAATCGCGCGCGCTGGTGCTGACGCTGGCCATGGCCGAGCTTCTGTCGCGCAGCGGCGAGCGCATCGCCTGGCCAGATCTGACCGATCCGTTCACCGCCCGCAACGGCGCCGAACGCATCGCCGCCCAGCTCATGCATGCCGGCGAGCTGCCGGCAAAACCCGATCTCTCCGACATCAGGCGCTTCTGCGACATCGTCATCGCCAGCGATTTCCTCGATCCGGTCGAAGAGACCATGGCCTGGCTGGACGTGCTCGCCCGCCACGGCGTGCGCGCGCATCTGATCGAGGTCGCCGACCCGGCCGAGGAAACCTTCCCTTATGCCGGCCGCACCGAGTTCACCGATCCCGAGACCGGCGACAAGCTGACCGCGGGACGCGCCGAAATGCTGGCCGACGAATACCGCCTGCTCTACACCGCCCGCCGCCAGGAACTGGCCAGTTGGTGCAAGCGGCTCGGCTGGAGCTTTACCGTCAACCACACCGACCGGCTGGCGTCCGACGCGCTGGTGCGCCTGCACATGGCGATGACCGCCGATGGCGGTAAGCCCGGCATTTCCGCCGATGGCGGTAAGCCTGGCATTTCCGCCGATGGCGGTAAGCCTGGGAAGGCTGTCGCATGAGCTGGCTGCCGCTCTCCTTCGGCGCCCCCATGGTGCTGTGGGGCCTGTTGGCGCTGCCGGTGATCTGGTGGCTGCTGCGGCTCACCCCGCCTAAGCCGCAGACCGAGGTCTTTCCGCCGCTGAAGATCCTGGCCCGTGTGCTGAGGCGTGAGGAAACCCCGCAGCGCAGCCCCTGGTGGCTGACGCTGCTCAGGCTGCTGATGGCGGCCCTCGTCGTCGCGGCATTGGCCGAACCGGTCTTCAATCCGCGCGAAAAGCTGCCGGCCGAGGGTGCCGCGCTTGCCCTGGTCATCGACAATGACTGGGCCAGCGCCGCCGACTGGAACAAGCGCGTCGCCACCGCCGAACGGCTGATCAACGACGCCGGCTCGAACGGCGTGCCGGTCGTTATCGCCTTCACCGCCGAAAAGCCCAATGCGGAGATCGGCCCCTTCGATGCCGCCGCCGCACTCGACCGCTTGCGCGCCGCCAAGCCGCGGCCGATCCCGACCGACCGGCCCGCCGTCTATGCCCGCGTCGCCGGCGTGCTGGGGGGCTTGCCCGGCGCCAGCGTCGCCGTGCTCGCCGATGGCCTGGCGGCAAAGGGCGACGAGGCCGCCTTCAACACGCTGTTGTCGAAAAATGCCGCCCGCGTCGTCTGGGCGGTGGCCGACCGGCTTTCCCTGACCGGCCTGACGTCTGCCGAAAACCAGGTCGATGGCTTTGCCCTGACCGCCGTCCGCGCGCCCGGCGATCCCGCCCCGGCTCAGGTCACCGCCGGCGCCTTCGACGACAAGGGCCGCCGCATCGCCGATGCGACCCTGACCTTCGCGCCGGGCGAGGCCGCGGCCACCGGCACCATGGCGGTGCCGTTCGAATTGCGCAACGACTTCGCCTCGATCGCGCTCGATGGCGAGCGGCATGCGGGTGCCGTGCGCGTGCTCGACGAAAGCTCCAAGCGCCGCCGCGTCGGGCTGTTGTCGCAAGCCGAGGCCGACCAGGCGCAGCCGCTTCTGTCGCCGCTCTACTACATCAGGCGCGCGCTGCAGCCCTTCGCCGATCTGGTCGAGCCCTCCAGCGCCGATCTCGCCGACGCCATCCCGCAGATCCTCGACCAGAAGCCGGCGATGATCGTCATGGCCGATATCGGCACCATTCCCGCCCAGGTTCGGCAAAGGCTGGTCGACTGGGTCGACAATGGCGGCACGCTGGTGCGCTTCGCAGGCTCGCGGCTGGCCGCCGCCGGCAATGATGACGATTTGCTGCCGGTCCGCCTGCGCACCGGCGAACGTTCGCTCGGCGGCGCGCTGTCATGGACCTCGCCGCAGCCGGTCACCGAATTTCCCAAGGCCGGCCCGTTCGCCGACCTGGCGCCGCCGACCGAGGTCACGGTGACCAGGCAGGTGCTGGCCGAACCGACACCCGACATCGTCGAGCGCACCTGGGCCGCCCTTGCCGACGGCACGCCGCTGGTCACCGGGCTGAAGAAGGGCAAGGGCACGCTGGTGCTGTTCCACGTCACGCCCGAGGCGACATGGTCGAACCTGCCGATCTCGGGCAGTTTCGTCGAGATGCTGCGCCGCATCGTGCAGCTGTCGCGCAACCAGGGTGCGGCGGTCGCCAATGCCGAAGCCGCCGCCACGTCGCTGGCACCCTATCGCATGATCGCGGCCGACGGCTCGCTGGTGCCGCCGACACCCGATGCACGGCCGCTTGTGCCGGGCGCGGGCACGCTGCCGGTCACCTTCGAGAACCCGCCAGGCCTATATGGTTCGGAGACCGGCGTCTTCGCCCACAATCTGCTCGATGTCGCAAGCACGTTCGAGCCGCTGGCGCGCCCGCAACTGACGGTGCCGGTCACCACCATCCAGTATGCCTTTGACGAATCGCGCAACCTGAAGGGCGCGTTGGTCGCCGCGGCTCTGTTGCTGATGCTGCTCGACACGCTGGCGGTGTTGTGGATGGGCGGCCTGTTTTCGCGCCGGCCGCGCCGCGCCGGTGCCGCGGCAACCGCCGCCGCCGTGCTGATCGCGCTTGGCGCGCTGTTCGGCCACGCCGACCTTGCCCGTGCCGACGACGCCAAGCCGGGTGACCAGGGCGCTATCGAGGCAATTTCGAAAACCCGCATCGCCTATGTGCTGACCGGCGTGCCGGGTGTCGATTCGATCAGCCGCGCCGGGCTCGAGGGCCTGACCCGCTTCCTGATCGAGAAGACGGCGCTCGAACCAGGGGCGCCGGCCGGCGTCGACATTTCGAAGGACGAGCTGTCCTTCTATCCCCTGATCTACTGGCCGATCGACCCGGCGGCACCGATGCCGAGCCAGGCGGCCATCGCCCGCATCGACGCCTATATGCAGCAAGGCGGCACGGTGCTGTTCGACACGCGCGACCAGTTCGCCAACGGCATCGGCGCCGATTCCACCAGCCCGGCGACCGAGCGGCTGCGCGACATTCTCGGCAACCTCAACGTGCCGCCGCTGGAGCCGGTGCCGTCGGACCATGTGCTGACCAAGTCCTTCTTCATCCTGCCCGAATTTCCAGGCCGCTTCGCCGGCAGCCCGCTCTGGGTCGAGGCATCGCTCGATGCCAGCAATGCCGACAACCGGCCGGTACGCACCGGCGACGGCGTGTCGCCGATCATGATCACCGCCAATGATTTCGCCGGCGCCTGGGCAGTCGACGAGAATGGCGACCCGCTCTTGCCGACCGTGCCCGCCGACCCGATGCAGCGGGTCTACGCGCTGCGCGCCGGCGTCAACATCATGATGTACATGCTGACCGGCAATTACAAATCCGACCAGGTGCATGTTCCCATCCTGCTCGAACGTCTGGGGCAGTAGGATGATGCGTTTTCTTGCGCCCCTCACGATGATCGATCCTCCCCCGACGCGGGAGGATAGGGCATGAACTGGTCGATCTCCTTCGAACCGCTTCTATCCTGGCCGCTTTTGGCCCTGGTGCTGGTGCCGTTGGCGCTGCTGGCGCTCGTCGGCCTGTGGTTCCGCCAGCGCGGCGCGGTCCTGCGCTTCGTCGCCCTGTTGGCGCTCGCCGCCGCCCTCTTCAATCCGGTGTTCCTCAATGAGGAACGCGAGCCGCTGAAAAGCGTCGTCGCGCTGATCGTCGACCGCAGCCAGAGCCAGGATATTGGCGACCGCACCAAACAGACCGACGAGGCAATGGCCGGGTTGCAGCAGCGTCTTGGCAGCTTCAAGCAGTTCGACGTCCGCGTCGTCGAGGCCGGCAAGTCCGACGCCGCCGAGGAGCGCACCGAAACACGGCTGTTCGGCGCGCTGGAAGGCGCCTTCCGCGACGTGCCGCCCTCGCGCATCGGCGGCGCCATCATGATCACCGATGGCGAGGTGCATGACACGCCGTCGGGCACGCCCGATTTCAACGCCCCGCTGCACGCCTTGATCACCGGCAACGATCATGAAAAAGATCGCCGCATCCGCTTCGAGAACGCGCCGCGTTTCGGCCTTGTCGGCAAGCCGCTCGACATGAGTTATCGTGTCATCTCGACCGAAAACGAGACCGGACCGGTCGACGTCCGGGTCTCGGTCAATGGCGAGCAGGTTTCGGTCGAGCATGCCACCGTCGGCCAGGCCATGCCGCTGCAGGTGACCATCCCGGGTGCCGGCCGCAACATCATCGAACTGGCCATCGACCGCGAGCCGGGCGAACTGACCGATACCAACAACCGCGCCATCGCGCTGGTCGACGGCATCCGCGAGAACCTGCGCGTGCTGCTGGTTTCGGGCGAACCGCATGCGGGCGAGCGCACCTGGCGCAACCTGCTGAAATCCGACGCCTCGGTCGATCTCGTCCATTTCACCATCCTGCGGCCGCCGGAGAAGCAGGACGGCACGCCGATCAATGAATTGTCGCTGATCGCCTTCCCGACCCGCGAACTGTTCGTCGAGAAGATCAAGGATTTCGACCTCATCATCTTCGACCGCTACCAGCACCGCGACGTGCTGCCGATCCTCTATTACGACTACATCTCCGAATATGTCGAAAAGGGCGGCGCGCTGCTGATCGCCGCTGGTCCCGAATATGCCGGCGAGTCGTCGATCGCCCGCACGCCGCTGATGTCGGCCCTGCCGGCGATGCCGACCGGCGAGGTCGTCGACAAGGCCTTTTATCCCCGCCTCACCGAACTCGGCCAACGTCATCCGGTCACGCGCGGCCTCGACGGGTCGGCCACCGAGCCGCCGCACTGGAGCCGCTGGTTCCGCACCATCGGCGTGCAGAACCCGCAAGGCGAAGTGGTGATGAAGGGCGCCGACAACCGGCCGCTGCTGCTGCTCGACCGCAAGGGCGAAGGCCGCGTCGGCATGCTTCTGTCCGACCAGGGCTGGCTGTGGGCGCGCGGCTTCGAGGGCGGCGGCCCGCATGTCCAGCTCTACCGGCGCATCGCCCACTGGCTGATGAAGGAGCCGGAGCTCGAGGAAGAACGCCTGACCGCCGAGGGACGCGGCATGGTGCTGGAGATCCGCCGCCAGACCATGGCCGACGATCCCGGCCCCGCGCAGATCATCACCCCCTCCGGCAAGACGCTCACCGTCAAGCTCGACAAATCCGAACCCGGCGTCTTTCTCGGCAGCGTTCAGACCAGCGAGATCGGCCTCTTCCAGGTCGCCAATGGCGATCTCACCGCGCTCGCCCATGTCGGCCCGGTCAACGCACCCGAATTCGCCGACGTCGTCTCCACGCAGGAGCGGCTGAAGGCGCCGGCGGACGCCACCGGCGGCAGTGTGCGCCGGCTGGCCTCGTCCACGGGCAGCGACGTGACGCTGCCATCCATCGTGCCGGTGCGTTCGGCCGGCGAAGCGTCGGGCAGCGACTGGATCGGCCTGCGCACCACCGACGACAGCGTGTTGAAGGCCGTGTCGCGCGTACCGCTGTTCGGCGGCTTCCTTGGCCTCGGCCTGCTGCTTCTGGCGATGGGCTCGATGTGGTACCGCGAGGGAAGGTAGCGGAGCGCTCTTCCCTTCTCCCCTTGTGGGAGAAGGTGGCCTCGCGAAGCGAGGTCGGATGAGGGGTGCTCCAGCTTGGCGCCGACGACACACCGGCACCCACCCCTCAACCGTCTCGGCGCTGCGCGCCGATCCACCTTCTCCCACAAGGGGAGAAGGAAAAAGCGCCCTCCCCTACTCCTCCGGTTCCGTCGTGAACAGCAGCGGATAACCCTTCGCCTTGCCGGCGTCGGTGGCTCTCGTCGCCTTGGTCTCGGCGACATCCCTGGTGAAGACCGCGACCACGCAGACGCCGTGCCGGTGCGCGGTGATCATGACCCGGTGCGCCTGGTCCTCACTGAGCTTGAACTCGCCCTTCAGCACCGTCACCACGAATTCGCGCGGCGTGAAATCGTCGTTGACGAGGATGACCTTGTAGAGCTTCGGCCGCTCTGTCTGCGGCTTGACCTTTACGCGCGGTTTTGTGGCGATTTCAGGCATTCGAACCGACTGTTTCGCGATCGAGCTTAAGTCCGCATTTTGCCACGGGCGGCAGCGATCGTCCATTTGCGGACCGTCGGCGGGCACGCCCGGTCCTTCACGATCATGTGGGAAATGGTCTTTCGCGGTTCAACGGCCCTGACGGCCGAAGATGCGGCGACTTGCATCGGCATCCGCCCGGCGTTCCAGCCATGCCGCGATCGGCCATCCGGCAACGCAGATCAGTGTCGCGCCGGCGAGCACGATCAAGAGCCAGGCCTGCACGGGCGTGATGTAATCCCAATTGCTGGAAATCGCCGGCGCGAACAGCGAGGGCTCGGTGCGCCCGCTTGCCGGATCCGGCACGGGGCTGGCGGTGAGCAGAATCAGCACCCTGGCGGCGCCGGTGGCAACCAGGCCGCCGATCACCATGGAGCGAAAAATGGACGAAGGCCGCTTCTTCATGCGGATTGTCCTACAGGGCCGGCATTGCAAACGGGTTAAGCACGATCGAGATGCGTGGCTGGAAGCCGCCGGTGTTCAGCTCATCGATCATGCACTTGGCAGAAGGCCGCCCCAGCCGGTTTGCGGCTGGAGCGGCCTTGCTAGAACTGACCTCGAAGCTGATCAGGGCTTCTTGGGAGCAGCCTTCGCGGGGGCCGCCGTCGCGGGAGCCATCTTCGCGGGGGCCGCCTTCGCGGGGGCCTTCTTGACCGGGCACTTGTGCTTCTTGGTCTCCTTGCAGACGGTCTTCTTGGCGACCTTCTTCGGAGCAGCCTTGGCCGGAGCGGTGGTCGTCGCGGCAGCAGCCGGAGCGGTGGTCGTGGCGGCGGCAGCCGGGGCAGCGGTCGTGGTGGCGGCTGCATAGCCGAGAACCGGCATCGAGAAGGCGAGAGCGACGGAGAGACCAAGGGCGGACAGGATGGACTTGTTCATGGCTTCATTTCCTTTTGTATGCGGGTCTTTTTGAGTGTCACTGGACCGGGTCGTTCGGTGTCACTCCAAGCAGCTTCAGAGCATTGGCGAGCATCCGGATGCCCTGCGCCTGTTTCTTGGCGGCACAGTACCGGTTGCCCTTCCTCTGAAGTGCCTTTGCCGCGGTGACCTGCGTTGCCGTGGCATGGGTTTCGAGGGCTTCATCAAATTGGTGGCTGAGATTGGCGCACCGTTCGCTCCGGGTGAGCGGCGCCTTTGCATCCGATTGGCCGACAGCGGCAGTGAGCAGGCCAAGGCCCAGCAAAACTCCCAACAAACTGATCGACAATCTTGGCATTGGTTTATCCGTGAACCCGGAGACTAGCGTCGCAGCCGATGACCTGACCGCCACGGCACCTTTATGCCGACCTACCTTTTCAGGAGTTTTTCCCAATTGTAGAATTTTGTTTCTGGATTGTGTCTGGCCAGGCCGGGGCCAGGCCGGCCGTCGCTTTCCATGTGGAGAAGGCGGAATTCATTCTCCCTTGAAAAGCAAGGCACTGGCCAACATATGGCCCGAATTCTATCGTGTGGCTCACCAGCCAAGAATGGCTTGGCCGGCAAACCAGACAGGGCAGCTGTGAAATCCGATGCGCACATACTGATCGTCGACGACGACAAGGGCATCCGCGACCTGCTTCAGGAGTTCTTCCAGAAGCGGGGCCTGCACACCTCGGTTGCCGCCGACGGCAACGAGATGGAAGCCATCCTGCGCCGCTCGCAGGTGGACCTCATCGTGCTCGACGTGATGCTGCCCGGCAGGAGCGGGCTGGAACTGTGCCGCGACCTGCGCGCCCAGTATACGACGCCTATCATCATGCTGACCGCCGTCACCGAGACAACGGACCGTGTCGTCGGCCTCGAGATGGGCGCCGACGACTATGTGCCCAAACCCTTCGACCCGCGCGAGTTGCTGGCCCGCATCCGCGCCGTGCTGCGGCGCAATGGCGCCACAGAGCCCAAGCGCGCCACCAGCAAGCAGATTTACCATTTCGCCGGCTGGACGATGGACTGCTCGCGGCGCCGGTTGACCGCGCCCGACGATGTCAGGGTCGAACTGACCATGGCCGAGTTCAACCTCCTGCACACCTTCGTCAAGAGTGCCCAGCGCGTGCTGACCCGCGACCAGCTCATCGAACTGTCCGGCGGCGACAGCGACTATTCCTTCGACCGCAGTATCGACATCCTGGTCAGCCGGTTGCGGCGCAAGATGGAAGATGATCCCAAGACGCCCAAACTGATCCTCACCGTGCGCAGCGGCGGCTACCAGTTCCTGCCCGAGACGACCTCCGAATGAGACGTTTCCTGCCGCAGACCTTGCCTGTCTGGGTGCTGCTGATCGTCATTGCCGGCCTGCTGATCAGCCAGGTCGCGACGCTCTACATCGTGTCGCGCGACCGCGCTGCTGCCAATGACGTGGTCGACCTCTACCGCCTCAACGACCGCGCCTTCTCGCTCGTGCAGCTGATGAGTGGCGCCACGCCGGAGGAGCGCAAGGCGACCGCCGCGGGCCTGTTCAACTCAACATACGCGCTCACCGTCTCGGACACGCCCGCCGTCACCTCCTCGATCGCCGGCGATGACGAACTGGCCGAGCTCGAGGACATTCTTGTCGGCCGGCTGTCGAAGTTCGGCATCACCGACGCGCGCGTGCGCCGCGATCCGGCGACGCGCGAAGCCGACGATGCCGGCGGCGCCGCGCCGGGCCCCGATATCGGCCAGGTCGAGCGGGACCTCCTGGTGCTGGCCGCCGATTTCGCCCAGAGCGACAAGCTGACGGCCTCGCTGCGCTTCGCCGACGGCCAGTGGCTGAACTTCACCGAACCCATCACGCCCGTCGGCCCGATCCTGAGCATCGACAGCCTGCCGCTCTATGCGCTGATCGCCGGGCTGGTGGTGATCATGTCGATCTGGTCGCTGCGCCGGCTGACCGCGCCCTACCGGATGATGGAAACCGCCGTCAACCGGATCGGCAATGACCTCAAGAGCCCGCCGGTCACCGAGAGCGGCAGCCGTGAGGTGCGCGCGGCCGCCAGGGCGATCAACGCCATGCAGACGAGACTGCGCGAATATGTCGAGGACCGCGAGCACCTCGCGGCGGCCCTTGCGCACGACCTGCGCACGCCGATGACAAGGATGCGGCTGCGTCTGGAACTGTTGCGCAGATCACCGGCGCGCGAAGCGCTCGCGCACGATCTCGCCGACATCGAAGGCATCGCGAGCTCGGTGATAGACTTCGCCAAATTCGAGGTCACGGAAGAGAAGGCCGAGAGGATCGATTTCTGGTCGCTCGTGGAATCGATCGCCGACAGCTACGAGACCGTTTCCTTCGACAATGACGACACCCGCTCACGCGGCCTGATCTGCATGGCGCGGCCGGTGGCGCTTAAGCGCTGCGTTACCAATCTTGTGCAGAACGCCGTCACCTACGGCAAGCATGCGCATCTCAGCCTCAGCCGCTCGGACGGCACGATCACGCTCGCCATCCGCGACGAAGGGCCGGGCATACCCCAAGCCCAGATCGACGCCGTGTTCGGCTCCTTCGTGCGCCTCGAACACTCCCGCAACCGCCAGACCGGCGGGCTCGGGCTTGGGCTGACCATCGCCCGCAACATCGCGCGGGCGGCGGGCGGCGAAGTGCGCCTGTCCAACCACCCGCAAGGTGGGTTGCTGACGGAGCTGAGGCTGCCGCTGGCGGCTTGAGCCTTCGCTTGGGGCCTCTACCGCCGCAGCACCGCGCTCAGCACATCCCTGATGCCGATGGCGCCGACGAAGCGGGACTGGTCGTCGAACAACGCCACCGGCGCCGTCTGCGAGCGGTGCATGGCCAGCATCACGGTTTTCAGCGACGTGCCCGGATTGGCCCAGAACACCTGACCTGCTTCTTCGGGCTGGCCCTCTATCCCGGTGCACGACGTCCACACCGCCGGCTTGCCGTCGCGTTCGGCCGCCGCCACCAGCCCGTGCTCGTCGATCTTGAAACGGGTCGTCTTGCGTCGGTCGAGCCACACCCAGCCGTCCGTGCCCTGTTCGAGATCGCGGCGGTCGCGCATCACGTTCCATGCGGTCAACACCGAGAGCGGGTTCACATTGGCGATGAAGTCGCGGACATAGTCGTTGGCGGGGCGCAGCACGATGTCTTCCGGCGCGCCCGTCTGGACGATACGGCCGCCCTCCATGATGGTGATGTGGCTGCCGATCTTCAGGGCCTCCTCGAGGTCGTGGCTGACGAAGATGATGGTCTTCTTCAGCTCCGCCTGCAGTTGCAGAAGCTCGTCCTGCAGCTTGGTGCGGATCAGCGGGTCGAGAGCCGAGAACGGCTCGTCCATCAACAGGATAGGCGCCTCGGTCGCGAAGGCGCGCGCCAGACCGACGCGCTGCTGCATGCCGCCCGAAAGCTCATGGGCGTATTTGTTCGACCATTGATCGAGGTTGACCAGCTTGAGCTGGCGATGCACCCGCTCCTTGCGCTCGGCATCCGGCACGCCGGCGAGTTCGAGACCGAGGCCGACATTCTCTTCCACCGTGCGCCATGGCAGGAGGCCGAACTGCTGGAACACCATCGCCACCTGTTTCTGTCGCAGCCGCCGCAAGGTCGGCTCGTCGCAGGTGACGACGTCGACCGTGCGGTCGCCGTCCTTGACCAGCACTTGTCCGCGCGACACCACGTTGAGCCGGTTGACCGCGCGAAGCAGCGTCGACTTGCCGGAGCCCGACAGGCCCATCAGCACCGAGATTTCGCCTTCATGCACGGTGAGGCTGGCGCCGGCGCAGCCGAGCACATTGCCGGTCTTCTCGAGGATCTCGGCCCGGGTAGCGCCCTTGTCGATCATCGCCAGCGAGCCGGCCTGGTCGGCGCCGAAGACGATATCGACATTCCTGAAATCGACGGCGACGGTCATTTCTTGCCTCCAACGCCAATGCGGGTCATCCGGTCGAGCACGATGGCGAGCACGACGATGGCGAGACCGGCCTCAAGGCCAAGGTCGATGCGGCGCGAACCGAGCGCCCGGTTGATTTCCGTGCCGAGGCCACCGGCGCCGATCAGGGCCGCGAACACCACCATCGACAGCGACAGCATGATCGACTGCGTCAGGCCCGCCATGATGGTGGGCAGTGCGGAGGGCAGCTCGACCTTCCACAACAGCTGGCTCTTGGTGGCGCCGAAGGCCTCGCCGGCCTCGATGATCGACTTCGGCACCGAAACGACGCCCAGATGAGTGAGCCTGACCGCTGTCGGGATGACGAAAATGATGGTGACGATCAGGCCGGGCGCGTTGCCAAGGCCGAACAGCGTCAGCACCGGGATCAGGTAGACGAAGGTCGGCAGTGTCTGCATCAGGTCGAGCACCGGCAGCATGACGCGGTAGACCTTCGGCTTGTGCGCCGCCCAGATGCCGAGCGGCACGCCGATGGCCATCGCCATGGCGGCGGCGGCCACGACCAGCACCAGCGTCTGCACCGTCTGTTTCCAGAGATTCTGGTTGATGATGAAGATCAGGCCGAGGAAAACGCCGATGGCGAGCGGCCGTGAGCGCTGCAGCAGCCAGGCGACGATGGCGATCACCAAAGCGAGCAGCACCGGCGGCACCATCAGCAGGATGTTGACCAGCCCGTCGAGGATGAAATTCAGGCCATTCGAGAACGCCCTGAACACAGTGTCGAAATGGTCGGTGAGGAACCCGAAGAAAGCCTTGCCCCAGGGCCCGATGGGAATCTTGTAATCGATCAGGAATTTGGAAATCGGATCCATCTTGCCCCTCTTTGGCCTGCGCCGTCCTTGCCGGACGGTCATCTTCTCACAGCATATGAAAAAGGGCAGCCTTTTCCAGTGGCTGCCCTGTTTTTGAGGTCATGCCGAAATCAAAGCCGGCTTAGCCTCCGAGCGCGGTCTTGACCGCCGCCGCCGCGTCGCCGCCGTCGAAGGTGGTCACGCCGGCGATCCAGGGCTTGATCGCATCCGGGTTTTTCTTCAGCCAGTCGGTTGCCACCTTGTTGGCATCGCTGCCCTTCAGGATGGCGTCCATCATCTGGCCTTCCATATCCAGATTGAACTTCAGGTTGGTGATGAACTTGCCGACGTTCGGGCACTCGGTCGTGTAGCCCTTGCGCACGTTGGTCGAGACGGTGGCGGCGCCGAAACCGCTGTCGCCCATGCCGTCGAGATAGGTGATCTTCATGGCGCCCATCACAGGATGCGGCGTCCAGCCGAGGAAGGCGATCCACTCATTGTTCTTCATCGACTGCTCGGCCTGCGTCAGCATGCCGGCCTCCGAGGATTCGACCAGTTCGAACCCGTCGAGATTGTCCTTCGGGTTCTTGATCATGTCGAGGATGATGCGATTACCGTCATTGCCGGCCTCGATGCCGTAGATCTTGCCGTTGAACTTGTCCTTGAACTTGCCGAGATCGGTTAGCGTCTTGACGCCGGCATCCGCGACATAGGTCGGCACGACGATGCCGTAACCGGCGCCGGCCAGGTTCTGGCTGACGGTCTCGACCGAACCGTCGGCCGTGTAGTCCTTGATGTCGTTGGTCATCGACGGCATCCAGTTGCCGAGGAAGACGTCGAGGTCCTTGTTCTTCAGCGACGCATAGGTCACCGGAACCGAGAGCTGGATCACCTGCGGCTCGTAGCCGAGCGCGGTGAGCAGCACCGAGGCCAGCCCGGTGGTGGCCTGGATGTCGGTCCAGCCGACATCGGAGAGGCGAACCGCCTTGCAGCTCGCCGGATCGCCGGCGAAGGCGGCACTCGTGGACAGGAAGGCCGCCAAGCCGAGGCCGGCGACGAAGGAATTCATACGCGACATCTGTATTCTCCCATTGCGATTCTTTGGCGGGGCGAAGTTACGGTTTTTGTGTCCGCCTTGTTTCGTCAGCCAAACACCATTCTGGAGTGGTTTCAAGCGCTAAGACAATCACGATCAACGGCGCTGGCTGGCCAATCAGCGACACCGCTGACGCTTTCCGTGCCAAGCCTGAGCGCAATCTGCCTCGGCAACGGCGGCTTTTTCAGGGGAATGCGGCGGCGGCCCCTCCCCGCGCGGCGGCAAGTCGGCTTAAGGTCTGTTTGGATTCAGGTCAGGCCGCGCCGAAAATGGTGGGCTCCGAGAACCGGAGCGGAGCGTACTTTGAGTACGCGAGCACCGGAAGCGGAGGAACCGCCTTTTGCAGGCCGGCCTCACCTGAATATGAACAGACCTTAAAGGGCGGCATGGCCAAGCTGTATTTCCATTACGCGACGATGAACGCCGGCAAGACGACCATGCTGTTGCAGGCATCGTACAATTACCGCGAGCGCGGCATGACGACGATGCTGTTCGTCGCCGGCCATTACCGCAAGGGCGATACCGGCCTGATCTCGTCGCGCATCGGGCTGGAGACGGAAGCCGAGATGTTCCGCGACGGCGACGACCTGTTCGCCCGCGTGGCCGAGCATCACCAGCACACGGCGGTGCATTGCATCTTCGTCGATGAGGCGCAGTTCCTGGAGGAGGAGCAGGTCTGGCAGCTTGCCCGCATCGCCGACCGGCTCAACATCCCGGTCATGTGCTATGGCCTGCGCACCGATTTCCAGGGCAAGCTGTTTCCCGGCTCGCGCGCGCTGCTGGCGATCGCCGACGATCTGCGCGAAGTGCGCACCATCTGCCGCTGCGGCCGCAAGGCGACCATGGTCGTGCGCCTCGGTCCCGACGGCAAGGTGGCCCGGCAGGGCGAACAGGTGGCGATCGGCAAGGATGTCTATGTCTCGCTCTGCCGCCGCCACTGGGAAGAGGAAATGGGCCGCGCCGCACCCGACGACTTCATCGGCTTTGTCAGCGGTTGAAACGAAGGCCCGCTGGACGTCGGCCTCGGGTAGCCGGCTGCCACCTCTTGCAGCCACGCCATTCTATGGTGCCTTTGTTAAGGTCAGCGCCGTATTTTCACGCGCTCAGCCAGAACTCTCCGGGGTCAGCTATGCTTCGAGCCGTCTTGTCCGCCAGCCTTCTTTTGCTTGCCACTTCCCTTGCCGCCCGGGCCGGAGGCGATCCCATCCTGGGCAAACATGTCTTCAATCGGTGCATGGCCTGTCATGAGGCGGCGACCGACCACGACAAGGTCGGCCCGCATCTGATGGGCGTCGTCGGCCGCAAGGCGGGGACCGCCGAAAGCTTCCTCGGCCATTATTCGGATGCCATGAAGAACGCGGGGGCTGCCGGTCTCGTGTGGGACGAGGCAAATCTTGCCGAATACCTCAAATCGCCCAAGCTGAAGGTGCCCGGCAACAGGATGGCCTTTGGCGGCCTGGGCAATGACGACGACATCGCCAACGTCATCGCTTATCTGAAAGCCGATCCCAAGCCCTGAGCAGCCGTTCGTTGTCGGACGGGGCGACTTGTGCGCGCCGGGTCGGGGCTGCAAAGCGCCAGTTGTTGTCGAGTTTCAGAACGATCCGCTTCGGCGTCGACTGATTGCTTTGCCGGCATGAAAGTTCAAAATCAGCTGAACCAGGCTTGGCCGGCCAGTTGATCCCGCCATGACCACGGCTCCATTACCATTCAAGGGTTCGGCCGAATATTTGTTTTCGCGCCGCGCACTCTCTTCACGTCTTTCAATCCCCTGATACCCCACATATATTCGCCGCTGTTCGCAACCAGCGAGCGGAAGCCGAAGCGGGAGGCCCCTATGGCGACATTGCAGAATTTCGATGCCGAAATTGCCAAGACCAAGCAGGTCGTCCAGGATATGCGCACCAAGATCGAGCAATCCGGCACCGTGCTCGACACGCTCGCAACCGCCGACAAGAAGATTGGCGACGCCAATTTCGACATCGAGAACGCCCGCATCGAGGATGTGCTGAAGCAGCAGAAGGTGATGGAAGGCAACATCGCCGACCTGATCATCGGGCTCGAGGACGCCACCAATGTCTTCGGCGCCGAGTTCGAGAGCATGAAGAACTATACCGGCTGGGAAAACTTCGTCGGCGTTTTTTCGGCACAGCGCAAGCAGCGCATGCGCACCGACCGCGTGCGCAACATGTCGCTCGCCGGCAATTTGCAGGAACTGCTGGCCAAGTCCGACACCATCGTCGGCATATTGAAGGCGCAGAAGGAAGTTCTCGACCAGCGCTACAAGACCTCCGAGGCCAGCCTGTCGCAGGTTATCGAACGCCGCAAGACCACCATGACCAACCTCGAAGCCGTGCAGAAGCGCATCGAGGAGCTCAATCCGATGTTGCTCGACATTGAGAACAAGATCGCCGCCTCGACCAGCCAGAAGGACCGCACGCAGCTCGAGGGCGAGCGCTCCAAGCTCGCCACCGAATACAATGAAAAGCAGGCCAAGGAGCAGGAGCTGCTGGCCGAAAGCCAGACGCTGGAGCGCTACACCTCCATGTTCCAGACCTTTGTCGATTCGCTCAACAACCAGATCGCCGCGCAGTCGACGCTGATCAACAAGCTGACCATCGATACCGAGCAGCGCATCGTGCTGTACAAGGCTTTGGAAGATTCCTTGAAGACCGCCGCCCAGCAGGACGTCGCCCACAAGATCAACACGCTGGGCAGCCAGGTCGACAACACCGCCGAGGAAACCATGGCCGGCATCGGCGCCGCCTCGCAGAAGCACATTGGTGACCTGCTGGAGATGCACGAGAAGAACATGGTGGCCAGCGCCGACATCCAGCGCCGCAAGAAGCTGGCCGACGATGCCTTCGCCCGCCGCTTCGACGAGGTGCTGAAGAAGCACAATTCGGCCAACTACGTGCAGTCATAATTGCCGCGCGCACCGGTGCGACAATCCCAGGGCTGACAGCATGACCCCCGAAAACGACGCTGCGGCGCGGTATTTCTCGGCAATCACGGCCGCGCTTAGCGGCCTTGAAGTGTTCATGCGCGACGACCGCTCGCCGCTCTACCGGCACGGCATCGTCGCCAGGATCGTTGCCGAATACATCGCCCGGCTCGACAAGTCCTTCTCCTGCTGGCGCAATCGCCTGGGCTTCATGGACACGTTCCGCATTTCGCGCGCCGAAAGCGGTTTCCCGGTGTTCCAGAACCTGCTCGAACTGGAGAACGACCGCCGGCAGGCTGATGCACGCCTTGCCAACATCCCGCTGGCCGGCGAACTGCGCGAGGAGATGGCCGACTTCATCCTGCGCCACAAGGCGTTCCCCGAGGCGCTGCAGAAAACGATGGCCGAGCGGCTCTATCTCGAGGACGTCAAGAGCGAACAGACCTTCGGTCCGTTCACGCTGGCGCAGACAGCCAAGGTGTCGGTCAATCCGAAGACGGCGCGGCCTTATTATCTGGTCCACTGGGCGACCTTCGACGGCAGCGCCAACTTGCCCTTGATCTACATGGTGACGGTGGAGGATTCCTCGGAAAGCATGGTCAGCCAGCTTGTCGACCGGAGCGGCAAGCTCAACGACAAGGTCGACATTCCGCTGCCGGTCGACGGCTTGCTCAACCCCGGGCTTGCCCACCGCTTCGACGATTTCACCGAGAAGAATTCGGCCTATACGCTGTCGCCGGCGACCATCGCGGTCAACCTCGACAAGGATTTCGAGCCACTGCACCCCAAGCAGCTGAGGCGCGTGGTGCTCGGTCCCTTCTATTCGGCGGGCATTACCGACAACAATTCGACGGTGACGGAAGTGCTGGCCAAGGTGCGCAAGCCGGAAAACGCCTGGCTTTTGACCTGGACCATCCAGGAGGTCTACTCCAAGGGCGAGAAGCCCGGCCGCAGGGGCCTATTCTCCAGCGAGAAGACGACGCAGGAATTCTTCATCAACACCGACGACCTGGAGGCCGCGCGCCAAGGCGTATCGAGCTACGAAAACCACGCGCTGATCCCGCACGAGGCCTACCAGGCGCTCTACGCCGCCGGCGAAGCACAGAAGATTTTTGCCGGCTACAAGGTTCACATCCTGTCGAATGGACAGGTGATATCGGATGTCTAGGAACCTGCTTTGCGTCATTGAAAACCACACAGCACCGAGGCGCCAGCAATGACCGCCGCAGCTAAAATATCCGGCAAGAAGCGGCAGCTCGATGCGCTCAAGAGGAGAGTTCGGCCCGGCGCCCTGGAAGGCTTGGAACGCAGCCAGCGTATCGACATAACGTACACGTCGAACGCGATCGAGGGAAATACACTGACGGCGGGCGAGACAGCCCTCGTTCTGGAAAAAGGCATCACGATCAGTGGCAAGCCGCTCAAGGATCACCTCGAGGCAATCGACCACGCGCGCGCATTGAGTTGGGTACTCGAAATCGCTTCAAAGGACGACCATCCGATCATGGAGGCGGACATCCGCAATCTTCATCATCTGGTCGTGGCGAATTCCAAGCCGGAGATAGCCGGCCAATACGCCGACAGCGCTCGTTACGTGAATACGAATGTCGGCGTATTCAATTTTCCCGCCCCCGTGGAGATTCCAGCGCTGATGGAGGTTTTTTGCCGGTGGTTGAGCGCAGCGCCAAGCACACCACGAACTGCCTTCGAGGCTCATCGGCGCTTTGTCGCCATTCACCCGTTCAACGACGGCAACGGACGTACAGCGCGCCTTTTGATGAATCTGGTGTTGGCACGCGGTGGATACCCGCCGGTAGCGATCCGCCCGGAAGATCGCCCCGATTACATTGCAGCGCTTGAGATCGACCAGAGCGGCGGCGGGCACATTGCTTTCGACAAGCTGCTTTTCGAAAGGCTGGATCAGACTTTGGACATCTATCTGGACGCAGCGCGTCAGGCGCAGGATCGTTCTGCGGAAGCCGGGAAAGTAATCCCGATAAGGAGCTGACCATGGACACCGGCCTGACCACCATTCCGGAAGCGGCGATCGAAAAGCACCGCGCCACCGCGCAGAGCTTCATCACCCGCATCGTGGTGCTGGAGGATCCCTCGCGCGAATCCGGCACCGCACTCGCCGGCACCAACCGGCGCTTCGTCTCCACCGTTTCGGTCGGCTCGGTGCGCCGCACGCGCGAGGTCGAGCTGTCGAAGACCGTCGGCGCCGTCCATCCCGACGACCAGTTGCTGACCATCCCGCAGCACACGCTGCTCTATCGCGCCCGGCGCGGCACGGCGATCGCGCTTGCGGTATCGGACGTGTTCGCCGAAGGCTCCGATCTCGAGAGCCTGCAGGCCAGGAACACCCGCGCCCCGCTCGAAGGCGACGAGGCGTCCGCCTTCAAGAAACTGCTGTCGGCTTCGGCCTATATCTCGGCCTTCAGCCTGTCGTCCTATCTGTTCCAGCTGATCGACAGCGACGGCGAGGCGCCAAACGACATTCCGGAACCCGACTTCCTGTTCGACACGCCGCAGGATGCGGTGAAGTCGATCCTGGCAGGCCTCGACAAGGCAATAGCGGGCTCGTCCGACGACACCGACCTGATGACCAGGGCGCGTGCCTTTGCCCGCGTCGCCATCGACGGGCTTTTGGCGCGCAAGGGCCGCTTCGACGGCATCGGCCCGTTCGAGAACGCCCATATCCGCATCGACGCCGACGACTTCACCCTCGACGGCTTCGATGTCGCGCCGGGCAAACGCTCGAAGCCGCTGGTGATGACCTTCAAGACGCCGGAAGAGGTCGTCGGCAACCACATCGCCAAATACCAGTCGGTCAAGCTCGCCAAGATGCTGATGGCCTATGATTTCGAGCGCGAGCTGAACCCTTTCGTGGAACTCGGCGGCTTCCTGTTCACCTTCATCGGCGACGGCGCGCCCGGCACCGGCAAGACGACGCTGATCCAGATGATCGCCGGCCTCGTCAACGGCTATTGCCAGGTTGCCGGCTATCCCTTCGCCTATGAGAATTTCGGCGTCGACCAGATTTCGTCCTACCAGGGCAAGTCGGGCCAGAACTGCCGCCAGTTCATCAACAATGTCTTGAACCCGCGCGTCATCGGCTTCGGCACCATCGACGACATCGACCAGGTGGCCGCCAGACGCTCCGACGACCGCGCCTCGGCCGGCCAGCAGGAGATCACCGGCGTGCTGATGGATGCCTTCGCCGGTGCCGCCACCGTGGTGCGCGGCAATTGCTCGTTCGGCATGTTCTCCAACTACCCGGAAAACGTCGACGACGCGCTGCGCCAGCGCGCCGGCGCCCGCTGGCTGGTCGACGGGCCGCAGACGCGGGACGACTATATCGACATCTTCGTGCTACTCGCCGGCAAGAACCACGAGATCCCTCTGGGCAAGCACGAGCTATACGCGGCGCAGGAAATCCAGCGCGCCGTGACCGAGGCCTATGAGGAGCATGAAAAGCCGCAGGAGGAAGGGCTGATGCGGGTCTATGAGCGCTACATGAAGGAAAACGGCGCGCCCAGGACCATGGCCGACATCGGCACCTACCTGCATCTGATCAAGGATGCCGAACCGCGCTTCACCGGCCGCGCCATCAAGAACGTCACCGACGCCATCAAGATGCGCGCCATGGACATAGAGCTTCCCGACGACTGGTTCGAGAAGCCGGAAGCCTTCATGCACAAGAGCTACGACGACAAGAAAGCGATGATCGAGGACCTGCGCGGTCCGTTCTCGATGGACATGGTCATGCAGGAGATCAACCGCTACGCCGACAGCGAGTTCCGGTATTCCGACAAATCCGACGATGCCGCGGTGGAAAAGCTGCTGCGTGACGCAAGGCTGCGCGAACGCGCCGCGCGTGAGATGGAGGAGATGAAGAAGAAGGGTCTGTGGAATGCGTAATGTTCGGTCGTCACGCCAATGGACAGTCCTTCGCGCCGTTGAAGGACAAGGAGCCAGCGCTGACGCCCCCCTCTCCCCGTTCTTCACGGGGAGAGGGTAAGGGTCAGGGGCAGCGCATGCGTGGACCAGAAATCGAAACAACAGGGCGGGCGAGACGTCTACGCCAGTCGGACAACGACGCCGAGAACGCGCTTTGGATGGAGTTGCGCGGACGCAGGCTGAACGGCCACAAATTTGTGCGACAGTTTCCGATAGGCAACTACTTTGCTGATTTTGCTTGCAGGGACAGCCAGTTGGTCGTCGAGGTCGACGGCAGACAGCATGTCGACAGCAAGTACGATCAGACGAGAGATCGCTTCATGGTTTCAAATGATTGGTCTGTACTCCGCTTTTGGAACGTCGACGTATTAAAGGAGCGAGACGCGGTGCTTGAGACGATATTGGCAGCTATCGAACAGCGCCTCGATCGTCATATCGAGACGAGTGAGCTTCGATTCATCGCTGCAAGAAGCTATGGGGAGACATATCCTTGACTGTCGGCGCCGCCCCTCACCCTTACCCTCTCCCCGTGAAGAACGGGGAGAGGGGGACGTCGGCGTTGGCGCTTCATCTTGTGAGGCAAAATTTCTCGGACTTCTCGAGATGACCACCAAAAAACCCGACCTCCTTCGCGACAACGAGCTCATCTACGGGCGTCTGCTCCCCGTCGACGAAGCCCATCTCATCCAGCGCTACAACAAGGCGCTGGCCGCTTTCGGCCTCAAGCCCACCAAGCTGAAGAGCTTCCAGATCGACCGCACCGGCTTTTCTCCCGAAGTGGCCGAGGAGTGTGGCGACTACGACTATCTCGACCCCAACGAGGTCAACCGCCGCTTCATCATCCTGACGCCGTCGCAGATCGACCTGCCGGTGGTGCACACCGCCTTCTCCAACACCTCGCAGCTGATGTTCGAGTTCATGTCCAGGAACCAGCGCGCCATCGACGCGCTGACCATCAAGGACGTCATCTACGGCGAGATCGAGGATTCCGTTCCCAAGGTCAACGACATCGAGGATCTGCTGTCGATCAACCAGGTCGAGTTCAAGGTGCTGTCGGCGGAAGACGTGCTGGGCAAGGCCGCGGAACTCGGCAAGCTCGTCGACCGGCTGAAGCAGGAGCCCGACGCCTGGCGCGACAATGCCATGCTGACCCGCATGGTCGAACTCGCCAAGGTCTGCGGCGACATCCGCGAGAACGCGCTGGTGCCGGACCAGGTGATCTTCCGCCACAACGCCTACTGGACCAGCCATTTCGGCGGGCTCTACGTGTTCGTCGATCCCGACATGACGACGGTGATCAGCGATCCGGCCGCTCCTGGCTTCCGCCGCTCGCGGCCCTGGCAGGTGAGCTATCTCTCGATCAAGGATGCCGACAAGGTGTTCAAATTCCTGGCAGCCACCGGCCGTATCGAACTGCCGCGCGCCTCCTGGATCGAGGCCTCGGGCTACCTCGAGCATCGCGCCGAAATGGTGGTGCGCGCGCTGATCCGCGACGCCGAGCCGGACCGCAATTTGACCGATGTCGACAAGGTCTGGCTGCAGACCTGGATCCAGAGCCACGCCGACCTGATCACCAAGGACGGCAATTTTCCCTTTCTCAACGCCGCCAAGCGCGAGATCGCGCAGCTCGGCCACCTCAAGATCGAGGATGTCTTCCCCCAGCAGCGCTTCCTGGTGGTCCGCGCCAAACCGGACCACCCCGACGCCTGGCTGACCAACCGGCTGATCTCGGATTTCGTGCCGTCGGACTTCGTCTCGCGCTACATCTTCAACAAGGACGGCTTCTACAAGGACTATGACGGCTTCAGCGACGCCTGGCGATCGCATGTTGTGGACGTTCTGAAAACCACATATTTGAAGGACAAGGTGGCGTTTCGCACACGCCTCTACGGCCTGACCGACTAGAACGAAATGAACCGTCATTCCGTTCTAACTTGTTGTTTTGGTGCATGATGTTATCCAAAAAGTCTGCAACTTTTTGGCATCATGTTGGGGGGTGACATCGCCATGCTCGATCCGATCGTGAACTTCTTCACCGGGATTTTCCAGTGGATCGGCCGCGGCATCGGCCTTTTGATCGGCGTGATCCTGTGGCCGTTCATGTGGGCCGGGCGCTGGTACGGTCAGCGCGGCTGGATCCTGAAGGCGATAGTCGGCCTGGCCCTTTTGGTACTGATCGGCCTCTACGCCAACTTCTTCTACGCCACCCAGTGGTGGAACAATTTCAACCCGAACTACCCGGACACCTATACGTTCGAGAAGCGCAATGTTTCGGCCGGTGAGCAGGTGGCCGCCGGGACCGGCACGGACACGGCCAAGACTTGCGGCAACTCCGGCATCGCCCAAGTAGCGGCGGACCTGACGGACTTCAACGTCAACCAGAATGCCTGGATTTCGTCGATGATCCTCTACAAGCTCGGCCTGTTCGGCATCGACTGGGACAACACCCCGTGGATGGACAACAAGGCCTCTTTCCAGCGCGGCATCAACCAGGCGGTGCGGCGCACGGCGACCGAGCTTGCCGACAATCTCGGCCGCGTCCGCACCACCTCGCAGATCGACGCCGACCTGCAGGACGCGCGCGGCAATCTGCAGTTCGACGAATACACCTGGTATTTCGGCGTGAGCCCGTTCGGGCCGAAGACGCCGACACCGAGCTACTATCGCGACGCGGTGCGCAAGCTGCGTTCGTTCAATGCCCGGCTCGCCACCTGTCAGGCCACTTTCGATGCCCGCGCCGACAATCTGAAGCAGTATATCGACCGCATCGCCAGTGACATCGGCTCGACTTCCGCCATCCTCAAGGAGCGCGCCGAGAACCACAACAATGGCTGGTTCGACACCCGCGCCGACGACCGCTACTGGTTCGCCTATGGCCAGCTCTATGCCTATTACGGCCTTATGAAGGGCGCCCAGGCCGATTTTGAGGACGTCCTCAAGGAAAA
Source organism: Mesorhizobium sp. M8A.F.Ca.ET.207.01.1.1 (assembly GCF_004794715.1). NCBI lineage: Bacteria > Pseudomonadati > Pseudomonadota > Alphaproteobacteria > Hyphomicrobiales > Phyllobacteriaceae > Mesorhizobium > Mesorhizobium sp. M8A.F.Ca.ET.207.01.1.1. Next base: position 680,010 of record NZ_SRUS01000002.1, on the reverse strand, counting down.
GCACCTGCAGAGCCTCTGGGATACGATGGACGCGCAGTTCGTGTCGGCCCTGCGTATCCAGCCCTTCATCATCGCCAACGGTCGCGAGGACGGCTGGCTGCTGCCGACGCATCTGACGACGATGGGCTTCTACATCCTGCGGGTGCGCTCCAACATGGTCGAAATCAGTAACGTACTGACGCAGTAACGGCATTGGCGGGCAGCGACGGCCCAATGCATGTCGCCCAAAAGTGATCCCGGTTTTGGGAGAACGACATGCATCAGAGATGGCGAATTTGCGCCGTCGCGTCTGTCGCATTCCGTGCATTGTGCGGCTGTTTTGAGACGGCGGAAGCGTCCCTGCTCTGGCTTCTATACGGCGCGGCAAGCGGAGCCATAAAGAACCGGGGATAGGTCGGCCCGCCGCAGAGGAATTTTCTCTATAGGAAACATAGTTGCATGAAAGTTGACGCAACCGCAGCGACAGGGTTAGATGCCCGCGCGTCCGGTTCCAGCCTTCTTGCAAGAGACATCAACCCCGTCCCTCCACCGTCCAATCCAGAGGAAAGCCGTCATGGCCGAAGTGAAGTCCGACATCGAGATCGCGCGTGGCGCCAAGAAAAAGCAGATCCAGGAGATCGGCCAGAAGATCGGCATCCCGACCGAGCATCTGCTGCCCTACGGCCACGACAAGGCCAAGATCTCAGCCGAATTCATCAAGTCGGTAAAGGGCAACAAGGACGGCAAGCTGATCCTCGTCACCGCCATCAACCCGACGCCTGCCGGCGAAGGCAAGACCACCACCACCGTGGGCCTCGGCGACGGCCTGAACCGCATCGGCAAGAAGGCGATCGTCTGCATTCGCGAAGCCTCGCTCGGCCCGAATTTCGGCGTCAAGGGCGGTGCCGCCGGCGGCGGCTACGCGCAGGTGGTCCCGATGGAGGACATGAACCTCCACTTCACCGGCGACTTCCACGCCATCACCACGGCGCACAACCTTCTGTCGGCGCTGATCGACAACCACATCTACTGGGGCAATGAACTCGGCATCGACACCCGCCGCGTGGTGTGGCGCCGCGTCATGGACATGAACGACCGCGCGCTGCGCGAGATCATCGCCTCGCTCGGCGGCGTCGCCAACGGTTTCCCGCGCGAAGCCGGCTTCGACATCACCGTCGCCTCCGAAGTCATGGCGATCCTGTGCCTCGCTACCGACCTGAAGGATCTGGAAAAGCGCCTCGGCGACATCATCGTCGCCTATCGCCGCGACAAGACGCCGGTTTTCGCCCGCGACCTCAAGGCCGACGGCGCCATGGCCGTGCTGCTCAAGGACGCCATGCAGCCGAACCTGGTACAGACGCTGGAGAACAACCCGGCTTTCGTCCATGGCGGCCCGTTCGCCAATATCGCGCATGGCTGCAACTCGGTCGTCGCCACCACCACGGCGCTGAAGCTCGCCGACTACGTCGTCACCGAAGCCGGCTTCGGCGCCGATCTTGGCGCCGAGAAATTCTTCGACATCAAGTGCCGCAAGGCGGGCCTGAAGCCGGCGGCAGCCGTCATCGTCGCCACCGTGCGCGCCATGAAGATGAATGGCGGCGTCAAGAAGGAAGACCTCGGCAAGGAAAACATCGAGGCGGTGAAGAAGGGCTGCGCCAATCTCGGCCGCCACATCGAGAACATCCGCCAGTTCGGCGTGCCGGCGGTGGTTGCCATCAACCACTTCTATTCCGACACCGACGCCGAGATTCAGGCGATGAAGGACTATGTCGCCTCGATGGGCGAAGAGGCTATCCTGTGCAAGCACTGGGCCAAGGGCTCTGCCGGCATCGAGGACCTCGCCAACAAGGTGGTGGCGCTGGCCGAATCCGGCGCCTCGCAGTTCGCGCCGCTCTATCCCGATGCCATGCCGTTGTTCGAGAAGATCAACACCATCGTGCAGCGAATCTATCGCGGCTCGGAGGCGATCGCCGACAAGTCGGTGCGCGACCAGTTGCACGCCTGGGAGCAGGCCGGCTACGGCAATCTGCCGGTGTGCATGGCCAAAACCCAGTACTCCTTCTCGACGGATCCAAACCTGCGCGGTGCGCCGACCGGCCACACCGTGCCGGTGCGCGAGGTCAGGCTTTCGGCCGGCGCGGGCTTCGTCGTCATCATCTGCGGCGAGGTCATGACCATGCCTGGCCTGCCAAGCAAGCCGTCGTCGGAGAAGATCTTCCTCAACGAGGCCGGCCAGATCGAAGGCCTGTTCTGATCCTTTGTCCCGACAATTGAAAAGGGCGCCGCATCGCCGCGGCGCCCTTTTTGTTTGCGGATCGTGCTACGCGGCGCTGCGCGCCAGTGCCCGCTGGTTGGACACGTAGATGGTGTCGCGTTCTGGCAGCGTGCCGGTCTTCAGGCAGTCGATCCATTCGGCGGTCTTGAGCACGGCAGCGAAACGGGACTGCAGGATGATGCTCACCACGCGATGGATTTCCTCGGCCGAGGCATAGCCGGCGCTGTTGGCGTAGGGCACCGAACCGGTTGCGTCGGACAGGAACTCGACCGCGAAGCCCATATGCACGGCGTGGATGATGGTCGACAGGTCGCAATTGTGCGTCATGTAACCGATGACCGCGATCGTATCGACGGCGTTGGCGCGCAGCCAGGCCTCGAGATCGGTGCCGGTAAAGGCACTCGGCAAATTCTTCTCGACATAGTGGTCGCGACGACGCTTGGCGATCTCGGGATGCAGTTCGCCGCCATGGCTGTCCTTGGCGAAGATCGGCGACGTCTCGGGCGCCATCTGCTTGACGACCACCACCTTGATGCCGGCAGCGGCGGCGGCATCCATGGCGCGTGTCACGTTGACGACGCTGTCGCGGAACGGCGGATGCTGGATGGCCAGGTTGCCGCCGTCATAGTCGTTCTGGACGTCGATGACGACGAGCGCCCGGCGCGGCGCGGTGTTGGCTAGGTCAGACATGGTGTTTTCCTTCCGGCTTGAATGCGACGGACCGAAAATAGGATGGTTGGCGGGCAGTCAAAAGTGGCCCGATTGACATCATTCGAAAGAATTGGGACAATCCGCATTCACACTGGAAAATCGCCTCATGACCGCTCCGATCATCGCCGTCCTCGCCTTCGACGGCATCAGCCCGTTCCATCTCTCCGTGCCTTGCCTGGTGTTTGGCGCGGACCGCACCGGCCTTGGCCTGCCGCGCTTCGACTTCCGTGTCTGCGGGATCGAGGAAGGGCTGATCCGGACCGATGCCGGGCTGAGCATCCTGGTCCCGCACGGGCTTGCCGCGCTCGAGGACGCCGATATGGTCATCATCCCGAGCTGGAAGGATCTCGAGGCGCCTCTGGCCAAACCGCTCGAGGACGCGCTCGGCCGCGCCCACCGGCGCGGCGCGCTGATCGTGGGCCTGTGTCTCGGCACCTTTGCCATCGCCGCCGCCGGCCTGCTTTCGGGCCGAAAAGCCACCACCCATTGGGCCTATACGGAGCAGTTGCGGGCTCTCCACCCAGACATTTCGGTCGATGCCGACGTGCTCTATGTCGATGACGGCGACATCGTCACCTCCGCCGGCGTCGCCGCCGGGCTCGACTGCTGCCTGCACATCGTGCGTGCCCGCTATGGCGCGGAGGCGGCACTGCGGCTCGCGCGGCACGTCGTGCTTTCGCCGCACCGGCAGGGTGGACAGGCGCAGTTCATCGAACGCCCCGTGGCAAAAAGCGCCAAGGCCGACCGCTTCACCGGGGCGCTGGACGCGGTTCGCGCGACGCTTGGCGAAACGCACAGCCTCGACAGCGTCGCCGAAGCCGCCGGCCTGACGCGGCGCACCTTCACCCGGCGCTTCCAGAAATCGATCGGCACCAGTTTTGGCGACTGGCTGACCAGCCAGCGGGTCGAACTGGCGCAGCGCTTGCTGGAAGCGACGGAGAAATCGATGGACATCGTCGCCTTCGAGGCCGGCTTCGGCAGTGCCACATCGCTGCGCCAGCACTTTTCCGCGCGGCTCAGGACGTCACCGGCGCAGTACCGGCGTGAATTTTCCAGGCGGAGCGAGCGGGACGAGGCGCGCGCCCTGTCGCATTGATTGCCGACGAAAGCACCCTCAACCGCGTTTGATCACCCGCGCCGGATTGCCGACCACGGTCGTGTTCGCCGCCACGTCGCGCGTCACCACCGCCCCGGCTCCCACTATGGCGCCCTCGCCGATGCTGACGCCGCCAAGGATGACGGCGCTGCCGCCGATCCAGGCATTGTCGCCGATCGTGACCGGCCTGGCGATCTCCAGTCCCGCCTGCCGACCTGCCGGCTCCTTGTGGTGCTCGGCACAATAGATCTGCACATTGGGGCCAAGCAGCGTCCCTTTGCCGATGCGCACCGAAGCGGTATCGAGGATGGTACAGCCGGCATTGAGGAAGGCGCCGTCGCCGAGACAGATGTTGAAGCCGTAGGCGCAATGGAAAGGCGCCTCGATGCGGGCGCCCTCGCCCACGCCGCCCAGCAGTGTCCGCAGGGCTGGCCCGAGGTTCCCGCGGCGACGGGGCGGCAGCGTATTGTGTGCGAACACGGCATCCGCGGCCACGGCGCGCAACGCGCCAAGATCGTCATCCAGGCACGTATACCATTCGCCGGCCGCCATTTTCGCACGTTCGCTCACAGCCATGGCAGTGCCTCCGTTTGAGATCACTGCCAAAGCACAGTTGACCCGAACAGAAAAGCGCCGAGGCAAGGACCAAGCCGTAAGCCTATAATCCGGATTGGCCGAAATTTGCGCGCCTTGCGGTCACCGTAAGATCATGACCTTTGATCGCAAGCGGCCATTCGCGGCCTGTTCCGGCGATGAAAATAGTTCAAGACCGCTGTCGATTTCCGGGTACCTCATTCGTCCTTCGATAGGAAGCCGAGGAAATTCGCCCAAGCAAGGAAACGGATGCGATGACAATCACGATCACGGCTTTTGAACGATCGCCCGATGGCGGCAAGGGACTGGCGCGCGATACCCGCGTTCGCTGGGCGCTGGAAGAAGTGGGACAGCCCTATGAGGTTCGTTTTGTTTCCTTCGCGGGGATGAAGGCGCCTGAGCACCTGGCCATCCATCCCTTCGGCCAGATTCCCACCTATGAGGACGGTTCTCTCTCGCTGTTCGAGACCGGCTCGATCGTCTTTCATCTTGCCGAGCAGCATGCGGGCCTGCTGCCGAAGGATCGCAAGGAGCGCGCACGTGCGATCACGTGGATGTTTGCCGCATTGAACACCATCGAGCCGCCGGTCCTCGAATTGACCACGGCAAGGATTTTCGAAGCTGACAAGCCCTGGAGCGAGGAGCGCCTGCCGCTGGTACAGGACCGTGTTCGCGCCCGGCTGGACAGGCTCTCGGCTCATCTGGGCGTCGCCGACTGGCTCGATGATGCGTTCAGCGCCGGCGATCTATTGATGGTGTCGGTGCTGCTGCGACTGAGAATGTCAGGCATTCTGGATGAATACCAAAACCTGGCTGCTTATGTGGCGCGCGGGGAAGCGCGGCCAGCTTATCTCAGGGCTTTCGCCGCGCAATTTGCGGTCAATGCTCCATCAGCCAACTGAAACATTGGCTCATGGAGCCGAGCATGTTCGCTCGGCGCTTCCATCTCGACCACGTTTGCGCGCTCATGAGTCTGCGGCCTAGCCAAATATCCGGCCTATGGTAGCCTGCCGTCTCAGGGCCGTCCCGGCCCGGGATCGAGGGGGATCGACCATGCTCTACATTCTTGCACTCCTGATCGGCGTCATTGCCGGCCTGCGCGCCATGACGGCACCTGCCGCCGTCGCCTGGGGCGCCTATCTCGGCTGGCTGCCGGTTGCCGGCACCTGGGCGAGCTTCATGAGCCATTGGGCGGCTGTCGTCATCTTCACCATCCTGGCCATCGTCGAACTGGTCACCGACCAGCTGCCGTCGACGCCAAGCCGCAAGGTGCCGCAGCAGTTCGGCGCCCGCATCCTGCTCGGCGCCTTCTCTGGCGCGGTGATCGGCGCGGCCGGCGGCGCCACCATCGTGTGCCTGATCGCTGGCGTCATCGGCGCGGTCATCGGCACGCTGGGTGGCGCCGAAGCGCGCGGCCGGCTGGCGGCCGCTTTCGGCAAGGATCCGCCCGCCGCCTTCATCGAGGATGCGGTGGCGATCATCGGCGGCCTGCTTATCGTGGCGGCGGTGGCATGACGGCCCAGACCTTGAACACAAAGACCTTCGACGCCATCATCGTCGGCGCCGGACAGGCAGGGTCGCCATTGGCGGGCCGCCTGACGGCCGCCGGCATGACGGTGGCGCTGATCGAGCGCAAGCTGGTCGGCGGCACCTGCGTCAACACCGGTTGCATGCCGACCAAGACCATGGTGGCAAGCGCCTATGCCGCGCATCTCGCCCGCCGCGCCGCCGACTATGGCGTGACGCTCGGCGGTCCTGTCGGCGTCGACTATCAAAAGATCAAGGCGCGCAAGGACAAGGTCACCAACGACGCCCGTGGCAATTTGGAGACATGGATCGCCGGCATGAAGGGCTGCACGCTCTATCGCGGCCATGCCCGCTTCGAATCGGCCAACACGGTGCGTGTCGGCGACGACCTTTTGACCGCCGAAAAGATCTTCCTCAATACGGGTGGCCGCGCCTCGGTGCCGGACCTGCCCGGCATCCACGACATCGACTATCTGACCAACTCCTCGATGATGGATCTCGACGTTTTGCCGCGCCACCTGATCGTCGTCGGCGGCAGCTATATCTCGCTCGAATTCGCGCAGATGTTCCGCCGCTTCGGCTCGGAAGTCACCGTCATCGAAAAGAGCCCGCGCCTGACCGGCCGCGAGGACGAGGACGTCTCGGCCGCCATCCTGTCGATCCTCGAAAACGAAGGCATTGCGGTACACGTCGGCGCAGACGATATCGGCTTCGCCAGACAGGGCGAGGACATTGCCGTGACCTTCTCGGCCGGCCAGCCGCCGGCGATAGGGTCGCATGTGCTGCTGGCGCTGGGACGCACTCCCAACACCGATGATCTCGGCCTCGACAGGGCCGGAGTCGAGGTCGACAAGCGCGGCTTCGTCACCGTTGACGACCAGTTGCGCACCAGCGTGCCCGGCATCTGGGCGATGGGCGACTGCAACGGCAGGGGCGCCTTCACCCACACCTCCTACAACGACTACGAGATCGTCGCCGCCAATCTGCTCGACCATGATCCACGGAGGATCAGCGACCGGATCGAGGCCTATGCGCTCTACATCGATCCGCCGCTCGGCCGCTGCGGCATGACCGAGACGGCGGTGAGGAAATCCGGACGCCGCGCGCTTGTTGGCCAGCGGCCGATGACCCGCGTCGGCCGCGCCGTCGAGAAGGGCGAGACGCAAGGCTTCATGAAGATCCTGGTCGACGCCGACACCAGGGAGATCCTCGGCTGCTCGGTGCTCGGCCCGGGCGGCGACGAGGCGGTGCATTGCGTGCTCGACCTGATGTACGCCAAGGCGCCGGTCGACACGCTGGCGCGCGCGATGCACATCCACCCGAATGTCTCGGAACTGCTGCCTACCATCGCCCAGGAGCTGAAGCCGCTGGCCTGAGCCACTCTCGTCAAGCTCCCGACTTTCTGCATTGCTGCATTGCGGCAATAGACGTTGTGCCCGGCAGGGATCCTCGCGCAGTCTGAAATTGAACCGATTCAGCCTGGACCTCCCATGCCTTTGCCGATCCTTGCGCTTGCCATTGCGTCCTTCTGCATCGGCACCACCGAATTCGTCATCATGGGCCTGCTGCCGGAGGTCGCCGCCGATCTCGGCGTGACGATCCCGGCCGCCGGACTGCTGGTCACGGGCTATGCGCTGGGCGTCGTCTTCGGCGCGCCCATCGTCGCCGTGGCCACCGCGCATTTGCCGCGCAAGCCCGTGCTGGTGGGGCTCGCCGCTTTGTTCGTCGTCGGCAATCTCTTCTGCGCCATCGCGCCCAATTACTGGCTGCTGATGGCCGCACGCGTCTTCACCGCTTTCGGCCACGGCGCCTTCTTCGGCATCGGCTCGGTCGTCGCGGCAAGCCTGGTGCCGCGCAACAAACGCGCCAGCGCCATCGCGCTGATGTTCGCCGGCCTGACGCTCGCCAACATCCTCGGCGTTCCGGCCGGCACCGCGCTCGGCGAAGCCTTTGGCTGGCGGGCCACCTTCCTGGCCGTGGTCGGCATCGGCCTGATCTCGGTCGCGGCCATCGCCTGGCTGGTGCCGTCGGACGTCACGGAACCGAGCGGCGGCGGTCTGCGTGCCGAAGTCCGCGTGCTTGGCAAGCTGCAGGTGTGGCTGGCGATGCTGATCGCGGCGCTGACCTCGGCCAGCCTGTTCGCCGTCTTCACCTATATCAAACCCTACCTCACCGACGTGTCGGGCCTGTCGACAGCGGCGGTCACCTGGGTGCTTCTGCTGTTCGGCGCCGGCATGACCATCGGCAACATCATCGGCGGCAGGCTGGCCGACTGGAAACTGATGCCGACGGTGATCGGCACACTGCTGCTGATGGCCCTGCTGTTCCTCGGCTTCATCCAGTTCGGCGCCATCGCCAGCGTCGCCATCGGCATCGTCTTCCTGTGGGGCGTGCTCATCTTCGTCGTCGTGCCGCCGCTGCAGATCCGTGTCGTCGAGGCGGCGTCGGAAGGACCGAACCTTGCCGCCACGCTGAACCAGGGCGCCTTCAATGTCGGCAATGCCGGCGGCGCCTGGATCGGCGGCGTGGCGCTGTCGGCGGGCGTTTCCTATGCCGATTTGCCGCTGGTCGGCGCGGTGCTCGCCCTGCTGGCGGTTGGCGTGGCGGTGCTGTCGCAGGCGCTGGACAGGCGCGCGCCGGTCGCCGCCCTCCAGCCTGCCGCCGAATAACTGCCTGTCCTCCCAAAAGTGCGCAGCGGTTTTGGGACAACGACATGCGGCAAGGCAAAAGACTACTCTTGCGCCCATAGCGCGGCGGGCTGGACCAATCGACATCGGCACCTTCAAATGGGCATGTCTTCTCGCTTTTGATGGAGAACGTCATGCAGAAATCGATTGAACGCATCGCCGGCGACAGCGACGGCGTTTCCTACGAATTCCCGGTGTTCCGTCTCACCGGCGCCGACAAGGCGGCCCCGTCGGCCTACCTGCAGGCCGCACTCCATGCCGGCGAATTGCCGGGCGTCGTCGCCATCGATGCGTTGATACCGATGTTGAGCAAGGCCGAGGCCGAAGGTCGTATCAAGGGCAACATCACCATCGTGCCCTGGGCCAACCCGATCGGCCGCGCGCAATATCATTTCGGCGAGCACCAGGGCCGCTTTCATCTGGGCACCCGCACCAACTTCAACCGCGGCTTTCCGCTGCTGGCCGCGCCCGACGCCAGGCTCTTGCCAGACGCCACCTTTGGCGGCGCCGACCAGCGGCTGAAGTCGCGCCTAGTGCAGCTTTCGCTCGGCCACGACATCGTGCTCGACCTGCACTGCGACGACGAGGGCCTTGCCTATCTCTATGTCCACTCCAGCCTCTGGCCAGCCATGGCCGATTGCGCCGCCGCCATGGGCGTCGATGCCGTCGTGCTGTGGAGCGAGGACACCGACGGCACTTTCGAGGGCGCCTCGATCATGCCCTACCAGAACGCATCAGCCGATGTGGCGAAGCTTGACAGGCGCGTCGCCACCACCGTCGAATATCGGGGCATCCTCGATGTCGATGGCGCGCTCGCCTCGGCCGACGCGGCAGGCCTCTACCGGCTGCTGGCGATGCGCGGCGTGATATCCGACACCACCCTCCCCGCACCCGGCCCGTTCACGGGGGTCGCGGCGCCGCTGGAAAACATCGACATGATGCCCGCACCCCGTGCCGGTGCCGTCCTCTATGACGTGAAGCCCGGCGACCGCGTCGCCAAGGGCGCGCGCCTCGCCACCATCGTCCACGCACCGGGCGAAGCCGATGGCCGCACCGAAGTGTTCGCGCCGCAGGACGGCATCATCCTGACGCGGCGCTCGCGCCGCATCATCCGCGCCGGCGAGGACCTGTTGAAACTGGTCGGCGACAGGAAGAGCGGCGACGCCAGGTCGGGCACGCTGGAAGACTGAGCCTCCGTCGAATCCAGTTGCGCCGCCGCCCAATCGCCGCTAAGGGAATCGCCATGAACATGCGTTCGACCAAGACCATTTGGTGGTGGGCCTGCTGACAGCGGCCTGTTCGAACGCGTGCGCGTGAAAAGAGAGGTGGCCGCAACGGAATGTCCGGGCGGCCATTTGTTTTTTTCAAGCCATTCCCGGGTCCGTTGCCCAAGTAGCTGATGGAGACGGCAATGACGTTGAAGGTTCTGGAAAACGGCGCTGAAAGCTTCGTGACGGCGGGTGGCATCACCATCACCCGCGTGCGCCACGACCGGCCCTATGAAGGGGCGATCGACACTTATGTCGATGGGCTGAATTCCCGTCGGGGCGCGGTGTTTTCCTCCAATTACGAATATCCCGGCCGCTATACGCGCTGGGATACGGCCATCATCGATCCGCCGCTGGTCATCTCCGCGCGCGGCCGTGCCATGCGCATCGAGGCGTTGAACGGCCGTGGCGAGGCACTGTTGCCGGTCATCGGCAGGACGCTCGGCGGTCTCTCCGAGGTCACGATCGCCGAGACTTCGAAAAAGCTGATCCGCCTCGACGTCGCCAAGCCCGGCCGTGTCTTCACCGAAGAGGAACGCAGCCGCGTTCCCTCGGTCTTCACCGTGCTGCGCGCCATCACCGCTCTGTTCAAGACGGCCGAAGATGCCAATCTCGGCCTCTACGGCGCCTTCGGCTACGACCTCGCCTTCCAGTTCGACCCGGTCGACCACACGCTGGTTCGCAAGGAAAGCCAGCGCGACCTGGTGCTGTTCCTGCCCGACGAGATCCTGGTCGTCGACCACTATTCGGCCAAGGCCTGGACCGACCGCTACGACTATGCGGGCGAGGGCTTTTCGACCGAAGGCCTGCCGCGCGACCAGCTCGCCGAGCCGTTCAAGACCGCCGATCGCATCCCGCCGCGCGGCGATCATGAGCCCGGCGAATACGCCAATCTGGTGCGCCGGGCGATGGACTCTTTCAAGCGCGGCGACCTGTTCGAGGTCGTCCCCGGCCAGATGTTCTACGAGCGCTGCGAGACGCAGCCATCCGAGATTTCGCGCAAGCTGAAGTCCATCAACCCGTCGCCCTATTCCTTCTTCATCAATCTGGGCGAGAACGAATACCTGATCGGCGCGTCGCCTGAGATGTTCGTGCGCGTCAACGGCCGCCGCGTCGAGACCTGCCCGATCTCCGGCACCATCAAGCGCGGCGACGACGCCATTTCGGACTCCGAGCAGATCATCAAGCTGCTCAACTCCAAGAAGGACGAATCCGAGCTCACCATGTGCTCGGACGTCGACCGCAACGACAAGTCGCGGGTCTGCGATCCAGGCTCGGTGCGCGTCATCGGCCGCCGCCAGATCGAGATGTATTCGCGCCTGATCCATACGGTCGATCATATCGAGGGGCGGCTGCGCGAGGGCATGGACGCTTTCGATGCGTTTCTCTCGCACGCCTGGGCGGTCACCGTCACCGGCGCGCCGAAACTGTGGGCCATGCGCTTCATCGAGCAGAACGAGAAGAGCCCGCGCGCCTGGTATGGCGGCGCCATCGGCATGGTCAACTTCAACGGCGACATGAACACCGGCCTGACCTTGCGCACCATCCGCATCAAGGACGGCATCGCCGAGGTGCGCGCGGGCGCTACATTGCTCTTCGACAGCATTCCCGAGGAAGAAGAAGCCGAAACCGAACTGAAGGCATCCGCCATGCTCTCCGCCATCCGTGACGCCAAGACGGGCAATTCGACCAGCACCGAGCGCGCATCCGCGCGCGTCGGCGACGGTGTCAACATCCTTTTGGTCGACCACGAGGACTCCTTCGTCCACACGCTGGCCAACTACTTCCGCCAGACTGGCGCCAATGTCTCGACCGTGCGCACGCCGGTGCCGGAGGAAGTCTTCGACCGGCTGAAGCCCGACCTCGTCGTGCTGTCGCCCGGACCCGGTACGCCCAAGGATTTCGACTGCGCGGCGACCATCAGACGAGCGCGCGCCCGCGACCTGCCGATCTTCGGCGTCTGCCTTGGCCTGCAGGCACTGGCCGAGGCCTATGGCGGCGAACTCAGGCAGTTGCACATTCCCATGCACGGCAAGCCGTCGCGCATCCGCGTCTCGAAGCCGGGTATCATCTTCTCAGGCCTGCCGAAGGAAGTCACCGTCGGCCGTTACCACTCGATCTTCGCCGATCCGGTGCGCCTGCCGGATGATTTCATGGTGACCGCCGAGACCGAGGACGGCGTCATCATGGCCTTCGAGCACCGCAAGGAGCCGATCGCAGCGGTGCAATTCCACCCGGAATCGATCATGACGCTCGGCCACAATGCCGGCATGCGCATCATCGAGAACATCGTTGCGCATTTGCCGCGCAAGGCCAAGGAAAAGGCAGCCTGACGGTAATGGCCGAAGCCGAGAACACCATGGCGATCGCGGCGAAAGCCGCCGCGAAGCGCAAGGTCGCCAACCTTGCCTTCTGGTCGATCGTGATCGCCTTTGTCGTGCTCGCGCTGAAAGCCGCCGCCTGGTACATAACCGGATCCGTGGCGCTCTATTCGGACGCGCTGGAATCGATCGTCAACGTCATTGCCTCGATGGCCGCCTTCTGGGCAATCCAGGTCAGCTACAAGCCCGCCGACCAGGATCACCCCTTCGGCCACCACAAGGCCGAGTATTTCTCGGCCGTGCTCGAAGGCGTGCTGATCGTGCTCGCCGCGCTTTTGATCCTGAACGAAGTCTGGCGCTCCTGGCAGACGCCGGCTCCGCTCGAACAGCCTTGGAAAGGCCTTGCCGTCAACGGCGTCGCCACCGTCATCAATGCCTTCTGGGCCTGGACGCTGATCCGCGTGGGCCGAGCCGAAAAGTCACCGGCGCTGGTCGCCGACGGCAATCACATCATGACCGATGTTGTAACCTCGATCGGCGTCTTCGGCGGCTTGGTCGGAGCAATCCTGACTGGCTGGCAAATCCTCGACCCGGCACTGGCCGTCATCGTCGCGCTCAACATTCTGTGGCAGGGCTGGCATGTCATCGGCTCGTCGATGAACGGCCTGATGGACCGAGCCGTCGGCACGGCGGAGCACATGCGCATCCGCGACATCATCTCGGCCAATTGCAAAGGCGCGATGGAGGTGCACGACCTCAAGACCCGCATCGCCGGCCGCGCCACCTTCATCGAATTCCATCTGGTCGTCGACGCCGACATGTCGGTCGGTGCCAGCCACGTCATCTGCGATCGCATCGAGGACGCGCTGAAGGCCGAACTCCCTTCGGTGCGGGTGACCATCCATGTCGAGCCGGATGATGAGGCAAAACTGCCCAAGGGTACGACGGCGGTGCCGTTCGCCTGAGGCGGTTCACCAAGTCTCGATTGAGAGGCCGTTGATGCGCTCGAATTCCCGGACGTTGCGGGTGATCAGAATGAGGCTTCTAGCGCGCGCCTGCCCGCCAATGAGCGCATCATAGGGGCCAATTGGCGTCCCCAACGCTGCAAGCGTTGCCCGAATCTCTCCGGCATGCCTCGCGTCCTCTCGATCGAATTCAAGCACCGGGAATTGCAAAGCTTCGATGCGCGCCAGATTTTCAGCTCTTCTCTGGCTCCTTTCGGCACCATAGTACAGTTCATGTGCCACGATCGCCGAAAGCGCAAAATCCTGCGGCGTGTGCTGTTTCAGAAGCGCGAGTAGACTCGCGTCACCTTTGATGACGGCAATAACGGCGTTGGTATCAAGCAGATAGATCACTTGAAGATGTCGTCCAAGGCAGGTCTATCCTGCCCCTCCTGCCGTTCCAGCGCCGCTTCGACAAAATCCTCGTCGACTGGTCCGATCACCTGGTCAAGCCACGCCCAATCCTGCACGAGTGGCTCAAGTATGACAGTATGCCCATGGCGACGGATCGAAACCTCGTCCGTTTCGAAACGAAACTCTTTGGGCAGACGCACAGCTTGTGACCGGCCCGACCAGAACACCTTTGCCTTGTCCATCATGCCATCCTCAAATGAGATATAGCAAAGATATATCCCTTCGCGGCATTGTAGACAAGCCCGTGCTTACGGCGCACACGCCGATTGCGGCATCGCCTCCAGCCGATAGACCTTGTCATCGGACTTGGTTTTGCCGTCGGCGGCTTTCGAGCACAGGTCGACGATTGCAATGCTGCTGTTGGGATTGGCCAGCATGATAGTGCCGTTGGCGCCGCGCTTGAGGAAGATTTCCTTTTGCGCGATGTCGCACGAAAAATCGCTCATCTTCGAACTCGCGGCGCAACGCCACTGGTCGGCCTCGCCCTGGCAGGAATAGGTCTGCGTGACCTTGGCCCCCTTCCGCCGTGTCGTGACCGAGACGGCGATGTCGGCGCCGTCGGGCCAGTTCGCGACATCACCGCCCGAGGCGTAGGAAGCGAGTTCCACGGACCCGCGGAACACCCGGATCGACTGCGTCAGTTGATCGGGATGCGAACTCATATGCGCTGCATCATAGTCGCGCCCGTAGCAGAAGGCCTGATCGGGTTTGAACCGCTCGCGCAACGGCGGCCCGAGCGCCGGGTCGATCGGATCGATCCGCGCGAACTCCGCCTTGCAGGTGGCGACCGGCATCGGATCGAGGCGAAAATTGTCGTCCTCCGAGCCGAGCGCCTGCCTGACGTATTCCGCCTTGCCAAGCTGCTCCTCGGAGTCCGGATCGAGGTAGATGTCGGACGACAGGTCGGACAGGATCAGCCGCCCCTTGTCGTCGAGCTTCAGCGAAGCCAGCGTACGGTCGCAATCCATGCCGCAGCGGATCGGGCCCGATTTGTCGTCCTCGGACTCGTGATTGCACCAGCCGCTAGCCCATTCCGGCGCCTTGGCGCCGCGCACCGTGGTGGTGAGGAAACCATTGTAGGACGTATCGGAATTCGCGTTCGGTTCCTCATTCGGACGGCTGACCGGATCATGGCCGTAGTAGAAGAAGATCCGCGCCACTTTCTGCTTCGGATGCGCCTTGAGGTGCGCCGCGTCATAGACCCGACCGAAACAGGCGTCCGACCCGCTGGGGCTGAGTTCGGTGAGCTTGAGCGCATCCTCGGCAAAAGCAGAACCCACAAGTCCGGCAAGCAGTATGGCGCCAAGTCCGGCGCTGGCGAACGTCTTCCATTCCCTGAACGCCATGTACCCCCCTCCTCCGCATCGACAGGACGTAAGGTCAATTTATGCTAGTATTGCGGCAGCGGCCACGCAAATCGCGCTGCGCCGGCAAGCCAGGGAGGGGACGCCATGCGCCGACGCGACATGTTCCGGGCGGCTCTCGCCGGACCCGGAACGCTTCTCGGCCTGCGGGCGGTCCGGGCGGCAACCACCGAGCCTGCCAGGCTGAAGGTCGCCTATCACCTCAGCGACCTCGACAAGGTCAATTTCGTGCTCGGCAACATCAAGAACCATTATGAGGGCACCGGCGGCAACGTCGAGATCGCGCTGGTCGTGCATGGTCCAGCCCTTGCCGGCTTCAAGTCGAAGGGCATATCGGCGGCGATTTCGGGGCGCTTTACCGGTCTTGTCCAGCAAGGGCTCGACCCGCATGCCTGCGGCAACACCATGCGCGGCATGGATATTACGCTCGCCGATCTGCTCGACGGCTTCCATGCCGCCGACCAGGGCGGCGTCGTCAAGCTCGCCGAACTGCAAAGCCAGGGCTATGTCTATCTCAGGCCTTGAAGCGGCACTGCCTTGAATGCAAGGGTGGCAAGACCCGCCAAGAATCTCGGAAATCCCCGGAGGAACAGCAGTGCCCCAGACAGCCCCTGGTCTTGTCATCCCCGATCTCGCCGGCAAGGCGGTGCTGGTCACCGGCGCGTCGACCGGCATCGGCGCGGCGCTCGCGCTCGCCTATGCCGAGCAGAAATGCAAGGTGGCGCTGCACTACAATTCCAGCCGCGACGCCGCCGAGAACCTCGGCCAGACCATTCGCGACGGCGGCGGCGAGGTCTTTCTTGTCCAGGGCGATTTTTCTCTGCCCGCCGATGTCGAACGCGTCGTCGAGGACAGCGCGCGACATTTCGGCCGCCTCGACGGGCTGGTCAACAATGCCGGCGGCATGCTTGGCCGCATCCCCTATGCCGAGCAGACCGAGGCGCATTACGACGCGGTGATGGACCTCAACGCCCGCTCGGTGCTGACCGCCTCGCGCAAGGCGATGCCATGGCTGAAGAAACAGGGCGGCTTCATCGTCAACACCTCGTCGATCGCCGCGCGCAATGGCGCCGGCGGCGGCGCCGGCCTTTACGGCTCGGCCAAGGCTTTCGTCTCCAACGTCACGCGCGGCATGGCCAAGGAACTGATCGGCTTCGGCATTCGCGTCAACGCCGTGGCGCCGGGCACCATCCTCACTCCCTTCCACGAACGCTATTCGACCGACGAGCAGATGAAGGGCATGGTCGCCACCATTCCGCAGGGCCGCGCCGGCACGGCGCAAGATTGCGTCGGCGCCTATCTGTTCCTCTCATCGGACCTGTTGAGCGGTTACATCACGGGCCAGGTGATCGAGGTCAATGGCGGCCAGTTGATGCCTTGACCAGCGACCGGCATACTGGACACACTCCTTTCGCGCCAACCCTGGGGGAGACGACGACATGTACGGACTGATCGGCAAGATGCGGGCGGCGCGCGGCCAACGCGACGCTGTCATGACTGTGCTGCGCGAGAGCACCGGCGCTCTGCCCGGCTGCCTGAGCTACATCATCGCCACCGACCCGGCCGACGCCGACGCGATCTGGGTGACCGAAGTGTGGACCGATCAGGCAAGCCACAAGGCCTCGCTGCAGCTTCCGGAAGTCCAGGCGGCCATCGCCAAGGCACGGCCCTTCATCGGCGGCTTCGAGTTCCAGGTGGAGACGCATCCCGTCGGCGGCTTTGGGTTGGCTGAGGCCAAAACCGGCTGAGGCGCCGGGACCTGCTTTTCCGGTACGCCGGGGTTCGCATTTTTCGCATCCCGGTCTAAGACCAGAGCATGGATTCCGCGGCCGAGCAGCCACCTCCCGACCAGCCCGCCGTCGAGCGCATGACGCGGCTGGGCAAGCCTTGGCAATGGCTGATCCTGCTGGTTATCTCCGCGCTGTTTGCCGGTGCGCTGGAACTCGCCGCCTTGCCGGCGGCGCTCCTGATCGGACCGATGCTGGCGGCCATCGTCGCCGGCACCAATGGCGCCACGGTGCGTGTGCCGCGCCTTGTGTTCGGCTCCGCCCAGGCTATCGTCGGCTGCCTCGTCGCGGCTTCGATCTCGGCCGATATCTTTCCGGTCTTTTACAAGGAATGGCCGCTGTTCCTCGGCGTGGTGATCGCCACCGTCGCGGCCTCCAGCCTGCTTGGGTGGCTGATCAGCCGCTGGCGCATCCTGCCCGGCACCACCGCCGTCTGGGGCTCGTCGCCGGGGGCCGCTACGGCCATGGTGCTGATGGCCGGCGCCTTCGGCGCCGACCAGCGCCTGGTCGCCTTCATGCAGTATCTGCGTGTCATCTTCGTGTCGATGACGGCAGCCCTCGTCGCCAAGATGTGGGTCGACACCTCGGGCATCGAGGTGCCGCCCATCGTCTGGTTCCCGGCGATCGACCCCCAACCCTTCGCCGCCACGATCGGCATGGCAATAGTCGGCGGCCTGGCGGGCAGGCTTTGCCGGCTGCCGTCGCCCTTCTTCCTCGGCAGCTTCATCTTGGGCACGGTCATCCATCTTGGCCTCGGCGTGCCGATGCAATTGCCGCAATGGCTGCTGGCGGTCAGTTACGCGATGGTCGGCTGGTCGATCGGCCTGAACTTCACCAGGCCGATCCTGCGCCATGCGGCACGCGCCCTGCCGCAGATCATCGCTTCGATCATCGCACTGATCGCTTTTTGCGGCGGCCTTGCCTGCCTCATCAGCCATCTCGCCGGCATCGACCCGCTGACCGCCTATCTGGCGACCAGCCCCGGCGGCATGGACAGCGTCGCCATCATCGCCGCCGCCGCGCACAACGTCGACATCTCCTTCGTCATGGCGCTGCAGTCGGCGCGTTTCCTGATCGTGCTGCTCGTCGGCCCGAGCATTGCGCGGGTGGTGGCCAGAAGCATCAGGGAGTGAAAGCCCGGCACCGGGCGATGTTACCGCGCCGCCGCGAGCCGTTCGGGAAGGAAATCGACGAAGACGCGCACCTTTGGCGACAGATGGCGATTGGAGGGCCACAGCATCCGGAATTGGCCGCGGCCGTCGACATGGTCGTCCAGTACGGTACGCAATTTTCCTTCGCGCAGCGCCTCGCGCACCAGGAAATCGGGCATGCAGGCGATACCAAGACCGGCGATCGTGGCGCCTTTCAAGGCTTCCATGTTGTTGCAGGTCAGCATCGAACGGATCAGCGGTTGCGCGCTCCCGGTGATGAACGGCCAGTCCAGCAACCTGCCGCTGTTGAGATAGCGGAAGTTTATGCCGAAGTGCCCGATGAGGTCCGCCGGCACGCCGGGTATGCCATGGCGCTCGAGGTAGGAAGGCGCCGCGCATAGCAGCATGCGAAAGGGCGCAATGGGTTTCGACACCAATCGTGAATCGGGCAGCTCGCCGCTGCGGATCGCGACGTCGATGCCCTCTTCGATGACGTCGACGATCCGGTCGTTGAAATCGATATCGAGCTCGATCTCGGGATAGCGCGCCATGAACTCCGACAGCACCGGCAGCAAGAGATGATAGGTGACGATCGGGGTCGAGACGCGCAGCCGCCCGCGCGGCGTCTCCCGTGTCCGTGATAGCATCGCCTCGGCATCGTCGATGTCGTCGAGGATACGCCGCACGCGCTCGTTGAACAGCTTGCCCTCTTCCGTCAGGCCTATCCGCCGCGTGGAGCGCTGCAGCAGCCGCACGCCGAGTTCCTGTTCGAGCCGCGCGACACTTTTGCCGACCGCGGAAGCCGAGATGCCGAGCGCCCGGCCGGCGGCGACGAAGCTGCCGAATTCGGCGGTGCGGGCGAAAGCCAGAAGGCCGCTGAGGCGATCCATCAAACTCCTCCATTCGAGCGTTTCAGTCCGTTATGTCGAGATATTTAATACCATTTTTCCAGACCCGTCGCCGACCTATCTTGGTCGCATGACCGGGCGTCGCGATTGCGGCATGCCGGCGCAGACTGCTCAGATAGGAAAATCCATGACCTTGAAGATCACAATCGGCCCGGCCGGGAGATGGCTCGTGCTCTTGTCCGTATGCCTTGCCGCCATGACGATGCCCCTGACCTTCACCGGCCCGGCCGTCGCGCTCTCCCGCATCGCGGCCGATCTCGGCGGCAGCCCGATCGCGCTCAACTGGGTGACCAACGCGTTCATGCTGACCTTCGGCGCCACCCTGATGGCGGCGGGCGCCCTGGCCGACAATCATGGCCGCAAGCGGATCTTCCTCGTCGGTCTCTCCCTCTACATCCTCGCTTCGCTCGGCGCGATGCTGGCGCCCGACATCGCCTGGTTCGACGTCTTCAGGGCCGCGCAAGGGCTGGGCAGTGCCTTGGCCTTCGCCGGCGGCGCCTCCGCACTTGCCCAGGAATTCGAGGGACCATTGCGACTGCGCGCCTTCTCCTTCCTCGGCACCAGTTTCGGCATCGGGCTAGCCTTTGGCCCGATCGCTTCCGGCCTGCTCATCGCCGCATTCGGCTGGCGGTCGATCTTTGTTCTGGTCGTGGCACTCGCGGTTGCCTCGGCGATCCTCGGGCTGCGCACCATCAGGGAATCGCGTGACCCGGATGCGACCGGCCTCGACTGGGCGGGCGCCGGCACCTTCACGGTGGCGCTGGCCTCGCTCACCTATGGCGTGTTGCAGGCGCCGCAGAGCGGTTGGGCCGATCCTCTTGTGGTTACGCTTCTCGGCGTTGCCGTCCTTTGCTTTGTGCTGTTCGTCGTTGTCGAGCGGCGCGCGCGCCGGCCGATGCTCGATCTCACCCTGTTTCGCTTTCCTCGCTTCGTCGGCGTCCAGTTTCTCGCGGCGGCGCCCGCCTATGGCTTCGTGGTCCTGCTTGTGCTTTTGCCGATCCGCTTCATCGGCATCGAGGGGATGAGCGATCAAGGCCGGGCAATTGATGATCTGCCTCTCGGGGCCGTTGCTGGTCCTGCCCTTGCTCGCCGGCCAGCTCGCGCGCTGGATCGCTCCGGCCACCATTTGCGGCGTTGGCCTGCTCGTCGCGGCGGCTGGGCTGGTCTGGCTGAGCCTGACGCCGTCGATCGACGTCGCGCTGGTCTCGCCGCTGATCCTGATCGGCGTCGGCATCGCCTTGCCCTGGGGATTGATGGATGGGCTGGCCGTCAGCGTCGTGCCAACGGAGCGCGCCGGCATGGCGGTCGGCATCTTCAACACCACGCGTGTCGCTTGCGAGGGTGTGGCGCTGGCCATCGTCATGGCGACGCTGTCAGGCTTCACCGCAGGGCAGCTCGCCGCTCGAGGCGCTGCGCCGTCCAGCGACGCGGCTGCCGCGGCGCAATTGCTGGTGACCGGTAATGTCGGCGGAACCGCGCAACATTTGCCGGCGGCCGGCGCCGCCGTTCTGGTCGAGGCCTACGAAACGGCGTTCGACAGGCTGCTGATCGTGCTGGCGGCAATCACCATCGTCACCGCCCTTGTCGTGTTCCTCGGCCTGCGCCGAGGATCCGCGCCCGAACACGAAACCGTACCGGTGCCGGCCTGCCAGGAAGGGTAGGTGCGGCTGATGTCGGCTGATGACAAGGCAAGCGGCGGATGGGCTCTGGTGTGGTCATTCATGCGCGCGCAGGTGCAGTGAGATTCAGGTCAGGCTGAGTCGAAAATGGTGGCTTCCGAGAACCGGAGCGGAGCGTACTTAAAGTACGTGAGCATAGCTCTATTGCGACGCAATAGAGCGGGGAAGCGCAGGAAGCCGCCATTTGCAGGCCAGCCTCACCTGAATATCAATGCACCTCAATCCAGCCTGTGCATCAGATCATCATCCAGCCAGCGGCCGAAGAAATAGACCAGTTGCTTGTGCCACCACGGCCAGTCATGGCTGACGTCGCCGCCCCAATAGTCGACCCAGGCGGGAATGGACTTGTCGCGCAGGATCTGTTCCAGCTGGCGCGTCTCGACCAGCATGCGCTCTTCCCAGGCGCCCTGCCCGCAGCAGAAGATAAGCCTCAGCGCCTTCAGCCGCGCCAGTAATTTCGGGTCGACGATGCCGGGCAGATAATCGAGCGGCGAGTTGTAGAAGATGTCGCCGTCGAGCGCCTTGCCGAAGAAATCGCGGGCCGAATAGACACCCGACAGCGAGATGACGCCGCTGGCGAGTTCGGGAAATCGGAAGACGAAGTTCGAGGAATGGTAGCCGCCCATCGAACAGCCTGAGAACAAGGGCTTCAGCCGCCGTCCGCCATTGGCCTGCGCGGCGGTTTCCAGGAATTCCGGCAGCGCCTCCTCTCGCACATAGCGGAAATAGGCCTCGTGGCGGGCGATGCGGTGCGCGGGGTCGGCACGCTTGTCGAAGAAGGATTCCGAATCGATGCCGTCCACCGTGAACAACTGGATGCGGCCGGTGTCGATGAATTCGGCGAGCGCGCCCACCCCGCCGGAATCCTCGAACTGGTAGAACCGGCCCTGCGAGGTCGGGAACACCACGACGGGCCGGCCGGCATGGCCATAGCGCTTGTACTCCATGTCGCGGCCGAGATTGCGGGCGAAAGCCTTGTGATAGGAAATGTCCATGTCCTCAAGCCTTTTCCGCGTGGATATAGGCAACCGCCTCGCGCAGCTCCGCCTGATCCTTCGAGCGCATCTGGTAGGCGTAATCTCCCATGGCGCGGCTGAAAACCTTCTCGATGGCCTGATGGTGGACGATCTTGTCGCGGTGCGCGGCTAGCACGTCCGCATGGCTATGCAAATAGTCGAGGTGGCGCTTGCGGCTGGCATAGGCGGTGAAATACTTGCCTTCATAGGGGCCGCCGGCTGCGTCCTTCACGACCATGTCTGCCCAGGCCGCATAGACGTCGATGTCGAACGTGTAGTTGATGGCGTCGGTCATCCAGGCGCCCGGTGGGCGCATGTTGACCTCCAGCGCGATGATGCGGTCGTCCCTGGTCTCGAACAGTTCGATGTGGAAAAAGCGTTCGCGCACGTCGAATGCTTTCAGGATCTTGCGGCCGGCCTCCTCGACGACAGGCCTGATCCGAGGAAAGCAGGTGTAACTCATGTGGCGGTCCTTGTTGACCACCTCCATGACGCTCTGGTCGTAGCGATGGCTGGCCGCCAGCACCACCTCGCCGTCGCGGTTGACCAGCCCGTCATACGTCACCACCAGCCCCTCGATGAACTGCTCCATGACGAAGGTCACATCCTCCGGCTTGTCCCGGAAGAACTGGTCGAGCTCTTTCGCATTCGAGATCTTGAACGTGTTCGAAGCGCCGGAGCCAGAATCCGGTTTTACCACCACGGGATAGCCGACGCGGCGGATGAAGGTCATGGCGCCGGCCCGGTCGGAGCATTTGCGCTGCGCGATGGTCTCGACGCCGCTCTTGCGGAAGAAGGCGCGCATGCGGCTCTTGCGCTTTAGATTCTTCACGAAATCGAGCTTGGTGCCGTAGATGTTGAAGTCGGTGCGGATGTTGGCTTCCAGTTCCAGCCAATGCTCGTTGAGCGATTCGAACCGGTCGATGCGGCCCCATTTGTGGATGAAATGTCCGATCGCCCGGAACACCGCATCGTAGTCTTCCATGTCGGCGATACGGTAATGTTCCGAAAGCGCTGCCTTCAGCTTGCCGTCCAGAGCGTCAAAGGGTGCGTCGCCAATCCCGAGCACGGTCGCGCCGGCCTTCTTCAGCCGGTCGCAGAAATCGGCGCCGTTGGCGGGAAAATGCGGCGAGAAGAACACGAAATTCATGGATGACCCCTGCCGGCGGCACCCCGCCACCGTTCAAGTCTGGCGCATTTGCAGCGCGCGGGGAAGAGCATCCGCGTTAGGGATAAAATTCGACGGGCCGGCCCCGCTTGCCTCCAACAGGCCGCTCCTGTATGAGAGCGGCCATGAACACGCGCGCCACCACCGCTTCCCGTCAGACCGGCTTTGCCGGCGAGACCGTTCGCGCGCTTGCCTCGACCCTGCTTCTTCTCGGCCTTATCGGCGATCGCCGGGTTCGCTGAAGGAGCGCCCGGCGGTCGAACCGCCGCGCAAGCGCATGCTCCTTGGCAAATCATATCAAGCGAACGAAAATCTGGTAAAGGCGCCGCTTGGCACCACATCCGCCTGAAAGGTGGACCGCCAGCCGCCGGGAGAAACGACGATGAACGCACGAGAAGACATCCGCGCCAGCGAGGCCGCGACCGGCAAGCAGGTCGGCCGGGGCATGCCGGACGCAGCCCGAAAATACCAACCTTATCCTACGGTCGGTCTCACCGACCGGACCTGGCCCTCGAAGGTGATCGACAAGGCCCCGATCTGGTGCTCGGTCGACCTGCGCGACGGCAACCAGGCACTGATCGATCCGATGGGCCACGAGCGCAAGGCGCGCATGTTCGCGCTGCTGCTCGACATGGGTTTCGAGGAGATCGAGATCGGCTTCCCGTCGGCTTCGCAAACTGACTTCGACTTCGCCCGCTGGTGCATCGAGGAAGGCAATGTGCCGGCCGATGTGTCATTGCAGGTGCTGGTCCAGTGCCGGCCCGAACTGATCAGCCGCACCTTCGAGGCGCTCAACGGCGCCACCAACCCGATCGTGCATTTCTACAACTCGACCAGCGAATTGCAGCGCCGCGTCGTCTTCGAGAAGGATGTCGGCGGCATCAAGCGCATCGCCACCGACGCCGCCAAGATGATCACCGACATGGCGGCCAAGGCGGGCGGCGGCTACCGTTTCGAATATTCGCCGGAGAGCTTCACCGGCACCGAACTCGAGGTCGCGCTGGAGATTTGCAACGCCGTCACCGAGATCGTCAGGCCGACGCCTGACAACAAGCTGATCATCAACCTGCCGTCGACCGTCGAGATGTCGACGCCCAACATCTATGCCGACCGCATCGAGTGGATGTGCCGCAACCTCGACGCCAGGGAAAACCTGATCATCTCCCTGCATCCGCACAATGACCGCGGCACCGGCATCGCCACCACCGAACTCGGTCTGATGGCTGGTGCCGACCGCGTCGAAGGCACGCTGTTCGGCAATGGCGAGCGCACCGGCAATGTCGACATCGTCACCCTGGCGCTCAACATGTACACGCAAGGCGTCGATCCGGGCATCGACTGCTCCGACATCAACCGGATGAAGGACGTCTATGAATATTCGAACCAGCTGAAGATTCCCGAGCGCCATCCCTATGTCGGCGAACTCGTCTACACGGCCTTTTCCGGCTCGCACCAGGACGCCATCAACAAGGGCATGAAGGCGCTGAAGAAGGCCAACACGCCGCACTGGGAAGTGCCCTATCTGCCGATCGACCCGGCCGATGTCGGCCGCAGCTACGAGGCGATCATCCGCATCAACTCGCAATCGGGCAAGGGCGGCATCGCCTATGTGCTGCAGGCCGATTACGGCCTCAATCTGCCGCGCAACCTGCAGATCGAGTTCAGCCAGGCGATCCAGGCGATCACCGATGCCGAAGGCAAGGAGGTTCCGGCCAAGCGCATTTACGAGCGCTTCCTGGAGACCTATGTCGACCAGCCGGGCGCGCGGCTGAAATTCCTCGACCACCACACCTATCCCGATACCGAGGTCAAGGGCCGGCGGGTGATCGAGGCGGTCATCCTCGACAATGGCAAGGAAGTGACGATATCAGGCACCGGCACGGGCCCGATCGACGGCTTCGTCGATGCGCTGTCGCGCCATGTCGGCGTCGACATGTCGGTGCTCGATTATTCCGAGCACTCGTTGCAGCGCGGCTCGAACGCGTCGGCCATCTCCTATGTCGAGATGGAATATCCCGGGGGCAAGCTGTTCGGCGCCGGCATCAACACCAACATCGTCGCCGCCTCGCTGGAAGCGGTGACGTCGGCGGCCAATCGTATCGTCGGTCGCAAGGCGCGGTAGCATCGGCCGGTCGGCGGCGCCGGAGGCAGGAACAGCTCTCCGCGCCGCCACTTTTTCAAGCCCGCAAAAGGCTCTGGCCTCGACTGGCCGATGCCGACTCTCACGACCATGCCGTGGCTTATACCGGCAGGGCCGTTAACCACCAGAGTATTCTCCGGTGAGGTACGCGATCGCATAATGGGTGCAGACTTGTGTGCCGGTGCGGGAACTATATGATCGCGCCTCAACCTGTGCCGACTTCGAGAGGATCGACACTTGCAGCATGCCACGCCTGCCGCCCCCGCAGTGCGCGAGACACTAGAGCGACTGCTTGCCAGCGAAACGTTCGGACGATCCGAGCGTGCACGCAAGCTGTTGCGTTATCTTGTCGAGCGCGAACAGGCAGGCGAAGCCGACCGGCTCAAGGGCTTTTCCATTGCCATGGATGTCTTCGGCAAGGATGGCGATTTCGATCCTTCGACCGACGCGGTGGTACGCGTGCAGGCGGGCAGGCTACGCGAGCTGCTGCAGCAATATTTCGCCAATGAAGGCGTCGCGGAGCCGTTTCGCATAGCGATACCGCGCGGCAGCTATGTCCCGGCCTATGAGCTCAACGCGATCCGCTTGCCGGAACCTGCGAAACCCGCCGAGCAGATCGAAGCCGTAGCGGCACCATCCGAGCCCCCCGGTGATGCCATTGCAGCCGCTGCATTGCTGGCACCGGCGGCGGCGCCGGAGCCCTCGGTGGCACGCCATCTCCGGTTCTTCTGGATGGCGATCGCCGTGGTCATAGCCATGCTCGGCGTTCTGATATTGCGTCAGGGCAGCGGTGCGCTGCTGGCAGGCGGCGACCCTGCGGCAACGCTCGAGACCGCGACCCTGACCGGCAGCATCGCGCCGTCCGCCGCCAGCGAGGCTTTGCCGCTGGTCTACATCGCCGTCAAGGCCAGTGGCACGGATGCCAGCCGTGTCGCCGCAACGCTGCGTGCCGGACTGAGCGGCTTCGATACGATCGACTTCATCGGTCGCGACATCGTCAACAAGGCCGATCCGGTCGCTAGCGCGACGAGCTTCATCTTCGATATCCTGCCTGGGCCGGATACGGGTGACATCACGATCGAACTGCAGAGCGTGGCCACCGGACGGGTGCTTTTGTCGCGCAACCTGACCGCCTCCGACAGCGCGCCGACCACCGTCGAGAGCCGTATAGCCGACATCTTGACGTCCGCTCTTCCCGCTTCCGGCACGATCTACGGCTATCTCGAACAGAGCGGCATACAAACCGCCCTCACGCAATGCCTGACGCTCAACGACAAATATTATCTCGACCAGAACGCCAGGACCCACGAGGCCGCCTATCGCTGCCTCGAAACCCTCGCCGAAAACGGCGCCAAATCACCGTTGGTCTATTCGGAAATCGCCTCGCTCCACCTGGAGGCCGTGAACGACCACTACGCCTATCCGCCGGATGCCACGATCGAGAAGGCGATGACATTCGCCCATCGCGCCGTGCAGATGGGGCCGACCAGTCCCTACGCGCATCGTTCCTACGGCTACATCAATTCCCGTCTTGGCAACGCCGACGAGGCGCTGCGCTGGATGCGCAAGGCCTATGACCTCAATCCCTACGATCTCGCCATGGCCGCCGCTTATGGCTACGGGCTGATTTTCGCCGGCCGCTATGCCGAGGGGACGCCGATCCTGGCCCAGGCGGTGGACGCCTCCAGCGGTCATCCGACATGGTGGGATTTTGGACTTTTCGCCGGCGAACTCATGCTTGGCGACACCAACAAGGCCGCGATCGCCAGTTCCTCTCTGAGAACAACCGCAACGAAGTCACACTATCTTGCCGCCCGGCTGATCGGCGCCAAGATCGCCGGTCAGGACAATCTGGCGCGCAAGCTGGTCGACGAGTTGACCGCCAAATTTCCGAAATTCGCCGCCGACCCGCGCGCGACCTTCATCGACCGGAAATATCCGCCCGACCTGACCGAGCGGCTGGTTGGGGCCCTGCGCGCGGCAGGCCTCGGCAACGCGAGCTGACGTCCCGCGGACAGGACTGTTTGGACCAACCGAATTGTTGGCCGCCGAAGCAGGTGGCAAAGCCCCGATATGACTGGTTTGCCGGCTTTGTCGCGCGAACCCGCGAGATCGAGAGGTCGCAAGCGCCAGTCGTCGTGAAGATTTTACTGGCCATCGTTCTGGACAAGGAGCAAACCACCCGCATTTCCCACCTTGCCGTTCCGCAATAAAGCTCTAAGATTTCATGATCGCATCGCTTCACGCCGCCGAAAAGGGTGTTGGCTCGAAGGCCATCGTCTTGCTGCATGGCTTCGGCGGCTGCCACGATATTTGGCACGACGTGATCC
Organism: Mesorhizobium sp. M8A.F.Ca.ET.207.01.1.1; assembly: GCF_004794715.1. Lineage (NCBI taxonomy): Bacteria > Pseudomonadati > Pseudomonadota > Alphaproteobacteria > Hyphomicrobiales > Phyllobacteriaceae > Mesorhizobium > Mesorhizobium sp. M8A.F.Ca.ET.207.01.1.1. Next base: position 652,591 of record NZ_SRUS01000002.1, on the reverse strand, counting down.
CGGCGCTGTCGCCTGCGGTGCGCACACTCGCTTATGATTTGCCGGGGCACGGGCTGTCGCTCGATTTCCCCGGTGCCGGCCCGGCCAAGCTGGCGGCAAGGGCCGTCCTGGCCGATCTCACCGCGCGATCGGTAAAGCGCTTTCATCTGATCGGCCACTCGATGGGCGGCGCGGTTGCGGCGCTGATGGCGCTGGCCGAGCCCGACAAGGTGGCGTCGCTGACACTTCTGGCGCCTGGCGGCTTCGGCGCCGAGATCAACGGTCCGCTGTTGCGCCGCTTTGCCGCCGCAAGGGACCCATCCGACATCCAGGCGTGCCTCTTGGCGATGTCGGGACCACTGACGCGGCCTATCGATCACACCTTGGACGCCCTTGGGGACATGCGCGGGCGACCCGGCCAAGTCGAGAGACTCATAGAGATCGCTGCCGCCATGACCAGCCAAGACCGGCAGGGCGTCATCCCGCGCGACCGCTTGGAAACACTGACCATGCCGGTGATGGTGGTATGGGGAAGCGATGACCCGATGCTACCCGTTGCCCACACCGACAATCTGCCCGTGCAATTTCATGTGCACCACGTCCCGGGGGCTGGCCATATGCTGATCGAGGAGGCGCCAGAGCTGATCGCCACGATCATCCGGCGCAACATGAACCGCCGTGCCAGGCCCTTGCGCCCGAATTAGCCGAGACCGGCTGGGCCAGCGCGACACCACCCGGGCGCCTCGCCGTCTTGATCGCGCCAGTGCATTTTGCCGGCGGCTGTGTTAACTGCGTGTTAACCAACCCCGCGAGGCAGACGCCGATGAAGGACGCAGGCGAGAAGATCGATCCGTCAAGCAAACTGTCCGATGCCATCCGTGACGTGAAGAACGCCTTCGCTGACCGCGACGATGTCGTCGTCGACATGCGCGAGGCGCACCGCATGCGCCTCGACCTCCTGGCCGCGGACCTCGCGCCCGTCTTTGCCGATGTTCCGGCCGACATGGATAATTTCGACTTTGTCGTCTCCTCGGGCCTACAGCCGCGCCTGTGGATCGACGCCGTCAGCCATGTCGCGATGGGGCGCGACCGCCGCACCTACCGCTTCCTCAAGGACACTCGCATTGGCCGTGTCGTGCTTGCCGAATCGACCGAGATGAAGCCGGTCGCCGATTCCGTGACGCGTTATGTCGCCGAGCGCATCGTCGAACGCCGGAGAATGATGGAGGGTGGCGTCGAGCCGGCGGTCGCCGGCATGAGACGCGCCGAGGTCACGGAAGCCGAGCCGCCGCTGCGAGCCTCGACGCAAGGCAAGGGCTGGTCGGCCTTCCTGTCGGGCCTTGGGCTGGTCGCCGCCGGCGGACTTGTTGGTCTCGCGGTGTCGGCGGCGCTGTTGTGGGACCGCGTCTCGGCCATGGTTCTCAACTGGCGACCATAGCCGCGTCGGGCTCGACACCGAGTTCCACGGTCTGCAGATCGGAAGGCGGTATGGACGGTCCGGTCAGGCCGCGTCGCGTCAGGCGGATGCGCCAGTTTCCCTTTTCGCCGTCGATGTCGAACAGATTGTACTGTGCTGCCGGGTGATTGCCGCCCGGCGCCTGGCCGGCGGCGGCGACCCCGACGACCGGGACCTTTGCATCGCGAGGCCCGATCTGGAACAGCGACGGCAGGTGCGAATGGCCGTGCAGCACGAGCTCCGCGCCATGGCGGCGGATGATCTTGTGGAAGCGGGCGATGCCGAACAGCCGCTTGTGCTGGGAGACGGCGCCCCGCACCGGCGGGTGGTGGATCATGATCGCACGGAACAGCCCTTGCTTCGCCGCGCTCTCGAGGATCTTGCCGAGGCGAGCCGCCTGCCCCTCCATGAAGAAGCCATTGGCCATGAAGGGCGCCGTGGCGCGCGCCGTCGAGACGCCGATCAGCGCGACATTGCCGCGCACGCGCAGATAGGGAAATGCATTGCGATCGACCGGCGTGTTGACACCGTCGCCGCTCATCCACGCCGCCCATGACCGGCAGATCTTGTCGAAGGCACCGGGCACATAGGCGTCATGGTTTCCCGGCACGACCGAAACGTCATGCGCCGACCCCAGCGTCTCGAGCCAGTGTTTGGCCATCTCGATCTCGCCGTCGAGCGCCAGGTTGACGAGGTCGCCGGTGACAGCGAGATGGTCCGGGCTTTGCGCCTTGATGTCGGCGACGATGGCGTCGATGACGGCATCGTGCATGTGGCGGCGGCGGTTGCGCTGCCAGTTGACGTAGCCGAGCACGCGCTTGGAGGCGAGATCGCGATAGGATACATCGGGGAGCGGCCCCAGATGGACATCGGAAATATGCGCGAGCCTGAACATTCCTCCTTCATAGGCGACGTGCACGCCGCTTTCCACCCACGGTTTCGCTACTGATGCCGACCGACGACGAAGCCGCGTTCCGCCAGACCGGCTGGGCGGGGTTGAGGGCCCGGCTGTTCCATCTCTATTTCGTGCTGCGGCGGCCGATGACGCTCGGTGTGCGCGGCCTGATCCACGATGCCGCCACCAATTCCGTCTTCCTCATTCGCCACACCTATGTGCCCGGCTGGCAGCTTCCCGGCGGTGGCGTCGAGGTTGGCGAGACGCTGGCCGAGGCGCTGGCCCGCGAACTCGCCGAAGAGGGCAACATCGCGATGGCCGCCACGCCGGTGCTGAAGTCGATGCACTTCAACCGCCGCGCCAGCCGGCGCGATCATGTCGGCTTCTATCTCGTCGAAAATTTCAGCCAGACCGCGCCGAAACGGCCCGACCATGAAATCGCCGAGGCCGGCTTTTTTCCACTCGATCGCTTGCCGGAAGGCACCACACCGGCGACGCTGCGGCGGATCGCCGAGGTTTTCCGCGGCGTGCCAGCATCGCCCTATTGGTAGATCAGGCCGCCGCCCTCGCGAACTTCGTCCGATCATGCGGCGCGCCATAGTCAAGCTCCGGTCCTACCGGCACGATGCGCGTCGGATTGATCGTTTCGTGGCTGCCGTAATAATGCGCCTTGATGTGATGCAGGTTCACCGTCCCCGCCACACCGGGCACCTGATAGAGGTCGCGCAGATAGTTCGACAGGTTCGGATAATCGGCGATGCGGCGCAGGTTGCACTTGAAATGGCCGACATAGACCGGGTCGAAGCGCACCAGAGTGGTAAACAGCCGCCAGTCGGCCTCGGTGATGCGGTCACCCACCAGATAGCGTTGCCTGGACAGGCGGTCCTCCAGCCCATCGAGCGTCGAAAACAGCTCGCCGAACGCTTCTTCATAGGCCGCCTGCGTGGTGGCAAAGCCGGCGCGGTAGACGCCGTTGTTGACGGAGGGATAGACCAGCGCGTTGATCGCGTCGATCTCGCCGCGCAGTGCCTGGGGATAGAAATCGAGGCCGGCATCGCCCCATTGATCGAAGGCTGAGTTGAGCATCCGGATGATTTCGGAGGATTCGTTGGAGACGATGGTCTGTTCCTTTTTGTCCCACAGCACCGGCACCGTCACCCGGCCCGAATAGGAGGAATCCGCCCTGGTGTAGATCTGGTGCAGGAAGTCGAGGCTATAGAGAGTGTCGCCGGTGGCGCCGTCCTCGGCTACAAACGTCCAGCCATTGGCGCCGAGGAAATGATGCACGATCGAGACGGAGATGATGCCTTCGAGCCTCTTCAACGCGCGAAAGATCAGCGTCCGGTGCGCCCAGGGACAAGCGAGCGAAACATAAAGGTGATAGCGGCCGGGCTCCGCCTTGAAGCCTCGGCCGCGGCCTTCTGCCGGTGCACCGTCGCGCGTGATCCAATCTCGCCACTGCGATTGCGGCCGCACGAACCTGCCACCGCTGTCCTTGGTGTCATACCAGCGGTCTTGCCATTTACCGTCGACCAACAATCCCATGGAATATCCTTTCGCGTTTCCACCTCATGTAGAGCGCGATGCGGCAAGACGGAATTAGTCAGGACTGAACAGATCGTCAATCGATAGGGCCAGCGGACGGGTCGATTGCGGCGGCGCAAAATTGATGCTAGCGGACACTTTGCATGTTCGATTTTGCTTTGATCCGGTTTGACCGACGACGAAAGGGCGCCCGCGCTTGATGAAGCGCTGACTGGCGAATGCTGCCGTTTGCAGCAACCTTTCCTCCTCTACCGGAACGCAAAGACCATGAGCCTTGCCGACGTGAAGTACCTGCCGGAAACCCCGGCGCACGATCCTGAAATCGAAGCAATCAATGACGAGGCCTTCGGGCCCGGCCGTTTCGTGCTGGCCGCCTACAAGATCCGCGAGGCCGGTGGGCATGAGCGTGCTCTGTCCTTTGTCGCGGTCGACGGCGACCTCGTCGTCGCCTCGGTGCGCATGACGCGCATAGCGGCCGGTGCCGGCCGGGCGCTGATGCTTGGGCCGCTCGCGGTACGGCCCGCCTTCAAGAATCTCGGCATCGGCCGCCGGCTGGTGGCGATCGCACTGGAGGCCGCCGCCAAGGCCGGTGCACCCGCCGTGATCCTGGTCGGCGACGAGCCCTATTACGGGCCGCTCGGCTTCAAGCGCATACCGCGCGGCCAGATTTCGATGCCGCGGCCTGTCGACCTCGACCGGCTGCTGTCGCATGAGATCACGCCAGGCGCGGTGGCCAGGCTTTCGGGCGAGGTCGGCCACGCCAGCCAGGCCAGGATCGTCGAGCACGCCTGAAGCAGCTTCGCGAAGGGTATGAACGGGGCTGCGTTCGCCGTTTCTGCAAGACGGCGAACTGCTCCATCTTGACCTCGTCGGTCGATCCGGGCCTGATCCGTCCCCGTTCTCATAGAAAGCCCGTTCTCACAGGAAGGATGACGCCATGAATCCCAACGGCCAGATCGCGATCGTGACCGGCGGCGGCTCCGGCCTTGGCGAGGCAACCGCTCGCGCGCTTGCCGCCAAGGGGGCCCGTGTCGCCATCCTCGATGTCGGCATCGAGCGCGCGGCCAAGGTCGCGGCCGAGATCGGCGGCATCGCCGTCCGGTGCGACGTCGCGAGTGCCGACAGTGGTGCCGCCGCCCTCGCCGATGTCGCCGCCAAGCTGGGCGAGCCCCGCATCCTGGTCAATTGCGCCGGCATCGCCATTGGCGTGAAGACGATCGGCAAGGACGGCCCGCATCCGCTCGACCAGTACCGCAAGGTGATCGAGGTCAATCTGATCGGCACCTTCAACATGATCCGCCTGGTTGCCGACCGCGCCGCCAAGCTCGAGCCGCTGCAGGGCGGCGAGCGCGGCGTCATCGTCAACACCGCCTCGGTCGCCGCCTATGACGGCCAGATCGGCCAGGCGGCCTATTCCGCCTCCAAGGGCGGCGTGGTCGGCATGACGTTGCCGGTGGCGCGTGATCTCGCCCGTTCCGGCATCAGGGTCTGCACCATCGCGCCCGGCATCTTCAAGACGCCGATGATGGCCGGCATGCCGCAGGACGTGCAGGATTCGCTGGGCGCCGCGGTGCCCTTCCCCTCACGCCTCGGCGAACCTTCCGAATATGCCGCACTTGCCCTGCACATCATCGAAAATCAGATGCTGAACGGCGAAACCATCCGCCTCGACGGCGCCATCCGCATGGCGCCGAAATAGTGCGAGCCGAAGTTGGCGGAAGACCGAATCCGGCCGGCAACACCGACAAGCGAGACAAATTGTGGCGAGCGCTTCGATGCAGCGAAATCAAGATAGGGATGTGATCCGAGAGACCGACGCCGAGGCGATCCGGTTGGCGAAAACGCTTCTGCGCAGTGCCCGCTTCGGCGCCCTGGCGGTGCTGGAACCACGGACCGGGGCGCCGCTGGCGAGCCGGGTCGGCGTCGCGACCGACATCGACGGCGCGCCGCTCATTCTGGTGTCGATGCTCGCGGCGCATACGTCGGCCCTGCTTGCCGATCCGCGCTGTTCCCTGCTGCTTGGCGAACCCGGCAAAGGTGATCCGCTGGCGCATCCGCGGCTGACGCTGGTCTGTCAGGCATCGCGGCTGGAGCGCGGCTCGCAGGCGCATGCCCGTACCGAGCGCCGCTATCTCAACCGCAATCCCAAGGCGAGCCTCTATGCCGGGCTCGGCGACTTTTCGATCTTTCGCCTGGAGCCGCAACGCGCCAGCCTCAACGGCGGGTTCGGCAAGGCCTATCTGCTCGAACGGGCCGACCTCCTCACCAATGGGCCCATCATCGAGGAACTTGCCGGAAGCGAACAATCGGCCGTCGAGCACATGAATGCCGACCATCTCGACGCGATCGCCATCTATGCCCGTCATTTCGCCAAGGCACCTGGTGATGGCTGGACGATCGCCGGTTTGGACGCCGATGGCATGGATTTGGTGTCGGGGGACAATGTCTGCCGGGTATTCTTCCCGCAACCGCTGGTAAAGGCTTCGGAATTACGTCCCGCCCTGGTCGAAATGGCCAGGATCGGCAGGGCCGCATCGGAGGCATAAGACGAAACTAAATTGCATTTGATCAAAAGCAACCCTTGAGATTTGAAAGAAATGTTCTAGGCTTAGCTGTGGTGCTGACTCGTCGGCACCTTCACAAGTGAATTTATGGATTCAGGCACCATTGCCCCCATGGCGCCTCGATGAGCAAACAGCATGGGGCATCAATGGTCTCGACAAAACTAATCGCGAACGCCGAATCGGCTGCCGAATTTCTGATGCTGATGGGCAACGAAAAACGGCTGTTGATCATGAGCTATCTGATCGACGGTGAAATGTCGGTCGGCGCCATCGCCGAAAAGGTGATGCTCAGCCAATCCGCCCTCTCGCAGCACCTGGCCAAGTTGCGGGCGCTCGACCTCGTGGACACCCGCCGCGATCGTCAGATGATCTACTATTCCTGCAAATCCGATGCGGTGCGCGAACTGCTCGCCGTGCTGGACGGCATCTTCGGCAGCAGCAAGGAAGATCTGTCCCAGATGGCGCAGAGATTGCGCCGCGCCGGGACTTGACCGGACGCTGCCGCGGCCGTTTACCTCGCTGACGATTTCCGGAGCCTGGCTCATGTGTCTTTCGCGGCACACGAGCCACGCTCTTTATTGTTGAGCGGGACATGGACCCAATTCGCATCGACGATCCACGCGACCCACGTGTCGCGGCCTATCTTGATATCCGCGAGCGCGACCTGGCCGGCCGGCAAGGCCGCTTCGTCGCAGAAGGCAAGGTGGTGCTCGACCTGCTTTTGTCGTCGAGCCGCTTCAGCGCCGAATCCATCCTGGTCTTGGAAAACCGGCTTGGCGGCCTGGAGGACATACTGCGCAAGACACGAACGGACCTGCCGGTCTATGTCGTCGCCGGCGCGGTGATGGACGCGATCGCCGGATTCCACATGCATCGCGGCATCCTGGCCATCGGCCGCAAGGAGACACCCCTGCCGTCTGGGTCATTGCTGGATGCCTTGCCCGCTCAAGCCCTGGTCGTGGTGCTTGTCGGCATCGCCAACCATGACAATATGGGCTCGATCTTCCGCAACGCCGCCGCTTTCGGCGCCGATGCGGTGTTGATGGACGCGACATGCTGCGATCCGCTGTACCGCAAGGCGATCCGGGTTTCGGTCGGCGCCGCGCTCAAGATCCCTTTCGCGTCCTTCGCCGACACGGCGGACTTCACGGCGGATCTCGATCGGCGGGGTTACGACCAGTTCGCGCTGTCGCCGCGCGGCCGGATCGACATACGCGATGCACGGCGCGGCGAGCGCCTGGCGCTCTATCTCGGCACCGAGGGCGAAGGCCTGCCCGAAAGCCTGCTTGCCCGCTTGCAAACCGTGCGGATCACCATGTCGAATGGCTTCGACAGCTTGAACGTCGCTGCCGCCTCGGCCATCGCCCTGCATCATTTCTCGCGCTGACGGGCGCCGTCTGAGGCCAAGACGCCGGCAGGCCGCCAGCCCGCACCGCGTCAGTTGGCTTCCGCCTTCTGCAAGGCGCGCACGCGGTCGGCGAGACTGCGGTCGTGGCTGGCGGAGCGGTTGTCCTGCGGTGCCGCCAGCGCCTTGGCGATCGGTGAATCCGGTCCTTCGAGCTTGGCTGTCAGGTGGACGACCTCCGCCGCCAGTTCGTTCATCTGCTCACGCAGCGCGGCGCCATTGCCATTCGTCAAACCCGACGATGCCACAGCGCCGAGATCCGCCTTAAGCCGCTTGTTCTCCCGCGCCAGCGCCGTCAGCCTGGCCTCCAGCCGCTCGCGGTCGCTGTCGAGCTTGGCAATCGCGCGGTCCATGTCGTCGCGCTCGCCTGCCTCGTCATGCCGGTCCGACTCATCGGGCTTGCCAACCAGCCGCAAGGCTGGGGCGCCGTCCTCGGCTTTCGTTTTTTCCCGCAACCGCGCCAACTCCTTTTCGCGCCGATCAAGCTTGTCCTCACGGTCGGCGAGCGTTGCCAGCAGCCGCTCGACCTTCTTGTCGAGTTCGGCGGCCCTTTTCTTTTCGGCCTTCAAGGCATCGCGCGCGGCCTTGCTTTCGGCCGCGATCTCCTGGCCGCGCCGATCCGCTTCCTTGCGCTGGCCACGCAGCAGCGAGATGTCGCTGGCGAGCTTCTGCAATTCGGATTCGCGGGCCACGAGTTCGATCTGGCGGCTGCTGGAGGCAAAACTGGCGTCGTCATACATGCGCTCCAGCTTCTCGAGTTCGAGCGCCCGCCTTTCCAGCTTTCGTTCGGTTTCCTTGAGCCGCTCCGAAAGCTGATGCAGTTCCTCTTCGCGCCGCAGCAACGCTTCGCTCTTGGCGCCGAGTTCGGCGAGCGCGTGGTCCTTTTCCGCGCGCTCGACCGCGAGCCCCTTCAGCGCCTCGCGGCCCCGGTTGATCTCGACGAGCTGTTCGGCCACCTTTTCGCGCAGCGTCTTGACGTTGATTTCGAGCCGCCGCGTCGTCATGGCGTACTCGGCCCGGACCCGGTCCTTGTCGGCCTGGATCTCGGCTTGCGTCAGCGGGATGGAGGCCTCGATGCGCCTGCGGGTCAGGGCGACGGCGCGCCGCCAGACGGCCGGAGCCACCATCAGCGCCAGAAAGCCGGCACAGAGAAAGCCGAGGGTAAAGAACAGGACCGACTGAACCAAAGGACTACCCGTTATCGACGACAACTTGGAAGGCTGGACTGTGCCATCTTGGCATGGCGGAAATCCGGCACCGCGGCAAGGGCTTGCCGCGGCTCATTCGGGGCGTGGGCTCGGGAATCCGGTCAAACTGTCCGCGATTCGATCATGTTGGACAGATCAGAACGGGTTCCAGGTCGCCCGCTCGGTCAGTTTCAGATAGCCGAGATTGACGCCGAGCCGGGCGCCGACGCCGGTACGGATCGGCACCAGCAGCACATTGTTGTTCTTCAGCACGTTGAAGCCGACACCCGCCACCACATAGGCCGAACCGGCGACGCCGCCATAGCGATTGTAGAGGTTGCCGACATCGTCGAGATTGTAGACCAGCATCATCACGCGTGACCCCTCGCCGCCGAAATCCCAGCCCAGCGACGGGCCTTGCCAGAACACTTTGTGATCGCCGGCATTCTTGGTGTAGAGCGTGCCTTCGCCATAGGTCAGGCCGCCGATCAGCGCACCGGATCCCTCCTCGCCGAGCAGATAGCCATTGGGCAGACCGTAGGAGGCGAAAATCTTCTCCACGACGGTGGCCAACCCGCCCGACGTCGCGCCGAAGAACTTGTGGCCGGAATCGATAATTTCCTGAGCGGTGTACTCCTGGGCCCGCAAGGGCGATGTCGTGAAGACGAGAACGCCCATGAGCGTGATCGCCATTGAGAGGACGCGGAGAAAACTCCGGTCATAGAATCGGGAAAACATGCTTCCAATCTCCGTCATGAAGCACTTTCGCCGACGCCTCGCATCCGTACGGCTCTTTTTAGGCGGCCGTTAAGGATGACTGTTAGGGGCAAACTATGCCGTAATCCTTTTTCAACCATTAAATTCCCACATGAAGATGGCGGTTCGAAGGCTGTTTGGGGAGCGCGCGGGGCCGGCAGCCTGGGCGAACACGCCATTTGCCCCGACGACAATCTTGGATTTGTTGCTGTACGAACGAGTGCTGTGTATTCAGAAAGCCTCGGGTTGGAACGTGATTCGTGTGGGTAGCGCGATAGCAGGTCGCCCGGTCACGACTAGTGGAATTTGCAGGGATTTTCACCGATGGCCGATCTGTTCACCCTCACCGCCCCCGATCTGGCGGCGCTCTTGTGCAGCCGCGTCTGCCACGACATCATCTCGCCGGTCGGCGCGATCAACAACGGGCTTGAACTGCTCGACGAAGGTGGTGCCGACGAAGACGCCATGCGGCTGATCCGCCAGAGCGCAAAGAACGCCTCCGCCCGTTTGCAGTTCGCCCGGATCGCCTTCGGCGCCGCCGGCTCGGCCGGCATGATGATTGACACCGGAGATGCCGAGGCCGTCGCCATCGCCTTCCTCAAGAACGAAAAGCCGGAATTGGTCTGGAACGGCATCCGCGCGCTGCTGCCCAAGAACAAGGTCAAGCTGCTGCTCAACCTGCTCCTGGTTGCCAATGCCGCCATTCCGCGCGGCGGCAAGCTGGTGGTGACGCTCGAAAATCTCGAAACCGAGCCGCGTTTTTCGCTTTCGGCAAGCGGGCCGATGCTGCGTGTGCCGCCGAAATTCCTCGAACTGCATTCCGGTCACAAGCCGGAGGAGCCGATCGACGCGCATTCGGTGCAGCCCTATTACACGCTGCTGCTGGCCCGCGAGGCCAACATGACGATTTCGATCCATGCGACGGCTGAAGAAATCGTCCTTTCGGCGGCCTGAAATCGGCGCTGGCAGCGCGATCGAACAAAGTATTTCAATCTGAAATATTTCATTGACACCCCAATCGGGGTGCGATGAACTTTGCCTGCCCGGCAACGCCGAAGCATCCGCAAGGAAAAGCGCGTCGAACGGTATCTTTGCAAAAATTTTACCTAACGGCTTTTTGGCTTCTTTACCAGATCGGTCTAGGCTACGCCGCAGATGCCCCGCACGACCGGATTGCCAAAGGGCAAAGAGGACCCGGAAAATGAAACGCTGCATGTTCGTCGACGATTCAAGCGTCATCAGGAAGGTCGCAAAACGCATCCTGGGCGGTTCCGACATGATGGTCATCGAGGCAGCCAGCGGGCTTGACGCACTGGAGATGTGCGCGGCCGACATGCCCGACATCATCGTCGTCGACGGCGCCCTGCCGGACATGCAGGCGATCGACCTCATCCGGCGCGTGCGCGCCATGGAAAGCCCGATCAAGCCGCAGATCCTGATCTCGCTGGTCGAACTCGATATCGCGTCGATCATGCGCGCCAAGCGCGCCGGCGCCCAGGGCTATCTGTTGAAGCCCTTCAATCGCCCGCAACTGCTCGAGCGCTTTCGCGCCTTGAAGATCGCTGCCTGAACGCTGTTCCAGGAGAACCGCGGCGGCCTGCCGTCTGTCCGGCAGTGCGCAAAAACAAATGATCATCGGCCTACAATGCAAAAACCCGGCCATGGCCGGGTTTTTTAGAAAGCTCTGCCGGCTGCGCTCAGGCGCTGACGCGGATGTCTTCCGGTTCGCGCAGCACATAGCCGCGGCCCCAGACGGTCTCGATGTAGTTCTGGCCACCGGAAGCGGCGTCGAGCTTCTTGCGCAGCTTGCAGATGAAGACGTCGATGATCTTCAGTTCCGGCTCGTCCATGCCGCCATAGAGGTGATTGAGGAACATTTCCTTGGTGAGCGTGGTGCCCTTGCGCAGCGAGAGCAGCTCCAGCATCTGGTATTCCTTGCCGGTCAGGTGCACGCGCTGGCCACCGACCTCGACGGTCTTGGCGTCAAGGTTGACCACCAGATCGCCCGTGGTGATGACCGACTGGGCGTGACCCTTGGAGCGGCGCACGATGGCATGAATGCGCGCCACCAGCTCGTCCTTGTGGAACGGCTTGGTCATGTAGTCGTCCGCGCCGAAGCCGAGGCCGCGTACCTTGTCCTCGATGCCAGCCATGCCGGAGAGGATGAGGATGGGCGTCTTTACCTTGGAGAGGCGAAGCGTTCTCAAGACCTCGTAGCCGGACATGTCGGGCAGGTTGAGGTCGAGAAGGATGATGTCGTAGTCGTAGAGCTTGCCCAGATCGACACCCTCTTCGCCGAGGTCCGTCGTATAGACATTGAAACTTTCCGATTTCAGCATCAACTCGATGCTTTGTGCGGTTGCACTGTCATCTTCTATCAGCAGAACACGCATTTCATTCCCCTTTTCTGCCGCCGGACCATTTCACGACCCGTCCTGCCCCGGAGCAGTGGTTGCCTTGTAGAGAGGCTGCCATCGAATGGTTAACAAAACCTAATTTCCCGTTCATTACGGTATCAGATTTTTTAACCCCTTTCTACACCCTCTTGAATCTAATAACGAATCACAGACCAAAATTCCTAATGCGACACATTAATAACCTGGACTAAGTGACTCCAGGGACTCATCGACGCGGCTTCGCTTCGGCGGCCGGAATTTTTACCCGGCCTTAAGCCCTGACCCGTATGATTAACAATGCCCGTAAACGAATGGTTACCGCCGGCAAAAAACTTTAGGGTTTTGTTTCCCATAGTGCGGAGAAAGCCGGTGGATACGGGCAGTGCTTGGGCCTTTCCAAGTGGTTTGGACGATATGTGCGGGTGTGCGTTTCCGGGAGTACCGAATCATGAAGTCACGTGAAAACCTCGTTCGGCTGAAGCAGTTTCAGGTGAATGAGAAGCGGCGGCAGATGCTGCAGCTCGACATGATGATCGCCGAGTTCGAGCGCATGGCCGTCGAACTGGAGCTTCAGATCACCGCCGAGGAAAAGAAAGCCGGCATCACAGATATCAACCATTTCGCCTATCCGACCTTTGCCAAGGCGGCGCGCCTGCGCCGCGACAATCTCAGGAACTCGCAAGGCGACCTCGCCCAGCAGCGAAGCGCCGCCGAATCATTACTCGGCGAAGCTGAAGCGGAGCTTTCCAAGGCTGAGATGCTGGAATCGCGCGATACTAAGATTCGCGAGGCCGAAACCGGTGGCCGTAGCGCCATGATCGGCTGAACCAGCCGACATCGGCGCTATTCGACACGCGCACAAGCGCGCCCGCTGTCGGGACGGCAGCCTGAACCAGCGCCGGCTGGCGCCGCGAAGTGCTGCTGGCGCACAAGACCTAGGCCGCCCAGTCCGCCTCATTTCCGTTGGTCGCCCTTGCCCGGGCATCCTTGATATCGGGCGCATGCTGCTCCGCCCACGATCTGATCTGGGTAAGCAGTTCCGCCAGGTTCTGGCCGAGCTCGGTCAGTTCATATTCCACGTGTGGCGGAATGACCGGATAGACCTCTCGCCGCACCAGGCCGTCACGTTCCAGCACTCGCAAGGTCTGGGTCAGCATCTTGGGCGTGATGCCTTCGAGCTTGCGGGCAAGCGCACCATTGCGCATCCGGCCTTTGCGCAGCGCGCAGACAACCAGATAGACCCATTTGCTGGCCAGCATTTCCAAAACGGTGTGCGACGGACATGTCCGCCGGAACGCGTCATAGCCAAAGGGGGAGTCGCAATCACTATCCATAAGGTACCTATATATCAGAGAGGTACATACTAGACAATAGGTCTTTACTCTCCAAATGATAGTGGCATCGATCAACAGGAGAGATTTCATGCGTGCCGTTACCCAGAATGCCGTCGGCGGACCCGACGTTCTTGTCATCGCCGAATTGCCCGATCCCACGCCGAAGGCCGGCGAGGTGCTGGTCCGCGTCAAGGCGGCCGGCATCAATCCCGTCGATGGCGCGGTGCGCGCCGGCAACTATCCGCTGCTCGGCGAGCCACCTTTCATCCTTGGCTGGGATATTTCGGGGACGGTCGAGGCTCTGGGCGCCGGCGTCACCAGCGTCAAGGTCGGCGACGACGTGTTCGGCATGCCGCGCTTCCCCAAGCAGGCCGCGGCCTACGCCGAACTGGCGGTCGTGCCGGCCGATGAGATCGCGCCGAAGCCGAAAGGCGCGGACCACATCCGGGCCGGCGCATTGCCGCTGGCCGGTCTCACCGCCTGGCAAGGCCTTGTCCGCCATGGCGCACTGCAATCAGGCCAACGCGTGCTGGTGCACGCCGGAGCTGGCGGCGTTGGCCATCTGGCCGTGCAGATCGCCAAGGCGCGTGGTGCTTACGTCGTTGCCACAACCAGCCCGGGCAAGCTCGACTTCGTGCGCAAGCTGGGCGCCGATGAGGTGATCGACTACACCAAGGGTGATTTCACCAGCCAGATCAGCGACATCGACCTGGTGCTGGAGCCGCTGGGCGGCGACCATGCCGATCGCTCCCTGAAGGTGCTGAAGCCCGGCGGCGTGCTGGTGTCATTGCTCAATGTCAACGACGCCACGCGCGCCGACGCCAGTTCGCGCGATATCAGGGTCGAGCGCATGTCGGTGGTGCCCGACCGCGAGGGCCTGCTCGAGCTCGCTGGGTTGATCGACGCGCAAAAGCTTGCCGTCCACGTGGCCAGGACTTTTCCGCTCGACCAGGCGGGAGCCGCCCACGCCTTTCTCGCCACCAGGCCGATCGGCAAGGTGGCACTGACGATCTGAGCGGCGACACCGTCGCTCCGAAAGAAAAAGGGCGCGGCATGCCGCGCCCTTTGATCGTGGTGAGGCCGGCCTAGTGCCGGTATTGCTGGATACGCGTGGTGCGCAGCCCGGCAAGGCCGTATTCGTCGATCGACGCTTGCCAGGACAGGAATTCCTCCGTGGTCAGCTTGTAGCGCTGGCATGCCTCTTCAAGGCTCAAAAGTCCGCCGCGCACCGCTGCAACCACTTCCGCCTTACGCCGGATGACCCAGCGACGCGTGTTCGTCGGCGGCAGATCGGCAATCGTAAGCGGGCTGCCGTCAGGCCCGATAACATATTTGACTCTAGGTCTAACCAGATCGGTCATCGTACTCTCTACAAAAAACTCAAAGACCCAATCCCCGCCACGTTACCGCCACAGCTTTAAAAATTGCCTAAGCAGACCCTAATGACTAGGTAAGGATCGTGAACGCCGCGTTAGTCTTTTAGCGGGCATTTGAAATATGCGGCTGGAAGCCCTGTTTTGGCCGGGAGAAATGTATCCATTCGCAGCGCTCGCGACGCGCCGCCGGTCGCCCTGCAAGCTGGCGCAGCAGGAAAGCTTGACCTATATTCTCGACATTGGCATTCAGACGCCGCGTTAGAATGAAAGCACCATGAACAGCCTCGATCTTCCCGGACGCCCAGAAAACACCCGCATCGTCGTCGCCATGTCGGGCGGCGTCGATTCATCCGTGGTCGCCGGCCTGCTGAAGCGCGAGGGCTACGATGTCGTCGGCGTCACCTTGCAGCTCTATGATCATGGTGCGGCAACGCATCGGGCCGGATCATGCTGCGCCGGCCAGGATATCGACGATGCCCGCCGCGTCTCCGAGACGCTGGGCATTCCCCACTATGTGCTCGATTATGAGGAGCGGTTCCGCAAGGCGGTCATCGACCCCTTCGCCGAGAGCTATGTCGCCGGCGAAACGCCCATTCCTTGCGTTTCCTGCAACCAGACGGTCAAGTTCGCCGATCTCCTGGCCACGGCCAAGGATCTCGGCGCCGATGCGCTCGCCACCGGCCACTACATCCGCTCCGGCGCCAATGGTGGCCACCGCGCCCTCTACCGGCCGGTCGACGCCGACCGCGACCAGAGCTATTTCCTGTTCGCCACCACGCAGGCGCAGATCGACTATCTGCGCTTTCCGCTTGGCGGCCTGTCGAAGCCACAGGTTCGCGCCGTCGCCGAGGAGATGGGGCTGACGGTCGCCGCCAAGCAGGACAGCCAGGACATTTGCTTCGTGCCGCAGGGCAAATATTCCGACATCATCGCCAAGCTGAAGCCGGCCGCCGCCAATCCGGGCGACATCGTCCATATCGACGGCCGCGTGCTTGGCCGCCACGAGGGCATATTGCGCTACACGATCGGCCAGCGCCGTGGCATCGGCATCGCGTCGGGCGAGCCGCTCTATGTCGTCCATCTCGATGCCGAGCGCGCCCGCGTCGTCGTCGGCCCGCGCGAGGCGCTGGAGACGCACAAGATCTATCTGCGCAACATGAACTGGCTGGGAGACGGCGCACTCGCCGATGTTCCCGCCGGCGGCATCGAGTTGTTCGCCAAGGTGCGCTCGACCAGGCCGCCACGGCCGGCGGTTCTGCGCCACGAGGCAGGCGTGACCTCGGTCGAACTGGCCGATGGTGAATCGGGCATCGCGCCCGGACAGGCCTGCGTGCTCTATTCCGACGACGGCAACGAGGCCCGCGTCTTCGGCGGCGGCTTCATCGAGCGTTCCGAGCGCGGCGCCGAGGCCGAGGCGATGCTGAACCGGCTCGCCGCCAAGCCGGCGCGGGTGCCCGCCGAATAACACCCTCTCAAAGACCGTTTCGAAATCCACTTTAGGCAGCCATCAGATGGCCGCCCCAGTAGAATTTCCAAACAGTAGAATTTCCGAACAGTCTCAGGATTTGGTGTGAGTGACGGTGCCAGCGGTCAGGATGCGCAGCACCCTGATCGCTTCCTCGCCGCTGGTGCGCGGTTCGGCGCGCGTCTCGATGCACTGGATGAAATGCTCCAGCTCGCGCGTCAGCGGCATGCCCTGGGCAACCGCGACATAGGACGGCTCGTTGGTGGTGAACGCCCACTGGCCGCTGTCCTGCCACACCGCGTGGCGGTAGACCGCAAGCTTACGCTCCCATGGCTCGACATCGTCGAACACAGCCATCGCCTTGGTGCCGACCACGGTCAGCCGGCGCTCGCGATAGGGGTTGAGCCGCGACGTGAAGAGATGGCTGCGCAGCCCGTTGGGAAAGCGCATATGCAGGTGCGCGAAATCGCTGAGATTGTCGAGGAGTGCCGCCCCCTCGCCGCGCACCTCGATCGGCTCGGTGCCGGTGATGGCCAGGATCATCGACAGATCGTGCGGCGCCAGGTCCCATAGCGCATCGTTCTCGGTATGGAACTTGCCGAGCCCCAGCCGGTGCGAATGGATGTAACGGACCTCGCCGAGCTCGCCCTTGTCGATCAGCCCTTTCAGCGTCTCGAAGGCGGGATGGAAGCGCAGGACATGGCCGACCATGAACACACGCTTATTGTCCTTGGCCGCCTGCACCGAGCGCTCGGCATCGGCCACCGTCAGCGCGATCGGCTTTTCCACCAGCACGTCCTTGCCGTTCTCGACGGCGCGCACGGCGAGGTCGGCATGGAACTGCGGCGGCAAGGCCATGATGATGGCGTCGATGTCATCGCGCACGAACAGCTGGTCCGGCTCGATCGCCAGGCAGTCCTGTTCGCTGGCGAAACCTTCGGCGCGGGCACGATTGGTGTCGGAAACCGCGTGCAACGCGCCGAGCGCCTTGAGGGTGCGGATGTGGTTTGAGCCCCAGTATCCGCAACCGAGGACTGCAATGCGCGGCTTCATCTGTTTCAAACTCTAAAAACTCGTGGCCGAGACATAGCGACGTGCCCCGTCGAACTCAACCCCGGCGGCCGCATCCAGGTGTTCGCGCGGCAAAGCTTTTCGCCATCGAGAATATGCGCCTCTATCGAATGCATCGAAGCTTGACAGGCTCGCCCTCCCAACCTTATATCCGCCCGACCTTGGCGAACGCCTCGAAATGCCTTGCGATTTAAGGCGGATTTCGGGCCTTTCGCCGCCCTGGCGGGGTAGCTCAGTTGGTTAGAGCACGGGAATCATAATCCTGGGGTCGGGGGTTCAAGTCCCTCTCCCGCTACCACTTCAAACCCACTATCGCACGCAATGTTTGTATTGCGGCGGCCGATTGATGCGGCCCGCTTTTCGGCATGCGGGTTCGCTGGGTGGAGAGCCACGGTCGAGGGCGGCCCAAGATTGCAGGCGCCGCCCCCATCCCGGCATGTTTCGGCAGAGCGCAAAATGGGCCGGTCCAACCGGCCCATCCTCGATCACTCCTCCTCAACGGGTGCCGGGACCTCATCCGGTAGGATTTGCGGTCCAACCCGGTCGGCAACGAGCATCGAAAGCATCATCTCGACAAGGCCGTTGGCGGCCCCCTTCTCGCCACCGGTAGCGCCGATCTGGATCTGCGGCACGAGCGGTAGCCTGCCATTTTCGATCGCCTCGGCGAAGCGCATGAGAACCTGCGAGTTGAGCTGATAGTCCGGGCCGCCGAAGGCCGCGACCTTCTTCTCGGTGGCTTCGGCCTCCGCCAGGCCGACGGCGCGAACCCTCTCGGCATCCGCAAAACCGGTCGCCTTGATGCGTTCGGCATCGGCAAGCGCGATAGCCTTGATCATGTCGGCCTCGCCCTGGCCGCCGAGGCGCACCTTCTCGGCCTCTGCCTTGGCAGTGACCTGAATGGTTTCCGCCTGCTGGCGGGTGCGGGCGAGTTGCGCCTTGCCCTCGTTCTCGCTGATCTCGATGGTAAGTGCCGAAGTCGTGATCTTGGCTTGCTGTTCGGCGAGCGCCTCCTTCTCACGCAACGTGCGTTCCTGGATGGCCGCCTTCTCCTGCAATTTATAAGTCTCGACCTTTTCGACCGCAATCTGGCGCTCGCGCAGCTGAATCAGGATTTGCTCTATGCTGTTCTGGCCATTGCCGGCACGTGGCGTACCAATCAACACTTCCTGCAGCTCGAGGCTGTAGGAATTGAATTTCTCCCGCATCTCCTCGCCCGATTTACGCTGGATATCGCTACGCTCCTGCAAAAGCTGGATCAGCGTCTTGGTCTGGGCGATATTCTTGAAATAAGCAGAAACCATCGGATCGAGCGTTTGTTCGACCAGTCGCTTGATGTCACCGAAACGCTGCACCACGAGTGGCGCCTTCATATAGTCGATATGCACGACGACGGACAGCGGCAGCACAGGCTCGAACGCATCCTTGGTGATCAACGACACCTCGGACAGGTTCTCGTCCAGCCTGTGTTCGCCAAACTGCTCCTTCGTCCATTTGAGCACGAAGTTGGTGGTCGGCACGGTGATGATATTGCCGGCATAGGTATTGAACGCATACTTACCTGGCAGCAGCGGCGTCGACCAGACACCGCGTGCGCCGATTTCGACCAGCTCGCCGTGACGGTATGCCTGCCCGGAAATATCCGTGCCGTGGCGGCCGTTATAGGAGACGACGACACCCACCGTGCCGACGTCAATGATCGTCTTCTCGACCAGTTCGACAGTCGCGAAAATGCGATTGAGGAAGTAGCTGCCGTCGGCCAGCACCTGCAACTGGCGGCCACGGTAACCACCGGCATCGAGAAACTTCTCCGGGTCCTGGAAATTGTTGTGGAAGTTCGGGTCGTTCGGATCGTTGGCGACGGTCGGTGCGATGATCTCGCCGTCCGGCAAGGCCGGACCGTCATGGATGGTGACGATACCGATCATGTCCTCGGCATTGTGGATGACGACTGGCTCAAAGCCGCCCCGCTCCGAGATCATGCTGGACATATTGGCAAAAAGGTTTTGTTCCGACGAGCTCAGATTAACGGAATGGATTGACTGGGCGGTGAGCACGATGAACTGTGCGAGATTGATGGCATAGGTGCCTTCACGCAAGATCTTGCGTTGCGGTCCCTTCTGTCCACCTTTTTCGAGAAAGCCGCGCACATCCTGGAAATCATCGGCATCGGTGTTGGAAGCAAGTGTCTGCGTCGGAGGCAGCGGCTTGCCATCACGGGCAAAGACGTAGCCGATCTGACCCTGCGGGATGGTGACAAGATTGGCGCGATGCATCGAATATTGGAACGGCATGAAGAAATGCAGGCCGCCGCGCACGACTTCCGGCTGATAGCCTGCCTCACGGTTGAGCGCGATGAAGCCATTGCTGACCGAGCCGCGAAAACTCCATAGTTTTTCCAAGATGCCGAGCCTGTCGTTCGGGATGTAGCGGACCACGCCGCTCCACCAGAACAGGATCGCCAGCACGATGACGAGCACGGCCACCTCGATAGCCACCCATTCCATCGGGCCGAGATATTGTAGGGCTTCCATCTTTTCTCTCCTATGGGGCGCGCGAGTTCGTTCACCCGACGGTCACCCGGTTGGTGTTGATCTATGACGCGGGGAGACTGCGCGCCGACACGCTCGACGCGCTAAGGGCGTGTCGAACGTTTGGGCTGCTCATTGTATGGGAAAATGACCGCGCATCCCGAGTCCCCAGTGAGGGCAGGCGTGGCCGTGAGCGATGTTACATCGGTGTTGCCTTGATAGACATAACAGAGAATGACGTAGGGATCGCGCCTACAGGTTTAAAGATATTCCGCGCGAAAATCGTATAAATCGCTGAAACAGCATCTCGCTTACACTACTACGGACTAACTCTAGATGAATATCGCTAGAAGTGGGGTTTGAAGCCGGATTACGCGATGGTTGCGCCGAACTGCGCGGCTCAAATGTCCACGCTCGCGAAGGGCGGCGGTACTCGAACGCAAACCGCGGTTGCCCCCCCGCCAAAAAAGCTTCTCCCAAGCGGCCGTTGGTATCTTGTCGCTTGGAGTGTGCCTCCTTTGCTGGCGACATGATATTTCTCGCGCGCTGAGGGGCTACTGCCGGGCGTTTCAGCAATGGCTAAAGGAACCGAACGGCGATCGCCGAATTTTGCTTCAAGCGGATCTCGAAGGATCCGCGTTTCTGGAGCACCTGCATGAGCAACACGAGCGTCGAAGTCTCTGGGAAACAGAGCAACATTCGGGCAAAAGGGCCAGTCCAGCGATTCCTGCGCACAATCGGACCTGGCTTCATCACAGGCGCTTCGGACGACGACCCTTCGGGCATCGGCACGTACAGCCAAGCGGGCGCCCAGTTGGGGTTCAATGTCGGTTGGACCATGGTATTCACTTTTCCGCTCATGGTCGCGATCCAAGAGATAGCCGCGCGGATAGGGCGGACGACAGGTCGAGGTATTTCCGGCAATCTCTCCCGATACTACCCGTCTCCCCTGATGTATTTTGTGGCCCTGCTTTTGTTCGCCGCCAACGTGATCAACATCGGGGCGGATCTGAGCGCGATGGCTGATGCGCTGCGATTGCTCGTGGGCGGCCCAAGCTCGCTTTACGTCCTTGCGTTCGGCGTGGCATGCGTTCTGGCGATCGTCTTTCTCGACTACAGCCGATACGTCACGGTCCTGAAATGGACAACGCTGAGCCTCTTTGCCTATGTGGTGGCTGCGTTTCTGGCTGATATCCCATGGGGGGAGGCCCTCAAGGGGGTCGTTCTCCCGAACATGGAATGGAACCGAGCGTTTTTCACGACGCTTCTGGCCATACTCGGCACCACGATTTCTCCCTACCTGTTCTTCTGGCAGGCGTCGCAAGAGGTCGAAGAGGAGAAGATCGACCCGAAGGCCAAGCCGCTGAGATGGGCACCGTGGCAGGCGTCGGGCGCCTTCCAGCGCATTCGCGCCGACACCTTGGTGGGCATGGCTTTTTCGAACCTGATAGCCATTGCAATCATCGTCACGACCGCCGCCACCTTGCACAAGGCCGGAGTGACCGACATCAATTCCTCCACCGATGCGGCCAAGGCGCTGGAGCCGGTCGCAGGCAAATTCGCATTTGCGATCTTTGCAATGGGGATTATCGGCACCGGCCTTCTCGCGGTTCCGGTTCTGGCGGGCTCGGCCGCCTTCGCCGTGGGTGAGGCGCGCCGTTGGCCAGTGGGACTGGAGCGCAAGCCGAAGGAAGCGATGGCATTTTATGCAACCTTGGCCGCTGCTGTGGCGCTGGGCATGGGGATCATGTTCACGCCGATCGATCCCATAAAGGCGCTTTACTGGAGCGCTGTCATCAACGGCATATGCGCCGTCCCTGTAATGGTCGTCATGATGCTTATGACCGGGCGTTCCGACATCATGGGCGAATTCCCCGTTGAGGGTTGGCTTCGCTTTCTCGGATGGCTTGCGACAGTCACAATGGGACTGTCCGTGGTCGGCCTCGCGCTGCAGTGGGTCTTTTGAATGCCGCGACCCCGATCGGGTTGGGGAAGCCTACCGCAACACCGTCATCAGGGCGTGTGTAAGGCCGTTCGGCCGATCTAGCCCCACTTGGCCTGCGAACAAGGACGGAAAGCCCGGCTTTCGTCGAGTCGATCCACATAGCCTCAGGCGGGTCCCTGTCGCCCGCAACCTGCCGGCCGTGGCCGTCGATGTGTCGATGGCCTCTAATGCCGGATCATGCCCGCATCGACGTTGAGCGTCTGGCCGGTGATCCAGCGCGCGTCATCGGATGCGAGAAATGCCACGACATCGGCGATGTGTTCGGGCTGGCCCTTGCCCTTCATCGCCTGCAGCATCTCGACGAAGCCGAACGCCTCGTTATGCGGGCTGGCCCTGACGCCATCGCTCTCGATCAGACCGGGCGTCACCGCATTTGCGGTGATGTTGTACTTGCCAAGCTCGGCAGCCAGCGCCCGGGTGAAACCGATGACGCCGCCCTTGGCCGCGACATAGGCCGCCATGTTGGGTGTGCCAGCGAAGAAGGTATTGGAGGCGATGCTGATCACGCGTCCGGCCTTGCCCGCCGCCCGCATCTGGTCGGTCGCCGCCCGGGTGACGATGAACGTCCCTGTCAGGTTGACGTCGATGATCTTGCGCCAATGGTCGAGGTCGACATCGTCCCAGGCGACGAACGGCACGATGCTGGCATTGTTGACCAGGATGTCGACGCCGCCGGTCAGCGCGTGGATCTCGCCGAACAGCGCCTTGACCGAGGCCGGATCGGCAATGTCGGCGGCGACAGCCTTCGCCTTGCCGCCGATCGCGGTGGCCGCGGCCTTCGCACCCTCGGCATTGATGTCGCTGACGATGACGGTCGCGCCGTCGGCCGCCAGCCGCGCCGCTATCGCCTTGCCGATGCCCTGTGCGGCGCCCGTCACCAGCGCCGTCTTTCCCGCAAGCCGTTCAGTCATGAAATTTCTCCTCAATGCGCAATCTGGTGATGTCTGTTCAGGCGTCGGCGTCGATCACGGCCAGCGCCGCGTCGATGCCCTTGCCGACCGCAAGCTTCCGGCCTTCCGCATTCATGGCGCCGCCAAGCGCCGTCAGTGCCGCGACGGCGTAGATCGGCTGCGCCGTCGGGCCCATATGGCCAATGCGCGTCAGCTTGCCCAATGTCTCGCCGCGGCCCGACGAAAATACCACGCCGTAGCGGGCGCGCGCTGCCTGGCGAAGTGCTTTCTCGTCGACACCATCCGGCGTGCGGACAGCGGTCGTCGTCGGCGAGGCGATCGTGTCGCTGGCGGCCCAGATCGACAGGCCCATCGCGGTGGCGCCCGCACGCATGGCCTTGGCGGTCAGGGCATGGCGCGCCCACACCGCTTCCGGCCCCTCGTTGAGATAGAGGTCGAGCGCGACATCGAGCCCGTTGATTTCCGAGACCGATGGCGTGAACGGAAACGGCTTTTCCCTCGACCAGGCATTTTCCCAATCGACGATGCTCAGCATCGATGCGCGCGGCGCCAGCGGATTGGCCTTCATCTTGGCCCAGGCCCGCTCGCTGACGCCCATCATGGTCAGGCCGGGAGGTGCGCCGAGGCACTTGTTCGGCCCGGTGACGTAGATGTCGGCCTTGCAGTCCTCCGGATGCGTCTTCATGCCCCCGAACGACGAGACGGCATCGACGATCAGGTAGCCGCCATGCGCCGATACCAGCGCGCCGATGGCATCGATCGGATTGATCGTGCCCGACGGGGTGTCGTGATGGCAGACGGAGACGACCGTGATTTCCGGATGCGCCTTCAGCATGTCGGCAACCGCCTGCGGGTCGATCGCCTCATTGTAGGGCACCTCGATCTCGAGCAGATGCGGCGAATAGCGTTTCGCCCAGTAGCCGAACCCCTTGCCGTAGACACCCGAGGCAAGGTTGAGCACCACGTCGCCGGGCGTGATCAGCGACGCTGCCGCCGCTTCCAGGCCCAGCACCGGCTCGCCATGCAGGATGACAGGCTTGTTGGAAAGCCGCATCGCCTTCTGCGCCTTGTCGACGACCTTCTCGTAGAAGAGCTGGAAGGCCGGGTCGTAATCGTAAAGCACGGTGCGGCCGAGGCCCCGCAGCACCTCGGCATAAGCGTTCACCGGTCCAGCGGTCAGGGTGATGACCGGATCGGCGTGTTCGAGATAGCGCATGGTCTTGGTCTCCGGATTGGCGGCGGTCAGCCGTAGAACTGCGTGCCGGTTTTGTAGGTTTTGAAGTTGTCCATGTCGTGCGAGTACATCAGCTCGGCGCCGTGATCCTCGGCAAGTTTCTTCACCTTGCGCATCGAATTGACGCCCGCGACCGGGTCGATATGGAAGGCTGCCTGGCAAAGCGTTTCCAGGCTCTTCTGCGTATAGGCGGCGTCGATCGTGAACATGATCGGCTTGCGCTTGGGAAACTCGACCAGGAGGCTGTAATGACCGATCGAGTGCCCGGGGGTCGAGATCAGCTTGACGCCCTTGGCGAGGTCGACGTCACCGTCAATGCCCTCGAAGGTCGAGTTGGCGCGCGTCGTGCCCTCCAGCAACTGGGCGGTCGCGCCACGCGCTTCGGCCGCCTCGGCCGAGAAGCTCAAGTCGGAATAGCCGAGATGTTCGAAGGGCTGCGGATTGCAGGCCTGCGGGACCTCCGTGCGATGGCAGATCTTCTTGGCGTGCGGAAAATACTTGTTGCCGCCGCAATGGTCGAAATGGAAATGCGAGTTGACGACGACGTCGATATCCCTGGGCTCCAGCCCGAGCAGCGCCAGCGCGCCGGGAATGGTCTGGTGCTTTTCCTGGATCGGCTTCTCGAAGGGCAGCACCTTCATGACGTGGTCATAGTCGTAGCCGGTGTCGATGAGGAAGCGGCCCTCGGCATGCTCGATCAGGATCGAGTAGACGGGGAAGCGCACTTCGCCGCCCGGGCCGCGGTTCCAGAAGACATGATAGCCGTCGAGGACGAGCGAGCCGCCGTCGAGCAGGTAGACCTTGGTATCCGACATTGTTGCCTCCGTTTCCGGCGCGGGTCCCATCCGCGCATCTGGTTTCTGTCAGCGCGCGCCGCGCTCGTATGGAATGCCGAGCGCCGCCGGCAGGCTGGCCCGCCGCCCGAACAGCACCAGCATGATCATCACCGCCAGGAACGGCAGCATCTGGATGACGTCGGTCGGGATGTTGATGCCCGCCACCTGCATGGCCGTGGTCAGCGACAGGCAGACGCCGAACAAAAGCGCCCCGAAGAGCACCCAGACCGGACGCCCGCGCGCCAGCATGGCCAGCACGATGCCGAGAAAGCCGGCGCCATTGGTGATGAACGGAATGAACAGGCCCGCCCCGACATTGGCGAGATAGGCGCCGCCGAGCCCGGCCAGCGCGCCGGTCGTCAGCACGGCGATGGTTCGGGTCCTGATGACGTCGATGCCGGCAACGTCGAGCGCGGCCGGCTTGTCGCCGGCGGCCTGCAGATTGAGGCCGAGCTGCGTGCGCCGGTAGAGGTAGCCCATGCCGAACACAAGGGCGACCGCCAGATAGACGATCAGATGATGCTTGAAGAAGGCCGGGCCGATGATCGGAATGTCCGACAGCAGCGGAATGACGGTTGCGTCCGCCGCCGGCAGGCGGGGATAACTGCGCGAGAACTGGAAATGGTGAAGCAGCGCCGTCAGACCTTCGAGACCAAGCGTCAGCGCGATGCCGATGACGATCTGGTTCAGCCCGATGCGCACGCAAAGCAGCGCCATGATCAGCGCCACCGCAATGCCGCCGGCCGCACCCGTGAGGAAGCCCAGCCACAGCGATCCCGAATAGAAGGCGCCGACGAAGCCGAGATAGGCGCCGGCCAGCATCATGCCTTCGATGCCGATGTTGAGCACGCCGGCCTTTTCCGACATCTGTTCGCCGAGGCCGGCAAGCAACAACGGGATGGCCGCCGTGACGGCGCCAAACAGCAACGCGCTGAGAAAGACTTCGCTGAACAGCCCGGTCATGTCAGGCCTTTCTCGACTGGTGATAGCGGTGGTCGACATACTCGGCGAGAGCGAGCACGATCAGCACGATGGAGACCAGCACCAGCGTGAAATGATTGGGCACGCCAAGTCGCCGCGCCGCGCTCTCGCCGCCGATCGACAGCACCGAAAGCAGGAACACGAAGCCTATCGCGGCAAAGCCGTTCATGCGGGCGAGAAACACGGCCGGAATGACCGCCAGCCCATAGGCGGGGTTCCAGTCGGCGCGGACATTGCCCTGCACGCCGATGATGTCGACAGCGCCGGCAAGACCCGCGAGTCCGGCCGAAATGGCAAAGACCGCGATGGTCAGCCCGGGCACGCCCAGCCCCGCATGAACCGCGGCGCGCGGATTGGCGCCGACGATCCGCAATTTCAGCCCGAATGCCGTGCGCGTCATCACCAGATGCACGATGATGATTGCCGCCAGGCCGAGCAGCAGGCCACTGGTGATCGTGGTTTCAAACAGGCGCGGCAGCCGGTCTTCCACCGGCAGCGTGCGGGTCTGTGGCACGGTCGTGCCTGGATCGCGAAACACCAGCTTGACCAGCACATTGGCGAGCGACGTGCCGAGGAACGTCATCATCAGCGTGGTGATGATCTCGTTGACGCCCTGATAGGCGCGCAGCAGCGCCGGCACCAGCGACCAGATCATGGCCACCAGCATGGCGATCAGGAACGAACAGAAGAGCGCCAGCCAGGCGGGCAATATCTGCACCAGCACCGGAGCGCTTGCGGCCGCGGTGACCGCGCCGAGCAGGAACTGGCCGTCGCCGCCCAGATTCCACATGCCGGCGCGAAAGGCCACGATCAGGCCGGCGGCGAGAAACAGCAGCGGCGCCATGCGCGTCAGCGTCTGCTGGATGCCGAGCGGCGAGAACAGGCCCTTTTCCAGCACATAGCCATAGTAGGCGAGCGGGTCGACGCCCACGGCAAGCAGGATGCAGCCGGCGATGACGAGAGCGGCAAGGATCGGCCCAATCGTCATCAGCAGCCGATGCAGAATGTCACGGCGCGTGGCCGCCCCGCTCGTGGCATCGAGTGCGGTGGCGCTGGCGGCGGGTGCGGTGTCGATGCTCATGCGGCAAGTCCGATCATCAGGCGGCCGACCCTGGTGCGGGCGTCGTCGGCATTGGCGACGGTGCCGACCAGCGCGCCATTGGCGATCACCGCGATGCGGTCGCACATGCTGAGCAGTTCCTCGAGGTCGGTGGAGATCAGGAGCACGGCGAGGCCGCGTGCCGCCGTGTCACGGATGCGCTGTCGCGAGGCCAGCGTGTTGGCGAGATCGAGCCCGTAGGTCGGCTTGTTGAAGATCACCACCTTGGCGCCTTCGGCCAGTTCGCGCGCCAGTAGCACCTTCTGGATGTTGCCCCCCGAAAGCCGCGCGACCGGCGTCTTCAGGCTTGGCGTGCGCACATCGTATTCGCGCACGAGCTCGGCGGCGCGCTTGTCGATCTCGGCGCGCTGCTCGACGCCGCCGCGCCAGAAGGGCGCCGCGCCGACCTGCTTGAGGAAGAAATTGATGGAGACCGGGAACGTGCCGACAGTGCCCTCGCCCAGCCGGTCGTCGGTCAGGTAGCGAAGACCGCGCTGTCGGCGTTCGCCGACACTCAGGCCCTCGATGGCGGTGCCCTCCAGCCGGACCGAACCACCGGTCGCCACGCGCTGGCCGCCCAAGGCCTCCGCCAGTTGCTTCTGGCCGTTGCCGTCGATGCCGGCAATGCCGAGTATCTCGCCCGGACGGATGTCGAAGGAGATCGACGACAGGCCGGGCGCATTGTCGGTCGGCGCGACCGTGAGATCCGCGACCTGAAGCAGCGGCGCGGCTTGCGCATCGACCGCGCGGGCCGGGCGTTCGATCGCTTCGGGATCATCCTTCTGCTTGCCGAACATCAACTCCACGATCTCGGAAATGATCTCCTGTTCGCCCAGCGCGCGAAACCGTTCGGGTGGTATTTCGCCGACCTTGCGGCCGAGCTTCAACACCGAGATGCGGTCGCCAAAGGCGGCCGCTTCCTTGAGCTTGTGGGTGATGAAGACGATCGCCAATCCTTGCTCGACGAGGCGGCGCATCAGTGCGCCAAGTTCCTCGATGCCCTTCGGTGTCAGCATCGAGGTGGATTCGTCGAGGATCAGCAGGCGGCTGTTGCGCACCATGGCGCGCAGGATCTCGACCTGCTGCTGCTCGCCGAGCGAGAGTTCCGAAACCCTGGCATGCAATTTCACCGTAATGCCGAGGCTGCGGGTGATCTCGGCCACGCGGGCCTCGAGCTCCTCGGTCCTGGGACGCTGCCACCACGGCCCGCCAAGAAGCAGGTTCTCGGCGACCGTCAGGGTGGGTACCAGCATCATGTGCTGGAACACCGTTCCGATGCCGAGCGCCAGCGCATGGCGCGGCGATGTGATCGGCGTCGGTTTGCCGTCGACAAGGATGCGCCCCTCGTCCGGCTGCTGCAGGCCCGACAGCATGCCGATCAAGGTGGATTTTCCCGCGCCGTTCTCGCCGAGCAGCACATGCACCTCGCCAGGGCGGATCGACAGGTCGATGCCGTCATTGGCGACAATGCCGGGAAAGCGTTTGGTCACGCCTTCAAGCGCGACGATGTCGCTGATATCGACGGGCGATGAAGAAAGACTGCTCATGAAAGCCCAGCACCAGAAAATGGGAACGGTCCGGAGGAGCGAACCGATCGCCCCTCCGGCAGCCGACTTTGATCGCCTTACTGGGCGACGCTTGTCATCAGCGCCCTGACGGCGGCCGCGTCATAGACCGGCTCGACCTTGATCTTGCCGGAAATGACGTCCTCGCGCAGCGCCTGGATTTCGCCCCAGACCTTGTCCGGGATGGCGGCGGTCTTCAGCAACTGCACGGAATCGTCCTTGAGGCCGATCGAATAGTGCTTGGTACCGAACGTGTCGGCCTTCAGGTCGGCGATCATCGCCGCGTAGACCGGTTCGATGTTCCACACCACCGACGACAGCAGGAAGCCCTTGTCGATCGGCGACTTGTCGCCGATGACGTCGATGAAATAGACCTTGCCGCCATCGGCGGCCTTGGTCGTCTCGACCGCCTGCAGCATGCCGAAGCTGGAGCCGTTGCCCTGGCCGAAGATGATGTCGGCGCCCGAGGCGATAACGCTTTCGGTGACGCGCTTGCCGCCTGCGGCGTCACTGTAGGCGGCCGGCCCGATCACCGCATAGGTGATCTTGACGTCCGGGTTCTCCGCCTTCACGCCCTGCGCGAACGCCGCCGACTGCGAGTTCCACGATGGCGGTTCGCCGGAGACGACGATGCCGACCGACTTCGAGCGCGACATCTTGGCGGCGAGACGGCCGGCCAGATAAGCGCCCTGGTGACCGCTCAGCGTGTAGTCGGCGACGAGGCCCTTCTCCAGGCCGTTCGGCGTGTCGACGATCGCCACCGGAACCTTCAGTTCCTTGGCGATCTCGGGCGCCGAGGTGTTGTAGCCGCTGGCATGCGCGATCAGCAGGCTGGCGCCGTCGGACGCGAGCTCGCGCAGCGTCGGACGGACATCGCCATAGCCGAGGCCCTGGGCCACCACCACCTCGACACCGGCGGCCTTGCCAGCTGCCTTGGCGGCATCGATGCCCTGCTGGTTCCAGCCATAATCCGTGCCCTCTTCGGGCGTCAGGATGGCGATCGACTTGACTTCGCCGGCAAGCGCGCCGCCCATCAAGACACCGCACAATATAAATGCACTTACACTGCTCTTAAGGATCTTAAACATATTACCCTCTCTGTTTGATTTTCCAATCAATATTCTTGTTGTTATTGCGCCGAAGCGAGATAGACTGCCTGAGAAAACTACCCCATGGAGCTCAGGCAAAGTGAAAATCCGTTATGCCCTTCCCGTGATTTTGGCGTTCACATCGCTCGCCAACGCGGTTGAGTTGCACCATGTGATTGTCCGCAAGGGCACCGACGGGCTCGACATGGTGCCGTTGACGATTTCGAATGCGGGCACGGAAGGCGTGTCCTGCAACGCCGACTTTGCCCACTGGTATTCGGAAGGGATCGCCACGATCGAGCCGGGCAAGAGCGCTCGCATCGAACTCTGGTTCGACCCCAAGACCGGCACCTTCACCATTCTCAACGACAAGCGCGAGAACCTGCCGGTCGAGCGGCTGTGGTGCGGCCTGTCTGGCCGCGCATACGCCACCCGCGCGCAGATCACGCTCGACCGGACCGACGCCGCCAAGGGCGCGCGCGCGGTGTCCTGCAGCATGCTGCAGGACGGCCTGGCGTGCCGGTAGGCGCTCATTGATGCGTCCGCCCGGGACATCGTGTCCTATTCCTTCGACAGGAACTTGTCGGTGAAGACGTCGTCGGCCGACAGGGCCGTCTTGAGCACGCCCTGGTCGGTGAGCGTCTTCAGGGTTTCCTCCCACTGCGTCTTCGTCATCCAGCCGAGGCCATGGTCCTTGGTGTCGGGGCTGGTGAAGGTCGAGGCGATGTCGGCGTTGATCTGCGCCAGCAGCACATCCTTCTTGTCCGCATAGCCCGGAGCAGCCTTCGCCGTGATCTCGGCGGCTTCTTCCGGATGGGCGACGACATAGTCGAAGGCTTCTCTGTATGCCTTGACGAAGCGGGCGGCGACGTCGGGCTTGTCCTTGATCATCGCCTCCGAGGTGAACAGGCCAGAGCCATAAGCCTTCCAGCCATGGTCGGCGCCCATCATGATGCTGAGCGAACCCGGACCGCCCGCCTTGGCCTCCAGTTCGGGCACCTCGGCGTCGACATAGCCGACCACCGTCTGCACCCGGCCCAGAAGCAGATAGCTCTCATAGGGCGGCGAGACGCTGTTCAGCGTCATGTCCTTCTCGGTCAGGCCATTGGCCGCCAGGAAGCCCTTGAAGAATATGTAGGTCGAGCCGGCTGGATGGATGCCGATGGTCAGGCCCTTGAGATCGGCCGGCTTGGTGAGCTTCACCGTCTTGGCGAGCGACATGATCGCCAGCGGCGAGTGCTGGTTGACGGCGGCCACCGCCACCACCGGAACGTTCTGCGAGCGCGCGACGGCAAGCGTGGGAAGATCGCCGAAACCGAAATCCGCGTTCCCGTTGCCCACCAGCCGCATGGCATCCGGCGAACCCGAACCCTTGCGGATTTCGGCGACGTCGATGTCGTTCTTGGCGAAGAAGCCTTTTTCCTTGCCGACGAAGAACATGGCGTGGTTGCCACGAACGACCCAGTCGAGCTGGACAATGACCTTGTCCGCCGCCAGCGCCGCGTTCGAGAAGCCAAGCGCCCCGGCAAATGCCGCAAGCGTGGCTACCTTGATAAGTGAGCGTCTCAGCATTTTTGTTCCCTTTTATTGTTGGTGGTTGATCGAGAGGCCTAGGCCTGGCTGAATTTGGGTGCCCAGGGCACCACGATGCGTTCGAGGATTTCGGCCGCGTAGTAGAAGGCGATGCCGAGCACGGAGACGAGCAGCAGCGCCGCGAAGACCAGCGCGGTGTCGAGCTGGGTCGAGGCGAACTGGATGACGTAGCCCAACCCGTCCGAGGCGCCGGCGAATTCGCCGACGATGGCGCCGATCACGCTTAGCGTGGCCGCGATCTTGGTTCCCGCCATCAGGTTCGGCAGCGAATGCGGGACGCGGATCCTGAACAGGATCTGCGTCGGGCTGGCGCCGACCGAATTCATCAGCGACAGCAGCGAGCGATCGACCGATTGCATGCCGGCCAGCATCGACAATGTCACCGGGAAGAAGGCGATGACCAGGATCAGGCCGATCTTGGGCGCGAGCCCGTAGCCGAACCAGAGGATGAAGATCGGCGCCAGCGCCACCTTGGGCACGTTCTGGAACAGCACCACCAGCGGGTAGAGCGCTCGCCCCAGCCAGTCGAAGCGCACGATGACCAGCGCAATGGCAACGCCGACCACGACGGAGACAAGGAAACCAAACAGGATCTCGCCCGCCGTCACCAGGGTCGCCTGCATCAGCGTTGCCCATTGCGCGACCAGCGACTGCGCGATCTCGGACGGGGCGGGAATGATGTAGGCGGAGATGGCGAAGATCCGCACCACGGCTTCCCATACGACGATCGTCGCCAGCAGAAGTATGACCGCCGGGAGCCAGCTGCCCGTAGCCGCACTCCAGCTGGAAGCAGGCCGCGTCTCGGAGAGGTTGGTGATGGGTTGATCGCTCATGACGCGCCTCCCGGTTGATGGCTGGCGCGCAGCATGGTGCGCAGTTGAACCACCAGCCTGACGAACTCCGGATCTTCCGTCACCGACAGATCGCGTGGATAGGGCAGGCCAATGTCGAGGCTCTCGGTGATCCGACCGGGCTTGATCCCAAGTACATGGACATGGCGGGACAAATGAATGGCCTCGTCGATCGAATGCGTGACGAGAACGATGGTCTTGCCCGTGCGTTGCCAGATCTCCAGCAGCGACTGGCCCATCGAATCGCGGGTAATAGCGTCGAGCGCGCCGAACGGCTCGTCCATCAGCAGCACCGCCGGATCGAGCGCCAGGGCCCGCGCGATGGCGACGCGCTGGCGCATGCCACCCGACAATTCGTTTGGACGCTTGTGGGCGGAATCGCCCAGGCCCACCAGCTCGAGCATCTCCTGTCCGCGTGCCCGCAGCTCCGCGCGCGACAGCGACTTGTCGGCGATGCCGAGCAGCATGGATGCGTTGTCGACGGCATTCTTCCACGGCAGCAGGTTGGCGTCCTGGAAGACGAGACCAATCATGCGCTTGCGCGCCGCCTCGACTGGCGAAAGCCCGGCGATCGAAACGCTGCCGCTTGTCGGATTTACCAGCCCGGCCAGAACCTTGAGCAAGGTGCTCTTGCCGCAACCGGAAGGACCAATGAGAGAAACAAACGATCCCTTCGGCACCGAAAGATCGATGTTCTGCAGAACCAGTTGCCTCGCCATGACCACCGAAACGCCCTTGGCGGAGATCAGGTCGTCGTGACGGATATGGGCCGGCCGGCCGCCGGCTGCACGAATGGTCTCAACGCGCATGGTTTGGTCCTCCATGCGGCGCCCCAATCCAACCGGCCTTGTGAGCACGATGTGTCATTGGCTACTCCCGGCCTTCCAGGATGCGCCGCACGGCGACGAGTTTGCCCGCCCGCTCGCCTTGCAGCGCCTTGATCTGCTCGGGCGTATAGGAGAACATGCCCTCCCCCGACTTGATGCCGAGCTTCGATGCATTCGTCTTTTCCAGCACCATCGGCGCGACATCGTCGCGATTGGAGAGATCGGCGTTGAGGAAGGACGAGACGGACTTGTAGATATCGAGGCCCGCCATATCGAGCAGCGCCATCGGCCCGATCACGGCGATCTTGTAACCGATGCCCCAGGACACGCAGGTGTCGAGATCTTCCGGCTCGATGACACCGCGCTCGACGAGGTCGACCGCCTCGCGCAGCAGCGCATAGAGCACGCGGTTCTCGACGAAGCCCGGAACGTCCTTCTTGACCACCACCGGCAACAGGCCGATCGAGCGGATCAGGTCGCGGATAACAGTCACGGTCTGCGGCGCGGTCTTCTCGCCTGCGATCACCTCGATCATCGGAATGATGTGCGGCGGGTTCGACCAGTGCATGCCCACCATCCGCTCCGGATGCGAGATATGCGCCTGCAGCTTGGTGATCGGGATGCCCGACGTGTCGGACGCGACGATCGTGTCCGACGCGATCAGGCTGTCGATCGTGCGATAGACATCGGCCTTGATCGAGATATTTTCAGGAACGTTCTCGATGACGAGGTCGGCGCCCGATACCGCGTCCGCGATATCATCCGTGAAGCGGACCGTTCCGGCGCCGGCCGGAGGCACCGCGATACCCAGGGAATCCAGAACGGTCTCGGCGACGCCCAGCATGGCCCCCGCGCGCTCGATCGCCGCCGGGGCAACATCGTAGGCGACGACCTGCAGGCCGCCCCTGGCAAGCCGGGCGGCCATGCCTGGCCCCATCGTACCCAGACCGATGATGGCGATACGTTGGATCATCACGCTGCCCTGCTTTCCGTTGCTGCTTTTGATGCCGCGATGAGGTCGGCGGCTTTCTCGGCAATCATGATCACCGCCGCATTGATGTTTCCGCAGACCAGGTCGGGCATGACGGACGCGTCCACCACCCTAAGGCCGTCGACGCCGCGAAGGCGCAATTGCGGGTCGACGACCGAGGCCGTATCGGCCCCCATGCGGCATGTCCCGGCCGGATGATGCACGGTGATGGAGGTCTTGCGGATATGCTCGTCGATCTCCTCGTCGCTCTGGCATTTGGGACCGGGAAAGAACTCCGCCTCGATGAAGGGCTGCATGGAGGGCTGCGCCGCGAGATCCCTCGCCACCCGGAAACCGGCCCGAAGGGACTCCCAGTCTTTCGGCGAAGCGAGGAAATTCTGATGGATCAGCGGTGCCGCGAGAGGATCGGCCGAGGCCAGTTTCACCGCCCCCCGGCTTTCAGGCTGCGTCGCCACGATCCGCGTGGCGAAACCGTCCGGAAATGGCGCCTTGAACGGCTTGAGGTATGGCCACGCGGCGAGCGGGGCCGCCGTGAACAGCAGTTGCACATCGGGCAACGGCCGTTCCGGACCGCTTTTCAGGAAGGCGACAACGCCGCCGGGGACATCGCCCGAGAAACCCCGACCCGTGAAGTAGGTCTTGGCGAAATCGAACCCGATCCGATCGGCGCGCATGTTGCGAAGGAAAGGGCCGCCCGGAGCCCGGCGTCGGTACATGAGGATGACCGAGACGTGATCCTGCAGGTTCTTGCCCACCGCCGGCAGGTTGACCCGCGTCTGGATACCATGCGCCGCCAGTTCCCCCGGCGCCCCGATGCCGGACAGCATCAGGAGTTGCGGCGTGTTGATGACGCCGCCCGAGAGCAGCACTTCCTTGCGGGCGACGACCGTCCGTTCGCCGCCACCATGGTTTATCACCACTCCGGTGGCGCGGGTGCCTTTCAAGGTGATCTTCGTCGCCGTCGCTCCGGTCAGGACGGTCAGATTGGGCCGCTTCAGGGCCGGCCGCAGATAGGCGGACGCGGTCGAGCTGCGCCGGCCTTTCGAAATCGTCATCTGGAGGCGGCCGAACCCTTCCTGCCGCTCGCCATTATAGTCGTCCGTCTGCGGATAACCGGCCTCCACGCTGGCCTGAGCAAAGGCGTCGATCAGCGGGTCCTTGTAGCGGCAGAACTGGGTGCTGACCGGACCATTGTCACCACGAAAACGGTTGCCGCCCCCTTCCCAGCTTTCCTGCTTCTGGAAATACGGCAGGACCTTCTCGTACGACCAGTCACCGAGCCCGCTCGCCGCCCAACGGTCGTAGTCGCCGCGATTGCCCCGCACATAGGCCATGGCGTTGGTCGACGACGACCCGCCGATCACCTTGCCGCGCGCGCACTCGACCCTGCGGCCTCCGACATTGTCTTCCGGCTCGCAGAAATACATCCAGTCATGGCGGCGCTCCGTCAGGATCTTACCCCAGCCAAGCGGTATGTGGATCATGGGGTCGCGATCCCAGCCGCCGGCCTCCAGCAACAGCACCGAACATCGGGGGTCGGCGCTCAGCCGGTTGGCGAGCACGCAACCGGCCGATCCGGCCCCAACGATAACGTAGTCGTAACTTTCCGCGTGCGGCATGGTTTTGTTGCTTTCGCCTGACGCTCGGGCGCCAGAGAATTATCGAGATCGAGACCGGAGAGCTTGGCTCGGACCAAGCTCTTCCAGGCCATGTTCAAGGATCAGGCAAGGCCCACTTGCCTGAGACGCTGCGACCAGTGATTCCATCCTCGATCGATCTGGGCACCGACGAGTTTTCCTGCGGTCTTTATCTCGCCCGGCGACAGATATTTGACATTGCCGATCCGCAGGCCGGCCGTGAGCGCTGCCGCTTCCTGTTCGAGATAGAAGGCGCGGAAGACGACCTCCCGCACTGAGTTGCCGACATTGACGACGCCATGCCGCGCCATGAGGACCACGGTCTGGTTGCCGAGACTTTCGGCGATATCCGCGCAGACGTCGGGGCTGCCGCCGAAGAGATCCGTCTCGTCGCCATTCTTGTCGCGAATCTCGTAGACCGGGACCGACTCGCCGATGAATGCTCCCATGTGGGTGACCGGCCGAAGCGGCGTATCGACGAAGCAGTACGGCAGGACAGCCGGAGAATGGGTGTGGAGCACACACTGAACGTCGGGCCGCGCCTTATAGATCTCGCTGTGGATGTAGCGCTCAAGATAGGAGGGTCTGTTATCCGACGTCTCGCCGTCGAGATTGAAACGCTGGATGTCGTCGACGGTAATCAGGCTCGGAGCAAGCTTCTGGGCCAGGAAGAAGCTTTCGGGATCCTCCGGGTCACGGGCGCTGATGTGCCCGAACGTATCCATAATGCCTTCGTTCAGAAGGATCTTCGTCGCTGTGACCAGCTCTTCGAAGACCTTCTGGTGCACGGGGCCGTTGTCTCTCATTTCCAATTCTCCCATTGCGGTGACAGCGACCATTCTTGTTGTTGTTATCGGTCGCCGGCGCCGCGGATTTCACTTGTTTTCGTAGATGCCGACGATCCGATTCTGCTCGATGATGTTGCCGGCATATTTCTGCAGGAACTCCTCCCTGGTGGGTGTCCCTTCGACGTGGGTGTCCAAGGCATAGACCCAGAAGTAGTAGTGATGTTCGCCATGGCCAGCGGGCGGCTGAGGCCCGTAATACTGCTTGCCGCCGGCGCCGTTGGGGCCGACGCGGAACTTTTCCTGCGCGTCCGAAAGATCGGTGGTCGACGGATCGATGCCGTAGACGACCCAGTGCGTGAAGCCGTTGGGCAACGGCGCGTCGGGATCATGGCAGATGACCGCGAGTTCCTTCGCGCCTGCCGGCACGCCGCTGACCGTAAGCCTGGGCAACACATTGCCTTTGTCGCCGGCATGCTCGTCGCGCAATTTCCCGAGCGGCTTGAAATCAGCCGATGTAATCTTGAGGTCCTTGATGTTCAGGGGCATGGAATTCGTCCTTCGCCAATTTCGATCGAACTAGACACCGACCTTGAGGTCGGCGACGGTTTTGCCTCCGACGCGCTGATGCACGCGCGGACCCGATGCGACGGCGACGCAGATCAAAAGCTCATCGGGGCGCGGGCCATCCGGCACGGAAAAGGTGACCGCATCATAGTGGGAACGGATGTAGAGCTCGTCCTTGTGGGCAAGCGGGATATCGATGGATGTGCCGGCGGCGGCGACCTTGCTGACCGACGAAATCCAGGCCTTGCCGCCCCCGACCTGCTGCCGCAGCGGATCTCCGAACACCGTGGTGATGCAGGCGACGACATGCTCCTGTTCGCCTGATGTGCCCGCGATACCGCCCTTGCCATAGCTTTCGACCGGCCTGTTGCCGAGCAGCGCCACGGCCCGCTCACCGAGCGCATGACCGATGGCTGCGCTCGGATTCGTCAGCTCGGACAGTTCGGCGACGAACTTTCCGGCATACGGATTGCGTATGACGACGCCAGTCGCGACTTTGACGAGGGTCTCGCCAGGCTGGCCGCCGTCATGCCGGCTTTCCTGGACCGAGGCGTACCAACCCCTGACGTCATAGTCCCGTTCGACTTCACTGGAATAGTTCATCTTTATCTCCTGAAGGGTGCGCGCAGTTTCCGCACGCGCCGATTAATTCGTTGACCGCCGGTCCGAGCTTACTGCGGCCATGAGAAGACGCCGCGCAGCGGGTCGTAGCGGGCCGCTTCCAGAGCTGCCGGCGTGAACATGTTTCCCTTCGAGAGCGAGCGGTTCGCCGCGTAGTCGCCGGACAGCGCCTGGCAGCGATCGGTGATCGGGCGAATGCGCTTTTCCCACGCGACGAGCGCGTCCTCGACCGAAGAGCCCGCCTCCAGGTCCTGCGACAGGCTGAAGGCATTGACCATCGCGCAACCGGCGCCCTGGGCAAGAGCCGGGCACATCGCATGCGCGGCATCGCCCACGAGGGCGACCTTGCCTCTTGTCCAGCTGTCCAGCTTGGTCGTTTCGTACTTGTCGTACCTGGCGGTTTTCAGCTTCGCCGCCTCGATCAGGCAGGGCTCCAGGAAAGGAAACATCTCGACCCAAACCTCGAGGTCGATCGGAACCTGCGACCCCCGCGGATCGGCGGCCGGAGCCATGAGGCCGAGATAGAGCTCATTCTCGTTGCAGGGCGAGTAGAGGATGCGCTGAACGCGTGGCCAGAAGTTCCACATGTCAATGGTGTTGTCCCACTCGCCGTGACCGAGTTCCTTCTTTTTGCGAGGAACGATCAGTCGGATGAGACCGTCTTTGGAAACCCATCGGTCCTGCTTGAAGCCGATGGAATCCCTGACCTTCGAGCCAACGCCGTCGGCGCCGACGATCAGGTCGGCCTCGAGAACCTCTCCGGTCTGAAGCGTCAGGCGGCCTTCCGGATCGGCGGCGACCGCCTCCGAATTGACCGATATGTCGACGCCCAGCGCACGGGCGCGGTTGACCAGGGCATCATGCAGATGGCTGCGGGTCATGATGCGCCAGGGCAGACCGTTGAACGTCTCCTTGGAAACCGACTTGTTGTGCATCCAGGTCTCGTAGGTGGGAGGCGTGTGCGAACCTTGGAGAACATCATCCAGGGCGCCCAGTCCCTCCAGCACGCGAAGGCCATTGTGCCAGAGATAGATACCCGCGCCGAAGGCCCGGAGCTCCGAGCTCTTTTCGTGCAGCCTGACGTCCCAACCGTTTTGCCTCAGAGCGATGGCCGCTGTCAGGCCGGCGAAGCCGCCGCCAGCGACCTCGGCACGGCGCGCCTTACCCTGGGTTTTGTTTACATTGGCCATTTTCTATCCTGATGCTGCGTGCAAGAAGACGGCGTGCTGGGCCGTCAGGCGTCGATGAAATTCGTGATGGCTTTCAGCGTGATCTCGGGAGAAACCTCGTTGACGTAATGGTCGGCGCCCGGAACGACGACCACGGGCAGATCCGGCCGCAACCGGCTTGTTTTTGCAAGCGCCGCCGCCGAAACCAATTTGCTCGCCTCGCCCCGAACGATGAGGACGGGCTTCGTCACGTCCCGATAGGCGGGCGCCAGGTCTGATCGCAGGCCCTTGGCCGTCTGGGCCATGGCCTCGGGCGACGCCAATGGCCGCAGCCCGCCGTCGACCCGATGATAGCCGCTCTCGGCTCGGATCTTGATGGCAGCGGCGGGAATGTTGGTATAGCGGCCGGCAAGATAGGCTTCGACGGCATCGATATCCTCGAAAAGCTGGCTTCCCGCATTCACGCGGGCTTCCAGCGCATCCAGCGCCTCGGTCTCGATATATGGCGTGAAATCGATTGCGACGACCGAGCGCACCAGATCCGGATATCTCACGGCGGCGGTGACGGAGTTCCTCGCGCCAAGCGAATGTCCGACGAGGATGGCAGGCCCCCGGTCGAGCGTGCGGATCAGGCCGGCAATGTCGTCAGCATAGTCATTCGCCTCGTAGCCGCTTTCCGGCTTGTCGCTGAGGCCATGCCCCCTCTGGTCGACAGCTACGGTCGTGAAACGATCCGAGAGCCGAGCCATCAACGGCGTGAAGACCGCCGAGTTGGAGGTTATGCCGTGGAAAAACAGCATCAACGGGCCGTTGCCCGTCTCGCGCACGTTCAAGGCGATGCTGCCGGTGTCGATGCGTCGCGAGCCAAATGGGTCGCAAGCTA
Source organism: Mesorhizobium sp. M8A.F.Ca.ET.207.01.1.1 (assembly GCF_004794715.1). Lineage (NCBI taxonomy): Bacteria > Pseudomonadati > Pseudomonadota > Alphaproteobacteria > Hyphomicrobiales > Phyllobacteriaceae > Mesorhizobium > Mesorhizobium sp. M8A.F.Ca.ET.207.01.1.1. The sequence goes on along the minus strand of NZ_SRUS01000002.1, from coordinate 612,991 downwards.
TCTCTGCCGCCATGTTCATGATCCTCACCATCACTGCCCGTCTCCTTCAAAAGGATCATACAGCCGGGAGCACGTCAAGAAGATTGTCTGACATTCTTGCAATCTTCAGATTTGACAATCTGGCTATTTTCTACCGCGTCGCGTATGGTGCCGCGGAGATTGCGACTCAAACCTATGAGACGTTGCCCATGCCTCCAGATTTGAATTTGCGGATTTCGCCACGGACGGTGCAGCGGGAGACCGTCGACAAGTTACGGCTCGCTATCTTCTCCGGAGTGTTCCAGCCGGGAAGCCGCCTCATCGAAAGTCAGCTGTGCACACAGCTCGGCATCAGTCGCCCGTCGCTGAGGGAAGCTTTGCGCAGTCTCGAGGCCGAGCGCCTGATCGAGATTGTACCCAACCGCGGGCCATCAATACCGTCACTTTCGTGGGAGGTGGCAACCGCCATCTACGAGGTTCGAGAGCTGCTGGAAGTCGAGGCGGCGGGACGATGCGCGTCGAGAATTTCCCCGGAGCAGTTGCTTGAACTCGAGAAGTCTCTTTCCGCGTTCGAAGAGGCGGCATCCAGCAATGACAGCCTGGCGCAGGTCACGACCGCCGCGGACTTCTATTCGATCATACTCTCGAATTGCGGGAATCCCATTCTTGAGGAAGTCCATCGCGGCCTGGTGGCCAGGATCAGCTTCTTTCGAGGACGATCGATGTCATTGGAAGGCCGGGCACAAAGCAGCCTGGCGGAGATGAAGGAGATATTCGAATCCATCGCCGCCGGCGATGAGAAGGCCGCGCGCAAAGCCTCGAAGAATCACCTGTTGAAGGCGAAAGCGGCAGCGAAGATGTCCATGGACAGCGCGATTTGAGTTTTTCGGAAGGCGGTTGCTCCGTCTGAAAACTCGAAATCCTTCATGACGTTGCGGATCGAGGGTCCGCCGAACGCGAATCAGGCGGGGCTCACCCCGTCGGGGTTAGACATGCCGGCCGTCGAAGCCGGCAGATGGAGTGATGATGACCAGTGCCAATGTCGAGCGCAGAGCGGATGCCGATATCGTCATCGTCGGCGGCGGGTCGGCTGGCGCGTTGCTTGCAGCACGACTGAGTGAAGAGCCGGACAGTCGCGTTCTGCTGATCGAGGCGGGCGAAGAGGCGGCGGACCCCGACATCTGGAACCCCGCCGCCTGGCCGGCGCTTCAGGGGCGCGGCTACGATTGGGACTATCGCACGGAGCCGCAAACCGGGACTGCGGGCCGGGTGCATCACTGGGCGCGCGGGCGGTTGGTGGGCGGCTCGAGTTGCCTGCATGCGATGGGCTACATGCGCGGCCATCCCCTCGACTTCCAGGCATGGGTCGACGCGACCGGCGATGACAGGTGGAGCTGGAATGGATTGCTGCCCGCGTTTCAAGCCATCGAGGATCACCCGCTCGGTGGCAACGGCCTTTACGGCAAGGGCGGGCCGATGCCCGTCCATTTGCCGACCGACGAGGTAAGTCCGGTCGCACGCGCGTTCATCGAAGCCGGCGCTTCGCTCGGCCTGCCGCGTCTTGAGGGTCACAACAGCGGACAGATGATCGGCGTCACCCCGAACTCCTTGAACATTCGAGACGGTCTGCGGGTCACGGTGGCTGACGCCTGGCTCACGCCGGCGGTTCGAAGCCGCAAGAACCTGACCATTCTGACGGGATCGCGGGTGCGGCGGCTCAAGTTGGAAGGCAATCAGGTCCGCGGCCTCGAGGTCGTGGGGCGGCAGGGTCGGGTCGAAATCCTTGCGGATCAAATCGTGCTTTGCGCCGGCGCGCTGGAAAGTCCGGCCTTGCTGATGCGCTCGGGCATCGGTCCGCACGATATACTCGACGCCGCGGGCGTCAGCTGCGTGATCGATATGCCGGAGATCGGCCGAAACCTTCAGGACCACCTGCTTGGTGCCGGCAACCTCTATGCGGCCCGCAAGCCCGTTCCCCCCTCGCGCCTCCAGCACTCGGAGTCGATGGCCTATATGCGGGCCGACGGGTTTACCGGCACCGGCCAGCCCGAAATTGTCGTTGGTTGCGGCGTCGCGCCGATCGTGTCCGAACGCTTTCAGGCGCCGGCCGCTGGCACGGCATATTCGCTGCTGTTCGGGATCACCCATCCGACGAGCCGCGGCAGTCTGCGCATAAGCGGGCCGGAACTCGACGATCGATTGATCATCGACCCCGCATACCTGCAAAGTGGTCGGGACCGTGCGCTGTTTCGCCAGGCGCTCGAGGCAGCCCGGACAATCGGACATCGAGATGAACTCGCTGGCTGGCGAGAGCGCGAGCTCCTGCCAGGCACCCTGAACAGTGCGGCTCAAATGGATGACTTCATCGCGCGGTCGGTCATCACGCATCACCATCCCTGCGGCACTTGCAGGATGGGCAAGGACCCGGACGCCGTCGTCGATGCGAATCTCAAGCTCAAGGCGCTCGACAATCTTTTTGTCGTTGACGCGTCGGTCATGCCCAGTCTCACCGCGGGGCCGATACACGCCGCGGTTCTCGCTATCGCCGAGACCTTCGCTCGCCGGAAAATCCTGCTGTCTTGATCCGAGGGCTGCGCGTCCGTTCCTTCGCTACAAGGCTCGGGCCGCTGTCGCCATGCTCCTCAACGCGCGCTGAGCGCGACCATGCGGTCAAGGGCAGCGCCAAGGCCTTTCAGCGACACCGGAAAACTAAGCGTGGTCTCGGCCGCGGTGGTGACGTCGAGCTTGAGCTCGGTACCTGCCTTGAGCTTCTGCATCAGCGCCCGGTCGATCGGAAACAGCGCCACGCAGCCATTCGGCAGGCAGGTCCTGAACTTCAACGGCCCGACAGGCGGCTGGTCGTCGATCTGTGCCGCCACGCCGGGATCGAACAGGATGCCGAAGGGCAGCAGCAAGGTTCCGATCAGTCCGCCCTTCTGCCCCACGCGCAACTCCACGGCCAGTAGCCTCTGGCCGTTTTTCTGCGTCTGGTCCTGCGTGACCGTGCAGACCCGGGCATTGTCCTGCATGCCGCAGGCCAGCTGCCAGTCCTGATAGGTTTCCTGGAGCGACGATGCGCCGTTCGGAAGCGACGCCGCCTGCTGCTGTTGCGCGAAAGCAGCCGGCAGCGAAGCGGAGAAGGCAGCCGCGCAGAGGGCGGCTGCCTTCAGCGAAAAATATCTACGAACCAATGAATGCGGCCTTCTCTTCGGTGCCGGGCAAATGCCCAAAGTGTCGGCTTCGAGGCCCCGTGGCAACGGTCACGTACAGACCCATTCGCGGATCTTGCATTGGATCCCCCCTGCCTCGCAGGCCTGCAAGGCGAGATCTTCGGCTTCGCGGCGCGTTTCGGCGGAGTTCACGCCCCAGGGGGTGAACCGATGCTCCACCTTGTCGGCCACCGCCAGCGCGCCGCAATGCTTGTAGGGAAATCCGGTCTCGTCGTCGTCCGTCCAATGGCGGTGATTGCGGAACACGGCAACGACATTGCAGGCTTTTCCACCGGCATTCTCGCAATATTTCTGCGCAATGTCCTTCGCTTCCTGCCGCTTGTCGGCGCCCCAGAAGAAGCCATACTTGGTGTCGGTCTGGGAATAGGCGATTGCCGCCCAGATGCCTTTCTCCTCCTGTGGCGGCTCGGACGGCTCCACCAGATCGGCCGAGACGACCTGCCCGCTCCACAGCAAGGCCATGCACAAGACTGTCAAACGTCGCGATTTCATGGTCCGCAATCCTTTCCAGGGCGTCTCGCCCATTCGCCTGACATCCTCACTTGGCCGCCGATGCGATGGAAATCACCACGCATGTGTTGCCCGTCGGCAGCAGGAGCGCTTCGCCCGTGTTGCCGCCAAGCTCGTACACTTCGACCTGTCCGAGATGATCCGTGATCTTGCTGCCTTGCGGAAGAACGGACGGAATGTCGGCGCACGGACTTGCGAACGGCGCCACCCGCACCATCGCGCCCTCGCAACCCGAAGCGGTGGGTGACGCGAAGACCACGCCGGCGGCCGGCCCGCTGTAACGGTCGGTGGCATAGTCCATGCCGACAAAGGCCTGGACGGCGTGCTTGTCGGCGGCCTGGTCGTTCCACAGGGATTTGACGCTGTACTTCGTGCCGGTCGTCAAAAGCTGTCCGAGCACCGGAAAGACGGTCGAGCAGGCCTGCACGCCGGCCTGCTTGACGTGCTGGAGGAAGGGCGAGTCCGGCAGCGCGGGAGGGGCGGCCGCCTCGGCCTGAGCGGCCGTCGGGCTGCCGACCAGACCGGCGATCGCGGCATAGTTCGCGCCGGCAAAGCCAATGCCCATCATCACCAGCCCCAACAGCGAAAATCCAATGACGCGCGGCCACCGCCGCGGCGTCTCGACGGTTCTCTTGCGGTCCGGCTCGACGACCCGTCGCCGATCCGGCTCGACGGTCGGATTGCTGCGCGTCGCGGAGATGAACGGGTCTTGCTGGCTCACGGTGCTGCCTCGGCTATTTGACTGGCGCAAGGGCCTCGGACAGCCCCTTGAGCGTTGCGGTGACGGTAATGGTCTGGCCATCGACGGTCGGATAGGAAATCGCCGGCGTCGCCTTCTGCGCTATCTCCTGGCGCATCAGGGGTCCGACCGGCAGCATGCCGACGCAGACCATTTCGTTGCAGCCGTTCAGATGCACGTCGATCGGCTCGGCGCGCCCATCGAACTTCAGCGACACCAGCCCATCGCTCCTGGCGTTCGGCGCGGTGCGCAGGATCATGTAGGGCTTGCCGTCCTGGGTGGCGGCGAGCGACCAGCTGAACGCCATCTTGCCGGCGCCGTCCTCGATCACCTGCGAGACATTGCAGACTTTCTTGCGCGCCTTGAGGTTCTCGTCGCAGATCAGCGTCCAGTTCTCGAAGGGACGGATGGTGCGCTGGTATTGTCCGAGCTTCACGTCGGGAGGCACGACCACCTCGGAGGGCTTGATCCTGTAGGGCGAAGCCACCTGCCCGGCAGCCGGCGCCAGCCCGCCGGCAAGCGCCAGGCAGGTCAGGCATGCCATGGCAAATCCGGGAAAGCCAAACGGCTTTCCCGAGTCTGCGTCTAGCCTGTCATGGCCGGTTCGCCTTTTCATTGCCGCCCTGTTGTCCGCCTCAGTTCAAGGTGAAGCTCAGGCCGGCGCCGACACCGACATTGCCGCCCGCCGCCGTGCCCGACAAATTGCCGCGGATGCGGCCGTCCTCGCTGGTGTAGCCGGCGCCGAAGGCAAAGGCGCTCGAATCCCGCCAGAAGCCGCCGCCCGCCGCCACGCTCAGCTTGCCGGGACGGTCGTCATAGCGCAGCGAGGCTGCCGCCAGTCCGATTGCCGCCGCCTGCCGTGCTTCGTCCCTGATGCCGCTGATGTCGGAATTCAGCTGGCTGAGCTTCTGGTCGGTATAATTGTTGGCCTGCTGCAACGTCGTGACCGCCACCTGGTCGGTATAGGTCTTGCTCTGAGCCAGGTTCAGGTTCAGCTGGTTGACGTTGACCGCGTCGGTGCCGGCAACGCCGGGACCGACATTGGAGATGACGACAGGCGCATTCGGGTCGCCGCCCTGCAGCGTTATCTTGTTGGTCTTGGTCGTCGATCCGTCCGGATTGTTGACGGTGTCGTATTGCACGGTGTTTTGGACGGTGCCGCCGATGCCGCCGATCGTCTTGGTCAGGTCCTCGATCGCGGTGTTGGTGGCGTAGAGCTGCGACCCGTTGATCGCATCGGTGCTGCCGGAGGAAACGCGTCCGGCGGCGACATTGGTGATCGTCCGCTCGGTTCCGGCATCGCCGACGCTGACGGTCCCGGTCGGGGTCGTGCCGGCGAAGGCGTAGGTCTTGCCGTTGATGACCGTGCTGGACGTGCCGACGGCGGTCTGCGACACCGAACCCGAACCGAGCGCCACATCGCTGGCGTTGTTGGCCTTGGCGCCTTGGCCGAGTGCCACCGCGCCCTGCCCCGTGGCTGTCGAGCCATTGCCGGCGGCAAGGCTGTTGGTGCCGCTGGCCACGCTGGCCGGCCCGATCGCGACGCTGTCGGTGCCGCTGGCGGTGGAGTCGGCCAGCGTCGAATTGGCGTGGAAATACTTGATGCCGCCGCCATTGCTGATGTTGGTCAGCGCATTGTCGACGGCAGTGAAACCATCAAAGACGGTCGAATAATTGTTGCCCTGGATGGTGTAGGTCGGGCCGGTGATCGAGCCGTCGGGATTGACCGTGGTGCCGCCGCCGAACAGGTTGGAAACGTTTTGCGAGACGCCGCGCAGCTGCGAGACGTTGACGGCATCGGTCCCGGCCGAGCCCGCCGCGACATTGGTGAGCTTGCGCTCGGCGCCCGCGGCGCCGATCGACACTTCGCCGGCCGAGGTCTGCGGAGCGGTCAGGCCAAAGGCGGCGTAGCCGGCCTGCGCGCCAACCGTGGTTGTTGACGACGCACCCAGTGCGACGCTGTTGGCGAAGGTGCTCTGGGCGCCGGCGCCGAGCGCCACCGACTGGATGCCCGATGCGGTCGAGTCGGTGCCGAGCGCGATACCGTCGGCCAGCATCACATGAGCGTTCTGGCCAATGGCGGTGCCGCCAGGCGCCGTCTGGTCGACGATGGCGCCATTGCCGATGCCGACGCCATTGTCGCCGTTGACGACCGTGGTCGGACCGACCGCGACCGATTCCGCTCCTACCGCCAGCGAATCGCCAGCGGTCGAATTGGCATGAAAATATTTCGTCGAGGTGGCAGAGACCGCCGCGATCGCCCCCGCCAGCTGGCGCACCGTAACGGCGTCCTGGTCCTGCGTGCCGTCGGCGACGTTGGTGATCTGCCGGTAGGAGGTGGCGGTACCGACCGAAACGGCGCCGAGCAGCACTTTGTCGGTGGTGTTGTACTGGATGAAGTTCGACGGACCTGCGGCGATCTGCCCGGAAGCGGGAGCGATCGCGCGATCGGACACCGAGCCCGAACCGAGTGCCACGCTGCCGTCGATGCTGGCCGCGCTGTCGCGGCCGAGCGCCAGCCCGCTGACGCCGGTCGCGGTCGCCTGGTAGCCGACGGCCGTGGAGCCGACGCCCTGTGCGAAGGAGTCCGTTTGCGCCAGTCCGGCCTCGTTGGTGCGGGCATAGCGGATGCCCACGCCATTGGCGTCGGTATAGGCGGTCGAGGTGTCACCGGCGATGTTGTTGATCGTGTTGCCGAGATTGGTCACGCCGCTGCCGATGGTGCTGAGCGTGGTGCCGATGGCGTCGACGGCCTGGTTGGTGGCGGCGAGCTGCGAACCGTTGATGGCATCGGTCGACGTCGAGCTGATCCGCCCCGCGGCGACATTGGTGATAGTGCGTTCCGCGCCGGGCGCGCCGATGCTGACCGTCGAGGTCGGGTTGGTGCCCTGGAAGGCGTAGGTGGTGCCGTTGATCACCGCGTTGGGCGTGCCGACCGCTACGGCGGTCACCGAACCCGAGCCGAGCGCCACGTCGCCGGAGCTTGCCGCCGCCGTCGCACCGTTGCCGAGCGCGACATTGCCGGCGAGGCCGGCGGCACCCGCAGTGGAGCCGTTGCCCAGCGCGACGGAGCCTTGCCCGATCGCCTTGTTGCTGTTGCCGATAGCGACAGCACCGTTGGCCGTATTGGCCGCGGTGGCGGTTGCCGTGCCGTCGCTGTTGGCGATGTTGTTGGCGCCGCCGGTAAAGGCGCCGGTGCCGCTGGCGAAGCTAGGATCGCCGATGGCCACCGCGCCGTCGCCGTAAGCAACGTTGTCTGCGCCGATTGCGACAGCCTTCCCCCCGGTCGCGATCGCCCTGGTGCCGATGGCGACGGAGTCGGCGGTATCAGCGGAAGACTGGAGACCGACCGCGATGGCGTTGGTTGCAGTCGCCGCGCTTTCACGCCCCATCGCAAGGGCGTCGTCCCCGGATGACGTCACGTCCGTGCCGACGGCGATGGCGCTCTGTCCGCTGGCGCTCGTCGCAAAACTGGTCTGGCCGATATAGACGGAGTTTATCCCGGACGCGCTCGTCCCAGCGCCGACAGCGACGGCATTCACGGCGGTGGTTCGGGCACCACTGCCGAGAGCGGTACTGCCGGCTCCGCTGGCACCGGCGTTGACGCCGGCGGCGAGGGTATTATTTGCCGTCGCGCTGGCCAGGACGCCGAATGAGGAGGCGTTTGCGCCGCTGGCAACGGCCCCATTGCCGACTGCCGTGCTAAAGTCGGCAGTGGCCTGAGTGGCCTGGCCGAGCGCGACGCCGAAGCCGCCGGAAGCAAGCGAATTGGTGCCGATCGCGATGCTGTTGGGCAGGGCCGTGTTGGCCTGAACGCCTGCCTGCGCGTTCACGCCGAATGCGATGGACTGGTTGCCCCAGGCCTTGGCTGCATCACCCATCGCCGTGGCGCTTGTGCCGATCGCGGCGGCCTGACGTCCTACGGCAGTGGAATTGGCACCGCTGGCGACAGATCCCCAGCCTCCGGCGAACGAATTGGCGCCGCTGGCGGTGGAACTGGTGCCGACCGCCGTGGAGTTACCTCCCGAAGCGACTGAGAAGGTACCCAAAGCATTGGCGCCGGCCAAGGTGGCACTGGCCTGAACGCCGATCGCTACCGAATTGGTGCCACTCGAGATCGTGCCCTGGCCCAGCGCCATCGCGCCGCCGGCGCCGGTGGCTTTTGCGCTCAGGCCGAGAGCCACCGAGTATTGTGCCGACGCAACGGATGAACGTCCGACCGCGATGGCGTCGACCTGGGATGCCGTCACATCCGTGCCGATGCCGATGGCGCTCTGTGCCAGCGCTCCTGTTCCAGCAACGGTGCGCGAACCGAGATAGACCGAATTTAGCTGCGTGGCTTGTGCCTGGAAGCCGAGAGCCACTGCGTTCTGGGCGCCAGCGGCGGCGAAGCTGCCTTGGGCGAGAGAATCCAATCCGGACGCAACGGTGTTTGTGCCGAAAGCGCTCGCGCGCAGCCCGCTCGCAGCAGCGAAGTTGCCTACGGCAGTCGAATTCTGCGCGGTCGCCGCGGATCCTTGACCCATGGCGACAGCCCCGCCGCCTTGGGTTTGCGCATCGACTCCGATCGCAACTGAATTATTCCCGTTGGAAATCGCTCGGCAGCCGATGGCCATGCCTCCCGTCGGCGCTCCGACGGTGGCCGTATATCCTGTGCAACCGATCGCGATGCCGTTGGCACCACTCGCCGTTCCGGCGCCCGCTGTATAGTTACCGCCTGGAATAACTTGGCCAAATGCCTGAGGCGCAATAACCAGCCCCAAGGCGCCGAAAACAGCCCCAATCGCACCGATACCCCGATCTTTACGACGCATGCCTAGAACGCGGGACGCCATGCGCAGTACAGCCATCAGGCGGCGCCGGGCCGAGCGGGAGCGAGGATCGGCATTCGCGATCCAGTGACTGGCGAAAAGCGCCGCGCGATGCTGGACAAACGAGTGACGTGAGATGCAATTGTCGGTCATGGTCCCTCTCAGCGCGCCAGTCGGCATGAAAATGTCAGACCATTCCCCCAAGCGGCAGAAAGACATGATTCTTGTGCGCGGTATTTCACGATCTTGCTGTGTCGGAAGAAAAAATCGCGGAACAACTCGGCAGAGGTTAACGGCTTATTACTTTAGCTGGAACTTTAATAGGTATCACCTATATTTCCAAGATATGCCGCAGCTTATCCGTCACCTGGTCTTCGAGATAAGCTTGTTCGAGCGCGACCGCAGTGGCGTTACATGCCGGTATTTCTTCATCATGGTGGTGAAATGGCTCTGGCTCGAGAAACCGCTGAGATGGGCAATGTCGGCGATCGCCAGGCTGCTCTCGGCAAGCAGTCTCTCCGCAAAATCCAGCCGCAGATCGAGAATATACTGATGCGGCGGCATCCCGAACGTCCGCGAGAAGGCCCGCACGAAGTGATAGGATGAAAGCCCGCAGACCGCGGCCATCTCGGAAATCGCCAGCTTGCGCGAGAAGTTCTCATCCAGGAAGTCCCGCACCTTGCCCGCACTGCTGGCGGAAAGCCCGCCTTTTACATTCGCCAGCGGCTGTCTCACCACATCCGCAATCCATCTTGGGGGGTCATCATCGCGCCGCACCGTTTCGGCCTCCTGAGGGGTCCCTGCGCAAGCCAAACCTTGGCGGCGTCCACGCGGTTCCCGGAAAAATAAATTGTGATGGACCAGGCTGGACCGCCATTACCGGGGGAATTGTCCGGGCCGATAGAATTGTTCGAATAAGCCGGCCGGACGGTGGTGAGGGCGAGCCGGCAAGAGATGTCCCACTCCCCTCGACGTCCATGCCGGTGGCAATGCTCGAAGCATCCGGGCGCATCGACCAATTTCTCGCCCCGACCATGGGCGCATTCGCGATGGACGTATTTTGCAGAACACCGATTTCCTTGCAGGAAATCCCGGTCTCCGAGCCCCGGGCACCTGATGGGGCGGCTTTGCCATACCGCGCGGCGCGGCTCTCCCGGCGAAGCCGTCCGGTTTTCTCTTGGACTCCTGGCCGTAATCGTTTCCGGTTGCAGGCGCAGAAGCGCCTCAGTTTCTGGCGGAAGCATAACCAGTTGGTGTCCTTCCCCTGTACTTCTTCATGGTGGAGGCCAAATGACTTTGATCCGAAAATCCGGCGAGGATCGCCGATGTCGAACTCATGAGCAGCCAAAGCCGACGGTGCTTCGGGAGAGATGGAGACCGGGGCATTTTCCCTGGTCACGGACCAGGCAAGATGGCTGTCCACGCCGGCGGGATTGATGACGAGACACCCGACCGGCACATCGTATTGCTGGAGCTTGTCGCTGCCGAGCGAGGCCCTCAACTTGCGTATGGGCGCAAGCACGATGCCTACGGAGTGTTCCTTGGCCGGGAATGCCTGCGAGCCTGGCCCGCGAACGGAATAGATCACGCTTCCTTGCGCGGTGGCCCTTCGCGGACCGGCACTTTCAGGAATGAGGTCCAGGACGTATCGAGCTGTCCGCTCCCGATCGATGCCTCGGGAAACGCCGCTTTCCCGAGCCTCGTCCGCATTGTTCATTCGCGCTGCCTCAGCCGTATCGACGCTACTTCGAATACCCTTTTCCCGACCCGAACGCAGCGTAACGCACACACCTTGGCTTGGGAAGAACTCCCACGCGCGAAGAAAAATCTTTATTCGAGAAAAGAAAAAAATGGCCAGCGAATAGGAGTTGACGAGCGTTCATTTTCGCCTGGCGCGACGCCTCGTCATCCGGAGTTTCGCCGATCGGTCCCGACACGACCGGTCATGCGATCCTGTATTCTGGTCAACGACTGACTGAGGCGTTCGGCGCAGCCTGCGCGGATCATAACCTGTCCGCGAGATCGACGCCTGCGGTGTGGATCCGGTTATCGGCGGCCGCTGCTACAGATCACCGCGCCGTTTCTCGTACAGATCCCAGGCGAGTTCCACGAAAGCCAGAAGAACGTCGTCCCGATTCCAGCCGGCGGCCACCGCCGCCTGGACGATCTCATTGATGAGAGGCAGCAACTGCTCCTGGCATTCGGCCGACATATCGCCGTCGCCCGCGGGTGGCCCCCGGAAGTTGAAAGTCATCATTCGGCGCCCCCCCTCGCCTTCAATCGAAGTGTTACATCGGTAATTTCATTCCCTCTGATATACAATAGATGTAGCACCAAAGAACAGGAAACCCCGGAGGACCAAAGCAGCACAGGACGATGCCGGATCACACCGGCTCTAAGCTTTCCTCTGGGTCAGGGTGGGCTTTCCCAAAGGGGACTCCATCGAAGCGTGATCGAGCAACTGCTCAGCGCTCGAACGACCGCCCGCCGCCAACAGGGCAGCAATGCTTCGCGGCGGAGGCTCTCGCGGTCGACGGCGCGCTTGCTGCCGCGCGTCGCCTCGTGACGGTCGACGACGCCCAAGGCCGGTGATGGCGAATAGGCTGCCGCGCAGGACGCCGTCCCGGGAAAGCGCGGCAGCGGGCCGCGTCAGAAGGCGACCTGGTCGCCGCCCTTCAATGACAGGATTTCGCGCGCCTCGTCCGGTGTCGCCACTTCCATGCCAAGCCCTTCGATGATCTTGCGCGCCAGCACGACCTGCTCGGCATTCGATTTGGCGAGTTTGCCCTTGCCGGCCCACAGGCTGTCCTCCAGCCCGACGCGGATGTTGCCGCCAAGCGCCGCCGACTGCGCGGCGATGCGCAACTGGCTGGCGCCGGCGCCGAGCACCGACCAGCGAAACTGGTCGCCAAACAAGCGGTCGGCGGTGCGCTTCATATGGGCGACATCCTCCGGATGCGTGCCGATGCCCCCAAGCAGGCCGAACACCGACTGCACGAAGAAGGGCGGCTTCACCAGCCCGCGATCGGCGAAATGGGAAAGGTTGTAGAGATGCGCGATGTCGTAGCACTCGAACTCGAAGCGCGTGCCGTTGTCGTAGCAAGTCGCCAGAATGTATTCGATGTCCTTGAACGAATTGCGGAAGACGAGATCGCGCGTCGCTTCCAGATGCGGCTTTTCCCAGTCGAATTTGAAGGTCTCGTATTTGTCGGCGAGATGGTAGAGCCCGAAATTGATCGAACCCATGTTGAGCGAGGCCACTTCCGGTTTGAACTGAGCGGCCGGCTTCACCCGCTCCTCGACCTTCATGTAGGGACTGCCGCCGGTGGTGATGTTGATGGCGGCATTGGTGCCTTGCTTGACGCGCGGCAGGAAGCGGGCAAACGCCTCCGGCGTCTGGTCGGGCCTGCCGGTCTCGGGATCGCGGGCATGCAGGTGCAGGATTGCCGCTCCCGCCTCGGCCGCCGCGATCGCTTCCGACGCGATCTGGTCCGGCGTGATCGGCAGATAGGGCGACATGGTCGGCGTGTGGATCGCTCCGGTCACCGCGCAGGTGATGATGACCTTGCCCCTGGCCACCGTGGCGCCGGGCTTGCGGCTGGTTTCTTTCATTGTCCGAACTCCTGATCCGATTTCTTCTTGTGCGCCGCCAGCGCCATCAGCCGGCGATCGCGCCACACTTGCCGCTCGCCTAGTTTTTCCCTCGGCAGGCGTTTGCCGCGCTCGGCCTCGACCGTCTCCATCACCTCGCCCGCCCAGTCGATCCGGCGCAACATCTGCGGGAAGATGTTGGAATAGATGCCCTGGTAACGCTCGACATAGTCGCGCACGCCGCCGGGCGCGTTGAGGTCGATGGTCTCGAACGGTCCCATGAAGGACCAGCGCAGCGCCAGCCCGTCGCGGATGCCGATATCGACGTCCTCGACGCTGGCATAGCCGTCGGCGACGAGCCGGAACGCTTCCTCCAGCAACGCGCCCTGCAGGCGGTTCATGATGAACCCGTCGAGTTCGCGCTTCATCACCAGCGGCGCATGGCCGGCCTCGATGAGGAAGGCGCGTGTTCTTTCGAGCGTCTCGGCCGATGTCCACGGCGCTGGCACGACCTCGGCGGCGGGAATGAGGTAGGGCGGATTGATCGGATGCACGACAAGGCAGCGATGCCGCCCTTGCAAATGGTCGGTGAATTTCGACGGCAACAGCGCCGAGCTGGAACTGGCGATCACCGCTCGCGGATCGGCAGCAGAGTCGATCAGCGAAAACACCTCACGCTTGACCTCGAGATTTTCCGGCGTGTTCTCCTGGACATGGATCGCGCCGGCCAGCGCCTCGCCGAGTTCGGCGGCAACAGTGATGCGATCGAGCACGGTGGCGGCGGACTGTCCCCGCAGCAGGTCGTTGGCAGCGAGATCGCCGAGCACACCTTCTATGTAGTCGCGCGCGCCGCCGGTCGCGGCGCGGGACTGGTCCCACATGCGGACGTCATGACCGGCGCGCGCGAAACTGATCGCCCAGGCCCGCCCGATGAATCCGCTGCCGACGATCGCAACCTGTGCCATGGATCTTGCCCTCAAAGTGTTTCGACATTGCCGTCGACGCCGAGCGACTGGCCGGAAATGTTTATCCCCGCATCCGAAAGCAGGAAGGCGACCATCGAGGCGACATCATAAGGGCTGGTCATGCGGCGCAGCGAGATGTTCTGCAGATAGCGCCCGGTCATTTCTTCGTGGCTGATGCCGATCTGCCTGGCGCGCGCCGAGATGACGCCCTCGATGCGGGGACCCTCGATGATGCCGGGCAGGATGGCATTGACCCTGATGCCGTGCGGCCCGAGCTCCTTGGCAAGGCTCTGTGTGAAGCCGATCACGCCGAACTTGGCGGCCGAGTAGGGCGTGCGGAAAGCATAGCCGTGGCGGCCGGCTGCCGACGACATCGAGACGATCGAGCCGCCTCCCGCCGCCTTGATCATCGGCACGGCGCGCCGCGCGCACAGAAACTGGCCGGTCAGGCAGACATCGAGACAGCGCCGCCAGTCGTCCGGCTCGATCTCGTCGACGCCGCCGGTCGGGCCGGCAATGCCGGCATTGTTGATCAGGGCATCGAGCCCGCCGAGCTTTTCGGCGACCGTCTCGAACAGCCGGTCGACGTCGTCTTCGTGTGAGACGTCGGCCTTGACCGCGGCCACCAGATCGATCTTGCCGGGAGCGGCAGCCAGCGCCTCGTCGGACACGTCGCAGACGACGATGCGCGCCCCGAGCCGCGACAGCGTGTCGGCGATGGCGAAACCAATGCCGCCGGCGCCCGCTGTCACCAGCACGCGCTGTCCATTGAGGCCGGCCAGAAATTCCGCCGCCGTTTCAGGTGCCTTTGTGCTCATCGTTCCGTCCTTCCCATCGAGAACCTGTGACTGCAGATCAGCCCCTATTTCTACATGCTGCACGATTCGGGAAACTATTCGACCGCCAACGAATATCATCAGGAGATGTTCGCGGCCCTGCGTGATCGCGACGGCGAGGCCGTCAGGGCCGCGGTGCGCTCCGATATCGACGCCGCTTTCAATGTCCTGGTTGGCTTGCTCAAATAACCGTGCGCCGGCCGTTCTCTCACCGGCGGAGCCCAATGGGTGAGTGTGGAAATCGCCGGCTGCATTGCCTTCCGCGGGCGCTCGCTGGATAGTCCTGGCAATGTTCGAGACCCTGGCGATTCACTGGCCCCAAATACTGGCGATCATCTCGGTGGTGATGGCGACCATCGGCATTGCCCATGCAGTCATGACCAAGGAGGACGTCCGCGCCGCCACCGGCTGGGTCGGCATCATGGTGCTGTCGCCGATTCTCGGCGTGCTGATCTATGCCGTGGCCGGCATCAACCGCATCCGCCGCGCCACGATCAGCGCGCAGCGCCCGCTTGCCGAGGGCCTGGTGTCGGCCAAGCATGAGCGCGACGTCGCCGCCGAAGAGGCGCTGATCATCGAGCGCTATGGACAGCGGTTCACCGGCCTCAGAACGCTGGGCGACAGGGTGGCGCGGCGCGCGCTCAACCCGGGAAATGCAATCGACGTGCTGGAAAGCGGCGACGAGGCCTACCCCGCCATGTGCGCGGCGATCGACGGGGCCGAGCGCAGCGTCCTGCTCGAGACCTATATTTTCGACAATGACGCGGTCGGCCTGCTTTTCGTCGAAGCGCTGGCCGGCGCTGTCCAGCGCGGCGTCACCGTGCGTGTGCTGATCGATGCCGTCGGCGCCCGCTACTCCGTCCCCAGCATCCTGGGGCATCTGCGCCGCGCCAACATCACGGCGGATGTCTTCAACGGCAACATCGTCATGGGCCTGCGCTTGCCCTATGCCAACCTGCGGACCCACCGCAAGATCCTGGTGGTCGACGGCACGGTTGCCTTTACCGGCGGCATGAACATCCGCAAGGGTTTTTCGGCGGAGTTCGCCGGGTCGAACAGCGCCAAGGACACGCATTTCCAGGTCACCGGACCCGTTGTCGCCGATCTCTTCTCGGTCGCCGCGGAAGACTGGCGCTTCGCCACCAAGGAGGCGCTGAAGGGCGATGCCTGGCGGATCACACCGGTTTCACCGCCCGCTGGCCAGCCGATGCTGGTGCGTGCGGTTGCATCCGGGCCGGACGCCAGCAACGAAACCAACCACAAACTGATGATCGGCGCCTTCTCGGTCGCGCGCAAGTCGATACGCCTGATGTCGCCCTATTTCCTGCCGGACCGGGAACTGATCAGCGCCCTGGTTACCGCGGCCAGGCGCGGCGTCGAGATCGATGTCGTGGTGCCGGCGGTGAACAACCTCTTCCTCGTCGACCGCGCCATGACCGCCCAATTCGACCAGATCCTGAAGAATTATTGCCGCATATGGCGCACGGAAGGCCCCTTCGATCATTCCAAGCTGCTTTCGATCGACGGCGTATGGGCTTATGTCGGGTCCTCCAACCTCGATGCACGTTCGCTGCGGCTCAACTTCGAGATCGATCTGGAGGTCCTCGACGCGGGTTTTGCCACCGAGATCGAGACCCGGATCGGATCGGCGATCGAAACGGCCGTTCCAGTGACGCTGGCCTCCTTGCGCGCGCGGCCCTTCATCATCCGCCTGTTTGACCGCATCCTCTGGCTGGGATCGCCCTATCTCTGAGAAATCCTGTCTTTAACAAAATGACGTGTTTGCCCGATAGCGTGTCGCCAACCATGGAACATCGGCCGAATGACTCTATTTCTGGGTGCATGATGAGAACGGCAGGGATGATGGGCACGCTATGCGAATGAATGGGCGCAGCCTGCCGGCCAGCATGCTCCTGTCCATTCGCGACAGGCGGATGCGCAAGGCCAACGCCTTGTCGCCGAAGAAGGACGGCGTCACCGGGACGCTGGTCGCCTCCTACAACGTCCACAAATGCATTGGCGTCGACCGCAAGTTCGATCCCGACCGCACCAGCCGCGTCATCCGCGAGATCGCTCCCGACGTCATCGCCCTACAGGAGGCCGACAATCGCTTTGGCGACCGCGACGGGCTCCTCGACCTGCACCGTCTTGAACTGGAAACCGGCCTCGTGCCTGTGCCCATTTCCGCAACGGGCAAAGGCCATGGCTGGCACGGCAATGTCCTGCTGTTCAAAAGGGGCGTCGTTCGCGACGTGCATCAGATCAGGCTTCCAGGTCTCGAACCCCGCGGTGCCGTGGTGGCCGAGATCGATCTCGACGGGAACCAGTCCTTGCGCATCATCGCGGCCCATCTGGGGTTGCTGCGCCGCTCCCGCTCGCAGCAGGCCCAGGTCGTGCTTGATATCATGAACAGCCCCGACGAGAAGCCGACGCTCCTGCTCGGCGATCTGAACGAATGGCGGCTCGGAAACCGCTCCGCGCTGAACACGCTGCACGCAACCTTCGGCCCGCAGCCGCCAGCAGTCCCCACCTTCCCGTCCAACCTGCCGCTGCTGGCACTCGACCGGATCATGGCCAACCGGCACGGCATGATCGCGACCGTCGAAGCGCATGACACGCCGCTGTCGCGCGTGGCCTCCGACCATCTGCCGCTGACCGCCTTCGTTCGCCTGTAGCATGTGGCCGATAACACCTTGATGTCGCCGGCGTCGCAAAGCGTGTGGATTCGGGCGGAACACCCGGTTCTTCAGCGAGTTTATGTGTTGAATATACAGGAGGATGGAATGAAAAAGTTGATTTTGGCCTCGGTGCTGGCATTCGCCGCGACAGCGGCAGCGATGGCGCCAACCCAAGCCGCCAGCCTGACTATCCAGTCCGACGACGGCGGCCAATATTCCTCGGATGACGATTCCGGAATCGTCGTTCGCCGTCATCATATGCGCCACTATGACAACGAGTATGACGGCGACCAGAACGCTCAGTACGATGACTACGACAATGGCGGCTACCGCTGGCGCCACCACCATCACCGCTGCCACACGGAAACGATTGTGCATTGGCGCCACCACCACAGAGTGTTCGAGGACGTTCGCGTCTGCGGCTGAGTCGCTCCGTCTCCTGATCCAACCGTCTCCTGATCCAACCCTTGGCGGGTTGCCGCCAAGGATAGCCGTTGACAGCCGTCGCCTCCCGCCGACGCCGCCATTGCCGCATTGCACAAATTTCCGAGCGTGCCCACAATGCGGGCATGATCCGAACTTCACTCGCCGTCCTGGTGATCGACGAAAACCGCATCCGTGCCTCGATAATCGAGGCTGGCTTGCGCGAGGCGGGCCATCAGCGGGTCACCGTCATCCATGACGTCAGTGGCATTGCGCGCCGCATCGCCGAGATCGAGCCCGACGTCATCGTCATCGACCTGGAAAACCCCAACCGCGACATGCTGGAAAACATGTTCCAGCTGTCACGTGCGGTAAAGCGGCCGATCGCCATGTTCGTCGACCGCTCCGACCAGGCCTCGATCGAGGCCGCGGTCGATGCCGGCGTTTCGGCCTATGTCGTCGACGGGTTGAGGCAGGAGCGCGTCAAGCCGATCCTCGACATGGCGGTGAGCCGCTTCAACGCTTTCTCGCGCATGGCGCGCGAACTGGACGAGGCGCGCAGCGAGCTCGAGAGCCGCAAGGTGATCGACCGCGCCAAGGGCATCCTGATGAAATCGCGCGGCCTGAGCGAAGAGGCCGCCTATACGCTGCTGCGCAAGACGGCGATGAACCAGAACCGCAAGATCAGCGATATCGCCCAGAGCCTGGTGACTGCCGCCGGGCTTCTCGGACCGGAGGACGAATAGACATGGGCGCCGAGCACCAGATCACCGCCGGCTTCATGCCGCTTTTCGATAGCGCCGTCCTGGCGGCAGCCGGCGAACTGGGCTTTGCCGCGCGCGAAGGCATCGATCTGGCGCTGCACCGCGAGACCTCCTGGGCCAATATCCGCGACCGCATCGCCATCGGCCATTTCGACCTTGCGCACATGCTGGGACCGATGCCGCTTGCCTGCAATCTTGGCCTCACCCCCCTCGCCTCCGAGACCATCGTGCCCTTTTCGCTGGGGCTCGGCGGCAACTGCGTCACCATCTCCAACGCCGTGTGGGCCGGCATGGTGGCGCACGGCGCCGTACCCGATCTCGATCCGGCTCGCGCTGGCGCGGCCCTCGGTGCGTTCATCCGCGAGCGGGCGGCCGCCGGCCGCGAGGCGCTGCGCTTTGCCGTCGTGCACCCGCATTCCGGGCACAATTACGAACTGCGCTACTGGCTTGCCGCCTGCGGCATCGATCCAGAGCGGCAGATCGAGATCGTGATTGTGCCGCCGCCCTTCATGGCCGACGCGCTGGCCACTGGGCGCATCGACGGCTATTGCGTCGGCGAACCCTGGAACAGCGCCGCGGTGGCGGCCGGCACCGGCCATATCGTCACCGTGAAGGCGCTGCTCTGGCGCAACAGCCCGGAAAAGGTCATCGGCGCGCGCAAGGCCTGGGCCGAGCAAAATCCCGAGGCCCTGGCTGCACTGCTGCGCGCATTGCATCACTCGGCGCGCTGGTGCCAGGACCCTGCAAATCGCGCCGAACTGGCCGCGCTGATGGCGCAACCCGGCTTCCTTGGCCAGGAGGCGGCCATTCAGATGCCGATCCTGACCGGGCATCTGCGGCTCGGCGGCGGCGCACAGCGGACCGTCGAGGACTTCTTCGTGCCTTTCGACAAGGCCGCCAATTTCCCCTGGAAGAGCCATGCGCTGTGGTTCTACACCCAGATGGTGCGCTGGGGTCATGTCGCGCACACGCCGGAGAATCTCGCCATCGCCCGCGACTGCTACCGGCCCGACCTTTACCGGTCGGCGCTGAAGCCGCTCGGCGTCGCGCTGCCGGGCGCCAATGCCAAGGTCGAGGGTGCGCTGAAGGTGGCGACGCCGGTGGGCTCGGCGGGCGCCAGCCTAGTGCTCGGCCCGGACGGCTTCTTCAACGGCCAGATCTTCGATCCGGACCAGATCGACGCCTATGTCGACAGCCAAAAAACGACCCTCGGAGAAGCCTGATCATTTCTGCGCCATCCTTGTGCATTGCACAAAAATTATGCGCCCCTGTAGGCAAGGTGATCAATGTTTGACCCCAATCGCGGTGGATCGAGTTGCCGCGTGATGCTCCGATCCCACTGAATTCATTTGATGTTTTCTTCCAGAAGGAAACTGGCACGGTTCCTGCATTGAAATGAGCGAGCCCTTCTCGGGCAACGGAACAGGCGTCCAATGGCGGGCGCCACAGGCAAAGCTGCCGCTCAGGCCACTGCGCAATCCCCAGGGATGCGCGAAGGCCTGGACGGCGGCTTTTTTGTTTTTGGCCGAACACGCAATCGACGGCGCTTCCAAGGCGCTCAACCGGAGACGACGATGACGAAACGGATCGGAACTGGCACATCCCTCAAGGATTTCACCCGCCGTGATTTTCTGGCCAGCAGCGCGCTGACGGCGGGACTGTTTATTGCCGCAAGGACATTGTTTCCCGCGGGCGCCCATGCCGAAGGCAAAGGTCCCGAAGTGACCGGCGCCAAGCTCGGCTTCATCGCGCTGACCGATGCCGCGCCTCTGATCATCGCCAAGGAGAAGGGCCTGTTCGCGAAATTCGGCATGCCTGATGTCGAGGTGCTCAAGCAGGCCTCCTGGGGGGCGACGCGAGACAATCTGATGCTCGGCGGCGAAGCCAACGGCATCGACGGCGCCCACATCCTGACGCCGATGCCTTATCTCATGCACACCGGCAAGGTGACGCAGAACAACCAGCCGCTGCCGATGGCAGTCGTCGCTCGCCTCAACTACGATTGCCAGGGCATTTCAGTAGCCCAGGAGTATGCCGCCACCGGCGTCGGCCTCGATGCCTCCAAGCTGAAGGACGCCTTCGCCGCCAAGAAGGCGGCAGGCAAGGAGGTCAAGGCCGCCATGACCTTCCCGGGCGGCACACATGATCTGTGGCTGCGCTACTGGCTGGCCGCCGGCGGCATCAACCCCGACAAGGACGTCTCGACCATCGTCGTGCCGCCGCCGCAGATGGTGGCCAACATGAAGGTCGGCAACATGGACGTGTTCTGCGTCGGCGAACCGTGGAACGAACAGCTCGTCCACCAGGGCGTCGGCTTCACCGCCGCCACGACCGGCGAGATCTGGAAGGGTCATCCGGAAAAGGCGCTCGGCCTGCGCGCCGCCTTCATCGAGAAATACCCGAACGCCACCAAGGCGATCGTCATGGCGGTGATGGCGGCACAGCAATGGTGCGACGCCAAGGAGAACAAGGACGAGATGGCCGCCATCATCGGCAAGCGGCAATGGATGAACGTGCCTGTCGCCGACATCGTCGGCCGCCTCAAGGGCGACATCAACTACGGCAACGGCCGGGTCGCCACCGCCACCGACCTCTACATGAAATTCTGGAAGGGCGGCGTCTCCTACCCATTCAAGAGCCACGACAGCTGGTTCCTCGCCGAGAACATCCGCTGGGGCAAGTTCGCGCCGACCACCGACATCAAGGCGCTGGTCGACCAGGTCAACCGCGAGGATATCTGGCGCGAGGCGGCCAAGGAACTCGGTGTCGCGGCAAGCGACATCCCGGCCTCGTCTTCGCGCGGCGTCGAGACTTTCTTCGACGGCAAGACTTTCGATCCGGCCAACCCCTCGGCTTATCTCGACAGCCTGACGATCAAGGCATCGGCCTAGTCAGGCCAAACGGCATTTCGCCGTCTCTCGTTCAGTTCGACCAGACGCCACGGAGTTTTCCCAGGACATGTCCATCCAAGCCATCGAGGACACCAAGGTAAAAGCATTCCCGGCCAAGCCGGCCGAGGTGGTCGCCTTCACCGCCAAGACGCGGCGGCGCATTGATCTGGTATCGATCGCAGGCAAGGTCGCCAGCGCCCTCGTCCCGCCCGCCATCGTCATCGCCCTTCTGCTCGTCGTCTGGCAGGTCGCCTGCTCGTCGCCGACGGCAAGCCTGCCGCCGCCGAGCCAGGTATGGAACGAAGCCTATGACCTGATCGCGCATCCGTTCTTCGACAACGGCCCCCAGGACATCGGTCTTGCCTGGCGGGTGCTGATCTCGCTGCAGCGCGTCGCCATCGGCTTCGGCATGGCGGCGGTGGTCGGCGTCGCGCTCGGCGCGCTGGTCGGTCAGTCGGTCTGGGCGATGCGCGGCCTCGATCCGGTGTTCCAGATCCTGCGCACCGTGCCGCCGCTCGCCTGGCTGCCACTGTCGCTCGCCGCCTTCCGCGACTCCAATCCATCGGCGCTGTTCGTGATCTTCATCACCTCGATCTGGCCGGTCATCATCAACACCGCCGTCGGCGTGCGCAACATCCCGCAGGACTACCGCAACGTCGCCCGCATCCTGCGGCTGAACCAGCTCGAATTCTTCGTCAAGATCATGGTGCCGGCCGCGGCGCCTTACATCTTCACCGGCTTGAGGATCGGCATCGGCCTATCCTGGCTTGCCATCGTCGCGGCCGAAATGCTGACCGGCGGCGTCGGCATCGGCTTCTTCATCTGGGACGCGTGGAACTCGTCACGGCTGCCCGACATCATCGTCGCGCTCGCCTATATCGGCGTCACCGGCTTCTGCCTCGACCGCCTGGTCGCGGCGGTCGGCGCCTTTGTCACCCGCGGCACGACGGCAAAGTGAGGACAGCGCCATGACCGCCTATCTCAAACTCGACCACATCGACAAATCCTTCGCGCGTGGCGGCCAGGTCAGCGAGGTGCTGAGGGACATCAGGCTGACCATCCACAAGGGCGAATTCGTCTCCATCATAGGTCATTCGGGTTGCGGCAAGTCGACCTTGCTCAACCTGATCGCCGGCTTGACCAAGGTTTCCGCCGGCGCCGTGCTTTTGGAAGACAAGGAAGTCGACAGCCCCGGCCCCGAACGTGCCGTGGTGTTCCAGAACCATTCGCTGTTGCCGTGGCTGACCGTCTACGAAAACATCAACCTGGCGGTGTCGAAAGTCTTCGGCCGTTCGAAGAGCAAGGCCGAGCGGCATGACTGGATCATGCGCAATCTCGACCTCGTGCAGATGGCGCATGCAAGCGACAAGCGCCCGGCCGAAATCTCCGGCGGCATGAAGCAGCGCGTCGGCATCGCACGGGCGTTGGCCATGGAGCCCAAGATCCTGCTGCTCGACGAGCCGTTCGGAGCTCTCGACGCGCTGACGCGCGCCCATCTGCAGGACGCCGTGATGGATATCCATTCCAGGCTCGGCTCGACGACGATCATGATCACCCATGACGTCGACGAGGCGGTGCTGCTGTCCGACCGCATCGTCATGATGACCAACGGTCCGGCCGCGACCATCGGCGAAGTGCTTCCCGTGCCGCTGGCGCGGCCACGCCGGCGCATCGAACTTGCTTCCGACCGCACCTTCCTGCGCTGCCGCGAGGCGGTGCTGAAATTCCTCTACGAACGCCACCGCTTCGTCGAAGCCGCGGAGTAACGCCATGACCGAAAAACTCGTCATCATCGGCAACGGCATGGCCCCCGGGCGCATGCTGGAGCATCTGCTGGAGCAGGCGCCGGGCCGCTACGCCGTCACCATCTTCAACGCCGAGCCGCGCGTGAACTACGACCGCATCATGCTGTCGCCGGTTCTCTCCGGCGAGAAGGCCTATGAGGAAATCATCATCCATGGCGACGGATGGTACATCAAGCACGGCATCACCCTCTACAAAGGCCACAAGATCGTGGCCATCGACCGGACGGCGAAGACGATCACCTCCGATCATGGCGTCACCGAGCCCTACGACAAGCTCGTCATCGCCACCGGCTCGGTGCCGTTCATCATCCCGGTGCCGGGCCACAATCTGCCGGGCGTACTGACCTATCGCGACCTGGACGACGTCCAGGCAATGATGCTCGCCGCCCAGTCGCGGGCCAAGGCCGTGGTCATCGGCGGCGGCCTGCTCGGATTGGAGGCGGCGGCCGGCCTCAACGCGCAAGGCATGGACGTCACCGTGCTGCATGTCATGCCGACGCTGATGGAGCGCCAACTCGATCCGGCCGCCGGCTATCTCCTGCAGCGCGCGGTGGAGGAGCGCGGCATCAAGGTCATCACCAAGGCCAACACCCAGGCGATTACGGGCAATGGCAAGGTCGAGCAGGTGGAACTCGCCGACGGCACCATCATCCCGGCGACGCTGGTGGTGATGGCGGTCGGCATCAGGCCAAACGCCGCGCTGGCCAAGGATGCAGGCGTCGCCGTCAACAGAGGCATCGTCGTCGATGCCGGCATGCGCAGCAACGACCCCGACATCTTCGCGCTCGGCGAATGCGCCGAGGTGGGCGGCATGGTTTATGGGCTGGTGGCGCCGCTCTACGAGATGGCGCGTGTTGCCGCTCATCAGCTTGCCGGCGACGAGACAGCTGCCTTCGTCCACATGGACACGCCGACCAAGCTCAAGGTCACCGGCATCGACCTCTTTTCGCTCGGCGACTTCGCCGACGGCGACGACCGCCAGGAGATCGTGCTGCGCGATGCTTCCGCCGGCGTCTACAAACGCCTGGTGCTCAAGGACGACCGCATCATCGGCACGGTGCTTTATGGCGAGACATCGGACGGCGCCTGGTTCAACGACCTGAAGAAGAAACAGACCGACATATCGCAAATGCGCGATACGTTGATCTTCGGCCAGTCCTACCAGGGGGGTGCCCCGCTGGACCCTATGGCGGCCGTTGCAGCCTTGCCGGATGATGCGGAAATCTGCGGCTGCAACGGCGTTTGCAAGGGCAAGATCACGGGCGCGATCACGGGCAAGGGCCTGACTTCGCTCGACGACGTGCGCGCCCACACCAAGGCGTCGGCCTCCTGCGGCTCCTGCACCGGGCTGGTCGAAAAGCTGATGGTGTTGACCCTCGGCGACACCTACAACCCGGCCGCCGTACAGCCCATGTGCTCCTGCACCACGTTCGGCCATGACGAGGTGCGTCGGCTGATCAAGGCCAAGGCGCTGAAGACCATTCCGGCGGTCATGCAGGAACTGGAATGGAAGACCTCCTGCGGCTGCGCCAAATGCCGGCCGGCGCTCAACTACTACCTCGTCTGCGACTGGCCTGACGACTACGCCGACGACTACCAGTCGCGCTTCATCAACGAGCGCGTCCACGCCAACATCCAGAAGGACGGCACCTATTCGGTGGTGCCGCGCATGTGGGGCGGCGTGACCAACGCCGCCGAACTGCGCGCCATCGCCGACGTCGTCGACAAGTTCGAGATCCCGATGGTCAAGGTCACTGGCGGCCAGCGCATCGACATGCTCGGCATCCGCAAGGAGGATTTGCCGGCGGTGTGGGCCGATCTCGGCCAGGCCGGCTTCGTTTCCGGCCATGCTTACGCCAAGGGGCTGCGCACGGTGAAGACCTGCGTCGGCTCGGACTGGTGCCGCTTCGGCACGCAGGATTCGACCGGTCTCGGCATTCGCATCGAGAAATTCATGTGGGGCTCGTGGACCCCCGCCAAGGTCAAGATGGCGGTGTCGGGTTGTCCGCGCAACTGCGCCGAGGCGACGTGCAAGGATGTCGGCGTGATCTGCGTCGACAGCGGCTACGAGATCCACTTCGCCGGTGCCGCCGGTCTCGATATCAAGGGCACGGAAGTGCTCGGCCTGGTCAGGACCGAGGACGAGGCGCTGGAGCACATCGTGGCGCTGACGCAGATGTATCGCGAGCAAGGCCGATACCTCGAGCGCATCTACAAATGGGCCAAGCGCATCGGCATAGCCGAGGTCAAGCGCCAGATCATGGACGATGGCGAGAAGCGTCGAGCCTATTACGAGCGCTTCGTCTTTTCGCAGAAGTTTGCCCAGGTCGATCCGTGGTCCGAGCGCGTCTCCGGCAAGGACAAGCACGAGTTCCGGCCGATGGCTTCGGTCGGGTTTGCGCAGGCGGCGGAGTGACCCCCATGACCTGGACCGCCATCGGCACCCTCTCCGACATCCCGCGCCGTGGCGCGCGTTGCGTCGCCACACCACAAGGCAAGATCGCCGTCTTCCGCACAGCGGACGACGCGGTCTTCGCCATCGAGGACCACTGCCCTCACAAGGGCGGACCGCTGAGCCAGGGCATCATCCATGGCGCGGCCGTGACGTGCCCTCTGCACAATTGGGTCATCTCGCTGGAGACGGGCAAGGCGCTTGGCGCCGACGAAGGCGCCGTGCGCACCATTCCCGTGAAGCGGGAAGGCGAGCGCCTGTTCATCGCGCTGGAAGCGCTGGCCAGCCGCGCCGCCTGACATGGAGATCGTTGACGCGTGCGAGGTGAGGACCACCTGCCCCTATTGCGGGGTGGGCTGCGGCGTGCTGGCAAAGGTCGCCACGGACGGGCAGGTGTCCGTCCGTGGCGACCCCGATCATCCGGCGAATTTCGGCCGGCTCTGCTCGAAGGGCTCCGCGCTCGCCGAGACCATCGGCCTCGACGGCCGGTTGCTCCGTCCGCAAATCCACGGCCGGGGCTCCTCTTGGGACGAGGCGCTCGACCTCGTCGCCTCGACCTTCTCGCAAGTCGTTACCGACCATGGTCCCGACGCGGTCGCCTTCTACGTCTCCGGCCAGTTGCTGACCGAGGATTACTACCTCGTCAACAAGCTGATGAAGGGCTTTGTCGGCTCGGCCAACATCGACACCAATTCGCGGCTCTGCATGGCTTCGTCCGTCGCCGGCCACCGCCGCGCCTTCGGCTCCGACACGGTGCCGGGAAGCTACGAGGATCTGGAACTGGCTGATCTGGTCGTGCTGGTCGGATCCAACCTCGCCTGGTGCCATCCGGTGCTTTATCAGCGCATCGCGGCTGCCCGCGAAAAACGGCCCGAGATGAAGGTGGTGCTGGTCGACCCGCGCCGCACCATGACATCTGATATCGCCGACATGCACCTGGCGATCGCGCCGGATGGCGACGTCGCCCTGTTCACCGGCCTGCTGGCATGGCTCGGTCAGCACAATGCGCTCGACCGTGCCTATATCACGGCGCATACGTCCGGCTTTGGACAGGCACTGTTCGCCGCCTCGGCGCTCGACCTTGCCGGCGTCGCTGCCGCCACGGGGCTCAGCGAAGACGAGATCGGACGTTTCTACAGCCTGTTTGCCAGGACCGAAAAGACCGTCACCGTCTACAGCCAGGGCGTCAACCAGTCGTCCCAGGGCACCGACAAGGTCAACGCCATCATCAACTGCCATCTTGCCACTGGCCGTATCGGAAAGCCCGGCGCCGGACCGTTCTCGGTCACCGGCCAGCCCAATGCCATGGGCGGCCGCGAGGTCGGCGGCATGGCCAACATGCTCGCCGCCCATATGGAGATCGAAAATCTCGAGCATCGCGAACGCGTGCGTCGCTTCTGGAAGACACCGGAGATTGCAGGCAAGCCCGGCCTCAAGGCGGTCGAGATGTTCAAGGCGGTTGCCGACGGGCGCGTGAAAGCACTGTGGATCATGGCCACCAACCCGGTCGATTCGATGCCGGATGCAGGCGCCGTCGAAGCGGCGATCAAGGCCTGCCCCTTCGTCGTGGTGTCGGACGTGCTGGCCGAGACCGACACGGTCCGCCATGCCCATGTCCGGCTGCCGGCGACGGCCTGGGGCGAGAAGGACGGCACCGTCACCAATTCCGAGCGCTGCATCTCGCGCCAGCGCGCGTTCTTGCCGGCCCCCGGCGAGGCGCGGCCCGACTGGTGGATCATTGCCGAGGTGGCGCGGCGCATGGGCTTTGACGACGCGTTTGCGCATGAAACGCCAGCGGAGATTTTTGCTGAGCACGCCGCGTTGTCAGGATTCGAGAATGACGGCGCGCGGGATTTTGACATCGGGGCCTATGCTGATGTTGACGCCGATGGGTATGAAGCGCTTGCGCCGTTTCAGTGGCCAGCACTTCAGCCAGGCGGAAGTACTCAAGCTGAACCTCCGCCCGACGCGGTCAACTCGACCGGGCACCAGCCCACTCGCTTCTTCGCCAACGGCAACTTCTACACGCCCGACCGCAAGGCGCGCTTCATCGCCATCCGCCCGACCGTCGAAACCCGCACCACCCCCGACTTCCCGCTCATCCTCAACACTGGCCGCATCCGCGACCACTGGCATACCATGACCCGCACCGGCAAAAGCCCGCGCCTGTCCCAGCACATCGCCGAGCCCTTCGTCGAAATCCACCCGGTGGATGCGCAACGCCACGGCGTTGGCGATGCTGACATCGCACGCGTCTCGACTCCGCGCGGCGAAGTGCTGGTCCGC
This sequence comes from Mesorhizobium sp. M8A.F.Ca.ET.207.01.1.1, assembly GCF_004794715.1. Lineage (NCBI taxonomy): Bacteria > Pseudomonadati > Pseudomonadota > Alphaproteobacteria > Hyphomicrobiales > Phyllobacteriaceae > Mesorhizobium > Mesorhizobium sp. M8A.F.Ca.ET.207.01.1.1. The sequence continues at coordinate 585,031 of NZ_SRUS01000002.1, read as the reverse complement.
GCGCTGGTGACCACGCGCCAGCGTCAGGGCAGCCTGTTCGCGCCGATGCACTGGACCGATCAATTCGCCGCCAGGGGTCGGCTCGACACGCTCACCACATCGCTTACCGATCCGGTGTCGGGCCAGCCGGCGCTGAAGCATGTCGCGGCCCGCATCGAGAAATTCACCGCTCGGGCATTCGGCTTTGCCGTGACACGCAAAAGGCCCGTGGCGATGGCCGACTATTGGGCGGTAGCCAGATGCCGGGGCGGCTGGCGGGTCGAGCTCGCCTTTGCCCACGACGATGTCGACTGGACGGCCTTCGCCGGTTCGCTCTTCGATGCTGCGGATGGCGAAATGCTTGCCTATCACGACCGCGAGGCCGGCCAGCACCGCATCGCCGCCTTCGACGGCGAGCATCTGGCGGGTGCCTTGTTCATCGCGCCCGGTCCGGTCGCGGTGTCGCGCGGCTGGGCGGCCGAGCAACTCGATGAGGTCCACGCCAGCCAGCGGCAGCGTTTCAGGATCGTCGCCGGCCGCGCCGGTGCCGAGCGGCCAGATGCCGGCGCGACCGTCTGCTCCTGTTTCAACGTTGGGGTCAACCAGATCACGGCTGCCGTGGCGGCTGGCTGCACCAGCGTCGACGCCATCGGCGCCACGCTGAAGGCGGGCACCAATTGCGGCTCCTGCCGGTCCGAGATCCGGGCGATCATCGCGGCCAATCGGGTCCAGGCCGCCGAGTGAAGCGACTTGACCCCGCCGGGCCGGCCTGACCTCCAGCCGGAAGGTGGGATCGAACCTGTCCAACCGTTAATTCGACTTCGCTCGGGGGATGGGGGTGAAAGATGCCGCCATGGGCCAGCAACTGGAAATGCCCCTGCAGACAATCGTCGCACCACGCCGCTCGCTTGGCTGGATTCCACCGTTCGGCTGACCATAGTTGAGAGGCGTTTTCCAAGCCATAGCAAGCGGTTGGCGAAATGCGCATCTAACCGCTGCCGTGGACCTGGGGCTCGGCTGGCCCTGTCCTCCGCGATTGGTACGTCTGGACACGCGTGGTGAAGACTGGAAAATGGGGAACGCAACCTCGCCATCCGAGTTGATTCAAAGCATCGGGAGATCAGCGCTGAATCTGGAAGACATAGCCGGCCATCCGGCCTTGCACCGCTACGTTCAGGAACAGTCGCAGTCCCTGATCCGTATCTACGAGGAAAGCCCGCGGCTGGCTTCCATCTTTGCCACCCAGCAGCGTTGGCTGTTGGGTCATGTCGGCCTTGCCATGCACTTCAGGCGCGACCCGAATGACCGCCGCAAGGAACTGACCGTATCGCGTTTCATCGAGGTCGTGCACAAGAACGCGGTGGCCAGCCGCAATACGGCGGACGCCTTCATCAAGGAGATGCTGCACTACAACATCGCCGAGTATGTGGCGGGCGGGGACGGCCGCACGCATCCCTTGCAGCCGACAGCGGCGACCATCGAGCGATTCACCGGCTGGGTAACAGCCCATCTGCGCACGCTTGACCATATCGATGGCGGCGACCGGCTGGCCAGATATTTGGAGCGGCCCGAGATGCTTGCCACGCTGCAGCCCCTGGTGGCTGACGGACTGCTTGCGTCCAAGCCGGTGCGCGAACCCAACCAGACCTTTTCCCTGTTCATCTGGCTCAACAATGGCGGCATCGTCATGGACTGGCTGATGTCGGGCATCGACCCCGCCCACGCCGGCCTGGAGCGGATTCCGACCAGCGTGGTTTCGATCGGTGACTTCGCCAAATGGCTCAAGCTGTCGCGGACCCATCTCGGCCGCAAACTGCGCACGGCAGAGGAGCTCGGCAGCATTGGCTGGCTTGGTCAGCGCGGCCATTCGGTGATGTGGGTGTCGCACCGATTTTACGAGGAATACATGACCGTCCAGGCGGCCAAGCTGGCCGTCGTCGACACGGCCTTCAAGGCCTGCTTCCCGCCATCGCAAGGCGACGGCTGAGCAGCGGCACACGAGAGCCATTTCAGCCGTGATACGTTTTCCGTCCGGAATTGTGCCAGAACAGGTGGATTGACCGGTTCCGCGTTTGCGTGGCTGCGCGACGCCGACGACCTCGGCAGCGTCGGCAGGCTCTGCCAGCGCCCAGTTACGAAAAAGCCGACGCTGGACAAGTGTCGGAAGCTGTCCAGCGTTACAGCCGCGTGTACACCCTCCACCTGTGTCGATTGATGCTCGCGCAGCTGATCGACCTGACGGGGGCACCCCTGGCATTCTCAATCGATGTCGAACGAGACGCCTTGGGCGAGCGGCAGCGCCTTGGAATAGTTCACCGTGTTGGTGGCGCGGCGCATATAGGCCTTCCACGCATCGGAGCCGCTCTCGCGGCCGCCCCCAGTTTCCTTTTCACCACCGAACGCGCCGCCGATTTCGGCCCCGGAGGTGCCGATGTTGACGTTGGCGATGCCGCAATCCGAGCCGTCCACACCGAGGAAACGCTCGGATTCCTGCAGGTCACGGGTGAAGATCGACGACGACAGGCCGGCGCCGACAGCATTGTGCTCGTCGAGGACGGCATCGAAGTCGGAATACTTCATCACATAGAGGATCGGCGCGAAGGTCTCTTCCGTCACCGGTGCAACCTGTTTCGGCATTTCGACCAGCGCCGGATGGACATAATAGGCATCGGGATGGCCGTTCTCGACACGCGTCCCGCCGGTCACCTTGCCGCCATGGGCGGTCGCTTCGCTCAGGGCCTTCTGCATGGCATCGAACGCGGCCTTGTCGATCAACGGCCCAACCAGCGAGGAGGTCTCCAGCGGATTGCCGACCGAAACGCTCTGATAGGCCTTCTTCAGGCGCGGCACCAAGGCATCGTAGACGCTGTCATGGACGAACAGGCGGCGCAGCGTCGTGCAGCGCTGGCCGGCCGTGCCCATGGCGCCGAAGGCGATGGCGCGCAGCGCCATGTCGAGATCGGCCGTCGGGCAGACGATGCCGGCATTGTTGCCGCCCAGTTCCAGCACTGCGCGTGCAAAACGCTTGGCCAGGCGAGGACCGACATCCCGGCCCATGCGGGTCGAGCCGGTGGCCGAAACCAGCGGCACCTTGGGATGATCGACCAGGATCTCGCCGACCGCACGGTCGCCGATCAGCACCGGCGCCAGGCCTTGCGGTGCGTCGGGGCCGAAACGCTTGACGGCACGCTTGAAGATCGCTTCGCAGGCAAGCGCCGTCAGCGGCGTCTTCTCGGAAGGTTTCCATACCACGGCATCGCCGCAGACCAGGGCAAGCGCCGCGTTCCACGACCACACCGCGACCGGGAAGTTGAAAGCCGAGATGACACCGACGACGCCCAGCGGATGCCAGGTTTCCATCATACGGTGGCCGGGACGCTCGGTGGCGATGGTCAGCCCGTACAATTGACGGGACAGACCGACGGCGAAATCGCAGATGTCGATCATTTCCTGCACTTCGCCGAGCCCTTCGGAGGGGATCTTGCCGACCTCGATCGACACCAGCCGGCCAAGCTCAGCCTTGTGCGCGCGCAGTTCCTCGCCCAGCAGCCGCACCAGTTCGCCGCGCTTGGGACCTGGCACCAGCCGCCAGGACTGGAATGCCTTGTGCGCTCCGTCGATGGTCTTTGCCGCATCGGCCGGCGAGATCGTCTTCAGCGCCGCGATCTGCTCACCTGTCACCGGGCTGCGCACGATCAGGTCGCCGCCGTCAAGCGTCTCCTTGGCCACGCCCAGTTTCGCCAGAAGCTCGGCCGTTTCCTTCGCTATCGTCATTTTTGTTCCTTTCAGATCCCGCCGTTCATATGGCTGGGGTCAACGCCTTGCGCCATGCCTTCCCGGCGCCGTCGCGGCTGGAAGGGGCTGTCATCGCGTGCCATTACCTGTTTCAGGGGAAAATCGCCACCCTGGCATGGTCCAAGCCCAAGCCGCACGATTGAGCCAGACGATGCCTGGGCTGAACGGGCAGAGGGGGCTCAGTTTGCCTTTGTCGCCGGCGCGCGCACGGCGCCGTCCTTGATCAGGCGGTCGATATGCATGCGGATATGGGCTGCTTCCGCCGCCGTGTTGGCCAGCGCGATGGCGCGGTCGAAGGCAATGCGTGCCTCCTCGCCCCGGTCGAGCTGCATCAGAAGCCCGCCCTTGAGGCCGAAGAAATGGAAATAGCCGGAAAGCCTCGGCTCGAGCGGCTCGATCATCGCCAGCGCCGCTTCCGGTCCACGCACCTTGGCGACCGCGACCGCACGGTTGAGTGTGATGACCGGCGACGGCTGCATCTGTTCGAGCAGGCCGTAGAGCAGGTCGATCTCCACCCAGTCCGTGTCCTCGGCTTTCGCCGCCCGCGCATGGAGTGCGGCGATCGCCGCTTGCACCTGATAAGGACCGGGCTTGCGGTGGCGCAGGGCCTTGTCGACCAGCGCCAGCCCTTCCTCGATCATCTTGCGGCTCCACAGGCGCCGATCCTGGTCCTCGAGCAGCACGATCTCGCCGTCGCCGTCGAAACGGGCCGGTGCGCGCGCGTGCTGCAGGAGAAGCAATGCCGTCAGCCCCATGATCTCCGGCTCGGTCTGGAATAGCCTCAGCAGCAGCCGGGCCAGCCGGATCGCCTCCTCGCACAGCGGCGCGCGGGCCGGCGCTTCGCCGCTGTTGGTCGAGTACCCCTCGTTGAAGATCAGGTAGACCATGGCGGCGACCGCAGCGAGCCGTTCGGAGCGCTCGGCCGCGCCCGGCGTCTCGAACGGCACGCCCGCATCGGCAATGCGCGCCTTGGCGCGGGTGATGCGCTGTTCCATGGCGCTCTCGCCGACCAGGAAGGCACGCGCGATCTGCTTGACGGTGAGGCCGGAGACGATGCGCAGCGCGACCGCGATCTGCTGCGTCGCGGGCAAATCAGGGTGACAGCAGATGAACAGCAGCCGCAATATGTCGTCGCGGTAATGCGCGCCATCGAGCCGCTCGGCGATGTCGCTCTCGGCATCTTCCAGATCGGAGATCTGGTCTTCCTCCGGCATCGGCGCCTGCTTGGCGCGCTTGCGCACCGCGTCGATGCCGCTGTTGCGGCCGACAAAGATCAGCCACGCCGCTGGATCGCGCGGCGGCCCATTCTGCGGCCAGTTCTTGAGCGCCCTGAGGCAGGCATCCTGGAAAGCTTCCTCCGCGGTATCGAGGTCGCGGAAATAGCGCAGCAGCGCGCCCATCGCCTGCGGACGGGCGGCACTGATGGCCGAGCTTATCCAGGCAAGTTCGGTCATACGGCAACCCCGGTGGGATTGAAGACGGACACCGGCCTGATCTCATACGAGCCGCCGCTCGGGTTGACCTCGGAGAGCTCGCGGGCGAATTCCACGGCCTCGTCGAGATCGGCGCATTCGAGCGTGTAGAAGCCAAGGAATTGTTCCTTGGTCTCGGCGAACGGCCCGTCGATGACAACGGATTCGCCCTTGACCTTCCGCAGTGTCGTCGCCGCTGTCGTCGGCAAAAGCCGCGCCACCGGGCCGAGCCGACCGGCCTTGGCATATTTGTCCTGGACGTTGAGGAGATTGGCCATCACTTCGTCGTCCTGCGCCTTGCTCCAGGAGCTGACGACGTCTTCGGAAGCATAGCACAGGATGGCGTAGAGCATGATCGGTCCTTTCTGTATCAAAGGACGAAACAGTAGGACCGATCCCGACACGGCGTCGATAAAAAAATCCGGCAGCTGCGGATTCGGTGTTCGTCAGTCGCGCCGGGTTAGCTTTCGTGTGTTTCCAGCCATCTCAGCACAAGCGCCTCCTCCTCATCGAGACCGTCTATGGACCGCTTGCGCTTGTTGGCTTCCGCCATTTCGGCAAGCAGCCGTCCCTGCGACCAGGCCTCGAAAACCTGCGGATGGATATAGCATTTGCGGCAGACCGCACGCGTGTTGCCCAGCCGCTCGGCCACCTTGTCGATGACGCTGTTCATCACCCGCTTTTGCTGCGCCTGGCTTTCGGGCAGTTCCGTCTGCGCAAACAGCGAGGCGGCGTGGATGGTGCCGCCCCACGTGCGGAAATGCTTCGAACTGAACGCGTCGCCGACCGCTTCGCGTATATAGTGGTTGACGTCGTCGGAGCGCACAGGGCGCCTGTTGCCGTCCTCGTCGAGATATTGGAACAGCTTCTGCCCCGGCAGGTCCTGCGCGCCCCGAACGATCCCGGCGATGCGGCGGTCGACCAGCTTCAATCTCCATTCCTTGCCGGACTTGCCCTTGAAGGCAAAGCGCAGGCTTGATCCCTTGATGTCGACATGCCGGTCCCGCAATGTCGTCAGGCCGAAGCTCTTGTTGTCGCGTGCATAGGCGGCATTGCCGACACGGATCATCGTGTTGTCGAGCAGCCAGACCACCGCGGCGACGACCCGTTCGAGCGGCAGGCCGCGACGGCGCAGGTCGCTGTCGATCCTGCGCCGAAGGTCCGGCAGGCTTTGGGCGAAAGCGACGAGGCTCGAATATTTGGCGCCGTCGCGCTCCTCGGCCCATTGCGGATGATAGCGATACTGCTTGCGCCCCCGCTGATCCCTCCCGGTCGCCTGGATATGCCCGTTCGGATCGGGCGAAATCCAGACATCGGTCCAGGCCGGCGGAATGACGATCGCCGCGATGCGCGCCCTGGCGGCATCGGACACCGCTTTCCCCTTCGGTCCTCTGTAAGTAAATCCCTTGCCAGCCTTCAGCCGGCGGATACCGGGCTCGGCATCGCTGACATAGGTCAGCGCGGCATGCTCGGCTGAGCTTTGCGCCCCGTTCCGCGGCGATGCATCTGTCTCCGCCGACGGGCTGAGCGACAGTCCTGATCTCTGCAGCATGTAAGCTCCACGCAAATACGCGTAGATAAGCTGCTGGTTGACTGCTGGTTCCACACGCCGTCTGCAAAGCAGGCGATCCTGCTGGCGTCGGCGCCTGGCGCGGCGCGAGGCCTACAACGCGCCCTGCATCTGGGTCAGCGGAAAGGACAGCCGGCGCCGCACCTTGAGCTTGAGCGTGTAGCGCAGGCAGCGCCAGGCTTCCGAACGCCGCTTCGGTGCGGCCGCGGCCACCGCCAGGAAGCGCGACGCGGTCTCCAGGTCGCCCCGCGCATAGTGGACGCGGGCGATCTTGAGCGCGACAAGGCCCTCCCTGGCTTTCAGTGCCGAAATCGGGATGCCGCAATCGGTGAGCTTCCGCAACTCCCGGCGCCAATCCAGGAAGCGGCGCGCCGGGTTGACCGTGAAGCGATCATCGGAGCGCTCCGCTGAAACTTCGTAAATCATGACGGGACGCTGAACCATGGCCAGCGACGCCTTGCTCATCAGCCGCGCCCAGAACAGCGTGTCCTCATCGAAGGCGAGCCCGACCGGGAACCGGGTCTCGCCGATGAGACGCCGGGAAGCCAGCACACTGCCCACCGCCACCGAGCGTATATCCCCCTTCACATAGGCGGAGGCATTGGTGAGGCAGGCCGCGGTATATCCGTTTGGCACCTTGATCTGCCGGTCCTCGCCGTTCACCCTGCGCCGGAAGGCGCCGACGATCATGTCGGCCCTGGGCTGGCTTTCCGCTTGCGACAGCAAGGAGCGCAAGCCACCCTGAAGATGCAGGTCGTCGGCATCGATCAGGTAGACCCATGGATGGATCGCCTCATCGAGCGCCAGGTTGCGGGCGCCGCCGGCGTCGCGGCAATTGGCCGGCAGCACACGCAGCGGCAGGGAGGATCGCGCGGCCGCCTGCCGCGCTGCATCGGCCGTGCCATCGGTCGACTGATCGTCGACCAGCAGAATCTCGCCGATAAACCCGGCCTCTCCGCCGAGCGACGCCAGCGTTTTGGCAATCGTTGCCGCCGCATTGTGCGCGGGTATGACGACGCTGACAGTTTTCAATGACAAACCCGCACCTGTACGCAGCCGCTTAAGACTATTCTCCCTCGGAACGAATACAGACTAAAGCAATTCCAGGTAAAGTGCGAAACGGTTTTTCCGTTCGGAATTGCGCCAAATCAAGGGGTTAGAGCGGCTCGCCGTTTCCGTGAAACGGTGAACTGCTCCAATGGCCTCATCGATGTTTGAGAAGTCTACTCCATCTATCGCGGGCACTCGCGGCGCCGGGCAAGCTGGCACGCCCGTTTTCACGCCTTTTCGAGCACCACCGGGATGACGTCGACAGCCTGCTCCCCGACCTGGCCGCCGGTCGTCTTCAGCACACCGACGATGGGCGCCACATCCGAATAGTCGCGCCCGTAACCGACAGTGATATGGTCGTTGGAAGCCCGCATGCCGTTGGTCGGGTCGAACTCCTGCCAGCCGGCATCACGCCCGCACCAGACCTTGACCCAGGCATGCATGGCGTCCGCACCTTCCAGCCGGGGCTTGCCCTTGGGCGGAATGGTACGCAGGAAGCCGCTGACATAGCCGGCCGGAATGCCGAGACCGCGCAGCCCGGCGATCATGATGTGGGAGAAATCCTGGCAGACCCCGCGCTTCAGCCGGAAGGCATCGCTGGCCCGGGTCCGCACCGTGGTCGCTTCGCCATCATAGGTGAAATCGCGATGGATGCGGTTGCACAGGTCCGTCGCCGTCCCAGCGGCCGAGTTTCCGACGCTGTCTTGCGCGAATGCGGTGATCGCCGCATCGATACCCGCATGGCTGCTGGCGGCCAGGAAATGGTGCGGCGAGGCGGGCGCCAGCGACCGCACGGCGGCCAGTTCCCGCCTGAGCCGGCCGATATCGGGCGACACGTCGAGCCCGGGCTCGGGCCGCGACACCGCCACGCGCGCGCTCATCCTTATGTCGAGCGCTTCATGCGCGTCGCGAAACGCGATCGAAGTGACGTTGTTGCCGAAAAAATCGGTGAAGTCGGATCGTTCATTGGGCGCCGGCTCGAAGGAGAGCGAAGCGGCGATGACCCGTTGCACGCCGCTGATGGTCGGCGGCAGCACCCGCACCTGATGCCGGCCGCCGCCGGCAGCGGCGGCGTAGTCGTAATGAAGCAGAAGCCGGATGTCGTACAGCATGGCCATTGCTTTCTAGCCGAAATAGGCTCTGGCGAGGCTGTTGTAGAGGCCGCCGATTTCGCTGGCGAGTTCGTTCAGCGCCTTCGTCGTCATGTCGGCCGGTTCCTTGATGGCGATGGCCGTGTTGAGCTGCAGGATCTCCTTGGCCGCTGCCGACATATGCCCCTCGCCGCCTGTCGTCGGCAACAGCCCGATCTCGGCCTTCAGCCTTTCCAACTGGAACAGGATGGAGCGTGGATTGAGCGGATCGAGCGCCAGGAGATCGATCACCGTGCGCCGGCCGGCCTGCACCGGATATTGCCGGCGATGGGTCATGACGCTGTCGCCGATCTCCAGCATCATATCCAGCGCGCCATCCGGCGCCTTGCTGCCGGTCAGTCGGGCCAGCGTGCCGGCGATCTGGATGCCGCGCTCCAGCCGCCGGCCGATCTCGAGGAAGCGCCAGCCCGCGAAACGGTACATGTTCTCATGCAAAAGGCCTGAGAATCCGGCAAGCTTGCGCAGGATGACGGTCATGGCCCGCGTCGCGTCGTCGCCGGGCGCCACGGTGGTAGCGAACTGATGGATGGTCTTCGACAAATCCTTGAGCGCCAGCCAGCCATCCGGCGAGAAACGATCGCGGATCTGGCCGGCGCTGTAGACGGCGCTGTCGAGCGTACCGATCAATCCTGACGGGATCGCCGTCTCGACATCGATGCCGAACGGTTCGAGATAGTCCCTGATGTCGGCCAACAGCGGCATATCGGGATCGGATGTTTCGGCGAGCCGCACATGATAGGCGCGCAGGATGCGCACGGTGTCTTCCGAACGTTCGATGTAGCGGCCGAGCCAGGTCAGGTTTTCCGCCGCGCGGCTGGGCAGGCTGCCCGGCTTGGTGCGGTTGAAGCTGTCACCCTCTTGCGGCAGCAGCGTCTCGCGCTCGACCGGTTTGTCACTGACCACCCAGACATCGGCCGCCTGGCCGCCGCGCTGCATGGCGATCGCCGTCGGGTCGAGCGACAGGCCGACACGGGCGAAACCGCCCGGCATAACCGTCCAGCCCTCGGGCGTGCGCGCCAGATAGACGCGCAGGCTCGCCGGCCGGGGCTCCAGCCAGCCGCCGACATAGACGGGCGTCGTCGAAAGCGTCACCGCTTCCTGGCCAACGAAGGCCTCGCCATCGCGTTCGATGCGCGCCACCAGCTCCGCCCGTTCCCCGACCGACAGCGCCGAGCCGAGCTTTGTCTGTCCGTCATCCTCAAAGGCAAGTCTTGTCGACAGCGCCGGGCCGACCACCATGCGATCGATATTGGCGAGCACATGGGCGCGCTCCGTCTCCTGCCCGCACCACCATGTCGCCACACTGGGCAAAAGCAGCTCCTCGCCCCACAATTCGCGCGCGATCTTGGGCAGGAAGGCAAGCAGCGCACGCGTCTCCATCAGGCCAGAGCCAAGCGCATTGACGGTGGACACCGTGCCTTGCCGGATCGCTTCGACCAGGCCCGGCGTGCCGATCTGCGAATCCGGGCGCAGTTCGAGCGGATCGGCGAAGGCGGCGTCGAGCCGCCGCCACAGCACGCTGATCGGCATCAGGCCGGACACGGTGCGCACCATCAGCCTGCCGCCGGAAACGGTCAGATCCTCGCCTTCGAGCAGCATGATGCCGAGGTAGCGGGCGATATAGGCGTGTTCGTAGTAGGTTTCGTTGAGGGGGCCCGGCGTCAGGATGGCGACGCGGCCGTCGCTCTCCTTTGCCATGCCGATCAGCGCATCGCGGAAGCGACGGAAGAAGCCGGCGAGCCGGTGCACATGCATCTCGCCATAGATGTCGGACAAGGCGCGCGTGGTGGCGACGCGGTTCTCCAGCGCGAAACCGGCGCCTGAAGGCGCCTGGGTGCGGTCGCCCAGCACCCACCAGCGGCCGTCAGGGCCCCGGCCGAGTTCGAAGGCGCAGAAGTGCAGGAAATGCCCCCCCGCCGGCGTGGTGCCAACCACGGGTCGCAAATATTCGGGGCTCGCCGCGATCAGCCCTGCCGGCAGGATGCCTTTGTCGATCAGCCGGTTCTGCCCATGGATATCGGCGACAATTTCCTCGAACAGGTCGGCGCGCTGCACCAGGCCGGCGCTGATCGCCTGCCACTCGCTGTCCTCGATGAGCACGGGAATATGCGCCAGCGGCCATTCGCGCTCGTTGGCGCCCGCCTTGTCATAGACGCGGTAGTAAACACCGGCATCACGCAGATACTGGTCGGCGCGGGCGAAGCGCTGACCGAGCTTTTCGGCCCCGAGTTCGTCCAGCGCCTCGACAAAATGCTTCCAGACCGGACGGGGATTGCCCGAAGCGTCAACCATCTCGTCGACGACGCCATCGATCGGCTGGTAGTGCTCCAGCAGGCTGTGGGCCTGCGGCTTGCCGCGTACCCTTTTGTGATTCCCCTTTGCCATGTCAGATCACAGTCTTGGTGGACGCCTGAGGTCAAGGGTCATCGGGAAATCTTCCGCCGGCTGTTCCTCGCGCAACACATAGCCGGACGGCGTATGGCCGCGTGGTTCGAAGCGGGCGAGCCGCCGTGCCTCCGCCTCGTTGCCGTTGACCGGAAACGTGTCGTAGTTGCGCCCACCGGGATGCGCGACATGGTAGACGCAGCCGCCAACCGCCCTGCCGGACCAGCGATCATAGATGTCGAACACCAGCGGTGTGTTGACCGGCAGCGCGGGATGCAGCCCCGAGGCCGGCTGCCAGGCCTTGAAGCGCACGCCCGCCACCGCGACCTCCCTGTCGTCGGTAACCTTCATCGGCACGATGCGGCCGTTGCAGACGATCGCGTGGCGCTCCGGATTGAGACCTTCGGTCTTGACCTGCAGCCGTTCGACCGAGGAATCGACGAAACGCACCGTGCCGCCGATCGCGCCCTGCTCGCCCATCACATGCCACGGCTCCAGCGCCTGCCTGAGCTCCAGCTTGATGCCGGCATGCTGGACTTCGCCGCAGAAGGGAAAGCGGAATTCGAGCTGGGCGTCGAACCATTCGGGCCGAAACTCGAAGCCGTTGAGCTTGAGGTCGTCGAGCACCTCGAGAAAATCCGCCCAGACATAGTGCGGCAGCATGAAGCGGTCATGCAGCGAGGTGCCCCAGCGCACGAAGCGCCCGTCGAGCGGGTTCTTCCAGGCGCGTGCGATGATTGCCCTGACCAGCAACTGCTGCGCCAGAGACATGCGCGCATTGGGTGGCATCTCGAATCCACGGAATTCGACAAGGCCAAGCCGGCCAGTTGGGCCATCGGGGGAAAACAGCTTGTCGATACAGATTTCCGAGCGATGCGTATTGCCGGTGACGTCGGTCAACAGATTGCGGAACAGGCGGTCGACCAGCCATGGCAGAGGTGGATTACCCTGGTCGGGATGCGGCACCTGCGCCATCGCGATCTCGAGCTCATAGAGCGAATCGTGTCGGGCCTCGTCGAAGCGCGGCGCCTGGCTGGTCGGGCCGATGAACAGGCCGGAGAAGAGATAGGACAGCGAGGGACGCCGCTGCCATTGCAGCACCAGGCTTTTCAACAGATCGGGCCGGCGCAGGAACGGGCTGTCGTTGGGCGTGGCGCCGCCGACCACGACATGGTTGCCGCCGCCAGTGCCGGTGTGGCGGCCGTCGATCATGAACTTGTCGGCGCCCAGCCGCGTCTGCCGCGCCTCCTCGTAGATCGCCGTCGTGGTCGCCACGCAATCCTGCCAGTTCGAGGCGGGATGGATGTTGACCTCGATGACGCCGGGATCGGGTGCCACGCGGATGACGTTGAGGCGCGGATCGTGCGGCGGGCCGTAGCCCTCGATATGCACGGGAAGGCCTATCGCCTTTGCAGCGTTCTCGGCAGCGGCCACGAGTTCGAGATAGTCTTCCAGCGCCTCGACCGGCGGCATGAAAACGCACAGCCTTCCGTCACGCGGTTCGACCGAAAGTGCCGTGCGCACCGCCCCGCCGATTTCGGTGATCTCCTGCTCGACGCGGTCCTGCTGGCCACTGACAGCGGTGAAGGATACCGCCTGCTGGCGGCGGGCCATTTCGTCGGCGCCTTCCAGTTCGGCCGGAGCGGCCGTCGGCAAGATCGCTTCCCGCACGGGGAGCGGCCCACGCGGCAGCGACGGATCGACAGGCACGATGTAGGGAAATTGCGCCGGCGGCACATAGGGCAGCGTTCCCAATGGCAGACGATAGCCGACCGGCGAATCGCCGGGCACCAGGAACAACCGGCCGCGCCGCGTCGTCCATTTTTCCGACCGCCAGCGCTGGCCGGACGCCTGGCTGTTCCAGCGCTGAACCGGCAGCACATAGCCGGACGGCTTGGTCAGCCCGCGCTCGAACACCTTCGCCATGCGGCTGCGCTCTTCCGGGTCTTCCAGCTTGGAGTTGGACGGGTCGACATTCTCGGGCAGCTTGCCTTCCTTGAGCAGCCATTCGGCTGGGTCCTCATAGGCTTCGCTGACCATGGAGGTGTCGATGCCGAGCTCGCCGGCGATCGCCGTCAGCAGGCTTTCGGCCTGTTTCGGCCCGATATCGGCCGAGCTTTTCTCCCGCGCGATCAGCGACGGGTCGCTCCATACCGGCTCGCCATCGGCGCGCCAGTAGAGCGAAAACGTCCAGCGCGGCAGGCTTTCACCGGGATACCATTTGCCCTGGCCGTAGTGCAGAAAGCCTCCCGGCGCGAAGCGCTCGCGCAGCCGGCGGATCAGCGCGTCGGCCTTTTCGCGCTTGGTCGGCCCGACGGCGGCCGTGTTCCACTCGGCGGATTCGAAATCGTCGATCGACACGAAGGTCGGCTCGCCGCCCATCGTCAGCCGCACATCCCCGGCCGCGAGCGCGGCATCGACCTTGTTGCCGAGCGCGTCCAGCGCCTGCCAGCTTTCATCCGAGAACGGCTTGGTGATGCGCGGATGTTCGGCGATGCGATCGACCCGCATGTCGAAGCCGAACTCGACATTGGCAAAGCTCGCCATGCCCGAAATCGGTGCCGCATTGCGGAAATGCGGTGTCGCGGCCAGCGGCACATGGCTCTCGCCGGTGAGCAGGCCGGAGGTCGGGTCGAAGCCGATCCAGCCGGCGCCGGGAAGATAGACCTCGCACCAGGCATGCAGGTCGGTGAAATCGACCGATGTACCTGCGGGCCCATCCAGCGCGACAAGGTCGGGCTTGAGTTGGATCAGGTAGCCCGAGACGAAGCGCGCGGCGATGCCGAGATTGCGCAGGATCTGCACCAGCAGCCAGCTTGAATCGCGGCACGAACCCTTGCCCGCGGCCAGCGTTTCCTCCGGTGAGAAGACGCCGGTCTCCATGCGCACGATATAGGCGATCTCGCGCTGCAGCCTTGCATTGAGGTCGACGAGGAAATTGACCGTGTTGGGCGCGCTGCGGTCGACGGATTCCAGGAAAGCCGAGAGAAGCGGCCCCGCCGGCTCCGGTGTCCGGTAGATGGCCAGATCCTCCCTGATTTCCTCGGGATAATCGAACGGGAACGCCTCTGCCGACGGTTCGACGAAGAAGTCGAACGGATTGTAGACGGTCATGTCGGCGACGAGGTCGACCTCGATCTTCAGCTCCGTCACCGGCTCGGGAAAGACGAACCGGGCGAGGAAATTGCCGTAGGGATCCTGTTGCAGATTGACGAAATGGTTCGCCGGTTCGACCTTCAGCGAATGGCTCAACACCTTGGTGCGGGAATGCGGTGCAGGCTGAAGCCTGATGATTTGAGGGCCGAGCACCACCGGCCGGTCATATTTGTAGTGGGTCAGGTGGTAGACGGCTGCCAGAATTGCCATGGGGCCCCGGGATCGGCGTTTAGCTGGCCGAACCCTGCCACATCTGGCCGCCATTCTCCAAGCGGATGTTGCGGCGCACCTAAACTAAAGAACCCGTTGCCGGCTTAAAGTCGCTCAAAAGAACGCCTGTATCCCCGTCTGCGCCCGTCCAAGGATCAGCGCATGCACGTCATGCGTGCCCTCATAGGTGTTGACGGTCTCGAGGTTCTGCGCGTGGCGCATGACGTGGTAGCCGATCTGGATGCCGTTGCCGCCATGCATGTCGCGGGCCTGGCGGGCGATATCGAGCGCCTTGCCGCAATTGTTGCGCTTGACGATCGAGATCATCTCCGGCGCCATCTTGCCCTCGTCGAGCAGCCGCCCGACGCGCAAGGATGCCTGCAGCCCAAGCGCGATCTCGGTTTGCATGTCGGCGAGCTTCTTCTGGTAAAGCTGGGTGCCGGCCAGCGGCTTGCCGAACTGCTTGCGGTCCAGGCCATACTGGCGAGCGCGATGCCAGCAATCTTCCGCCGCTCCCATCGAGCCCCAGGAAATGCCGAAGCGGGCCCGGTTGAGGCAACCGAACGGTCCGCCGAGGCCCTTGGCATTGGGCAGCAGCGCGTCCTCGCCGACCTCGACGCCTTCCATCACCACTTCGCCGGTGATCGAAGCGCGCAGCGAGAGCTTGCCGCCGATCTTGGGGGCCGAAAGCCCCTTCATGCCCTTTTCCAGCACGAAACCGCGGATCTCGTCCTTGCCGTTCTCGCCCTTCACCTTCGCCCAGACGACGAACACGTCGGCGACCGGCGCATTGGAAATCCACATCTTGGAGCCGGTCAGCTTGTAACCGTTGGCGGTCTTTTCGGCGCGGGTCTTCATGCCGCCGGGGTCGGAGCCGGCATCCGGCTCGGTCAGGCCAAAACAGCCGATCCATTCGCCACTGGCGAGCTTCGGCAGGTACTTCTTGCGCTGTTCATCCGAGCCATAGGCGTAAATTGGATACATCACCAGCGACGACTGCACCGACATCATCGAGCGGTAGCCGGAATCGACACGTTCGACTTCCCGCGCCACCAGCCCATAGGTGACATAGTTTGCGCCGAGGCCACCGAACTCCTCCGGGATGTTGATGCCGAGCAGGCCGGCCTCGCCCATCTCGCGGAAGATCGCCGTGTCGAAAGTCTCGTTGAGATACGCTTCCTCGATGCGCGGCGCGAGCTTGTCGGCGGCAAAGGCGGCAGCGCCGTCGCGCACCATACGCTCATCTTCCGAAAGCTGGCCCTCGATCAGGAACGGGTCTTCCCAGACGAATGCATTCTTGTCAGCGGCCATGGCTTTTCGATCCTTCGAAGGGTGAAGCCCGGCTTATCGGCCTGTGCCTTGAAAAAATCAAACGAAATTGCTTCACCGATCAATGAGCATTAGGAATGGATCATGAGTGTCCAGCGTCGCCTTTTGCCCAACATCAGTGCCCTCGCCGCCTTCGAGGCGGTGGCCCGGCTCGGCTCCTTCACCGCCGCTGCCCAGGAGCTGGATTTGACCCAGGGTGCGGTCAGCCGGCAGATCAGGCTGTTGGAAGATCAGTTCGGCCGCCGATTGTTCGAGCGCGACAGCCGCAACGTCCGCCTGTCCACGGCAGGCGAAATCTATGCCGAGACGGTGCGTTCCGCCCTTGGCCAATTGCGCGACGCGGCGCTCGGATTGATGAGCAATCAGCATAGCGGCATCCTGAACCTCGCCATTCTGCCGACCTTCGGCACGCGCTGGCTGATGCCGATGATCCCCGATTTCGTCGAAAGCAATCCCGACATAACCATCAACTTCGTCACCCGCGTCGGCCGCTTCGACTTCGCCAGGGAGAGGCTGGATGCGGCCATCCACTTCGGCCTGCCGGACTGGCCGGAAGCCGACTCGACGCTTCTGGTGCGCGAAACGGTGGCGCCGGTGGTGTCGCCCGAATTCCTCGCCGGCCGCGCCATCGCCACGCCGGCCGACATCGGCCGTTTGCCGCTGCTGCACATGACGACGCGCCCAGGCGCCTGGACGGAATGGTTCGAGCATCAGGGCCTGAGCGCTCCGACCGGACCCGGAATGCAGTTCGAACAGTTCGGCACCGCCGCCCAGGCCTGCATGGCGGGGCTCGGCGTGGCGCTGTTGCCGCTGCTCCTCATCGAGGGTGAATTACAGCGCGGCCAGCTTGTGCCAGCGCCCGGCCAGCCGATGCAAAGCCGCAGCGCCTATTACCTCGTCGTTCCCCACGACAAGCGCGGCTATCCACCGGTTGCCAGTTTTCGAGACTGGCTGCTGGGCCGGCTCGAGAAGGAGCCGGCTGTTCTGGCGTGGTAGCTACTTCCGCTTCAGCGCGTCCGCCAGCGCCGCGCCAAACGCACCTTGCTCTGCCGGCCGCTCCGGCTGGCGCTGCGGCGCCGGCGAGCGTGGCGCCGGCCTGCCGCCGCCATTGTCGCGCGGTCCACCCTTCGATGCGCCGCCCTCGCCGCCATCCCTGCGCATGGACAGCGCGATGCGCTTGCGCTTGATGTCGACATCGACGACGCGCACCTTGACCACGTCGCCGGCCTTGACCACCTCATGCGCGTCCTTGATGAAACGGTCGGCAAGCTGCGAGACATGCACCAGCCCATCCTGGTGGACGCCGATATCGACGAAGGCGCCAAACGCCGCCACGTTGGTCACCGTCCCTTCCAGCAGCATGCCGGGCTTCAGGTCCTTGATGTCGTCGATGCCGTCGGCGAAGGTCGCGGTCTTGAAGCCGGGGCGCGGGTCGCGGCCGGGCTTCTCCAACTCCGCCAGAATATCGCGCACCGTCGGCAGGCCGAAACGCTCGTCGACGAAGACACGGGGATCGAGCGCCTTGAGCGCCGCGCTGTCGCCCATCAGCGAACGCACGTCGCGCCCACAGGCCGCCACGATCTTCTTGGCCACGCCATAAGCTTCCGGATGCACCGACGAGGCATCGAGCGGCTCGCTGCCATTGGCAATGCGCAGGAAGCCGGCGGACTGTTCAAAGGCGCGCGGTCCAAGCCGCGCCACCTTGAGCAGTTCCTTGCGGCTGGCGAATGGTCCGGTCGCATCGCGATGTGCGACAATGGCGTCGGCGAGCGACGCGCCGAGGCCCGAGACGCGCGCCAGCAACGGCGCCGAGGCGGTGTTGAGATCAACGCCGACCGCGTTGACGGCGTCCTCCACGACAGCTTCCAGCGAGCGGCCGAGCCGGTACTGGTCGACATCATGCTGATACTGGCCGACACCGATGGATTTCGGCTCGATCTTGACCAGCTCGGCCAGCGGGTCCTGCAGGCGCCGAGCGATCGACACCGCGCCGCGCAGCGACACGTCGAGGCCGGGAAACTCGGCCGCCGCCGCCGCCGAGGCCGAGTAGACCGAGGCACCCGCCTCGCTGACGATCACCTTGAGCGGCTTCGGACCTGCCCCCGCGGGCAGGTCGGACAGCATGTCGGCCACCAGCTTTTCCGTTTCTCTGCTGCCGGTGCCGTTGCCGATCGAGATCAGTTCCACCTTGTGCTGGCGGATTAGCGCGGCAAGCTCGGCCTGCGTGCCACGCACATCGTTCCTCGGCGGGAACGGATAGACCGTTGTCGTCGCCACCAGCTTGCCGGTGCCATCCACCACCGCCACCTTGACGCCGGTGCGGATGCCGGGATCGAGCCCCATCGTCGGCCGCGAGCCGGCGGGTGCCGCCAGCAGCAGATCCTTCAGGTTGCGGGCAAAGACGTGGATCGCCTCTTCCTCGGCCCGTTCGCGCAGGTCGCGCATCAGATCGAGCGTCAGGTGCAGCGACAGTTTTATCCGCCAGGTCCAGCCGGCGACCTCCATCAGCCAGCGGTCGCCCGGCAGGCTGCCGCCGATGGCATAGGCGTTGGCGATCATCCGCTCGACCGGCTTCACCGGCGAGGTGTCATCCGCGTCGACCTCGATGTCCAGCGACAGCACTTCCTCGTTGCGGCCGCGCAGCATGGCCAGCGCGCGGTGGCTTGGCGCCGTGGACCATCGCTCGACATGGTCGAAATAGTCCGAGAATTTCGCGCCGGCTTCCTGCTTGCCATCGACCACCCTGGCCCGCAGGAAGGCGCGCTCCTTCATGTAGGTCCGCAGCTTGCCGACCAGATCGGCATTTTCCGCGAACTGCTCCGACAGGATGTCGCGCGCGCCCTCGAGCGCCGCCTTGGCGTCGGCCACCTCCTCGGTCACATACGCCAGCGCCACCTCAGCGGGCACCAGCGAGCGGTCTGCGAGGATTGCCTCCGCCAAAGGCCCCAGGCCTCGCTCGCGGGCGATCTCGGCCTTGGTGCGGCGCTTCGGCTTGTAGGGGAGATAGATGTCTTCCAGCTCCGCCTTGGTGACCGCCGCCGCGATCTTGGTTTCAAGCTCTTCGGTCAGCTTGCCCTGTTCGCGGATCGAGCCAAGGATGGTGTCGCGGCGCGCATCGAGCTCGCGCAGATAGGCGAGCCGCTCGGCAAGGTCGCGCAGCTGCGTGTCGTCCAGCCCGCCGGTCACTTCCTTGCGGTAGCGCGCCACGAACGGCACCGTCGCACCCTCATCGAGCAGTCCGATCGCTGCGGCCGCCTGTTCGGGCCGCGCCTTGATTTCGGCCGCGATGATGGCTGCGATGCGCTTGATGTCGGATGCCATGTTATTCCCACTCTTTTCGAAAAGAGCGGCGACCATAGGCGCCGACGTTCACATCGCCAACTGCTGAGCGCTTCGCCGGTGCGCGAGGTCCACAGGAAAGCATGTCTGCTATCGAACGTCAGCGTTGCCCCTCACCTGCCTGCCGGCATCCTGTCCCCGTATAGTGACGGGGAGAGGGCGCTGTCTCACTGGCTTCGCCAATCACCAACGTCGCAAGAAGTGAGCCGACATTGCTGCCAGCTCCTTCTCCCCGTCCCTATACGGGGAGAAGTGCCCGGCAGGGCGATGAGGGGCGGCGCTACCGTTTGATAAACCGGCTCACCACCCCCAACTCAAATCATCCGGCTCAGCGCCTCGAAGAACGCGACGATCTCGACATCCAGCGGATCGTCGACCGGCTCCGGCTGCGACGACATCTTGGCGATCACCACTTCGGTCCTGGGATCGACATAAAGCCACTGGCCATGGATGCCGATGCCGCAATAAGCGCCATTTTCGAAGCCGGTCTGATACCATTTGTTGCGGTAGCGGCCCTTCGGGAACAACGGCAGCATCGCACCGCGCTGCCAGGCTTCCGAGCTGCCGCCGGTGACCGTGGTGTCGCGCACCCAGGCCTCGGGCACGATGCGGCGGCCATTGGCCGTGCCGCCTTGCCGCATCATCTCCCCAATGCGCGCCAGGTCACGCGGTGTCACCGAAATGCCGCCGGCGGTGCGTGCCGTGCCTTCCATGTCGACGCCGATCGAGGCTTCGCTGACGGCGCCGAGCGGCTGCCACAGTTTCTCGCGCATCAGATCGGGGAAGCGCTGTCCCGACGCCCGCTCCAACAGCAGGCCGAGCAGGTCGGAATTGGGCGAGCGGTAGCGGAAGGTCTGGCCATGCGGCTCGGCAAGCCGCTGCAAGGTCAGGATGAATTCGCGCAGGCTTTCGGTGCCGCCGCCGGGATTCCACAGCGTGGCGCGGCGATAGCGGGCGAAGGCGCTTTCCGGATCGAGATAGGCCTCCTCGAAATCGAGGCTGACGCTCATGTCGAGCACATGCCGCGCGCTCGCATCGCCATAGGCCGAACCGGCGGCTTCGGGGATATAGTGCGTCACCGGCGCCTTGGGGTCGAACACCCCCTCGCCTTCCAGTATGCCGGCGATGATGGCGGTCACCGATTTGCTGATCGAGAAGATGATGTGGCGGGCGCCGAAATCCATATGCGGGGCGAACCAGTCGCCTATGACCTTGCCGCCTTTCATCACCGTCAGCGCGTCGGTGCTGGAGCGCAAGAGGAATGCGGCCACCGTCTCTGGCGCACCGGCAACCGAAACCTTTTCGCCGAGCAAGCCGGACAAGTCGCGCACCGGAGCTTCGACCACGCCCGGTGCCGCGGCCACACGTGCCGTCGGCACCAGTTCGCCGAGATTCTGGAATGACCAGCGGTTGAACGGGTTCTCGCGCCAGTTGCCGAGCAGCACCTCGTTGCGGCGGAAGCCGTAGCGGGTCTCGAACGCGGTCTTGCCGGTCATGGCGTTTCCTCCCAGTCTTTTCTTTCTTGAGGTTCAGGCGAGCGCCGCGGCGATGGCGTGCACGGCCTTCAGCGTCGCCACGGAATAGGCCATGTTGCTGAAATCCGGGTAGGTCGACAGCTTCACAACCACCATTCCGGTGTTCCAGTCGATGTGGATCAACTGCCCGAACACACCCCGGCACATCAGTGCCCGCGACCTGGAATTCTCGATCCAGAACTGGTTGCGGTAGCTGCCATCGGGCAGGCTGGCGGAGAAATCCGGACCATGCGTGCCAGTGCGCGTCGCCTCGATCCAGTCGGCCGGCACGATGCCGCCGCCATTGTCGAGGATCAACTGGCCAAAGCGGGCGTAGTCGCGCAGCGTCGCGTTGAAGCCGCCATCGGCCAGCGCATAGCCGGCGCTGTCGACGGTGAAGCAGGCGCTTTCGTCGGCGCCGAGCTTTTGCCAGAGTTCCTCGGAAACCAGTTGCGCCAGCCGCTTGCCGGTCACCCGTTCCATGATGAAGGCGAGCACATCCGTCTCGATCGAGCGGTATTCGAACTGAGCGCCGTGCGGGCGCACCGTCTCTTTCAAGCCCAGGATCAGCTCGAACATGTGTGAGGGCCAGCGGAAATCCGGATCGCTGCCCGGTGGCACCGGCTTCCAGCCGGTGGCGACATCGACCTGGCCGATGTCGGAGTAGCGGTCGGTGTATTCCTCGGAAAAGCGCACGCCGGTGGTCATGTCCAGCACATGCTGGACGCTGGCGCCGGCCCAGCCGGTGGCGCCAAGCTCCGGCAAATAATCGGTGACCGGCCTGGCCGGATCGATCAGGCCGCGTCCGGCCAGTATGCCGAACACCGAGCCGGTGACCGATTTGGCCATCGACTGCGACAGATGCAGCGTACGCTCGTCCATGCCATTGAAATAGCGCTCATAGGCAATCCTGCCGTGCTTGAGCACCAGGAAGCCGTCCGTATAGGTCTCGTCTAGCAAGCCGGCGAGCGTCGAAGGCCTGCCCCCGCTGTCCTCGACCGCCAACCTGTCGAGATCGACCTCGGCGCGTTCGAGACGGTGACGGTGACCAGTGCCGCGCCAGACTTCAACGGTCGGCAGAATTTCCCTGATGTGCTGGAAGGCCCAGCGGTTCCATGGCGGCCTGTCCCAGTCGAGCTTCGGCGGCACCATTGCGGGCGGCGAGCCCTGCATGATCGGCGGCCGCGGATCGCTGTTGCGATAGGAGTGCATGAAAGGCCATTCCCGGAAAGAAAAAGCCCGGCGGCATCCGCCGCCGGGTTCGTCATGCAGCGATTACTTCTGCAGTTCGGTCCAGATCTTGGTGTAGAGCTCCTGCGTCTCTGGCGCGCACATCTGCTGCAGTTCACCAAGCGGCTTGGCGTCTGCCGGGATGACGACTTCCGGAGCGTCCTTCATGTCGGCCGGCATATACTTGTCCGAACCGGTGATGGCATTGGCGTAACGGTGGAAGGCCGACAGGCCCGCCGCGTTTTCCGGATCCATGATGAAGTTCTGGAACAGCTTGGCGTTCTCGACGTTCTTGGCTTCCTTCAGGACGACGACGTTGTCGCTCCACAGGCCGTAGCCTTCCTTCGGATAGTTGAAGTGGATGGCCGGATTGGCCAGGCGCTGGCGCAGCGCCGAGCCGTTCCAGTCGCTGGTTGCCTTGAAGTCGCCGGCGCCCATCTTCTCGATGGTGTTGTATTCCATGGCGATCCAGTTCGGCTTGGCCGCCACCAGGAGATCACGCACCTTCTTCAGCACCGCCTTGTCGTTGGTGCACTGCTGGCCGCCGACATACTTGATCGCGGCGAACATCACGTCACCCATCTCCGGCACGACGTTGGTCTTGCCCTTCAGTTCGTCCGGCGTGTTGAAGATGATGCCCCAGGTGTTGGCCGGGCCCTTGTAGGCATCGGTATTGACGACGACGCCGATCGTGCCCCAGGCCCACGGAACAGTGTATTTGCGGCCGGGGTCGAAGTCGGGATTGGCCCATTCGGGCGCGATGTTCTTGGCGTTCTCCATCTGGCCCGGGTCGGTCTCCTGCACGAGGCCTTCCTTGATCCAGATCGGCACGTAGGTCTGCGAAGGCACAGCTATGTCGAAGCCGGTGCCGCCCTGGCGAACCTTGGCCAGCGCCGTGTCGTTGGAATCGTAGTCGGTGATCGTCACCTTGATGTTGTATTTGGCTTCGAACTTCTTGATCACGTCGGGGCTGGTGTAGTTGCCCCAATTGTAGATGTTGAGCACGCCATCGGCGCGGGCGAGGCCCGTCGAAGCGAGCAGCGCCAACCCCATGGCGGTCGCTGTGGTTTTCCAGTTCATCGTTCTAACTCCCATTATCGGTTTCAGTCTCGTTTCCTGCTGACGAAGAAAAACAACGTGACGATCGCGACCGAAAGCAGCAGGAAGGCGGTCGATATCGCGTTGATCTCGGGTGTGATGCCGCGGCGGATCTGGCCGAGCATGTAGGTGGGCAGCGTATCCTGGCCGCCCGATTTGACGAATTCGGTGATGACGACGTCGTCGAGCGAGATGACGAAGGCCAGCATCAGCCCGGCCAGGATACCGGGCCACAAAAGCGGCAGCGTGATGCGGCGGAAGGTCTTCCACGGCGTGGCGTAGAGATCTGCCGCGGCGCGTTCCAGCGTCAGGTCCATGTTCTCCAGCCGCGCCCGGATCGGCAGATAGGCAAAGGGAATGCAGAACGCCGTATGCGCGGCGACCAGATAGCCGATGCCGGAATAGCCGGTGAAGATCTTGATGCGCGAGAAGAAGATCAGCAGCGCCACGCCGGTGACGATCTCGGGCACCATCAGCGGCTGGTTGATCGCCGCGTATTTGAAGGTGAGACCGGGATAGGACGCCGTGCGCGTGGTGGCGAGCGCGGCCATGGTGGCGAAGATGGTCGACAGCACCGCCGCGATGGCGCCGATCTGGAACGAGCGCAGCGTCGCATCGATGACTTGCGTGTTCTGGTATGCCGACTGGAACCATTTCAGCGAAAAGCCGCCCCACTCCGAAGTCGAGCTTGCCGCATTGAAGGCATAGACCACCAGCACGAAAATCGGCAGGTAGAGCACGATGAAGCATGTCGCCGCGATGGCGGTGAAGCCCGGCTGGTGCTTGATGGAGAAGTTGCTAGCCATGCCGCACCCCTGACTTGCCGGCATTGCGCACATAGGCAAGCAGCGCCGCCATGACGATGATCATCACCGTGATCGACAGGGCCGAGCCGAGCGGCCAGTTGCGGCCCTGTCCGAACTGCAATTCAATCAGGTTGGACAGCATCATGTTCTTGCCGCCGCCGAGGACGCTCGGCGTCACATAGGCGCCGAGCGCCGGAATGAAGACCAGGATCGAGCCGGCGATGACGCCGGGTTTGACCAGCGGAAAAATGATCTTGCGCAGCACCTTGAAGCGCGTCGCGTAGAGATCGTAACCCGCCTCGACCAGCCGGAAGTCGAGCTTCTCCATGCTGGCGTAGATCGGCAGCACCATCAGCGGCAGATAGACATAGGCCATGCCGATCAGGATCGCCGTGTCGGTATAGAGGATCTGGATCGGCGCCGAGACGATGCCGAGCTTCAGAAGGATGGTGTTGACGATGCCTTCGTTGCGGATGATCTGCAGCACGGCGAAGGTCCGGATCAACAGGTTCGTCCAGAACGGGATGGTGATCAGGAACAGCCAGAGGTCGCGTGTTTTCTCACTACGCGTGGCCATGAAATAGGCGGTCGGGAAACCGAGCGCCAAGGTGGCGAGCGTCGTCACCACCGCCAGCTTGATCGAGCGCCAGAATATGGTGACATGCGCCGCCGCGAGCGACAGCGTATCGTCGAAAATATCGCGTTCCAGGAATACCGACGTCCAGGCATCGCCCGAGAACAGCCATTTCACGTCGCCATAGGCGCCGGGCGTCAGGAACGAATAGACCAGCACGATCAGCAGCGGGCCGGTGGCGGCAAACAGGATGACCAGCAGCGCCGGCGCTGACAAAAGCCAGCGGTCACGGACATCGCGCCGTTCCGCTGCCTTGGCGACTTCTTCCGCGGTCGCCATCAGTCCCTCAGCACTTGCGCGGCGTCGTTGCCGACGATGATGCCGACCTTGTCGCCGCGCTCGAAACCGCAGCCGGCGCTGCGCGTGTTCTGCTGGCGCACGGTGAAGGCCTCGCCGCTGTCGAGATGGACATGAATATGCGTGTCGGTGCCGAAATAGACGATGTTCTCGACCGTGCCCGACAGGTCGCCCTTGTCCTTGGTCAGCTTGGCATGCTCGGGCCTCACCACCACGGTGGCGTTGTCCTTCGGCTGAAAGCCTTCGGCAACGGTTGCCTCGATGGTGGTACCGGATTTGAGCGTCGCGCGCGCCTTGCCACTGCCGACGCCCGAGATGGCGGCGGTGAGGAAATTGGTTTCGCCGATGAAGTCGGCCACGAAGCGTTCCGCCGGCTTGTCGTAGATGTCCCAAGGCGAGCCGACCTGCAGGATCTTGCCCGACGACATCACCGCGATGCGGTCCGACATGGTCAACGCTTCTTCCTGGTCGTGGGTGACGAAGATGAAGGTGATGCCGGTCTCGTGCTGCAGCCGCTTCAGCTCGATCTGCATCTCCTTGCGCAGCTTGTAGTCGAGCGCCGAGAGTGGTTCGTCGAGCAACAGCACCTTCGGCTGCGGCGCCAGCGCCCGGGCCAGCGCCACGCGCTGCTGCTGGCCGCCGGAAATCTGGCCGGTGCGACGACCGGCCAGCGCTTCCATCTTGACCAGCTTCAACATCTCGGCGACGCGCGCCTTGATCTCGGCCCTCGGCTTGCCCAGCATTTCAAGGCCAAAGCCGATATTGTCGGCGACCGTCATGTGCGGGAACAGCGCGTAGGACTGGAAGACGGTGTTGACCGGCCGCTTGAAGGGCGGCAATGGCGCGATGTCCTGGCCGTAGAGCAGGATCTCGCCGGCGGTTGGAAAGTCGAAGCCGGCGATCAGCCGCAGCAAGGTGGTCTTGCCGCAGCCTGACGGCCCCAGCAGCGTGAAGAACTCGTTTTCGCGGATGGACACCGAGACCTTGTCGAGGGCAGCGACCTGCCCTTCACCCGATCCGAAAATTTTGCTGACGTTTACTACTTCAATCGCATTCCGATCCGGTTTGTCCGGCACGATTACGCCTCACTGTTGACCCCGCTCTTGCTGGCGGAGTTTGTCCCCTGTTGGATGTGACCACATGGCCGGTAGGTTGGCAAGCCCGGCATTGAATCACAGTTCAGTCAGTCATTCGACAGCAAGCCTCATGCCATTGTCAGGCCTGATAGGTGATCTTGCCGCCGCAGATCGTCGTCACCGGCCGCAGCTTGTGCAGATCGGCCGGCGCCGTCTTCTCGATATCGGCCGACAGCACCACCAGATCCGCCATGTAGCCTGATTTCAGCATGCCCTTGCGGTGCTCGGCGAATTCCGCGTAGGCGCCCTCGACCGTGTAGGCGGCGATCGATTCATGCAGCGAGAAGCTCTGGTCCGGGTCGCTTTCTGCCCACGGTTTGCGCAGCACTGCCGCCTTGATGCCCAGGATCGGATCGATCGGCGATACCGGCCAGTCCGACGCGAACACGACATGGGCGCCGGCATCCTTCAACGTCCGCCAGGCATAGCTGAGCGGCCAGCGGGCCGGCCCGATGCGCGACACTGTCGGCTCCAGCGGAAAATCCATGGCGCCGGGCGGATGCGGCGGCTGCATGGAAGCGATGACGCCGAGTTCGGCAAAACGTGGTACGTCCGCGGCGGTGGTAACCTCGATATGTTCGACGCGATGCCGGCTGTCACGCTTGCCATTGGCCTTCTGCGCCGCCTCGTAGCCGTCGAGCACGGCGCGCACCGCGCCGTCACCGATCGAGTGCACCGCGATCTGCAGCCCGCGCCTGTCGATGGCGACTGCCAGATCGATGAACTGCTGCGGCGTGAACAATGGCTCGCCGACCCAGTCGGGCCGATCGGCATAAGGCTCGATCATGACCGCCGTCCAGGAATCGAGCACTCCGTCGTAGAACACCTTGACCATGCCCGATGACAGCCACTCGCTGTCGTAGCGTTCGGCCATGACGGAGGCCTTGCCGAGCATGTCGAGCGTCATGAAATTCTTGTAGTGGAAAGGCATCCGCACGCGGCATGGCAGGCCTTCCTCGGCCTCGATCTCGGCCAGCAGTTCGAGCTGGTAGAGGTTGCCGTCCATGTTCTGGATCGAGGTGATGCCGTGGCGCGCGCACCAGGCAAGCCCGCGCCGCATGATGTCGCGGTCGAAAGCCCGTTCTTCCGCCGACGGCATCGGGTCGGGCTCGCCGCCAGTCGCCAGGCCCAGCCGCACGCGGCCTTCGCCGGCAAGGTCGAGAACCGGGCCGAAGGCCTCGCCTTCGCGCAATTCGCCCGCTGCCAGGCCATCGTCGCCCATGACGATCTCATTGCCCGGCCCAAGCGTGCGCCCATTGAGGATGCCGGCCAGTTCAAGCGCCTTGGTGTTGGCCCACATCGTATGGTGGTCGGGGGCGGCCATGACGAAAGGCCGGTCCGGCAGGATCGCATCGAGATGGTGACGCGTCACCCGCTCGTCGTCGAGCACGGTGTAGTCGACGCTCTGGCCAACCAGCATCCGCGCGTCGGGGTGCGTCGCTGCATAGTCGCGGATCGCCTTCTGCAGCGCCTCGAACCCATGCACGCCAGCCAGTTGCAGATGGGCGAGCTCGGCGGCGCCGGAAAACAGATGCATGTGGGCTTCGATGAAGCCGGGCAGGACTGATCCGCCAAGCGCATCGATGACCTTGGTAGCCGGTCCCTTGAACTCTTCGATAGAGGTGCTGCTGCCGATGGCGATGATGGCGCCGTCCTTGACGGCAACGGCTTCGGCGGCGGGATTGTCATTGTCCATGGTCAGCACACGACCGTTGAGGACAATCAGATCCGCACTATGACCCGCACCCGTGACCGACATCGCGACTCCGCGCTTTTGACGACTGACTGAGACCGGCAAAGCTCGTGCCCAACGACCCGCCACACCACGGAGCGTGGGCTATCGGACAACGAATGATGCCGGCGCGCTGTCTTCGAGATTCCCCTTGTTATCCCGAGAGACAGTGTGGATAAAAGAATGCGACTGATTATTCGCGTTTGTCAACATGCCGGATTTAGAATGTATTGTGGACAGCACGCTCCGCCTGTGTTGGGACCAGGCGGGGAACGAGGGCATCAAGCAGTGAAGCGCAGTCTCGACCGCAAAACCAGGATAGCGCTTGAACCGCGCAAGCAGCCGCGGCAACAACGGTCCAGCAAGGTGGTCGACAGGATTCTCGACGCCGCGCTGATCCTGACGCGGGAGCAAGGAACCAAGACGCCGACGACGCTCGCCATCGCGCAGCGCGCCGGCCTGTCGGTCGGTTCGGTCTACCAGTACTTTCCCAACAAGGAAGCCATTCTTCTGGACCTCGCCAGGCGCTGGCTGTCATCCTTTCCCGAAGTGATCGCGCGGCGCATCAAGGTCGCCCCGCCGACCAACCGGGAAGAGTTTCGGCGTGAAGTGCGCAAGCTCTTCATCGACACCTCGAAGCTCTACCTCGAAAACGCCACCCTGATGCCGGTGATCGAGGCCATTTCGGGCAATGCCGACCTGCGGCCGATCCAGAACGAATATGACGACCAGATCATCGCCCTCTACGCCGCATGGCTGCGGCATGTGAACCCGGCCCTTGAAGGCAAGATCGCCAGCCGGCTCGGCGTTGTGATGATGGAGGTCGGGCATGCCTGCCGGCTCGTGGGGCTGAAGAAGGACCGCAGGACATTCGACCTCATCGAGGACGATGTGGAAGTCATGTGGCTCGCCTTGGTGACCCCCTATCTCAATCTTGATTAATTTCGCATTTCGAGAGGAACCTTATGAAGACTGTCTATTCGCCGCTTCACGCCGGCCATGCCGGCCAGATGGAACTGGTTACCTCAGCCATCGTGCCCGGCTTCGAAAAGCCCTCGCGGGCGGAGTTCATCAAGGCGCGGGTCGAAAGCGAGAAGCTCGGCGCGATCATCGCACCGGTCGAGCACGACCTTGCCGCGGCCAAGCGCGTCCACAGGTCAGACTATATCGACTTCCTGCCGACCGTCTGGCCGCAATGGATCGCCGAGGGCCACACGGGTACGGCGATGCCCTTCACCTGGCCGACGCGCGGCCTGCGTGGCGACGTGCCGCCCAAGCGCATCGACGCCCTGCTCGGCTATTATTCCTTCGACGGCGGCGCCACCTTCGTCGAGGGCACCTGGGCCGCGATCAAATCATCCTATGACGTGGCGCGGACCGCCGCCGGCCTGGTCAAGGACGGCGAGAGAGCGGCCTTTGCGCTCTGCCGACCGCCCGGCCACCATGCCGGGGCCGGCTTCATGGGCGGCTACTGCTACATCAACAACGCGGCGGTCGCCGCGCAATGGTTCCGCGACCAGGGCGCCAAACGCGTCTCGATCCTCGACGTCGACTATCACCACGGCAACGGGACGCAGGAGATCTTCTATGACCGCGCCGACGTGCAGGTGATCAACCTGCACGGCGATCCGATGGTCGAGTACCCGTTCTTCCTCGGCCATGCCGACGAGCGTGGCGCCGGCGCAGGCGAAGGCTTCAATATCAACTATCCCATGCCGTTCGGCACCGGCTGGGACGCCTGGAACGTCTCACTGGAAGACGCCTGCGCCAGGCTCGCCGCCTACGCGCCCGACATCGTCGTCGTCTCGCTCGGCGTCGACACTTTCGAGAAGGACCCGATCAGCCAGTTCAAGCTGAAGACATCAGACTATCCCAAGATCGGCCGGCGCATCGCCAAGCTCGGCCTGCCGACGCTGTTCGTCCAGGAAGGCGGCTATGCCGTCGAGGAGATCGGCATCAATGCCGTCGGCGTGCTGACCGGCTTCGAGGACCGGTAGATCGTCGTCCAGGGAACGCAGCCGGCTGCGCGGAAGACGGACAAAGGAAGGGTGGCGTCAGCCGCCCTTTTTTGCATCCACCGGCACCCCATGAGGCCATCGCAAACGCCATGGCCGGCCCGTGCGGCTCGACGTTCCCGCCATGGAAAGGCACGGAAACCGGCCGCTGAGTCGCAGGCAGAGTCCCCCAGATTCGATTTTGTCAAATCGCGTTTGATGTCAGATTCATCTGCGGGTAGATTAGACCCGAATC
This sequence comes from Mesorhizobium sp. M8A.F.Ca.ET.207.01.1.1, assembly GCF_004794715.1. Lineage (NCBI taxonomy): Bacteria > Pseudomonadati > Pseudomonadota > Alphaproteobacteria > Hyphomicrobiales > Phyllobacteriaceae > Mesorhizobium > Mesorhizobium sp. M8A.F.Ca.ET.207.01.1.1. The sequence goes on along the minus strand of NZ_SRUS01000002.1, from coordinate 554,898 downwards.
AGCCGGTCCTCGGGGGGCGCGGCGACCACCCAAAGTCTCACGTTCCGGATTTTTCCGGCGCCAGACGCGGACGTCTTCGCGTTCCCTGAATGGATTCCGTCTGGTTGGGCGCGGCCCCGCGCCTCGTGTGTGTCTCGTAAAAGTAACGCGTTTTCGAGTTCGGCGGCTGGCTCTCCAGCAACCGGACATCAGAACCGATTCCGGCCAAAAGCAGCAGATGAGCAGTCCCGCCGCGCCTCTTCAATCCGACACATTAGGCTCGCGCCTGACGTCGCGCGGTGATCTCACCAGCTTCTTCATGGAACTGACCGCCGAGATCGGCGCCGACAGCTACATGCTGGTCGCCATCGTCCATGACCAGGACCGCAACGATGCGCGTATCGTCTCCTCGAACTGGATCTTCGACGTCATCGAGCTGATCGGCAAGCGGCTGATCGCCGGCCTTGCCCAGGGACCGCTCACCGCGGCACCCGGTATCCGTCCGACACCGCTGGTGGCGGCCCAGGCGCCGGAGGCCGACGGGCTGGTCTCGGGCGAAGAAGCCCGGCTCCTCGACGTGCTCGGCCATGCCGAGATCTATTCACTGCGGCTGAATGTCGGCCGTCAGCGCCTGTTCGCCTTGTTCTCGGCGGCGGCCGCCGGCCGGATCGACCAGCCGGCGCTGATGAGGGCGCAGCTGAAATGCTGCTACGCGCTCTCGCATATTCCGCAGTTGATCGCCGCCGCCGCCATGCAGGATCCGCTGTCGGACCGCGAGCGCGAATGCCTGTTCTGGGTTTCGGAAGGCAAGACCACCGACGAGGTGGCGGTCATCCTTGGCGTCTCCTCCAACACTGTCAACAGCTACATCACCCACGCCATCCAGAAATTCGCGGCCAGCAACCGTGCGATGGCCATCGCCACGGCGATCAGGAGTGGCATCATTTGAAACACGCCGACATCAAGGACACCGCGGAAGCCCTTTTCAACGAGCAGCGCAGCCCTTTCGGCGCCTTTTCGCTTGGCTCCGAAACGCATCACGCCGTCACCATTCCCGATGCGGTGCGCCGCTGCCGCTGGATATCAGTCGACATCAACGCCTCGGCCTTCGGCCTGTTCTTCGTCAGCCCGTCGCCCGAGCGCGCCCGGCTGGTCCCGTGCTTTGATTCCGATTATCCCGGCACCGCGGTGGCGACGAAGTTCATTTCGGGCGCCAATGGCGAGGAGATCGTGCGCCATAGCCGGATTTCGACCGAGCCGCGCTGGTGGACGGATGATGGCGTGGCGGCCATGGCCGGCATGTTCGGCAGTCTCGCCTGGACCGGACAGATGGCGCCGCTGACACCCGGATCGAGCGGCATTGCCTTTCCCGTCCATGCCGATCGCGGCCAATGCGGGCTCGTCGTCTTCCTGGGATCGGAGATCGCGCTGCCGCAGGATGCGCTCTACGAAATCCACGCTCGCTGCTTCTCGCTGTTCGCCGCCGTCGCGCGCATGCGTCCGGGCGATGCCGGCAGAATGCGCTCGATCTCCAAGCGCGAGCTCGAATGCCTGAAGCTGACCGCCAACGGCAACACCAGCGAGGAGATCGCGCGGCTGCTGAAACTATCGGTGCATACCGCCAACCAATACCTCACCCAGTCGACCCAGAAGCTCAATGCCGTCAACCGCAACCAGGCGGTCGCCAAGGCGCTGCGGCTGGGGCTTATCGAGTAAGAGCTTCGACCTTGCGGATGCGGGCCTGTTCAATCACAGCCTCCAGCAGCGCCGTATTATGCTGGGGGTCTTCGCCCGGTTTTTCAAACGACACGTAGTTGACCACGACCGTGTTGCCGGTCTCGCTCAGCGTCAGCTGGAAATAGACGGTCACGCCGGGTGGCCTGAGCTCCAGGTCGAGCACGATGCGCGGGCTGCCGCTCCAGTCGACATGCGCTTCGCCGCCATGGCCGAGCCTCAGCGTACCCGGCATGAAGAACAGCTCCGCCGCTGAATCGACCAGATCCGACAGGCAGGCGAAATGCTCCAGCCGGATGAAGGCGATATAGTCGGCGACGTCGATCAGTCTGAGTTCCACCACCACCTGTTCGATGGCGCTGGCGACGATGATCTCGCGGGATTTTGCGTGCGGTTGGCGGTTCATGAAATCTGTCTGCGCTCAGCCTTTTTCGAGTAGACGATCCGCACCAGTTCGGCGACGGCCTGGTAGAATTGCGACGGGATCACATTATCGACCGAAACTTGCTTGTACATGGAGCGGGCGAGCGCCACGTCCTCGAAGATCGGGATGTTATGTTCCTTGGCGATTTCGCGAATTTTGAGCGCCACGAGATCCTGCCCCTTCGCCACCACCAGCGGCGCCGAATCCTCGTCGCGCACATATTTCAGCGCGATCGAGAAGTGGGTCGGGTTGGCGATGACAAGCGTCGCGCGCGGCACTGCCGTCATCATCCGCTTGCGCGCCCGGTCGCGGGCCAATGAACGCAGCCGCGACTTGACGATCGGGTCGCCCTCTGACTGCTTGAACTCGTCCTTGACCTCCTGCTTGCTCATGCGCAGGTCCTGCCTCCAGTGGAAGCGCGACCAGACGATGTCGACCGCCGCGATCAGTCCCATGACGAAGACGATCGCCACCAGTATGTCGACGGAGATGCCGCGGATGACGAGGCCGAAAGCGACCGGATTGGTGATCATCCCGGCAAGCAGCTTGCGGTGGTCCTCCGACAGCGTGAAGGCGAGCACGGCGATGGCAAAACCGACTTTTGCAAGGGACTTCAGGAATTCGACCCAGCCCTGGGCGCCGAACATCCGGTTCCAGCCCTTGACGATCGAGATGCGTGACATCTGCGGCCTGATCCGCTCGCCGACGAATTGCGGCATGTTCTGCAGCACCGAGGCGCCGATCCCGGCAACGGTCAGCAGCACCAGCAGGCTAAGCACGGCGCGGCCGACTTCCAGCATCACGATCTTGTAGAGGTCGATGACATCGGTCTCGGTGTCCATCGGCCAGGCCTCGGGCTTCTCGAGAAACATCGACAGGAACATGCCGAGCTCGACGATGGCGTCCTTGGCATAGAAGACGGTAAACACCAGTATGGCGACAAAGGAGGCCAGGATCGCGGTTTCCCTCGAATGGGGCAACTTGCCCTGTTCGATGGTGTCGCGGATCTTCTTTTCCGTCGCCTCTTCGGTTTTCGAATCCTTGTCGACGGCGTCGGACATGCCTTAGGCGGCGTTCTGCGTCGAGGGAAGTTCGAATGCGCCTTCGCGCGACAGCCGGATGGTGGTGGTCACGATCGTCTTGCGTGCCGCCATGATGTCGGCGGCGGGGACACCCTCCGACCCTTGCCCGAGTTCGGCCTCGATCATCCGCCGGGAGCGGGCGCCGATCGCCGACAGCACCGCTTCGGCCAGTGCCGCCGACGTGCCGCGCAGCGCCAGCGTGACAAGCTCGGTCGACAGCCCGTCGAACAAAAGCACGCGCGCCTTCTGGGTGAGCAGCGGCAGGTCGTCGAAAGCGAACAGCCGGGCCCGAACACCGTCGAGGTCGGGCGTGCCGGCGGCTTCGAGATCCTGCATGACCTCGTCGAGCAGGGGCTTTTCCAACTCGTTGAGCACGCTGGCGACGCGCGCCTGCCCGGCCGACGTGTCCTTGGTCGAGGTGTCCGACAGCACGCTGGCGCGCAGCCTGTTCTCGACGATCCTGGTGGCGGCGGCCGGAACGTTGGCCATCGTCACCATGCGCTTGATGATTTCGCCACGCATTGGCTTCGTCAGCGTCAAAAGCACGCTTGCCGCCGCCTGCGGCGCCAGTTTCGACAGCACCATGGCCGCCGTCTGCGGATGTTCGCCCGCGAGGAAGGCGCCGAGCCGCGCGGGTTCGAGCTTTTCGAGATCGGGCCAGATCGGCGGCGGCCCTTCGGGCGCAGCCTCCGGTTTCTTGTTGCCCATGATGGCGCTCATCTCTTCGGGCGAGAGCGACTCGTTGAGGATGGTGTCCATCCTGTCGGCGGAATCGAGCAGGCCCGCGCCTTCGGTGAATTCGGCCTCGAATTCGGCGACGATACGCTCGAGATCGCTCTGTGGAATGGTCCTGAGCAGCCGGGCGCCCTCGATCAGCGCCTTCAGCTCTTCCTGCTTGAAGAATTTCAGCAGGCGGCTGGCGGACGGTTTGCCCATCGCCACCAGTATGGCGGCCGCCTTCTGTGCGCGTGTCAGGGTCGTCAGCGGCGTTGTCATGCCTTTCGCCTCCGCTGCCATCGGCAAGCCCCGCCAGCCATGTCTAGGCGCCCTTCGTGCCGGCGATGATTTCGGTCAGCCTGATGCCGAAGCGCGAAGGGTCGCTTTCGAGCACGGTGATCTCGCCGCGCGCTATCTTGCGGCCATTCACCACGACATCGACCGGTTCGCCGATGCGGCGGTTGAGCGCGACCGTCGAACCCTTCTGCAGCGCCATCAGATCGGCAACCGCCATCTCGGTGCTGCCAAGGATGATCTGGACATCGACGGGGATATTCATGATGACGCTTGAATTGGCCGATGCCGCGGCCCTGGCCGCCATCTCGGGGCGCTGCTCTTCCTCATGCAGGACCCCGCGCAATTCCTCGATGGCGCGATCGAGCTGCTCGTCCGGCTGATCGAGCTCTGGTTCTACCTTGGTCTTGGCCATGCGTCGTCTCCAAAAGCTCAGGCGCGCCCGGCACCGGCCGGCATGAGCCCATCGATGAAGTCCTGCCCGGCATCGAAAGGATGCCTGATTCGGACGGTGTAATTCTGCCCCAGTTTGCCGAACTCGCATACGAACAGCGTCTGGCCGCGCGCGCCGAGGCGAGCCCGTGATTGCGCCGTCTCATCGAAATCGATGACCTGGCCCACTTCGAGATTGGCGAGGTCCCCAAGCGTCAGCTGCGTCAGCGGCATGGTGGCTTCGAGCGCCACGGTCGAGCGCATCACCTCTTCCGAAAAGCGAGCCCGCCAGCTGGTGCCGTGATCGTCCTCGCTGGCGCCGGCCGTACCATCGCGGCCGGCCAGCACGATACGCTGCGGCATCATCACCGTGATCGAGCCGCTGTCGACCGGCGTCGAGATGCCGAGGACGATGCGGATCGCGGCGCCGTCGCGCAACACGTGCCGCCTGGCCTCGAGGCCCGACATTGCGCGCGGCGCGGGCAGCCGCAGTTCGAGCGAGCGCTGCCCCGATCCGTTCAGCGCCTGCGCAACCTCCTGGAACACCATGGACGAGACATCGGCCTCGATCTGCGACAGGTCGCGCTCGATCGGCGACACCGGCATGTCCGGGTCGCCGCCGAACAGCGTCGAGACGATGATCGCGATCGCGGCAGCGTCGATGACGAGGGTCATCGCATCGGAGGATGCCGGTGAGCCGACAACGGTCATGGCGAACGTCTCGCCGGCGCGCGAACGCGCCTCGGGGACACGACTGATTTCCACGGTCCTGAGGTCGACGCTCACGGGAGTTCCAAGCTCGCTCGAGAGCGCCTTCTGCAGCAGCGGTATGGCCCGTTCGGCCATGGCGCGGCCGGCGTCGATGACCTGGTCGGCCTCGCCGCTGTCGCCGACCAGGCGCTCGATGATCAGCGAACGCGCTTGCGAGGGGCTGCCCGGACTCGTCATGACAGTTTTGGCACCGGTCTGTCGCGCATCGCTCAGGCGGCCTTCTTCTCGGCGCTGCCGGTGTTCATCGTGCTCTGCTCGACGGCGTCGATGGTCGGCCGCTCATAGGAGGAGATGGTCTTGCGGCCGAACTCGATCGCCACCTGCGGCAGCGCGCCGTTCATGTAGGCGAGCAGCGTCTGCTTGACGATGATGTAGAGGCGGTTCTTCTTCTCGCGCACAGTCTTGATCTTGGTGGCGACAGGCCCGACCACCGCATAGGACAGGAAGATGCCGAGGAAGGTGCCGACCAGCGCGGCGCCGATCAGGCCGCCGAGGATTTCCGGCGACTGGTCGAGCGCTCCCATCGCCTTCACCACGCCGAGCACGGCGGCGACGATGCCGAGTGCCGGCAGGCCGTCGCCGACCGCGACCAGCGCGTGATAGGCCTTCATCTTGTCGGACTTGATGGTCTGGATTTCCTCGTCCATCAGCGCCTCGATCTCGTGCGAGCGGGCATTGCCGATGATGATGATGCGGCAGTAGTCGCAGATGAAATTCATCAGGTCGTGATTCTTGAGCACGGTCGGAAAGGCCTGGAAGATCGCCGACTCCTCCGGATTGTCGATATGCGCCTCGACCTCGCTGCGCGACTTGGAGCGCAGCTCGCGCATCAGGCTGTGCAGCACGCCAAGCGTTTCCAGATAGTCCTGCTCCTTAGGCACAGCCTGCTTGAAAGCTTCGAGAATGCCCTTGCCGGTATCCTTGACCGTCTTCATCGGATTGGCGACCAGGAAGGTGCCGAGCGCGGCGCCGCAGATGACCACGGCTTCCCATGGCTGCACCAGCACGTGCAGATGCCCGCCCATGGCCATGAAGCCGCCAAGGACGCAGCCGAGCGTCACCACAAGTCCAATCAGAATGCCCACGACCGGTCCTTCCGCATTTCACGTCGGACAAGGGATAGCCCCCGTGCCTTGTGTGAGGCTTGAATCGGAGCCGCCATGGGGCCGAATGTTGGCGATTCAGTTTCGCGCAAGGAAGTGCGCTTATTGTGCCGGCATAGCTTCGGCCGGAGGCGCGTCCTTGCTCAGTACCTATACCAGCTACCAGTTGATCACCAAAGACATCAACAAGTCGATCGACCGTATCGAGCAACAGCCGACGGTCGATCGCGATACCAAATATTATCTCGCCAACATCACCAAGGTGAAATCGATCGACGATTTCGTCAACAACGACCGCTTGTTCAAATATGCCATGAAGGCGTACGGGCTGGGGGACATGGACTACGCCAAGGCGTTCATGGTCAAGGCGCTCAAGGAAGGCGTTTCCAACCCCAACAGTTTCGCCAACAAGCTCACCGACAAGCGCTACGCCGCGTTCGTCACCGCCTTCAACTTCGCCGCCAACGGTGCCGATGCGACCATCTACAACAAGGCGCAGCAGCTGGTGGCGAAGAACTACGCCACGCAGGCGCAAATCGCCGGCCTCGATCCGAATTCCGCCTATGTGAAGGGCGAGACGACCTACTATCTTGCCAACATCACCAAGGTGAAGTCGGTCGACGATCTGATGTCGAACAGCCGGCTCTACACCTACGCGCTGGCGGCGTACGGCCTCGATTCGGCGACGGAGAACAAGGACCTTATCAAGCAGGTCCTGCAGGGTGGCGTGCGCGACCCCAACAGTGTCGCCAACAAGCAGACGAACCCGGCTTACGCGGGACTGGCCACGGCCCTTAACTTCGAACAATACGGCGAAAATGCCACCACCATCAATCCGGCGCAGCAGCCGACCGTCGACAAATACATGCGCCAGACGCTGGAAGAGGATGCCGGCCAAACCAATGAGGGCGTGCGGCTGGCGCTCTATTTCAACCGTAAGGCGCCCGACATCACCAGTTGGTACGACGTGTTGGCCGACACCGCGCTGGCCAGCGTGGTGCGCACCGCGCTGGGGCTGCCTGATTCCTTCGCCACCGCCGACATCGACAAGCAGGCGCAACTGTTCGAGCAGAAGCTCGACATCTCGGATTTCACGGATCCCGTGAAACTGAACAAGTTCCTGACCCGCTTCACCAGCATGTACGAGATCAACAACCCGACCTCGACGGCCGTGACATCGATCAGCGTGCTCTTCGCCAAACCGGTCACATCGGGCATCTCCACCGACCTGATGATGGCCATGCAGAAACTGAAGTTCTGATCATGCGAGACAGTCTTTACGTCGCCCTCTCCGCGCAGATGGCCCTCGAGCGGCGGCTCGATACGATCGCCGACAATGTCGCCAACGCCAGCACCGTCGGCTTTCGCGCCACCGGCGTGAAATTCGAGGATGTGGTGTCGGGTGCAGGGCAGAAGTCGGTATCGTTCGCTTCCTCCGGCAAGACCTATCTGTCGGGGGCTCACGGCGCCATGACAGAAACCGGCAACCCATTCGATTTCGCCATCCAGGGCGACGCCTGGTTCGCCATCGACACGCCGGCCGGCACCGTCATGACTCGCGACGGCCGCTTCTCCATGAACGAGAATGGCGAGCTGATGTCGGTCGAGGGCCACCCGGTGCTCGACGCCGGCGGCGCGCCGATCCAGCTCGATCCCCGCAACGGCCCGCCCAAGGCGGGCGCCGATGGCTCGCTGCGCCAGAACGAACAGCTCGTCGGCTCGATCGGCCTCTACAATTTCGACCCGGGCCAGAATTTCGTGCGCTACGGCAATTCCGGCATTGTGCCCGCACGCACGCCCGAACCGGTCACCGACCGTTCCGATGTCGGCATAGCGCAAGGTTTCGTCGAGGAATCCAACGTCAATCCGGTGCTGGAAATGACCCGGCTGATCATGGTCCAGCGCGCCTTCGAGAACACCGCCGCGATGATGCGGCAGACCGATTCCTCCACCGATGAGGCGATAAAGACGCTCGGCTCGAAGTCTTAGCATGTCGTCAGAGCAGCCATCCATCCGCGCACCCGAAAGACAGCTCCAGCCGGCGCCGAAAGATCGGCTTGCCGCTTTGGAGCGGGTTATCAGGCGCTTCGGCGATAGCGACGGGCTGGTCAAGCGCGGCGGCCTCGTCACCGAAGTCACGCCCACGCATTACAAGGTGCGCGGCCTTTCCGATTTCACCAGGCTGGGCGACATTGTCGAACAGCGCGGCCAGGCCGGCGCGCGTCGCGGCGAGATCGTCAAGATCAGCCGTGACGAGGTTGTGATCGCTCCCTTCGAACGCAGTGCCGACGCCGGCATCGGCGATGCCGTGTTCCGCAGGGGTCCGCTCGCGGTGGCGCCGCATGCCTCATGGCGCGGCCGCGCCATCGACGCGCTCACCCGGGCAATCGATGGTGGTCCGCCTTTGATGAGGGGCGACGACATGGCGGCGATAGCCGCGACGCCCGGCGCCATGGCGCGGCAGCGTGTCGGCACAGCCTTCATGACCGGCGTCAAGGTCATCGACATCTTCACGCCACTCTGCTTTGGCCAGCGCATGGGCGTTTTCGCCGGCTCCGGCGTCGGCAAGTCGACGCTGTTAGCCATGCTCGCCGGCGCCGACGCGTTCGACACCGTCGTCGTGGCGCTGATCGGGGAACGTGGCCGCGAGGTCCGCGAATTCCTCGAGGATACGATCGGCGACAGCATGGCCAAGACCGTCGCCGTCGTCGCCACCAGCGACGAGAGCGCCATGATGCGCAGGCGGGCGCCCGATACCGCCATGCGTGTGGCCGAGCATTTTCGCGACCAGGGCCACCGTGTGCTTCTGGTGCTGGATTCGATCACCCGCTTCGCTCACGCGCTGCGCGAAGTGGCGACGGGAACCGGCGAGCCGCCGGTCGCGCGCGGCTATCCCGCCTCGGTCTTCACCGAACTGCCCAAGCTGCTTGAGCGCGCCGGCCCCGGGATCGAAGGTAAAGGCTCTATAACCGCCATCATTTCCGTGCTGGTCGACGGCGACGACCACAATGACCCGGTCGCCGATTCCGTGCGCGGCATTCTCGACGGCCATGTCGTGCTCGACCGCGCGATCGCCGAACAGGGCCGCTATCCGCCCGTCAATCCGCTGTCGTCCATATCGCGGCTGGCAGGCAAGGCCTGGAGCATCGAGCAACGAGCCCTGGTGACGCGGCTGAAGTCGATGATCTCCCGCTTCGAGGACACCCGCGACATCCGCCTGCTCGGCGCCTATCAGGGCGGCGTCGACGCCGAACTCGACATGGCGGTGCGCCAGGTGCCCCTGATCTATGAGGCGCTGACGCAATCACCCAGGGACCGTCCGTCCGCCGATCCGTTCTCCGACCTTGCCCGCCATCTCAAGGGAAAGCAGAATGTCGAACCAGGAGACTGAACGCCAGTACACGGAGCGCCTCCTGAACGAGATGATCGCCGAGGCGAACGCCGCGGAGCAGGCTCGAGCGGAGGAGGCCAGGGTCGCCAAAGCAAACGCCGCCGGCGCCATTGCTGCCAGGACCGCGGCTGTTCTGGCCAGGGCCGTCAAACCGGCTCTCCCCAGATCCGAACCTGTTCTGGGCCGGACCGCCCTTTCCTCAACGCATGTGGCTCCCGGCGTCGATGCTCCGGAGATGATGCAGGCCAGCCGCGAATTGCTGATCGAAGACCTTTTTCCGGTCGCCGAATGGCCGCAACCGCCAAAGGCGCAATTTCCAAAATTGCGAAAGAAGGCGGACCGTCGCAGCGACGTCGTCATCGCCGCGCTCGGCATCACGCTCGGCCTGATCTGCGCTCTGTTTCCCTGGTACATTTTCTTCAACCAGGACCAGTTCGGCGTCCAGGCGATCAAGTTCGGCGGCACCGGCACCAATTCAGGACGCGTGGGCGGCGGCGTGGTCGCGGCACGCAGCGCGCCGCTGACCGCCAAGGACGTTCCCAACGCAGGTGTCGACCTGCTCGCCACCGGCGCGGTGCAGGACGATGCCAAAACGGAGCCGCCCGGCGACCAGCCCTTCCCCGCCGATATCGCGAAGTTCCGCATGGTCCATGTCGCCAACGGCCGCGCCATGATCGAGGACGACACCGGCCTGTGGATGGTCCAACGCGGTTCAACGCTGCCGGATTCCAGCAAGGTCTCGGCGATCGAACAGCGCAACGGCAAATGGGTCATGCTCACCAGCGCCAACCAGGTGATCGAGCTTTCCAGGTAAGGCCGTCTCGGCCTTGCCCAGAGCCGGATCCAAGATAGAGCAGAATATCGTTCGAAAACCGCTTCACACTTTTCGGCATCCTGCTCTAGCGACCGTCCGCAAGGTCCACGCAAGACTGGCGGCCTAGTCTTTGGGCACATGCCCGGAGATTCCCATGGAGCCTGTTTCCCTTTTCGATCTCGCCGCCAAGCAAGCGCAGTGGCTGTCCGTGCGTCAGTCGGCCGTGGCCGGCAACATCGCCAATGCCAACACGCCGGGCTACACGGCAAACGATGTCGAGCCGTTCGAGAAGGTGCTCGACCGTACCGCGGTGTCGCTTGAGATCACCGAGCCCGGCCATCTCGGCAGCGCTGCCACCAATGCCGGCTTCGCCATCAAGCCGCAGGAAGACGACGGCGTGATCTTGCCGTCCAAGAACACGGTCGTGCTTGAAGACCAGCTTCTCAAGGCCGGCGAGGTGCGCCGCTCCTTCGAGCTCAACACGGCCATCGTCAAGGCATTTCATTCAATGATGATGATGGCGGTGAAGAGCTGACCATGGACGCGCTGACCGCAGCCCTCAAAGTCGCAGCATCAGGCCTCGGCGCCCAGTCCGAGCGCTTGCGCGTGGTTTCGGAAAACCTCGCCAACGCCCAGTCGACAGGAACCACGCCGGGCGCCGACCCTTATCGCCGCAAGACCATCAGCTTCGTCTCCGAACTCGACCGGGCCTCCGGCAGCTCGACCGTTGAGGTGAACTCGATCGACCGCGACCCGAGCGACTTTCCCGTCGAATTCCAGCCCGGCAACGAGGCCGCCGACGACAAGGGCTATGTCAAGATGCCCAATGTGAACGTGCTGATCGAAATGGCCGACATGACCGAGGCCAACCGCTCCTACGAGGCCAACCTGCAAGTCGTGAAGCAGGCGCGCGACCTCATTTCAATGACCATCGACCTGATGAGGAACCAATGATCGTCAACGGCATCGGCGCGCTTAACCTGAAGCCTGGGCTGGGCGACACGGCCACCGACCTGCTGCAGGGTGGCGTTGCGCCGGCGGCATCGGGAAACCTCGGCACCTCCTTTGCCGAGGCGGTGAGCCAGGCAGCCTCCAAGACCGTCAGCACCATGCAGAATGCCGAGCAGGTGTCGCTGCAGGCGCTCAAGGGCGACGCCGACACCCGCCAGGTGGTCGATGCCGTGATGAGCGCCCAGCAGGCGCTGCAGACCGCCGTTGCTATCCGCGACAAGGTCGTTTCGGCCTATCTCGAAGTCAGTCGTATGGGCATCTGAGGAGCAGGCCATGAAAGCACTCGCAATCGCCGCCACCGGCATGAATGCCCAGCAGACCAATCTGGAAGTCATCGCCAACAACATCGCCAACATCAACACCACCGGCTACAAGCGCGCGCGCGCCGAATTCTCCGACCTGCTCTACCAGGTCGATCGCACGCAAGGTGTGCCGAACCGTTCCAACGCATCGCTGGTGCCGGAAGGCGTTTCGATCGGTCTCGGCGTCAAGACGACCGCGGTGCGCAACGTCCACACACAGGGCGAACTGACCAGCACCGGCAACAGTTTCGACATGGCGCTCACCGGCAGGGGCTGGTTCCAGATCGAAGGTGCCGATGGCGGCACGCTCTATACGCGCGCCGGCGCCTTCAACACCAACGCCACCGGCCAGCTGGTGACGGTCGACGGCGCCAACGTCATTCCGGCCATCACCGTGCCGGTCGACGCGGTCGAGGTCATCGTCAACAAGACCGGCCAGGTCTTTGCCCGCATCGACGGTCAAACCGACCTGCAGAATCTCGGCCAGCTCCAGATCGTCAACTTCGCCAACGAGGCAGGCCTGGCACCGCTCGGCGACAATCTGTTCCAGGAAACGACAGCCTCCGGTCCCGCCAATGTCGGCGTGCCCGGCGATCCAGGCTTCGCCACCATCCAGCAAGGCTATCTCGAGGCTTCCAACGTCGATCCGGTCAAGGAAATCACCGAACTGATCTCGGCGCAGCGCGCCTATGAGATGAATTCCAAGGTCATCCAGGCCGCCGACGACATGGCCTCCGTTGTGTCCAAGAACATCAGGTAACGGATGATGGCCATGCCGATCTCCCGCTCCGCATTCCGCCGCGCCGCGCTGACCCTTGCGCTGGTGGCCGGCGGCATGCCGGCTTTCGCCCAGGAATCGACGAGTCAATCGGCAAGCCAATCGACGGGCCAGTCGGCCAACCAGATTGCCACCAATCAGCCCGCCGGCGAGGTCGTGCTGATTCCCAACCGCGTCATCTATCCCGGTGAGACCATCGAACTCGCCGCGCTGAAACAGGTCACCCTCATCACGGGCAAGCACAAGCCCGATGCGGTGGCGACCCGTTCCGAGGAACTCCAGGGCAAGATAGCCAAGCGCACGCTGCTGCCGGGCCGCTACATTCCTTCCGCCGCCATCCGCGAGGCCTGGCTGGTCGAACAGGGTGCGGCCGTGCAGGTCTTCTTCGTCGCCGGCGGGCTGACGATCACGGCCACCGCCGTGACCTTGCAACCGGGCTCGGCCGGCGACTTCATCAAGGTTCGCAACAGCGACAGCGGCAAGATCCTCTCCGGCACGGTGATGGCCGACGGCACCATCCAGGTCGGCGCTTCATGATGCGGCCGTTTGCCCTTCTGCTCGCGGCGGCACTTGGCCTGCAGCCGGCGCTGGCCGATGGCTTGACGCCCAAGGCCAAGCGCGAGCTCGCCGCCAAGAATGGCGGTGTCTACGACGATCCGGAATATGATCCGGCCACCACCACGCGCATGTTCCGCGTGTCGCCCGGGCCGAGTTCGCTGCCGCCAGGCCAGGTCGCCTCGCGCATCAAGGACATCGCGCAGCTGCAGAGCTCGCGCGACAACCAGCTCGTCGGCTACGGCCTCGTCATCGGGCTCGCCGGATCCGGCGACAGCCTGCGCAACTCGCCGTTCACCGAACAGTCGATCCGCGCCATGCTCGAAAATCTCGGCATCGCCACCGAAGGCGGCAGCGCGCGCGCCAAGAACGTCGCCGCCGTCATCGTCACCGCCAACATGCCACCCTATGTGCAGTCGGGCGCACGCATCGACATCGACGTCTCCTCGATGGGCGACGCCACCTCGCTTGCCGGCGGCACGCTGATCATGACGCCGCTCAAGGCGGCGGACGGCGAGATTTACGCCGTCGGCCAGGGCGCGGTCATCGTTTCCGGTTTCACTGCGCAGGGCCAGGCCGAGCAGTTGACGCAAGGCGTGCCGACCGCCGGCCGCGTGCCGAACGGCGCCATCGTCGAGCGGCAGGTGAAGGCCGAATTCGACGACCAGTCGACGCTGACGCTGCAATTGCGCAATCCAGATTTTTCGACCGCCATCCGCATCGCCGATGCGATCAACGACTACACCGCCCAGCGCTTCGGCATGCGCGTGGCGGCCGAGCGCGATTCCCGCACCGTGCAGATCAGGCGGCCGAAGAGCGTGTCGGCGGCCCGCTTCTATGCCGAGATCGAGAATCTGGTGGTCGAGTCCGACACGCCGGCTCGCGTCGTCATCGACGAGCGCACCGGCACCATCGTCATCGGCAACGACGTCAAGATCTCGCGTGTCGCCATCAGCCACGGCACGCTGACGGTGCGCATCACGGAAGCGCCGCGCGTCGTGCAGCCGGAACCCTTCTCCAAGGGTGAAACCGCCGTCGAGCCGTTCACCGCCATCGATGCCAGCCGGCCCGACGCCCGCGTTGCCGTGCTCGACGGGCCCGACCTGCAAACCCTCGTTTCCGGCCTCAACCGTCTCGGCGTCAAGCCGGACGGCATCATTGCCATCCTGCAAGGCATCAAGTCGGCCGGCGCCCTGCAAGCCGATCTGGTTCTCCAATAGCGATGCCGATGATCTCCTCCCTCTCGTCCCGTGAAAGACGCCGCTCCCGCATCTTCCTGTTGGCGGCCGCGATGGCGGCCATGCCTGTCCTTGGCGGCGCACACGCGGACGATGCCGTGCGGCAGGTTCTGCCCGGTGGGCAGCCCACGGTCGCGCCGCAGCAATTGACGCGGGAGAAATCACCGGACCAAAGCGAGATAGAGCGCTTCTGTTCCAACATCGCCGACGCCGCCCGCGACCGCCGCTATGCCTTGCAGGCGGAGGAGTTGAAGCAGCTGCAGGCCGGCATTGACGAGCGCATGAAGGCGCTGGACGCAAAGAAAGCCGAATACGAGACCTGGCTGAAGCGGCGCGAAGTGTTCCTGGCCAGGGCCGAGGACGGCGTCGTCAAGATCTATGCCGGCATGAAGCCCGATGCGGCTGCCGAACGCCTGGCAATCGTCAATGCGGACCTCGCCGCGGCCATCCTGATGAAGCTCGATTCACGCAAGGCCGGCGTCATCCTCAACGAAATGGACCAGAAGGCGGCGGCGACGCTCACCGGCATCATGGCCAGCGCAGCCCGAAGGGTAGATCCGTCATGATCCGCAAAATGCTCATCCTGTGCGCGGCCGCAGCCTTGTCGGGCTGCGGAACCAACTTCAAGGAGATCGGCAGGGAACCGACCATGTCGCCGGTCGGGTCGGGCATCGGCAGCGACGGTGCAGCGCCCTACAGCTATCCTCAGCCGCCCGCCACGCCGGTCAAGAAGTTCTCTCTGTGGGACGATCGTCAGAGCCGGCTGTTCACCGATCCCAGGGCGCTGCGCGAAGGCGACATCCTGACCGTCAGGATCAAGCTCAACGACAAGGCCAACTTCAAGAACCAGAACGACAGGAGCCGGACTGCCGCGCGCAAGCTGGGCTATGACGTCACGCTGGGATGGGAAGGCAACAGCACGAGCGGCAAGGGCGACGCCGGCTTGAGCTCCAGCACCGAGACCAACGCCGACGGCGAAATCAAGCGCTCGGAGAACCTTGAGCTCAACGTCGCCGCCGTCGTCACCGAGGTCCTGCCCAACGGCAATTTGATGATCAGGGGTTCGCAGGAAGTGCGCGTCAACTACGAACTCAGGGTGCTCACCATCGCCGGCATGGTGCGTCCGTCGGACATCGGCGCGGAGAACACCATCTCCTATGAACGTATCGCCGAGGCGCGGATCTCCTATGGCGGCCGCGGTCGCGTCAGTGAGGTCCAGCAGCCGGCCTACGGCCAGCAGGTCCTCGACCAGGTTCTTCCGTTCTAGGTCTTGGCCTTCTGGGGATTGGAGAGCAAAGCACCGTGGCCAATGTCGAACAGGTTCAGCCTCGCAAGGGTCCTTCCCTTGCCATCCAGGGCGCCATGCTGCTCGTGGTGACGGCCGCCGCCATCGGCATGGGCTGGATGTCAGGCGGCTATCTCAAAGGCGTCGGCGCACCATCATCGGTGCCTGTTGCGCCCGAAAATGAAAGCAAGGTCGCCCAGCCCGCCGCCACCCAACAGCCAGGCACGGGTCCAACGCTTGTCACACTGGCGCCGATCACCACCAATATCGCCTCGCCTGCCGATACATGGATCAGGATGGAAGTATCCGTGGTCTACGACGCGCCGCAGCCGCCGGCCATGGCGGAGGATATTCAACAGGATCTTCTGGCTTTCGTGCGCACCCTGAAAATGCACCAGATCGAAGGCGCCAGCGGCTACCAGCACCTGAAGGCCGATCTCGACGAACGCGCCTCGATCCGCAGTCAGGGGCACGTCAAACAGGTTCTTATCAGGACATTGCTGCTCGAATGAGAAAATTCCTTCTTGCCGCGGTACTGATCGGTGCCGCCACCTCCGTCGCGGCGGCCCAGCAGCTTGACCTCGGCGGCATCGGCAAGGCCGATGGCACCACCGTCGGCTACATCATTCAGATGTTCGGCCTGCTTACCGTCTTGTCGGTGGCGCCGGGGCTGCTGATCATGGTGACGAGCTTCACCCGCTTCGTCATCGCCTTCTCGATCCTGCGTGCCGGCATCGGCCTGCAATCGACGCCGGCGAACCTCATCCTCATTTCGCTGGCGCTGTTCATGACCTTCTATGTCATGGCGCCGACCTTCGATCAGGCGTGGAACACCGGCGTCAAGCCGTTGATGGACAACCAGATCAGCCAGACCGAGGCCTTCGAGAAGATTTCCGATCCCTTCCGCACCTTCATGCTGCACAATGTGCGCGACAAGGACTTCGACCTTTTCGCCGACCTCGCCCGCGAGCGCGGCCAGGTCGTTGCCAAGGAGACGGTCGACCTGCGCATCCTGGTGCCTGCCTTCATGATCTCCGAGATTCGCCGCGGCTTCGAGATCGGCTTCCTGATCGTGCTGCCATTCCTGGTCATCGACCTGATCGTGGCGACCATCACCATGGCGATGGGCATGATGATGCTGCCGCCAACAGTGGTGTCGCTGCCGTTCAAGATCCTGTTCTTCGTCCTTATCGACGGCTGGAACCTGCTCGTCGGCAGCCTGGTGCGCTCTTTCACCTGATCGTCCGCGCTCGACATCAGGCATCGCGCGCCCGAGGAATCGGACGGCGCGAGCATCATCGAATTTTCTCCGAATTATTTTCGATTAACCGTCCGATTTAGTCCTTTGGTAGGGACTCGCCGCCATAGTCGCTCGCAGATGGCGGGTGACCCAAACACAACGGTCATTGGCATGATGCCGCTCCGTCATACCGGACAAACCGGTATGCAAAAAACACCTGTAAAAACAAGGTACGAGTAGCCATGGCCAGTATCATGACCAACGCCGCAGCGTTGACCGCGCTGCAGAGCTTGAACGCCACCCAGAAGAGCCTCGACACCACCCAGTCCCGCATCTCGACGGGCTATCGCGTCTCCCAGGCTTCGGACAATGCCGCCTACTGGTCGATCGCCACCACGATGCGCTCCGACAACCAGGCCATGTCCACCGTTTCGGACTCGCTCGGCCTCGGCGCTTCGAAGGTCGACACCGCCTACACCGGCATGAACAGCGCGATCACCACCATCAACTCGATCCAGCAGAAGCTGACCGCGTCCTACGGTCAGACCGACGCCGCCAAGGAAAAGACCCAGGTCGAAATCGCCGCCCTTCAGGCTCAGCTGAAGGGTTACGCCGACTCCGCCACCTTCTCCGGCACCAACATGCTGTCGGTGTCCACCGCCTCGGGCACGGCAGCCGACGTCAAGGTCGTTTCGGCTTTCAACCGCACCTCCGCCGGCGCGGTTTCGATCTCGACGATCGACGTCAAAGTCGAAAGCATCAAGCTCTATGACTCCGGCGCCGCGCCGACCGCCAAGGGCATCCTCGACACAGCCCGCCTTGGCACCACTGGCGCTGCAACCACCACAGCACAGGCCCCGACCCTTGGTGGCGCTATCGTTGCCGGCGATACCTATTCGGTCGCCAGCCTGGCCATCTTCTCAGGCACCACGGCCGCCAGCGACGCTCAGATCTCGCAGATGATGACCGTCGTCGACGCCGCGCTCAAGGACATGACGACCGCCGCTACCAAGCTCGGCGCCGCCAAGAGCTCCATCGACCTGCAGAAGACCTTCACGCAGAGCCTGATGGACTCCATCGACCGCGGCGTTGGCCAGCTCGTCGATGCCGACATGAACAAGGAATCGACCCGCCTCCAGGCTCTGCAGGTTCAGCAGCAGCTCGGCGTCCAGGCGCTGTCGATCGCCAACGGCTCCTCGCAGTCGATCCTGTCGCTCTTCCGCGGCTGATCCCTCTCGACCGACCAAACCAGGCAAACGGGCCGCGCCAAAAGCGCGGCCCGTTTTGCGTTTGCTCCAGCCCCGCGCAACCCTCGTTCCTTAACCCTCTGAAGCTGGCTTTTAACAGGCCGTTAACCATAACGAGCTAGTCATGGTTAACCAATGACTACAACGGATTGCCGAATCGGCCCGATCGGCGTGGCGGCAATCCAGGGGCGGGTCGAGCGGCTCGCGAGGGCAACGCCGGTCTTTGAGAAAGACCGGTCTGAAAAAAGGAGCGAGTTTCTTGGCGAGCATCATGACAAACGCCGCGGCGTTGACCGCACTTCAAAGCCTTAACGCCACCAACAAGTCGCTCGAGCAGACCCAGGCCAGGATCTCGACCGGTTACAGGGTCTCCGAAGCATCCGACAACGCCGCCTACTGGTCGATCGCCACGACGATGCGCTCCGACAACCAGGCGCTGTCGACAGTGCAGGACGCGCTCGGCCTCGGCGCCTCGAAAGTGGACATTGCCTATACTGGCATGAACAATGCGCTGGATACGATCGGCAAGATCAAGACCAAGTTGCTTTCGACCATTGGCCAGACGGCAGCCGCCAAGGCAAAGACGCAGACCGAGATCACGACGCTTCAGGCGCAGATGAAGTCCTTCGCCGACGCCGCCACTTTTTCGGGTTCGAATTATCTTTCGGTGACGTCCAACGCCGCCAATGGTGGCGTCCAATCTGACGCCAAGATCGTCTCGTCCTTCAATCGCTCCTCCTCGGGCGCCATCTCGCTCGGAACGATCGACATCAATTTGGAGAGCACCAAGCTGTTCGATTCCGGCCTTCCTGCCGTCGTCAAGAACCAGGGCACGCTCGACCGCCAGACCTCGGTCTACTCCACCGCCGCCGCCCAGGCCTTGTACGACGCCGCCTATGCGACAGCACTCGCCGGCGGCGGCACGGACGCCGCCGCCAACACCGCCGGCCAGACCGCGGCCGCGGCGAGCACGGCCACGAAGATCGACAACGTCTCCGCGTTCAATCTCGACATCACCGCGGCCGGCGTGACCGACGACATCATCACCCAGATGATCGGCAAGATCGACAACGTCATGGCTCAGTTGACCGACCAGGCCACCATCCTCGGTTCGGCCAAGAGCAGCATCGATCTGCAGAAGACCTTCACGCAGAGCCTGATGGACTCCATCGACCGCGGCGTCGGCCAGCTCGTCGATGCCGACATGAACAAGGAATCGACCCGCCTCCAGGCGCTGCAGGTGCAGCAGCAGCTCGGCATCCAGTCGCTGTCTATCGCCAACAGCTCCTCGCAGTCGATCCTGTCGCTGTTCAAGAACGGCTAGTTCAGCCTTAGCCGACGGATACTTCGACTTCCAATTCACGGGCCGCGCCGCAAGCGCGGCCCGATTTCATTTTCGCACAAGCTTCGAGGCTTAGTGTTCCGGCGGACAGTCATGCTGGGAGTCGCTCAACCGTGCCGCAACAGATCCAGAGCATCATCTCGAATCTCCGCGGCTTTGGCGTCAGGCGCCTCGCCATGCTGGCGGGCATCGCTGTCCTGGTGATGGGCGTCATCGGCATTGCCTCGGTCTACCTCAACCGCCCGGCCTATGACACGCTCTATGTCGGGCTCGACCGCTCCGACGTGAACCAGATCGGCCTCGTTCTGGGCGAGGCAGGCATCGGCTTCGACGTCGGCTCCGACGGAACCTCCGTGCTGGTGCCGGCCGGCACCACGGCGCAGGCCCGCATGCTGCTTGCCGAGAAGGGCCTGCCGACCAGCGCCAATGCCGGCTACGAGCTGTTCGACAATGTCGGCGCGATGGGCCTCACCTCCTTCATGCAGCAGATCACCCGCGTGCGTGCGCTCGAAGGCGAGATCGCCCGCACCATCCAGTCCATCGCCGGCATCAAGGCGGCACGCGTCCACATCGTCATGTCCGAGCGCGCCAATTTCCGCCGCGATGAACAGCAGCCATCCGCCTCGGTCGTCATTCGCTACTCCGGCATCGACGCGGAGAAGAGCGCCATGTCGATCCGCCACCTCGTCGCCGCCGCCGTCCCTGGCCTGTCGGCCGACAAGGTGACGGTGCTCGATTCCAACGGCAATCTGCTGGCCGCGGGCGATGATCCCTCCAACACCAGCGCCGCCCGCACACTCGGCGTCGAGCAGACCGTGGAGGCGCAGATCGGCGACAACATCCGCCGCGCGCTGACGCCCTATCTCGGGCCTGACAATTTCCGCGCCAGCGTCAAGGCCGACGTCAACACCGACACCCGCCAGACCGAAGAGACGATCTTCGATCCGGAGTCCCGCGTCGAACGCTCGGTGCAGTCGGTGCGCGCCAACGAGAACAGCAATCAGAAACAGGCCTCCACCCCGGCCAGCGTCGAGCAGAACCTGCCCGAGACCCAGGCGACCAGCACCGAGGGTCCGCAGACCTCCTCGGCGAACGACCGCAAGGAGGAAATCACCAATTACGAGATCAACTCCAAGAAGATCGCCACCGTCTCCAATGGCTACAGCGTCACCAAGATGTCGATCGCAGTCGTCGTCAACCAGGACCGGCTGAAGGCGATCCTGGGCAAGGACGCGACGCCCGACCAGATCGCCAAGCGCGTCGCCGAAATCCAGAAGATGGTGAGTTCCGCCACCGGCTTCGACGACAAGCGTGGCGACGTCATCGACGTCTCGGCGGTCGAGTTCATCGACGGGCTGGACGGCGAGGCGATCCCGCAGGGGGGAATGCTCGATTCCATCGGCCAGCATGCCGGCACGTTGATCAATGCCGGCGCCTTCATTGTCGTGGTGTTCCTGGTCGCCTTCTTCGGCTTGCGGCCGATGGCGGCCGCGCTGACGGCCAAGGCGACGCCCGCCATAGCAGGCCCCAATTTCGATGAAGTCCAACGCTCTCTGCCGACCCCGGAGGCAGCCGCTTCCGCCGATGCGGGTGCCGCCGTCGGCGCCTTGCCCGGCACGCGTGCCGGCGCCACCCCGCTCGACGATTTGCGCCAAAAGATTAGGCCGGCCCCGCAGGAGCGGCTTGCCCGCATGGTCGACATCAACGAGGAACGCACCGCGCAGATCCTGCGCAAATGGGCGGCCCAGGAAGTCGCGGCGTAGACCATGCCCTCCGCAGCCCTCTTCGATCTTCTTCCGGACTTCGGCGCGCGCGCGCAACGCGCCAGCCAGCCCCAGCCCGCCGCCGAGCACAAGCCCGAGGCGGCGGCACCGCCGGCCGATATCGGCACGCTGATCGCCGAGGCGGTTGCCCAGGCGGAGGCAGCGCTCGGCGAGCGGCTTGCCGCGACCCATCAAGCAGCGCTGGAAGCGGAACGCCAGGCAAATGCCGAGGAAGCGAGGGCGTTTCTCGACAGCTTCGGTGGCGATGTCGGTAAGGCGGTTTCGTCGCGGCTCGACGCCATGGAGGCGCGCGTGACGGATCTTGTCGGCGCCACGGTCGCCCGCATCATCGGCGGCGTTGTCAGCGACGATCTGCGCAAGCGCTCGCTTGAAGCGCTCGCCGGCGCGATCCGCGAAGCCGTTCGCGATGGCGAAGCCGTGCGCATCGCCGTCCGCGGGCCACTCTCGCTGTTCGAAACGCTGAAGGCATCGCTTGGGCCGCGCGCCGAAAATCTCGACTTCATCGAGGCGCCCGGCTTCGACCTGACGGTCACCATCGACGAGGCCGTGTTCGAGACGCGCATGGCCGAATGGTCGGCAACCCTTTCCGAGGTCCTGTCATGAGCGTCGCCGATGCCGATCACGGCAGGCACGAGATCATCATCGTGCGGCGCGGGCATGACGACCACGACGAAGGTCATCATGGCGGCGTCTGGAAGATCGCCTTCGCCGACTTCATGACCGCGATGATGTGCTTCTTCCTGGTCATGTGGCTGATCAATGCCGCCAACGAACAAACCAAGGCGGCCGTCGCCAGCTACTTCAATCCCGTCAAGCTGGTCGATCGCGAGTCGAGCCGCAAGGGCCTCCAGGATCTCGGCAATGGGCCGCGCTCGGTCGGGCTGATGGCCGACGAACCGCAGGAAGCGACAACCAAGGCCGGGCAGGACGGCAGCGGCGCCGCGGGCTCATCCAACCGCAAGCAAGACAAGCAGGAACCGCAGCAGTCGCAACAGTCCGACGAGCATCTCTTCGCCGACCCCTATGCGGTGCTCTCGGAGATCGCCACGGAGACCGGCGTCATGCAGAATGTCAGCCAGAAAGGCGACGGCGGCGCGCAGAATTCTGGTCCGGCGACGGGCGCCTCGGGCGGCGCGTCCTACCGCGATCCCTTCGAGCCTGACTTCTGGTCGCAGCAGGTCGCCGCACCTGGCGCCGAGGCGAGTGCCCAGCGCCCCAGGGTCGAGGGCGATCCGCTCAAGCCCGGCGACAAGGCTGCCGAGACACAGATCGCCAAGGTCAAGGCCGTGCCGCCGGCACCCCCGGTCAAGGACGCACCGCTGGAGCCCTTGGCCGGGGATGGCAAGGATGCCGCCGCGGCAACGGCCAAGGCCGGCGATGTGAAAGCTGGGGATGCCAAGGCGGGCAACGCCAAGGCTGGAGACAGCAAGGCTGCGGATACGCCCAAGGCCGTCGCGCAGCAGGAGGCCGCAAAGCCCGAGGCGGCGGACAAGGCTCCGACCGCCGCCGCGGTGAAAGCGGCCGCCGACGTCAAGCAGCAGCTTGCCGATGCCTTCAAGCCCGGCGACAAGCTGCATGACGGTGTCTCGGTCGAAGCCACTGACAAGGGTGTCGTCATCTCCATCACCGATCAGCTCGACTTCGGCATGTTCGAGGTCGGATCGGCGGTGCCGAGCCGTGAACTGGTGCTGGCGATGGAGAAGATCGGCCGCATCGTCAACAGCCAGAAGGGCACCATCAGCATCAACGGCCACACCGATGCGCGCCCTTTCCGCAGCGACAGCTACGACAATTGGCGGCTGTCGACGGCGCGCGCGCATTCGGCCTATTACATGCTCGTGCGTGGTGGCGTCGATGAACGCCGTATCACCGAGGTTGCCGGCTTCGCGGATCGCCAGCCCAAGGATCCGGCAGACCCGATGTCGGCGGCCAACCGCCGCATCGAGATCCTGATGGCGACCGGCGGATGAAGAGGGGGGCGCTGACCAGCCGCCTGACAGGCCTGTTGCTGCTGGCCGCGGCGTGTCCGTCCACGGGCCTCGCCCAGGATACGCTGCAGCCCTATCAGCTGGTGCGCTCGTTGCAGCTCGTCCAGGACCGTATCGCGGCCGGCGATCATGCCGCGATGCCGATGCAGGCCAAATTGCTCGAGATGACCGATGCCCGGTTGCGCGCCGCGGATGCCGAGGATTTCAAGGACCCCAAGAATTTTCGCGCGCTGCTGGTCTACGGCATGAGCGGCGGCAATCCGGTGACCGTCGAGGCGGCCGTATCGCGCGCCGCCTCCGATCCGCGGAACCTTGCCATCGCCAAAGGCGTGATCGGCTATCTGAACGGCCGGCCCGGCGAGGCGATCGAAGCCTTGAGGCCGATCGACCCGATGACCCAGCCAAGCGATCTCGGCGCGTTCCTCGCTTTGGTCAAAGGGTCACTGCTCGCCACGGAACAGCCGGCCGCCGCGCTGATGCTGCTCGATGAGGCCAAGCTGCTCAGCCCCGGCACTCTGGTCGAGGAAGCGGCTTTGCGGCGCTCGGTCGGCATTGCGGTGACGCAAGGCGACGCGGCACGGTTCGCGCTTGCCTCGACCCAATATGTCGAGCGCTATCTCTATTCGCCTTACGCCAGCCAGTTCGCCGACTCCTTCGTCTCCGGCGTCATCGCACTGCACATGTCGATCAGTCAGGACAAGCTTGCCGACATCACCTCGATGATGGATCCCGAGCGCGAGAAAGTGATCTATCTGCGCATCGCCCGCCGCGCCGCGATTGACGGCATGAGCGACTTGTCGGCCTTCGCCTCGGCACGGGCCGAACAGGGTCGCGACGGCAACACCAATCAGGGCGATCCGCGCGCGCTGCTCTATTCCAGCCTGTCCACGGTGACCTCCGATACCATCGAGGACGTGCGCGCCAAACTGCGCAAGATCGACCGCGGCAAATTGTCGGACGGCGACCGCGCCTTGCTCGACGCGGCCCAGGCCATCGCCGGCGAAGTGGTGGCGCCGCCTGCCTCACTTGCGGCCGCAAACCCGGCGCCCGCACCAGTGGTGCCGGCACCCGAACCGGAGGTTGCGGCGGTGCCGACCACTGATGCCGCCGGATTGCCCCCCGTCGAGGGCGCCGTCTCCGAACGGCCGGCCGTGGCGCCATCCCTGGCCGCCGCGCCTGCTGCGCCGAACGCATCCGCGCCGGCAACCGACGCGGCAACCGCCCTGCCGGCATCGGCGCCGGCGACCTCGGCCAGCGCCGACACGACAGACCCGACCGACGCCGCCATGACAAAAACCCGTCGACAGCTCGACCTGATCGACCAGATGCTTGGAGCCGCCCCGAAATGACCCCCAGCCTCGGCCCGGCCCTGCCAGGATTTACCGCCGCGCGCACGGCCGAGCAGCCGGCCGCGCCTGGAAAGAAGGACGACACCGGTTTCGGCAAGATGGTGCACGGCGGCGCGAGCCCTGCCAATTCGGAAAAGCAGCCACCGGCCGAGGCTGGCTCTCGCGATCCGCGCTGGAGCAGGCTTGCGGCAGACCTTGCGGCGAAGACTGGCGAGGATGAGCCGATGCCCGCCGGCAAGGCAAGGACTACGCCGAGTGGATCATCTGCCGCGAAATCCATGAAGGATGGCAAGGACACCGGGATGGACAAGGATGCCGATGCCGACGCGTCGGCCGTCGAACCGGGTGCAACCGCGCTCGACGAGCATCTGCCGCTGCTGATGGCGTTTCATGACCTGCGCCATTTCTCGACGTCGGCCAAGTCGGCCGACTCGAGCGCGGGCGAAACAGGACAGGACGCCGCTGTCGTTGGACAGCTTCCCACGAAGGGCTATCGGCAGAAATCCGCCGCCCCGAGTGACGGTCTCGACCCCATCTCCAAGCCTGAGCGGGTATCGCTCGCAGACGGGCCGTTGACCAAACTCGACGGTCAGCTCGTCCGCGATGCCGCCGGCGCGCCAAGACACGACGGCATGATCGAGGCCGGCCCCCTGCCCGAGACATCCGCGGAGGTGCCGGGGGTGGAGACGAAGCAGGCGGCGCCGCAGCTGAAATCCATCGCCGACCTTCAGTCTTCATTGCGGTCCGAACCAGGAAAACAGCAGTCGGCGGCGGCACGCATCGACGTCGTTTCCGAGCGCAGCTTCCCCGCGCCGCCGCAGGCCCCGATGAGCCAGGCGGCCCTCAACGTGATCGGCGCCATTTCAGCCGACGGCGGCCCGAACCAGGCGCTCGCCACGGCGTCCGCGACCGCTCAGCTGACGGGCTCTGTTGCCGTTCCGACACATGTCTTGAAGATCGAACTTCACCCGGCCGAACTGGGCATGGTCACGGCCCATCTTCGGCTCTCCGGAGAACAACTGTCGATTGAGTTGAAGCCCGAAACACACGATGCCTATCGCCGGCTTTCCAGCGACAGCGAAGCGATCGTCAAGTCGCTGCGCGGGCTCGGTTTCGAGGTTGACAAGGTGACCATCTTGCAACCATCGATTGCAGTCACCTCCACAATCCGGACGGATACAACCGCCTCCGTGAGCGCGGCACCCGGCCGCGATCCATCATCCTTCCAGCCCGGAAACTCCGGCGGCGGCAATAGTGGGGCCGGTGGCCAGCAGTCGGGTCAGCATTCCGCAAGGGGTAGCCATGATGATGCGCAAACACACGGCCGCGTCGCTTCGCCTTCTCGCGAGCGCGCTGGCGGCGATATATTTATCTAGCCTCGCGAGCAGCGCCGGCGCCGCCACCAATCCCTGCGAACCCGAGATCCTGCGTGCCGCCGACCGCTATGGCGTGCCCGCCGGCATCCTCTATGCCGTCGGGTTGACGGAAACCGGCAACAAGGGCAGTCTTCAGCCCAACGCATTGAATATAGAAGGAAAAGCAGTCTTTCCGAGAAGCCGAACCGAAGCGCTTGCCGCCTTCGCCAACGCCCAGCGCGAGGGCAAGACGCTGATCGATCTCGGCTGCATGCAGATCAACCATCACTACCACGCCTCGCATTTCCGCAGCGTCGAGGACATGCTCGACCCACGCCAGAACGTCGACTACGCGGCGCGCTTCCTGGCCAGCCTCCATGCCCGCCACGAGACCTGGTCGATGGCCGTCGCCCGCTATCATGCCGGTCCCGACAACGACCCGGCGCAGAAGGTCTATGTCTGCAGGGTGATCGCCAACATGGTTGCCACCGGCTTTGGCAAATGGACCACGAACGCGCGCACCTTCTGCAACCCGTAAGCGCATTTTCTGCTTCTAATACATCAATCCCCGACTGCGGAGCGGTTCGGCACGACTTGGTCAAGACTTGCACCCGCAAGCATATCTGGCTGTACGCTAATGCAACCGATCCGATTCCAGACTCCCAAGAAACTAGTTATAAGAAATGACGGTTGTTCAGGATTCCCGGCAGCGGATACGCCTTTCCCCACGGGGCAAATGTGCTGATTCGGAGGCGGGGCCGATGATCGTTATCGTTGACGAGCGAGAGCTCGTGACAGAGGGCTACAATTCACTTTTCGACCGCGAGGGGATCGCCTGCGCCGGTTTCGCACCGGGCGAATTCGGCGAGTGGGTCAACTCGGCCGCCGACACCGATCTGCGCTCGGTCCGGGCGTTCCTGATCGGCGACTGCCGTGACGGCGCGATCTCGCCGCGCCAGATCCGCGACCGCACCGGGGCTCCGGTCATTGCGCTCAGCGAGCAGCATTCGCTGGAAAACACGCTGCGGTTGTTCGAGAGCGGCGTCGACGACGTCATCCGCAAGCCGGTGCACATCCGTGAAATCCTGGCCCGCATCACCGCCATCCGCCGACGCGCCAGCGAAGACGTCGCCTATACCGAGATCGGCGCCATGCGCATCTTCATGGACGGCCGCGATCCCGAGATCGACGGCCAGCCTTTGCCCTTGCCGCGCCGCGAGCGCCGTATCCTGGAATATCTGGCGAGCAACCGCGGCCGCCGCGTCACCAAGACCCAGGTGTTCAACGCCATCTACGGCATCTTCGACGAAGAGGTCGAGGAGAACGTGGTGGAGAGCCACATCAGCAAGTTGCGCAAGAAACTGCGCGAGAAGCTGGGCACCGACCCTATCGATTCCAAGCGCTTCCTCGGCTACCGGCTCGTGTTCTGATGCGGCGCCGCGCCAGCCTCGCGCAAGACAGGACGCGTAGCCTCGAAGCCAGTGGCATGGATATTGCGGAGACATCTCGATGAGCCTCTACGGAATGATGCGGACCGGCGTTTCCGGCATGAACGCACAGGCAAACCGCTTGTCGACGACAGCCGACAACATCGCCAACTCCGACACCACCGGCTACAAGCGGTCCTCGGCTGAATTTTCGACGCTGATCATGCCGTCGACAGGCGGCGCCTATAATTCCGGCGGCGTCACCACGACGATCCGCCAGGCGGTCAGCGATCCGGGCGTGCTTCAATACACGACATCGGTTTCCGACCTTGCCGTCAGCGGCGATGGCTTCTTCGTCGTCCAGGATCCCAGCGGCACGCCTTTCCTGACCCGCGCCGGCGCCTTCGTGCCCGACGCACAGGGCCGGCTGGTCAATGCCGCCGGCTTTCAGCTGATGGCCTACAGCTACGCCAATGGCACGCCGGCGGCGACAGTGAACGGCTTCGAAGGTCTCGAGCCGGTCGTCATCTCCGACCAGGGACTGACCGCGACACCGAGCACCGAGGGTAATTTCAGTGGCAATCTGCCGGCGGGCGCGACACCGGTCGCTGCCGCCAACCTGCCCAGCGCCAACGCCGCCACCGCACAGTACACTCAGAAAACGTCGATGGTCGCCTATGACAATCTCGGCAACAAGAAGCTGCTCGACGTCTATTTCACCAACACCGGCACCGGCACCTGGGAGGTAGCAGTCTTCGATCAGTCGAAGGCAACGCCTGGAACCGGTTTTCCCTACGCCGTCGGCGGCGCGCTCGGCTCAGCCAACCTGACCTTCGATACCACGACGGGCAAGCTGACCGGCACACCCACAGGCATTTCATTCACCGTGCCGGGTGGCGCCAGCCTCAATCTCGACTTGTCGAAGCTGACCCAGCTCGGGACCGGATTCACCGTTTCCGATGCCCAGGTCAACGGCAATGCGCCGAGCACCATCGACAAGATCCAGATCAGCAAGGATGGCACCATCTACGCTCAGTACAAGGATGGCACCTCCAAGCCGCTCTACAAGATTCCGCTGGCCGACGTGCAGAGCCCCGACCAGCTCAAGGCGCTGCCTGGCAACGTCTACGCGCAAGGCACTGAGTCCGGCGCGGTCCGTGTCGGCTTTGCCAATGAAGGCAAGGCCGGCTCGATCATCTCCGGCGCGCTCGAGAATTCCAACGTCGATATCGCCGAGGAATTGACCGACATGATCGCGGCCCAGCGCAGCTACACCGCCAATTCGAAAGTCTTCCAGACCGGTTCCGATCTGATGGACGTCCTTGTCAACCTGAAGAGATAACCGGGCTCCGCCCGTGAAAGACCAGCATGTCGCTTTCCACCGCACTGAGCATCGCCCAATCGGCGCTTCTGGCCACCTCGCGGCAGACAAGCGTCGTCACGCGCAATGTGGCAGACGCCGACAATCCGAACTATTCGCGCCGCATCGCGCTCGTCACCAGCACGACGCCCGGCGCACGTTCGGTTGATGTCCAGCGTGCAGCCAACGACCTGCTGTTTCGCCAGAACCTCGGCGCCCTGTCCGCCTACGCCGGCCAGAGCGCGCTTTACAGCGGCATGGATCAGCTCGACGTTTCAGTGAATGGCGTCGACAACGCCTCCTCACCTTCGACTGCGATCGGCAACCTGCAGCAGGCGCTGCAACTATACGCGACCTCGCCGTCCAACCAGAATCTTGGCGCGAGCGTCATCGACGCGGCCAAACAGGTCGTGCGGTCCCTGAATGAAGGCTCCAAGGCCATTCAGGACTTTCGTACCCAAACCGACGGCCAGATCGATACCGCCGTCAAAGATCTCAACTCGCTGCTCAACCAGTTCCAGGATGCCAACACGGCGGTCATGTCCGGAACCCGTTCCGGCACCGACGTTTCCGATGCGCTCGACCAACGCGACGCATTGTTGAAGAAGATCGCCAATTACATTCCGGTATCGACCTTCACGCGTGGCGACAATGACATGGTCATCACCACCGGTGACGGCACGACATTGTTCGAGACGATCCCACGCACCGTCAGCTTCGCCCCCTCCTCGGGCTATGCGGCGGGTGCGGCCGGCAACACCGTCTATATCGACAACGTACCGGTCTCGGCGGGCAGCGGCGGCAACACCACCGCCAGCGGCACGATTGCCGGCCTGCTGCAATTGCGTGACGGCGTCGCCTCGACAATGCAGGGCCAGCTCGACGAAACCGCGCGCGGCCTGATCACCGCCTTTGCCGAAACCGCACCGTCGATGCCCAACGCGGCCGGCCTGTTCACCTGGCCGGGCGCACCGGCGGTGCCAGCCGCAGGCACGCTCGTCGATGGCCTTGCTGGAACGATCAAGATCAATGCCGCGATGGACCCCAGCGCCGGCGGCAACCCGACATTGCTGCGCGATGGGGGCGCCAACGGCGCCGCCTACGTCGCCAACACCACTGGCGGGCCTTCATACTCCAATCTTCTGGTCGCCTATGGCGACCAGCTCGACAAGCCGATGACGTTCGATCCCTCGGCCGGGATTTCGGCAACCTCCAGCGTTGCCGACTACGCCGCCAATTCGATAGGCTGGTTGCAGGGCATTCGTCAGCAGGCTTCGACCGCCGCCGACGCCAAGGAAGCCCTGGCACAGCGCAGTGCCGATGCCTTGTCCAACGCAACCGGCGTCAATGTCGATCAGGAAATGTCGCTGATGCTCGATCTCGAGCACACCTATCAGGCATCCGCCCGGATGATGAAGACCGTCGACGACATGATGACGGCGCTGTTGAACGCGGTGGGATAAGCCATGACCTTCGTCTCCTCTGCTGCCCTTACGAATGCCATGCGCTATCAGCAGATGCGCATGCAAGCCGATCTCGTCAAAGCCACGAAGGAGTCCTCTACCGGCAAGGTCGCCGATGTCGGTCTGGCACTTGGTGGACGTACCGCCCAGTCCGTTACCTTTTCGCGCGACCTCGACCGGCTCAACGTCATTGTCGATTCCAACGGACTGGTGGCCGCCCGGCTCTCGTCGACCCAGACCTCGCTCGGCCAGCTCTCCAACGTCGCGCAGACTTTCCTGTCCAGCCTGACCACCGCATCGTCGGGCGACAACTCAGACAGCCTGACCCAATCGACCGGCCAGACAACTATCCAGCAGCTTACGTCGATCCTCAACACGAGCGTCAACGGCGAATATCTGTTCGCTGGCACCAACACCGACGTCAAGCCGATCAACGATTTCACCGCCGCCGGCTCTCCCGCCAAGGCTGCCTTCGACGCCTCCTTCGTCGCCAAATTCGGCTTCACGCCCGCTGACCCGCTCGCGGCCAACATCACTGCGGCCCAGATGGACGATTTCATCACCAACTATGTCACGCCGCAGTTCCTCGGCGCGGGCTGGCAGACCAACATGTCGAATGCCACCGACCAGCAGATCGTCAGCCGCATCGCGCTCAACGAAACCACCGAGACCTCGACCGGCGCCAACAACGACGGCATCAGGAAGCTCGCCATGGCGGCGGCCATGGTCTCCAGCCTGATGTCCACCAATATCAGCCAGGCGGCAAAGGACAGCATCATCGACCACTCGCAGAAACTGGTCGGCGAGGCGCTGAGCGGCATCGCGCAGGTCCAATCCCAGACCGGTATCGTCCAGAAGCGCGTGTCCGACGCCAGCGACCGTATGAAAACGCAGATCGACCTGTTCGAACGGCACATTCTGGATCTCGAAGCAGTCGATCCGGCGGAAGCCGCGACCCGCGTCGCCGACCTGACGCAGCATATCGAGACGTCCTTTGCTCTGACGGCGCGCCTGCAGCAGCTCAGCCTGTTGAATTACCTGACCTGAAAGCACTCTGAACCGGAACGGTAGAGCCAACGATGTACCAATTCTCCTACGCCGACGTCCAAAGCACCTCCGTCACGGACGCCAAGGACCGCGAGCGCGAGCTGCTGACCCGCTCGATCGACATGCTGTCGGCCGCGGCGGCGGCCGGCCGGGATTCGATGGAGGCCGTGGAGGCACTGAATTTCACCAACCGTATCTGGACTGTCTTCGTCGAAGACCTCGGCTCCAGCGACAATGCGCTCCCCAAGGAATTGCGCGCCAACCTGATTTCCATCGGCCTGTGGCTGCTGCGCGAGGCGGAGGACATCCGCCAGGGCCGCACCGACAATTTCGAGGGGCTGATCGAAGTATCCCAGATCATCCGCGACGGCATTCAATGACCAACACGCTGAAGATATCACTGAAGCCCAACGAGAAGATCTACATCAACGGCGCGGTCATCCGCGTCGACCGCAAGGTCACCGTCGAGCTGATGAACGACGTGCAGTTCCTGCTCGAGAGCCACGTGATCCAGGCCGACGAGGCGTCGACGCCATTGCGGCAGCTCTACTTCATCGTGCAGGTCATGCTGATGAACCCCGCTGGTGCCGATGAAGCGCGCGAGATGTTCCGCCGCTCGCTGCCGCTGCTCATTGCAAGCTTCGAAGACGCCGAGATCGGCAACGCGCTGAAACAGGTCGACCGCATGGTCGGCGAGGATCACATCTACGAGGCCTTGAAGGCGATCCGTTCGCTTTATCCTCTCGAACGCCGCGCGCTTGGCGGCAATGACGACGTTCCGGGCGCCGCGCGCCCGCTGGCCGTGGGAGCACGATACTAATGACCGTGGACATGACGACTTCGATACCGGTTGGCGCCAACCAGACCACCACGCAGACCGCCAAGACCGCTGTCGACTACAACTCGTTCCTGAAACTTCTGATCGCCGAGATGAAGAACCAGGATCCGACCAAGCCGATGGATTCGACGCAGTACGTCGCCCAGCTCGCCACCTTCTCGCAGGTCGAGCAGTCAGTGCAGACCAACACCAAGCTCGACCAGATCATGCAGTCGTCGGCGCTGTCGCAGGCCGACGCTCTCATAGGCCGCAACATCACCTCGGCCGATGGCAAGACCACGGGCACGGTGGCGTCGGTGACGCTTGGCAGCAACGGACTGATCGCGGTGCTGCAGGATGGCACCACGGTCCCCGTCGGCGCGGGCGTATCGATCAAGCCGGCGAGCTAGGCCAACCGCCACATGAATGAGGCCGACGCTCTCGACATCGTCCAGTATGCGGTGTGGACGGTGCTGACCGCCTCCGCGCCGGTGGTGCTGGTCGCAATGGCGGTCGGCATCGGCATCGCGCTGATCCAGGCACTGACGCAGGTCCAGGAGATCACCTTGACCTTCGTGCCCAAAATCGTCGCCATCATGCTTGTGGTGGCGCTTACGGGTCCCTTCATCGGCGGCCAGATATCGGCTTTCACCAATGTCATCTTCGAGCGCATCCAGAACGGTTTCTGATCCGGAACCTTCCGGGACGGTGCGGCTTCCCTTCGGAATGCCCTGAAAGCGGCGGCCCGCTTGCGGTTGACCCGGTTCCGGCTAGATTGCCGTGTTGGCCACTCCCGGCCAGGCGATCGTTTTGTCCCAATGGCTTCTCGCAGAACCCCGGACCAGCCCAGACCGGCCGGCACGCCATGTGCGGCATAGCCGGCGTCTGGCGCAAACGCGATCCGATCAGCGGCGGCGACATCGCCGACGTCAACAGCATGATGCAGGCGCTGGCCCATCGCGGGCCCGACGACCATGCCAGCTGGAACGACGGCCGGCTGGCGCTCGGTCACCGGCGGCTGTCGATCATCGATCTGTCCGCGCAGGCGCGCGAGCCCATGCTCACGGCCTGTGGCAAGGGCGTGCTGGTCTACAATGGCGAGGTCTACAATTATCGCTCGCTGCGGGACGCGCTGGAGGCTGAGGGCAGGCGGTTCCGGACGGTCTCGGATACAGAGGTGGTTCTCGAAGCGCTGCATCACTGGGGGCCGGACAAGGCGATCCCGATGTTCGACGGCATGTTCGCCATCGCCTATTTCGACGCGCGTGCCGGCGCCCTGTGGCTCGCGCGCGATCGTCTCGGCATCAAGCCGATGTCGGTGGCCGAGACGGGCGAGCGAATCCTGTTCGCCTCCGAGGACAAGGCGATCCTGGCCTGCGATGGCGTTGCACGGAGCGTGGATGCGCGCGAGATCACCTTGCGCCTTGCCTGGCAGAGCCGTGACTCCTGTTCCAGCCTGTTCCAGGGCATAGAGCGGCTGCCGCCGGCAGGCCTGTGGAAGATCAGCGATGCCGGCATTGAGAAGCGCTGTTTCTGGCATGTCCTCGATGCGCTCGACCCCGCCCGCATCGTTGGCGATACGGCCAGCGACGCCGAGCACATGGCAACGCTGGAAGCGCTGATCAAGGACAGCGTCGAGCTCCATTGCATCGCCGATACCAGCCTGGCCGCGGCCTGCAGCGGCGGTGTCGATTCTGGTCTCGTCACCACGCTGGCCAAACGGTTCAGGCCGGAGATGACGGCCTATGTCGTCGATCCCGGCATTGGCCACAGCGAAGCCGATGACGCCGAGCGCACCGCCAGCCAAGCCCATGTGCCGCTGAACAGGGTGCCGGTCGACAAGGACCGGTTCCTCGACCTATGGCCGAAGACCATCTGGCATCTGGAAAGCGACGGTTGGCATGCAAGCCATGTCTGCCTGCTCGCGCTCGCCGAGCAGTGCCGGGCCGATGGCATCAAGGTGCTGCTGACCGGTGAAGGCGCCGACGAACTCTTTGGCGGCTACGACTGGCAGGAAGCCAGCCTGAAATTGTGGCGGCCCTGGTCCTGGCCGAGGCGGCTGTTTCTTTCGAAGCGAAGCCTGACCCGCAAATTCGAGCGCCAGCGTCATGCCCCGTTCCGCACATCGATCGCGGGTGGCCATGCCTGGGATCGCAACATCGTGCTCAGGGCGCTTTCGCCGGAATTGAATTTCCTTCAGGCGAAGATCTTCGACCGGCTGGAGCCGGTGACGCCGCTTGGCGACCGCGCCTTCCTCGGATGCTGCCTTCACGACATGTATTCGCATCTGCAGGATCTGCTGAACCGGCATGACCGGCTCAGCATGGCGGCCTCGGTTGAGCTCAGGGTGCCGTTCCTCGAGAACCGGCTGATCGACTTCGCGATCCATCTGCCTCGGCGACACAAATACCGCCAGAAGCAAGGAAAATGGCTTTTGAAGAAAGTCGCGGAAAAACACATTCCACTTCAGAACGTGAGGGCCAGGAAGAACGGTTTCCAGGTATCGGCGAACTTCACAGCCGGCACCGAGTCCCTGTTGCATGGCGGCTTTCTGCGCGATGCGATGAAGTGGCCGGCATCTTCGGTCGCGGACCTGATCGACCTCGCCAGGCGCGATCAGGCCTCGAGGCTTCGGCTGGTGGGAATGGAGCTTTTCCTTCGTCTCCATGCCGGCGGCCAATCCACCGGCCACCTGACCGAGGCACTGCACGCGGCCGTCGCCGAGACGCGCTGAAACGTCAGGTTGGAGGCGTGTGGCCCTTCGCTATCCCCTTGTTGGACCATGATCTTCCCCGCAAGGCATTCGCGCTTTGCGCCGCAATGCCATAGTTTCGGCAAATCATGCGGGGAAACGGATCACCGCAAGGATCAGCGCGCCGTGGCAGGAACCCACCGATGATTGACGAAAAGCCGGATAGCGAAAGCGTCTCGGCGCTGGCGCCGTTCCGGCACGGCATCTTCCGCGCCGTATGGGGCGCAAGTCTCGTCTCCAATTTCGGCGGCTTGATCCAGGGCGTCGGCGCCGCCTGGATGATGACCACCATCGCCACCTCGCCCTATCAGGTCGCCCTGGTCCAGGCCTCGACCACCTTGCCGATCATGCTGTTCGCGCTTGTCGCCGGCGCCATCGCCGACAGCTTCGACCGCCGCAAGGTGATGCTGGTCGCCCAGACCTTCATGCTGGTCGTTTCGGTGCTTCTGACCGCGTTCACCTATCTGGACCTGATCACGCCGTGGACGCTGCTGGCCTTTACCTTCCTGATCGACAGCGGCACGGCGCTCAACAGCCCGTCATGGCAGGCCTCCGTCGGCGACATCGTTCCGCGCAACAAGGTGCCTGCCGCCGTGGCGCTGAATTCCATGGGGTTCAACCTGACCCGCAGCGTCGGCCCGGCGATCGGCGGCATCATCGTCGCGGCCGCCGGCGCGGCCGCCGCCTTCGCGGCGAACGCGGTGAGCTATATCGGCCTCATCGTCGTGCTGGCACGCTGGAAACCGGATCTACCGGTCTCGACCTTGCCGCGCGAGTCATTGGGGGCCGCCATGGGCGCCGGCCTGCGTTACGTCGCCATGTCGCCCAACATCGGCAAGGTGCTGGTCAGGGGCGCGGCCTTTGGCTTCAGCGCCGGCGCGGTGCTGGCGCTGCTGCCGCTGGTGGCGCGCGACGTCGTCAAGGGCGACGCGCTGACCTACGGCATCATGCTGGGCGCCTTCGGCATCGGTGCCGTCGGCGGCGCGCTGATCAGCGTGCGGCTGCGGCAGTTGCTCTCCAGCGAGACGATGGTGCGCTGTGCCTTCGCCGGCTTCGCTGCCTGCGCCTTCAACGCCGCCATCAGCCAGCATGCCTGGCAGACCTCGCTCGGCCTGCTGGTCGGCGGTGCCTGCTGGGTGATCGCGCTGTCCCATTTCAACGTCACCGTGCAGATGGCGACACCGCGCTGGGTGGTCGGCCGGGTCCTGTCTGTCTACCAGACCGCCACCTTCGGCGGCATCGCGCTGGGCAGCTGGATCTGGGGTGTCGTTGCCGATGCGCATGGTGCCGAGACGGCGCTGATCGCCGCGGCCATCGCCATGCTGGCCGGCGGCGCCATCGGCCTCGTACTGCCGCTGCCGCAGCAGCAGGTGCTCAACCTCGACCCGCTCAACCGTTTCAGGGAACCGCACCTCGCGCTCGACCTCAAGCCGCGCAGCGGCCCGATCGCCATCATGATCGAATATGTGATCCGGCGCGAGGACGAGGCGGAATTCCTCGCCACCATGGCCGAGCGCGGCCGCATCCGCCGCCGTGACGGCGCCCGCAACTGGACGCTGGCGCGCGATCTCGAAAATCCGTCGATCTGGATCGAGCATTACCACACGCCGACCTGGCTCGAATATGTCAGGCATAACGGCCGCATCACCCATGCCGATGCCATGGTCGGCGAACGCTTGCGGGCGCTGCACTCGGGCGACGAGCCGCCGCGCGTGCGCCGCGTCATCGAGCGCCCGACGACAGCCGGCACGGCTCTGGTGCCGGCCAAGGGACCGATCGAGCACTGACGACTCGGAGAACGCGGGCGGCTTATCCCTCCCCCGACAGGTCCCGGCGCGCCTTTTCGAGTTCCTCGGCATAGCGCCGCATCAAATGGCCCTCGGTCAGCAGACCGAGCACGATGTGGTCGGCGAAATCCTCGACCACGGCCAGTTCCTCGGCACCGGCGCGCTGGAAGGTCTCGGCGGCGGCCTGCACGTTCATGCTCGGCACCAGCACGGCATCCTTGTACTGGGCAAGATCGCGCACGGTCGCCTCGCCTCCGGAAGGATCGCTGTGCAGTTCGGCCACGATCAGCACGCCGACATACTCATCCCCCGGATCGACGGCGATTACGCGCTGGGCCGACCCCAGCGGGAATTCCTTGCGGAAGGCGGCCAGCGTCGTCGACGCATCGATGGTCTTGATATCCTTGCGCATCATCGAGCCGACGGTCAGGCTGCGCATCCAGCCGACATCGTGGGCGCTGCGGATCGTCTCGCCGCGCAGGTGGAAGCGCCAGGTGGAGAACGAATAGCCGAAGGTCTCGCGCACCAGGATCGCCGCCATGATCGAGGCGGCCAGCACCACGCCGGTGAGCGTCAGGTCGCGTGTCGATTCCAGCGCCAGAAAGGTCATGGTCAGCGGACCGCCGACGACACCGACGGCAAGCGACGTCATGCCGACGACGGCGGCGACGGAGGGGTCGATGCCAGTGGCCGGCGAGACGAGCGCCATGACACCGGCAAACGCCTTGCCGAGCAGCGCGCCGAGGAACAGCGAGGCGAAGAACAATCCGCCGCGAAAGCCCGAGCCAAGCGAGATGGCCGACGCCGCCAGTTTCAGCACGAAGACGCTCGCCACCACCGCCAGCCCGTAATTCATGGCGAACTCGCGATGCAGCGCGCCGTGGCCGCTGGACAGGACCTGCGGCGTGATCAGCCCCAGGAGCCCGACCAGGACACCGCCGATGACGGGGCGCAGCGAGGCATCGACCGACAGCCTGTTGAAACCGCGTTCGATCAGCGTGACCAGTTGCATGATGGCGATCGAGGCCGCCCCGCCAAGCAGGCCGAGCAGCAGGAACGGCACATATTGGCTGGCGGTGAGTTGCGGCAACCCTGAGAGCTCGAGCGGAAACGGCACGCCGCCGAACACTTCCGCCGTCAGCGAGGCGGAGATCGCCGCGGTCATGACCGGCGCGACATTGGCGACCGAGTAGATGCCGATGACCAGTTCGAAACCGTAGAAGGCGCCGGTCAGCGGCGCATCGAAGGCGGCGGCTATGGCGCCGGCGGCGCCGCAGCCGACCAGGATGCGGACATCGTTGCGGCGCAACCGGAAGGCGCGCGCCAGCCGCGAGGCGACGCCGGAGCCGACCTGCGTATAGCCGGCCTCCAGGCCGACCGAAGCGCCGAAGCCGCTGGAAATCATCGTCTGGACGACGATGATGAAGGTATCGGTCAGTGACATGCGCCCGCCATAGAGCGCGTTGGCCTCGATCGGGTCGACCGGCGTGCGGAATTTCCGAAGCCTGAGCCAGACCACCGATATCCCGAGCAGGATGCCGCCGATCGCCGGGATCAGTGCCTGCATCGGATCGGCAAGCGAGAACATGCCGGACAGCCGGCCGCCGGGCTGGACACCGAACAGAAGCCCGTGCAGATCCTGCACGATCTGGCTCATCGCGGTGACCAGCATGCCTGCCATGACGCCGACAACGCCCGCCAGGATGACCACGGCAATGCCGCGCGCCTCCAGCAGAGGGATTGACCTCAGAAGCACCGCGCGCAGCCGGCGGGCGTAGACTTGGGGTTGGTTTCTGGAAAGCACGGGGCGGCTCGCCGATATCAAAGGCAAAGGAAGACCCGCCTGATACGCCGGGCGGCACGTCGTGACAACCACAATGCCGACATCGAAGGCGCCAATATGGCCGCGATGCCGCCAGCCTTTCCAGCCCTGGATCGGAAAGCCACCGGCGCGGTGGTCAATCCGGGATCGTCAGCGGGCCGCAATCGTCGTCGGCAATGAAGGTCGCCAGCAGTTCGGCCGGCACCGTCGTGCTGGCATTCTCGGCGAAGAGATGGATCGCCCCGGGCGGCTCGAACCATGTTTGTCCCTGCGCATAGG
Source organism: Mesorhizobium sp. M8A.F.Ca.ET.207.01.1.1 (assembly GCF_004794715.1). Lineage (NCBI taxonomy): Bacteria > Pseudomonadati > Pseudomonadota > Alphaproteobacteria > Hyphomicrobiales > Phyllobacteriaceae > Mesorhizobium > Mesorhizobium sp. M8A.F.Ca.ET.207.01.1.1. Next base: position 515,929 of record NZ_SRUS01000002.1, on the reverse strand, counting down.
TGCCGACGGGGCCGCCCGCCAGTTGTGAACGCAGCGTACCCTTCAGCACGAAGGCGCTGACCGAGCCCGGATGCCGATGGCGGGGCGTATAAGCATTTGGAGGAAATACGACGACGACCGTGGTGATCGACTTGCCCGGTACGTTGGGTAGCCTTTCACAGGAGACAGGCGTGACGACCGTCTTGGGCCGTGCGGCGGAGCTACCCACGGCAGCGCCTTCCATGTTCATGTGCGTTTCCATGCCGACCGGCTCGACAGCCATCAAACCCGGACCGGTCCACTTGGCCGCCAGCGCGAACAGAACCGCGACGGCACTGACGGCGATCAGGGACTGGCCGGTCCGCAAACGAGCTTGATGGGTGATCATGTCGATGTCTCCGAGCGGATTGGTTCAGGCGGGCAAGCGGAAATCGGCGCGCCAGCCGAGTTCCTCGGCCGCCTTTCGCGTCGAGACGGCCTCATTGGATTCGGCAATGTTGAAGATGCCTGGCGCGCCCTTGTCCAGTGCAAGCAGCGCCGCATAGGCAGCCGCATCGACATGCAGCGGCGACGCGCCGGCGGGCGTGTCCGCTCCTGTTCCGGGGCCGTAGAGCTGGCCATAGCGCAGGACGATGCCGGCGAATGGTGCATTGAGCACGGCCGTTTCGAGCGCGATGACCCCGCCGACGCTGATTCCGCGATTGCCGCTCGCGCCGCTATCCAGCGGATCGGCCTCGGCATGCGGCTCGGAGCCTGGCGCGAAGGCCCAGGCGATGCTTTGCGCCACCATGCGCCTGACGCCGGATGCGACGGCCGCGGCGACCAGATTGCGTGTGCCCTCCTCGCGGATGCGGGCGTTGCCCACGACAGCTTCGGCCATGCGGCTCGGGTCCAGGCCTGCCGGCAGGTCGGTCAATTGGTGGACGACGATGTCGGGGCGGGCAGCACGCATCGCCCGCGACAGTGCGTCGGCATCGAACACGTCCACAACCGCTGGCTCGACGCCAAGGGTCCCTAATTTGGCGGCTCTGTCGGCATTGCGCGTAGTGCCCGTCACCTGATGGCCGGCGGCCAGGAGTTGCGGGATCAGCCGCTGCCCGATGGCGCCCGAAGCGCCGGCGAGAAAAATCCGATAGGCCATCGTCATCGTCCTTGCTCTGCTATAATCTCAGGGTTCGAACAACATATAAGAGCTCTTACATCATGAGCAAGCCAGATCAACATGCCTCGGTTCCGGCTCCGGGCGAAGGCAAACGCGGCGAGCAAGGCTATCTCGGCTATCTCCTGCGGCAGGCCGCCGGCGCGCATCGGCTGAGGGTCGACCGGGCGCTGGCCGACCTCGGCGTGACGCAGCCGCAATTCGTCACGCTGACCATGCTGGCGGCCTATCCCGGCCTCTCCAACGCCGATCTTGCCCGGCTGGCGCTGCTCACCCCGCAAACGCTCAGCGTCATCGTCACCAATCTGGAGCGCGCCGGCTCGCTGCTGCGCAAGCCCCACGCCGTACATGGGCGCATCCAGCATATCGAGCTCAGCCCCAGTGGACAGGCGCTGCTGCGGCGATGCCGGGACCGTGTGCATGCGATCGAGACCGAACTGGCCACCGGTCTGTCGGCGTCGGAGGAACGAGCCGTCAGGCGGTGGCTGGTCGGCGTTGCCACCGCCGATACCGCCGAAACCTGATTGCTTGCTGGCGGCTGGCGAGGTGCCAGACCGTTCAGGTCGGCATGGGTTCGCCGGCCTCGTAGAGCACCAGATTGCGCTCGCCGATGCCGAGCCCCGGCCAGCTCGCGCGCCAGTCGGCGATGTGCGGCGAGCGGAAATGCGCATCGAGTGCCGGCCGGTCGCGCCATACCTCGGTGACCCGGATCAAGCCGGGATCAAGCACATCCTGCGCGTAGGAATATTCAAGGCATCCGTCCTCGGCGCGGCTGGCGCGGACCATGCGCTCCATCACCGGCCTTGCCTCGTCGAGCCTGCCGGGCGGCAGGCGGATCGTACCGATGATCAGCAGCATGGATAGTCCTTCGCGAGAGAGTCGATCCGGCCACTCTCCCACCCTCGCGCAAGCTTGGCCAGCTACCCTCGCCGGGCTGTCGCATGCTCGGCAGCCCTATGGGTTCGAGGACGAGAATGGCGATCAGCGAAAGCATCCAGCCCGGCGCGGTGGCCAAGAACGGCCGCGACATCTTTTTCGCGCTCGGCATCGTCATCATCCTGGCCGTGCTGTTCCTGCCGATCCCGGCCTTTCTCATCGACATCGGGCTGGCCTTCTCGATCGCGCTTTCGGTGCTGATCCTGATGGTGGCGCTGTGGATCCAGCGGCCGCTCGATTTCTCCTCGTTCCCGACCGTGCTGCTCATCGCCACCATGCTGCGCCTGTCGCTCAACATCGCCACCACGCGCATGATCCTGTCGCATGGCAATGAGGGCACGCACGCCGCCGGCTATGTCATCGCCGGCTTCTCCAAGCTGGTCATGGCCAGCGACTTCGTCATCGGCCTCATCGTCTTCATGATCCTGATCGTGGTGAACTTCATCGTCATCACCAAGGGTGCCACCCGTATTGCCGAGGTGGGCGCCCGCTTCACCCTCGACGCCATCCCCGGCAAGCAGATGTCGATCGACGCCGATCTCTCCGCCGGCATGATCGACGACAAGACCGCGCAGCTGCGCCGCCGCGAACTGGAAGAGGAATCCTCCTTCTTCGGCTCGATGGACGGTGCCTCGAAATTCGTGCGCGGCGACGCCATTGCCGGCCTCATCATCACCGCCATCAACATCGTCGGCGGCATCGCCATCGGCTACATCAGGCACGGCATGGGCATGGGCGAGGCCGCCGACGTGTTCATCAAGCTGTCGGTTGGCGATGGTCTCGTCACCCAGATCCCGGCGCTGATCGTCTCGCTCGCCGCCGGCCTCTTGGTTTCCAAGGGCGGCACGCGCGGCTCCACAAACCAGGCCGTGTTCGGCCAACTCGGTGCCCATCCGCGCGCGCTCTATGTGGCGGCGGCGCTGCTGGTTCTGCTCGGCCTGATGCCCGGCCTGCCACTGTTCCCGTTCTTCGCGCTGGCCGCCGGCATGGCTGGCCTCGGCTATGTCATTCCGATGCGCCACAACCGCGCGGTCGCCGAGGCCGAGGCGCTGAAGAGCCAGGAGAAGGCGACAAAGGCCGAGGAAGAAAAGAACTCGGTCAAGGCCTCTCTCGCCACCGCCGAGATCGAACTCCTGATCGGCAAGCAGCTTTCGACCCGGCTCCTGGTCTCGCATCAGGAACTGGTCTTCCGCATGTCCAAGATGCGCAAGAAATTCGCCCAGCAATACGGCTTCGTCGTTCCGGAAGTCCGCGTCGCCGACGACTTCGCTATCCCGCCGAAAAGTTATCAGATCAAGGTGCACGGCACCGTGGTCGCCGAATATTCCATGCGCGTCGGCGAGATCATGGTGCTGCTCGGCAACCGCGACATACCCGAAATCCCCGGCGAGGAAATTCGCGAGCCAGCCTTCGGCATGCGCGCCTATTCCGTCATGGAAACCTTCGCCGAGGACCTGAAGCGCGAGAACTTCACCTTCGCCGACAACATGTCGGTGCTGCTCACCCATCTCTCGGAAGTCATCCGCAACAACCTGCCGCAGCTGCTCTCCTACAAGGACATGAAGGCGTTGCTCGAACGCCAGGACCAGGAATACCGCAAGCTCGCCGACGAGATCTGCACCACCCACATCTCCTATCCCGGCCTGCAGGCGGTGCTGAAGCTTTTGCTTGCCGAACGCGTCTCGATCCGCAATCTGCATTTGATCATCGAGGCCATCGCCGAGATCGCGCCGCATGTGCGCCGCACCGAGCAGATCGTCGAACATGTGCGCATCCGGATGGCCCAGCAGATCTGCGGCGACCTCTCGGAAGGCGGCGTGCTTAAGGTGCTGCGCCTCGGCAACCGCTGGGATCTTGCCTTCCACCAGAGCCTCAAGCGCGACGCCAAGGGCGAGGTGCGCGAGTTCGACATCGATCCGCGCCAGTTGGAGGAGTTCGGTCAGGACGCCACCAAGGCGATCAAGAAACATCTGGAAGCCGGCGAGCGCTTCGTGCTGGTCACCGCGCCCGACGCGCGCCCCTATGTACGCATGATCATCGAGCGCCTGTTCACCACGCTGCCGGTGCTCTCCCACGTCGAAATCGCCAAGGGCGTCGAGATCAGGGTGCTCGGGACCATATCGTGAGCGTTCTCTCGCAGGCCGTCGTCATCGCGGCGTTCCTCGCCTTCTGCCGCATCGGCGCCTGCTTCATGCTGATGCCGGGCCTGTCCAGCGCCCGCGTGCCCGTCCAGGTCAGGCTGTTCGTGGCGGTCGCCGCCACCGGCGGCCTGCTCGCCTTCCTGTGGGACAAGATCTTTCCCTTCGTCGATCCGCGTCCGCAGGTCCTGGTGCCGATGATCATTTCGGAACTGCTGGTCGGCGGGCTGATCGGTGCCATGACCAGGCTCTACATGGAAGCGCTGCGCTTCATGGGGTCGGCTATCGCCATGCTGATCGGCTATGGCGGCTCCGGCGGACCGACGATCGAGGAGCCAGAGCCGCAGGCGGCGCTCGCCGCCATCATTTCGTTCTCGGCGCTGCTGATGCTGTTCGTCTTCGACTTCGATCACGAGATCGTCCGTGCCCTGGTGACGTCCTACACGGTCGCGCCGGTCAACGTCTTCTTCAACCCGCAGGCAGCGCTGGTCGACATCACCGACACCGTGTCGGACACGTTCTTCCTGGTCATCCGCCTCGGCAGCCCCTTCGTCGCCTATGCCATTCTCGTCAACCTGACGATCGGCTTCGTCAACAAGCTGACGCCGCAGATCCCGATCTATTTCATTTCCCAGCCCTTCGTCATCGCCGGCGGCATGCTGATCTTCTATTTCGCCGTCGGCACCATGCTGTCGCTGTTCGTCGACGGCTTCGTCGACCTCACACTGGCGAGGTGACATGAGCACGCGCAAGGATCGCTTGAAGAAACTGGTCAAGGTGCAGGCGCAGCTGAAGGCCCTGCACGAGACCCGCCACGCCACCTTCGTCGCCGCGGCAAACGCCGCCGAGACCGAGGCCCGTGAATTGATCGGCCATTTCGACCAGGACAATTCCCTCTCCGGCCTGTTCCCCGATCTCTACCATCGCCGCATCGCCCAGGCTGTCGTGCGCCAGGAGGAGAACCTGGAAAGCGCCAGGCAGGAGGCCGGCCTCATCGCCGCGGCAAGCGCCCGCACCAACATGGTGGAGCGCGCCTACAAGGACGTGCGCAACCGCGACGATCGCGAGAGATCAGACCGCGAGCGGCTGGACCTAATCGCGCAGAAGCGGCAGGAATAGCGGCGAGTTTTGTTGATCCAGAGACGGTCTTTGTCCGCCGAAGCGTGGACATCCGCTTTGCGTCTCATGTCAGCCGATTTCAATGCCCCATTCTGGTGGGCCGCCTGGCCGACACGGCGGACATTACTTCAGAATGTTGATTTCGACGGACGGACGAAGATGTTCGGCTCGCTATTCCAGATACGGCCTCAGCACATCTTCGATCCATGCCATGAATGCGCGGACCCGGCGCGACAGATTGCTCCGATGAGCCACGACGAGGGACACAGCGATCGCCCGTCGACGAAAATCGGGTAGGACCTCCACAAGCGTTCCGCTCTCCAGGTATTGGCCAATCCCCAGGAGTGGCGCCTGAATCAGGCCAAGGCCGGCGAGCGCAGCGGCGTCGTAGGTCTGCGCGCTGTTGACGTGTAGCGTACCTGGCAACTGAAGCGTTGCGTAGCTGTCGCCTTCCGGATATTCCCATCCCAAGGGTCTTGCGCCCAGCACCGTCGAAAAATGAATTGTCCGATGTTCCTGACGCTGCAGATCTTCCAGCGATAGAGGGACGCCGTGGCGCGCCAGATAGGCGGGACTGGCGGCGTTGACCATGCGCAACAGGCCCAGAGGGCGGGCAATCAGCGTTTCGTCCCGGATGGCTCCAAGCCGCAATACACAGTCGAACCCCTCTTGAGCCAGATCGACTTGCCGATCCGTACTCGACATCTCCAGCTCCAACTCGGGGTGAGCCGCCATGAAGGCCGGCAAGGCCGGCACGATCGTTGTGCGCGCAACCTCGGTCGGAAGATCGACCCTCAGACGCCCGCGAAGTGCCACGCGATCGCCTGCGAACATCGAGTGTAAGTCATCGACTTCAGCAAGCAGATCGCGGGCACGGGCATGAAATGCGCGTCCGTCTTCCGTCAACTGCACGCTGCGCGTCGTCCGGTGCAGGAGCCTGACACCGATATCTTCTTCCAGCTTGCGGACCGCCATTGAGGCCCTTCCCTTTTGAATGCCCAAGCTGTCGGCTGCGTGAGTGAAGCTCCCCATTTCCGCTACCGTTATGAAGATGAGGATGGGTTCGAGATTCTGCATTTTCGCGCCTCGGTATTGTTCCCCGCATAGAGAACAGTGAGTTCTCAACCTCGGCGTTTATCATATCTAAGAGACACAGTAAGCTCCGAATATATTCCAATCGGAAAATGACAGGTGCCCGAAACAATGAACCTTCATCAGGCGCCTGAAACCATCACCTTGCAGCGCGCCGTGTGGGCCGGCCGGATAATGAGCGCGTTTGTCGTGATTGCTCTGGTGGCTGACGGCACTGTTCAGCTTTTCGCGCCGACACGGTTCGCGAGCATATTGCAGGAAACCGGGTTCGCGATGGAGCTGACCCGTGTCGTGGGTCCTATCATACTCGCCTGCGCCATCCTTTACGCCATCCCGGCCACCGCCGTCCTCGGCGCGATCCTGGTGACGGGCTTTCTAGGCGGCGCCATCTGCGCCCATGTCCGCATTGGTGAGTTGGGGTCGCCGCCGGAAGTCATTTCCCTGCTTCTGGGCGCGATGACATGGGGCGGCCTCTATCTGCGCGATCCCCGTATCCGGGCCATTCTGCCGCTCATCCTTTGAACCCGCAGAACAGGGTTCTGTGCCTCAAGATCAGGAGAAAACGCATGTTTTTAGTAATGGGAATTACGGGAAAAGTTGGCGGCGCGACGGCAAGGCATTTGCTGGCGCAAGGCAAGAAAGTACGCGCGCTGGTCCGCGACCGCGCGAAGGCGGCTAGCTGGACAGACCAGGGCGTCGAACTGGTCGACGGCGACTGGAACAATGCGGCGGCGATCGAGCGGGCGCTCGCAAGCGTCGAAGGCGCGTTTGTCATGTTGCCTCCCATCTGGGCCCCCACACCGGATTTCAACGAAGCCAAGGGCATCATCGCGAACTATGTCAAGGCGCTCGCCAAAGCGCCGGCGCCGCGGATCGTGGCGCTTTCGTCGATGGGCGCGGACAGAACCAGCGGGATGGGGCTGATCACGGCCCTGTCGCTTCTGGAGCAGGGCTTTGGCAACCTGAAATTGCCTATCGCATATGTGCGAGCCGGCGGGTTTTTCGAAAACTTCCTTTATGGCTTGCAAGTCGCCCAGGGCGGCGCGTTGCCGGTCTTCTACAACCCGACCAATCGGCAATCGACCATGGTCGCGACCGACGACATCGGCGCCGAGGTCGCAACGCTTCTGGGCGGGCCGGCATGGTCGGGGCATCGGGTCATCGAACTCGGTTCGATGGTGAGCGCGGATGAAGTCGCCGCGCAATTGGGTGAAGTCATGAAGCTCGACGTTAAAGCCTTTGCCGTCCCGAGGGCCGGGTGGCCGGCGACGTTCGAACAGTTCGGCATTCCAAAGGGCCAGTCTGGCCCGGCCGAAGCGATGTATGAGGCCGTCAACGCCGGAGGGATGGACCTCGGTGTCGAGGGTACGGAGCACGTGGCGGGTACGACGTCCGCACGCGATGTATTCGAGGCTGCCCAGAACGCCCCAAACGTGTAAGTCCGGGACGGATCAGGCATGAGACGGAGGCTGCCCGCTTCTGCGAGGAGAATCGGACGCGGCAGACTTCCACCCATCCCTGCGTTCCACCTCTAACCTCCGCAAGCCTGCCACAAGCTTGTTGAGGCATGGTCCTGGCTAAGGAAACCCGGCAAAAGGCGGACTTTCTTGGCGATTTCTCCACCCAGCGACATCGTGATGGATGTCGCCCGAGCTGCCGATCCGATGGATATCGAGGCTGCCCGCGCCGCGCTGACCAAGCGCGCCGGCGGCGTCGCTGGCACGTTTTCGGTCGACACCGCGGCTTCTGTCGATGCCGGCTCGATCCTGTCACGCGCGACGGCCGACAAGGCCGCCGCCACGGCCGATCCTGCCAAGAAGTTCAAGAAGTTCGAGGCGATGGTCTTGCAGACCTTCATCCAGAACATGCTGCCCAAGGACACCGAGGGCGTCTACGGCACGGGTCTCGCCGGCGACATGTGGAAATCGCAGCTCGCCGAGCGCGTCGCCGACGTCATGGCCGATCGCGGCGGCATCGGCATCGCCAAGTCGCTGCTCGCCGACCACTACATGGACGGCAAGCGCAAGGTGCCGATCGGCCCGGTCTCGAATGGACCGGAAAAGACCGAGATCGACCAGCAAACCCGTCTGTCCACCTCGCTCGTCCAGGAATTGCAGCGCAAGGCCGCCAGGTCGATGACCGGCGACGAGACAACCATAAAAACAGACATCAAGATCTAGACTGGGAAACACCATGGCCGACTCTTCCGAATTCACCGCCAACCTGCCAGCACGAGCGACCGCGCCGGACACACCGGCCCCGTTCGCTCGGCCTGGAAACCTTGCCGCCATCATCGGCCGCATCGAGGAGGTGGTCGAGGAAGAGACCGCCGGCATCCGCAGCGATACAAGCTATGACCTCAAGGCGTCGAACGCCCGCAAGAGCCGTTATCTCTACGAGCTCACCCGCGCCATGAAGGGCGGTAGCGAGGCCGAATTCCTCGAGCAGCATCGCGAGGGCCTGACCCGGCTGCGCCAGAAGCTGGCGAAGAACGAGGCCGCCATCCTGGCCCATCTGAGCGCCGTCAACGAGGTCGCCGGCCTGCTGCGCAGCGCCATCCAGCGCGCCGAAACCGACGGCACCTACTCCGCCGGCGAATTCGGCAGGCTGAAAGGGTAGAGCGCGGCGATGCCGGGCTCGGATTCAAAATGATCAAGGTCATCGCCATAGCGGTCTGGATCTGCGCCGCCACGCTCGGCGCGGTGTTCTATTCGTTCCAGGCCGCCGGCGAACGCGGCGTCGGCGAGAAACCCAAGCCGATGCTGGGCGGGCTGGACTACGTCAAGACCGACGTCATTTCGGTGCCGCTGATCCACGATTCAAAGATCGATGGCTACTTCCTGGCCAAGCTCGTCTACACCGTCGAGCCCGAGCAGATAAAGAAGCTGTCGATCCCGGCCGAGGCGCTGATTACAGACGAGGTCTACAGTTATCTCTACGCCCATCCCCAGATCGACTTCACCAAGAAGGCGACGGTCGACCTCGATGCCTTTCGCGCCGCCATCCGCGACACGATCAACACACGTGTCGGCGCAACCCTGGTGCATGAGGTCCTGATCGATCAGGTCAATTTCCTGAGCAAGGATGAGATCCGCGACAACTGGCTGCGCCGGCGGCAGGATGCCAGCACCCCCGCGACCGAGACGCCTAAGCCGGTCAGCGCGCATTGAGCCATCGGCCGTCGGGCCGGCGCCAGCGGTCCCGATAGCAGTCGGCGCCGGGGCCGATGCCCGCAATTTGCGTTGACGTAAACGTCAATCCAAAGCTATATGCGGCAGCGATTGTAATCGCCTCAGAGGCATGGGCTTCGGCCGGACCGAAATGCCCTGCGCGACAGAATGCAACCAGACAGGAGAACAGCGTGAGCGTTCAGGAGATTGCCGAGAAGATCAAGTCGCGCGTGGCCAGCAGCGGGTTCGATCGTTCCGTGAAATTCGACACCGGCAGCGACGGCGTCATCGTCATCGACGGCGCAACCGTCTCGACCACGGACGCCCCTGCCGACTGCACCATCAAGCTCTCGCTCGACGATCTGGATTCGCTGATCGCGGGAGACCTGAATCCGACCATGGCCTTCATGACCGGCAAGATAAAGGTCGAAGGCGACATGACCGTCGCCATGGCGCTGAGCCAGTTGATCGGCTGAACGGACGTGGCCGCCAGAAGCGGCTTTGAGATGACAAAACGCCGCCTTTTCAGGCGGCGTTTGTTTTGAAGGGCAGTCGCGCTTAAGCCTCAAGCGCCAGGATCGGCGCCTGTGCCTTGAGCTTGCGGCCGGACGCCTTCAGCGTACCCTCGGCGCCATCGAGCGCGCCCTCCACCAGTTCCAGCGCCAGCAGGCGGTGCCGCTCATAAGGTCCCGGCATGGCGAGCGCACCGGTCCTGGCGGCCGAAAAGCCGAAGCGGCCATAGTAGGGCTCGTCGCCGACCAGCAGGATCGCCGCATGGCCGAGGCGCGCGGCTTCCGCGATGGCATGCCGCATCAGCGCCGAACCGATGCCGGCACTCTTGAGCGAGGGGTCGACGGCGAGCGGGCCAAGCAGCAGCGCCGACGAACCGCCCTCGCCCAAGGTGACATCCCATAGCCGCACCGTGCCGGCCACGCCGCCCGAGGCATCGCGCGCGACGAAGGCAAGACCCTCCGAGGGCCGACGGCCACGCCGCAGCTTTTCCGACGATTTGGTCTTGCGCTTCGGCCCCATGGCGCGATCGAGCAAGGCTTCGCGCGCCGCCACGTCGGCAACGGTTTCGGCGACCACGGCGAAGGCCGGCGCATGAGCTACGATTTCAACTGACATTTCCATTTCCGCGATCCCTTCACGAGCGGAGATCTGTTCCACAGGCGAGCCCAAGCGGGCGACGGGCGCCCACCTGGGATGATCTGATCGGTTCTTTCGAACCGTCAGATCACGTAGGATCGGAGAGGCTCGAAGCCGTTGAAGGCGACCGCCGAATAGGTGGTCGTGTAGGCGCCGGTGCCTTCGATCAGCACCTCGTCGCCGATGGTCAGCGACAAAGGCAGCGGATACGGCGTCTTCTCGTACATCACGTCGGCCGAATCGCAGGTCGGGCCGGCGAGCACGCAAGGCGCGGTCTCGGTGCCGTCATGCGCGGTGACGATCGGGTAGCGGATCGCCTCGTCCATCGTCTCGGCTAGGCCGCCGAACTTGCCAATGTCGAGGAACACCCAGCGTACATTGTCGTTGTCGGCCTTCTTCGAGATCAGCACGACTTCCGACTTGATGACGCCGGCATTGCCGACCATGCCGCGGCCCGGCTCGATGATCGTCTCGGGAATGGCGTTGCCGAAATGCTTGCGCAGCGCCGAGAAGATCGCCTGGCCATAGGCCTGCGCCGCCGGCACGTCACGCAAATAGCGGGTCGGGAAGCCGCCGCCCATATTGACCATCTTGAGCACGATGCCTTCCTCGGCCAGCGTCGCGAACACCTTCTTGGCGTCAGCCAGCGCACGGTCCCATGCGGTCAGGTCGGTCTGCTGCGAGCCGACATGGAACGACACGCCATAGGCGTCGAGGCCGAGGCCCTTGGCATGGCGCAGCACATCGACGGCCATGGCCGGCACGCAGCCGAACTTGCGCGACAGCGGCCATTCGGCGCCTTCGCCATCTGTCAAAACGCGGCAGAAGACGCGTGCGCCGGGAGCGACGCGGGCGATCTTCTCGACCTCCTCGACGCAATCGACCGCGAACAGCTTGATGCCGAGCTGGTAGGCGCGTGCGATGTCACGCTCCTTCTTGATGGTGTTGCCGAAGGAGATGCGGTCCGCCGGCGCACCGGCGTCCATCGCCATCTCGACTTCGGCAACGGAAGCGGTGTCGAAGGACGAGCCCATCGCAGCAAGCAGGCGCAGGATTTCCGGCGCCGGGTTTGCTTTCACCGCATAGTAGATCTTGGAATCGGGCAGCGCCTTCTCGAAGGCGCGGAAATTGTCGCGCACGACATCGAGGTCGACGACGAGGCAGGGGCCGGACGGACGTCGGGTGGCGAGGAAGTCGAGAATGCGCTGGGTGGCCATCGGGTTTCTCCATCGCGCCTTTCGGCGCGCACAAGGGTGCGGGCGCGGGCTGTCGGCCTCGCGAACACGCGGTCAAACAAAGGCGGGACGGAAAATCCATGGAACCAGCCGGTGGAGACCCCGGAACCATGAAACGCCGTCTCGCGGCGATGAACCTTGGCCTTGCCCGGCTTCGGTTCGCTTTGTCTGCCTTGGCTTGGATTGGGAGAACCCCGTTCCGCACTGCCGGCAATGAAGGTGTGCCTCTTCAGTAACCCCGGTCTTTGGACAACCGGCAGAGAACCAGAAAGGCCCGCACCGTCGTTGCTTCAAGGTGTCCTCGGTCTGGCGGTTGGCCGCTAAACCGACTGGAGGGGTTGGCTCCAGTTACCTTACCGATTTCCCTCACCATTCGAGGATCGGCGGACACCCACAGGCACGTGCGACTTTGGGCAAGCGCGATATAAGAGCGAAGTATTTCACAATCAATAAAAATCGTATCCCAGGTTGTAAAATTTCTGGCATCGAACAATGTTGGCGCAACCGTATCCGGATATCGAACGATGACAGGCACGCACGGCCCCTTCAACGCCTTTCTCGATCTCCGCCAGATGCCGGTGGCGCATGCCGAGCTTGGGCCGCTGGCCGGGCTGCGGCTGGCGGTCAAGGACATTTACGACGTCGCCGGCTACCGCACCGGTTGCGGCAATTTGCAGAAATTCGCCGGAGGCCACGCCGCTTCGCGCACGGCAGGCGCCGTGCAGATGATTCTCGACGCGGGCGCGCGTTTCGTCGGCAAGACCCAGACCGACGAACTCGCCTTCGCTCTGTTCGGCCAGAACGCGCATTTTCCGTTTCCGGTGAACCCGGCGGCTCTCGACCGCGTCACCGGCGGTTCGTCTTCGGGGTCGGCCGCGGCGGTGGCGGGCAGGCTGGCCGACATCGCAACGGGGTCCGACACAGGTGGTTCGATCCGCGCGCCGGCGAGTTTCTGCGGGCTGATTGGCCTCCGCACCACGCATGGCCGCATTTCCCTCGACGGCACCATGCAGTTGGCGCCGAGTTTCGACACGTTCGGCTGGTTCGCCGACGACATCGAAACCTACGAGACCGTCGGCAAGCTGCTGCTTGGCCGCGATCCGCATCAACATTCCCTGGATCGGCCGCTGACGCTCGGCTGGCTGGACGAAATGATCGCCCGGCCGGCGCTCGCCGAATTTGCAGGAATGAAGGCGCTGGCGAGCGCAGTGTTCGGTACGCCAGCGACGCCGATGTCGCGCTTCAGTTCTTCTCCGGATGAACTCTACTGGTGCTTTCGCCGGCTGCAGGCCAGGGAGGCCTGGACGGTGCATGGCGAATGGATCACCAGCGGCGAGCGCGACCTTGGGCCTGGGGTCGAGGAGCGGTTCGGCTTCGGCCGTGCCGTCGACGATCGGACGGCACAGGCCGAAAAAGTGCGCCGGCTGACTTTTCGCGGTGAATTGAGCGCCCTGCTCGGCAAGGACGGTTTCCTTATTCTGCCGACGGTGCCGGGTCCGGCGCCTTATGTCGACAGCACACCCGAGCAGTTCCAGGCCTATCGCGAGCGCGCCTTGCACCTTCTGTGCCTGGCCGGGCTCTCCGGCTTTCCCCAAATCACCTTACCGATCGGCTCGGTTGCCGGCGCACCGTTTGGACTTTCGCTGCTTGGCCCTTCCGGCAGCGACATTGCCCTGATACGGCTCGGCCGAAAACTTCTAATGCATGTCGCGCAAAAGTGACCTCGGTTTTGCGAAGACGACATGCATCAAACAACACTCAAAGCGCGTCGCGTGAATTCGTTTCGACGCGACGCGCTTTGGACGCAGCACAAAGGGCCTGAATAATGGACACACTGACCCGCATGCGCGCCTTCATCGACGTCGTCGAGGCCGAGGGCTTTTCGGCGGCGGCGCGCAAGATCGGCCGCTCCAAGGCGCTGCTGTCGAAATATGTGCGCGAGCTGGAGGACGAACTCGGCGCGCTGCTGCTGAACCGCACGACGCGCCAGTTCTCGATGACCGAGGCCGGCCACACCTACTACCGTCGCGCCTCCGAGATCGTGCGCGAGGTCGACAGCCTGGCCGACGCCGTGCGCGAGTCCTCAGGCGACGTGCGCGGCCGCATCAAGCTGTCGGCGCCGCGCACCTTCGCCGACGCGCCGATCGGCCAGTCGCTGATCGACTTTGCCAAGCAGTATCCCGACATCGTGCTCGACATCCAGCTCGACGACCGCTTCGTCGATCTCGTCGAGGAAGGCTTCGACCTCGCGGTGCGCATCTCGCGGCTGGAGAATTCGTCGCTGATCGCAAGGCGCCTGGCGCCGTTCTCGATCAAGCTCTGCGGTTCTCCCGAACTGATCGCCAAGCACGGCATGCCGACACGGCCGCAGGATCTCAGCCACATGCCCTGCATCGTCGACACCAATGGCCGCGGACTGAACAACTGGCCGTTCAAGGGCGACAATGGCGACCCGGTGAGCATTGCCGTGTCGGGCCCGATCGAGGTCAACAGCCCGATGGCGGCGCGCGCCGCGGCCCTGTCGGGTCTTGGATTTTGCATCCTGCCGGATTTCATCGCCGCGCCTGACCTCAAGAGCGGCCAATTGGTGGCGGTGCTCGACGACCGCATCCTATCGGGCGGCGGCATCTTCGCCGTCTACCCGCATCGCCGCTATCTGCCGGCGAAGGTGCGCGTTTTCGTCGACTTCCTGGTGCAGTGGTTCAGGACGCGTGAGAGCGCCTGACCTGCCTCAGGCCTCGAGGCGCGTCGCGCCGCGATGCGCTTTGAGCTCTCGTTGCGTGCGTGCCGTTGTCCCTGAACCGCCGCGCACTTTTGGGTGACATGCGCCGACAGTCCCAATTTCGCCCCCTTTCTGGTAACCTTCGGCAACTCTTTCCGAAAGCCAAGGGAATCGCGACCGCGAATGTATTTGAAACGGCACGCAATCACGCTGGCTTCGGCCTTGGCGGCGACTTTCGCCGCGACGGGACCGGCCGAGGTGCATCCGCACGTCTTCGCCGAGGCACGCCTCGACGTGATCCTGGCCCCGGATCACCAAAGTGTGAAAGCGCTGCGCCATCTCTGGCGCTTCGACGATCTGTTTTCGAGTACGGTGATGATGGAGTTCGACAAGAACTCCGACCTGAAGCTTGACGACAAGGAGCTGAAGGAGGTCGCCGACACGGTCCACGCCTCGCTAGCCGAGTTCAATTACTTCCAGCTCGTCACGCAGGACGGCAAGGACGTGGCGATGACGCCGCCGCCCCACCTGATGGCCAATTTCGACAACGACCAGTTGATCATCCTGTTCGAGTCCGAGCCGAAGGCGCCGATCAAGCTGACCGGCAAGATCGACATCGGCGTCTATGATCCGACGTTCTACACCGCGATCGACTTCACCGAGGATTCCAACATCACGGTCGAGGGCCTGCCCTCGAACTGTGCCAGCAAGGTGGTCCGTCCTGATCCGGACGAAGCGATCAAGGAAAACCAGAAGACCCTGACGGATGCCTTCTTCAACGACCCGACAGGCACCGACATGAGCAAGATCTTTGCCACCAAGCTCGAACTGACCTGTCAGCCAGAAGGATGAGACCGGTGACGAAACCGTCCCTGCGTTTGGCATTCGGCCTTTTGGCCCTCGCCTTTGCCGCGGTGCATTTCGCCAGCGCCGCGCACGCCCAGAGTTCGCTCGGCATCGGCGTCAATGACGGCATGGCGCCGACCACCGGCGCGTTCGCCCACATCCTGATGTGGATCAATCTGAGGCAGCAGGAATTCTACCGCGCGCTGGCGACTGCGATGAAGGCGATGCGCCAGGACAACAGCAAGCTCTGGGTGCTCATCGGCCTGTCCTTCGCCTACGGCATTTTCCACGCCGCCGGCCCGGGTCACGGCAAGGCTGTCATCTCGTCCTACATGGTGGCCAATGAAGTGGCGCTGAAGCGCGGCATCCTGTTGTCCTTCGTCTCGGCGCTGCTGCAGGGCCTGACGGCGATCCTGGTGATGCTGCTTGCCTATTTCGTCCTGCGCGGCACCACGATCTCGATGACCGATGCGGCCTGGTTCATGGAGATCATGAGCTTTGCCCTGGTCACCCTCTTCGGCGCCTGGCTTCTGTGGCGCAAGCTCGGCCCCGCCGTCCTGCACCTGTTTGGCAAGGGGCCGGCCTACAGCCTGTCGGCGGCCGATGCCGGCCATTCGCATGGGGCTCATTCCCATGGCCACTCGCATGCAGGCCATTCGCATGCCGCTCATTCGCACGCGCTGCGCGCGTATGACGATCACGACCATGTGCATGACCATTCACACGATCATCACGACCATGGCGCGCATGACCATCATCACGACCATGGCGCGCACGATCACGCGCATCATGACCATGCGATCGGCGAGGTCTGCGAAACTTGCGGCCATTCGCACGCGCCCGATCCGGCAATGCTGTCCGGTGACCGCTTCGACTGGCGCACCGCCTGGTCGGCGGTAGCGGCGGTCGGCATCCGCCCCTGCTCCGGCGCGCTGATCGTGCTGAGTTTCGCGCTGCTGAACGGGCTCTGGCTCGGCGGCTTGCTGTCGGTGCTGGCGATGTCGATCGGCACCGCCATCACCGTCTCGGCGCTGGCGACGATGGCCGTGACCGCTAAGAACTGGGCGGTCTATTTCGCCGGCGACGGCCGCATGGGCAACCGCATCCACTCGATCGTCGAGATCGGCGGCGCGGCCTTCGTGTTCCTGTTTGGACTGCTGCTGCTGTCGGCGAGCCTGACAGGCGGCGTCTAGGCCTCCACCACGATCGAACGGGTGGCTGCGGACCTCTAATTGGGTATCTTGCCGCCCAGCTCATCCTCGATATGGGCGCGGATGATCTCGTCGAAACTCTTCTCGGCGCTGAAGCCAAGCTCGCGTGACCGCCGCGCCTCGAACCGGGTCGGCCAGCCCTTGACGATCGTCCAGATCGTCTCGTCGGGCACCTCGCGGATCAGCTTTGCCGTCTTCGATCCGGCGATGCGTTCCAGCGCCTCGATTTGCTCGCCAACGCTGACGGCGACGCCCGGCATCGTCAGGTTGCGGCGCGGCCCGACGGCGGCACCGTCGATGCCAGCCGCATGGATCAGGAAATTCACCGCCGAGCGCGGGCTGGCATGGGTATGCACGACCGAGCGCGGCACCGGCAGGATCGCCTCCTGCCCGCTCAGCGGCTCGCGGATGATACCGGAGAAGAAGCCGGAGGCCGCCTTGTTCGGCTTGCCCGGCCGCACGCAGATCGTCGGCAGCCTTATGCCGATCCCGTCGAAGAAACCGCGCCTGGAATAGTCGGCGAGCAGCGCTTCGCTCATCTGCTTCTGAGTGCCGTAGGAGGTCAGCGGCGTCGGATGGAAGTCGTCCGGTATGACATCCGGGAACGGCGCGCCGAACACCGCGATCGACGAGGTGAAGACGACGCGCGGCGCGAATCCGCCCAGGCGGATGGCGTCGAACAGCGCGCGCGTGCCGTCGAGGTTGACGCGGTAGCCGAGGTCGAAATTCGCTTCCGCCTCACCCGACACGACGCCGGCGAGATGAAAGACGACATCGGGACGTGATGCGACAAGGCTCTCGGCGGCGCCTGCTTCGGCTAGGTCACCCGTGTGCAGTGCGACGCTGACGCCGTCCATGGCCGGCGCCTGCGGTGGCACGATGTCGTGCAGATCGAGCGCGGTGATCTTCTTGCCCCGCAGCGTGCCGTCCTTGGCCAGCCGGGCGATGAGCTTGCGGCCGACCATGCCTGCGGCGCCAGTGATCAGAATGCGCATGTCCGATATCCCTTACTTGTCCCGATTATTACGCTGGGTGCGCGCGCGCAGCCAGAACACCAAGAAAAACGCCAGCACGAAGACGGTGCCGAAGATACCCGCCAGCACGGTCGAAAAACTGCCGAGTGCCAACATCATGGTCGGCAGGTAGAAGGCTGCAATGCCGAACACAAGCATGATCCAGACCGCCGCGATGGCCGCATTGCGCGTGTCACGGTCCATCATGCCGCACCGGAGCGGCGGTCGTTGATCGGGCTGAGTTTCAAAGCTGGAGAACTCCTGAGGCAGGTCCGATCGATGGTCATCGGTCGGACCTAGTGATAGTGGCCGTGATGCGCAGCCGCATCGTGCTGATGCTCATGCTCATGATCGTGGTCGTCACCATCGTCGGCGCACTGGCCGAATTCCGGTTCCACGGTGGCATGGCTGATGCCGTGTTCGCTGGCAAGCCGCTTCTTGATGGCGCTGACGGCCTGATGCGCATCGACGCCCTCGTTGAGGCACGCATGCAGCGTCGCCATGCTGCTTGTCCCGTCGATCGACCAGATATGCATATGGTGCACTTCGCGCACGCCCTGGACCGTTGCCTGGATGTCCCCGGCGATCAGGTCGCGGTCGAGGCGTGGCGGTACGCCTTCGAGCAGGACGTGAGCGGCGGCACGCATCAGCGACCAGGCGGTGGACAGGATCAGCAGCGAGACCAGCACGGACAGGATCGGGTCGATCGGCGTCCAGCCGGTCGCCAGGATGACCAGTGCCGCCACGATCGCGGCTGCCGAGCCGAGCAGATCGCCAAGCACATGCAGGATGGCGCCGCGCATGTTGAGGTTGTCTCGATCGCCGCCATGCAGCACCAGGAAGGAGCCTATGTTGACCAACAGGCCAAGGATCGCCACCACCAGCATCGGTCCACCCAGCACCGGCGCCGGTGTCTGCAGGCGATCCCAAGCCTCGTAGACGATCCACAGCGCGATGACGAAGATGGCGATGCCGTTGGTGTAGGCCACTAGCGTCTTGACCCGGCCGAAACCGTAGGTGAGCTGGCCGGTCGCCGGGCGGCTTGCCAGATGAAAGGCATACCAGGCCAGGCCGAGCGCGATGGCGTCGGCGAGCATGTGGCCGGCATCGGCCAGCAGCGCCAGTGACCCCGTAAACAGACCGCCGAGCGCCTCGGCGACCATGAAGCCGGCGGTAAGGCAGGCCGCGATCAGGACGCGCTTCTTGTCGGTCGAGCCATGCACATGGCCGGCGCCGTGATCCTGCCCGCCGTGATCGTGGGTATGCGACAAATGGCAAACTCCCGTTAGGCGCCGAATTCCGCGCGAAAATCCTCGAGCCGCCTCTTCTGCTGGCCGTCGCCATCGAAATTGGCCGGATCGAGCCAAGCTTCATAAGCCTTGCGCAGAGCCGGCCATTCCTTGTCGATGACCGAATACCACGCGGTGTCGCGGTTTTCACCCTTGACGATGAGATGCTGGCGGAAAATGCCCTCGAACTTGAAGCCGAACCGTTCCGCCGCGCGCTTCGACGGCTCGTTGCGGTTGTTGCACTTCCATTCGTAACGGCGATAGCCGAGTTCGTCGAAGATGTATTTCATGAACAGGAACTGGGCTTCCGTCGCCGCCGGCTTGCGCGAGATGAGCGGTCCCCAATAGATATTGCCGATCTCGATGACGCCATAGGTCGGATCGATGCGCATCAGCGTCTGGCGTCCCGCGATCTTGCCGCTGGCCTTGTCGATGACGGCGAAGAACAGCGGATCCTCGCTCGCCTCCACCTTATCCAGCCATGGCTGGAAGGCAGCGCGGGTTTCCGGCGGATAGTCGGGCAACCAGGCAAAGCGGCCACCGACGTCGGATACGGACGAGGCTTCGTAGAGACCGTCGCCGTGCTTCGCGGCGTTCAGCGGCTCGAGCCTGGCGGTCCGTCCCTCCAGCACCTTGCGCTCGGGCCGAGGACGTGGCTGCCAGTTTTCAAGATTTTCCGTCACCAGAATCTCCAATCCGTTGACTTTTGCGAGCGGACGCTCACAAAAACGCTGCCGCAGTGTAAGAACCACAGGGACGGGAAAAATGCTCCACACGATTTCGGCCTTCGACCGTCTCGGCGAGGAAAATGCATTCGCGGTGCTGGCGCGAGCAACGGCACTTGCCCAACAGGGCCGCGACATCGTCAACCTCGGCATCGGCCAGCCAGATTTCAAGACGCCGCAGCACATCGTCGAGGCGGCGATCAAGGCACTGCGTGACGGTCACCATGGCTACACGCCGGCCAACGGCCTCTTGGCAACGCGCGAGGCGGTGGTGCGCCGCACGCTGACCACCACCGGCGTCGAGGTCTCGCCCGAGGCGGTGATGATCATGCCCGGCGGCAAGCCGACCATGTTCGCCGCCATCCTGATGTTTGGCGAACCGGGCGCCGAGATCCTCTATCCCGACCCCGGCTTTCCCATCTACCGCTCGATGATCGAATTCACCGGTGCGACCCCCATTCCCGTGCCGATGCGCGAGGAGAACGGCTTCGCCTTCTCGGCGCAAGAGACGCTGGCGCTGATCACCTCGAAGACCAGGCTGTTGATCCTCAACTCGCCGGCCAATCCGACCGGTGGCGTCACGCCCCGGGCCGAGATCGAAAAACTGGTAAAGGGGCTGGAGAAGCACCCCGGTGTCGCGATCCTCTCCGACGAGATCTACGACGTCATGACCTATGACGGCGAGACGCATTGTTCGTTGCTCGGCTTTCCCGAGATCCGCGACAGGCTGATCGTGCTCAACGGCTGGTCGAAGACCTGGGCGATGACCGGCTGGCGCATGGGCTGGTCGATCTGGCCGAACGGCGACAAGGGCGCCCATCTCTACGACAAGGTGCGCAAGCTGGCGGTCAACTGCTGGTCCTGCGTCAACGCGCCGAGCCAGTTCGCCGGCATCGCGGCCATTGACGGTCCGCAGGACGATGTCGACAAGATGATGCGCGCCTTCGACAACCGCCGGAAGATCGTGGTCGAAGGCCTGAATGCCTTGCCAAACATCTCCTGCATCACGCCCAAGGGCGCCTTCTATGCCTTCCCCAACGTCTCGAAGACCGGCTGGAAGGCCAAGAAGCTCGCCTCGGCCCTGCTCGACGAGGCCGGTGTGGCGCTGATCGGCGGCCCCGATTTCGGCATTCTGGGCGAAGGCTATATCAGGCTGTCCTACGCCAACTCCGAGGAGAACATCCTGCGCGCGCTGGAGCGGATCGGGGCGTTCCTCGCCAAGTGAGCTTCAAAGCGGCCCGCTGCCCTTCCGGATTATTTGCGGCTGGCCGCCATGGCGGTGTCATGAGCCGTCGGGAGACGCGTGGTCAAGGCTGGGCGCAAATGCCGAGAACAGCTACGGTTTTGGCATCAAGATCCAACCGAGGTGCCCCTCAATGTTCTATGCAATCCTTGCCTATCACGTGGAAGATGCGATCAAGGCGCTGACGCCGCAAGAGGATGCGGCACTGATGGCTGAGTTGCTGAAGATCAACACCCGGCTTCGTGACGAGGGCACCCTTGGACCGTCCGCGCGTTTGGGGGCGACACAGGATGCCTGCACCTTGCGCGGCCCGGGCGACGGCGTGATCATCGACGGCCCTTTCGCCGAGACCAAGGAACAGTTGCTCGGCCTCTATGTCGTCGACTGCGCCACGAGGGACGCGGCCATCGCGATCGCCCGTGACCTTCGCAGTGTCAATCCCACCGCCGTCTACGAGATCAGGCCGATTCTACTCTTCAAGCCCGGCGTGCCGTTGGCGGGCAAATGAGCCGGCGGCGAAAGCCATGCCGGTGCCCGTCGTTCACCCACGCCCAACGAATGGCATCTTGGTCGCCATCACAGTCATGAACAGCACGTTGGCGTCGAGCGGCAGGCTGGCCATGTGCACCACCGCATCGGCGACGCGCTGGACATCCATTACCGCTTCGGCTGATATCGAGCCATTGGCCTGCGGCACGCCGACGGTCATCGGCTGTGCCATGTCGGTCAGCGCATTGCCGATGTCGATCTGGCCGCAGGCGATGTCATAGGGGCGGCCATCCAACGCCAGCGTCTTGGTCAACCCCGTAATCGCATGCTTGGTCGCCGTATAGGGCACGGAGCCCGGACGGGGCGCATAGGCCGATACCGAGCCGTTGTTGATGATGCGGCCGCCCATCGGCTTCTGCTTGCGCATGGCGCCGAAGGCGGCGCGCGCGCACAGGAACGAACCGGTGAGATTGACGCCGACAATATCGTTCCACACCTCGACCGGGATCTCGTCGATCGGTGTCGACTTGTATCCCATGCCGGCATTGTTGAAGAGCAGGTCGACACGGCCGAAAGCCTCCACCACCGTCTCGAACAGATCGTCGACCTCACCGGCCTTGCTGATGTCGCAGGCAACCGCCAATGCCTTGGCCTCGGTCGGGCCGATCTCGGCGATCGCGGCATCCAGCACCGGCTTGCGGCGCCCGCAGAACACCGTGTTCCAGCCAGCCTTGAGCAATGCCGTGGCGACGCTCTTGCCGATCCCGGTGCCAGCGCCGGTGACGATGGCGGTTTTTTGCTCGGTCATGGCAGATGTCCTCCGGCAGCGCCGCGCGTGCCTGTCTGATTGTCAGTGTTTTGGCTCAAGACAGGAAGGCATCGCAAATGACGGCGGTGATGGCAAGCGCGGCCACCGGGCGACGCGCTCGAAAGGTACGACCTGTTTTTTCGGAGAAATCCCGGCAAGGGCCGACAAAAAGGGCGGTCATTGGCGACCGCCCTGATCTGAACCGGGCTTGGGAGGAGGAAAGCCGATCCGACTGTGTAAAATCATGCGCTTCCTGAGTTAACGAAAAGTTAACGCCGGAAAGGCCCCGCCTCCGTTTTGGCCTACCAGCGCGGGTTGGGCGAGGTCCCAGCCTTTGCCGCCGGCACCTTGGCCGCCGAAACCGTCGCCTCGACATGGTCGACCAGCGCGTCCGGCAGGCCAAGGCGCCCGGCAAGCAGGTCGAGGTAACCGCGCTCGGCGCGCGTGTCGGGGTCGATGGTGAGGCGCGACGCGGTATAAAGCTCGAGCTTCTGCGCGTCGGTCCTGGCGCCGGCCACCAGCGCGTCGAGGTCGAGCGGGCGCTCCAGCTCCGCCATCAGGAATTTTTCCGCATCGGAGCCGATCCCGGCAAGGCTGAGCTTGCCGGCGATCTTCTGGCGTTCCTCGTCGTCGACATGGCCGTCGGCCTTGGCCGCCGAGATCATCGCCCGCACCAGGGTCAGTGTGAACTCATCCTCGCCTTGCGGCGCCTGCGACGGGTGGAAGGCGGTGTCCTTGGGGGGCGGCAGCAATTCCGGCTCGCTGGCGGCGGGCGCCTGCTCCGGTGCGTTGCCGGCCTTGTAGTTCTGATAGGCCTTGTAGGCGAGGCCACCGATGGCGGCCAGGCCGCCGAGCTTCACCGCGGCACCCGTCACCTGCCGGCCGGCACCCGTTCCAAGCAGCACGGCGGCCAGCGCACCGGCGGCCAGCGGATTGTCCTTGGCCATCTGCACGGCTTGCCCGGCCTTGTCGCGGACGGTGCCGCTGGTGCCGGGAACCTGCGAGCCGAGCAGATCGTCGAGAAGCTTCTTGGGATCGAACATCAATGCCTCCAGGATTTGCCCGGCCGAACGGGCGGGTTTCGAACGCCGAAGACGTAGGTCCCGAAGCTTGACATTGCAATGACAGGTGGCCGCTTTGCCCGGCCCGGCCCCTCATCAGGATCCGATGTGCGGTCCCCTGCCCCGGGCTTGCGCGAGCTCGACCTGCCGCTGGCGCTCCGCGTAACGCTTGCGGTCTTCATCCGAGCGGGCATCGAAGCAGTGCGGGCACGAAACCCCGGCGGCATGTTTCGGCGACATCAGGTCGCTCTCCGTCAGCGGATGGCGGCAAGCGCGGCACAATTCAGCACCGCCCTCCGCGAGACCGTGCGACACCGAAACCCGCTCGTCGAAGACGAAGCATTCGCCCTGCCACAGGCTCTGTTCCGCCGGCACCTGCTCGAGATATTTGAGGATGCCGCCCTTGAGATGGAACACATCCTCGAAGCCGAGCGACTTCACATAGGCGGTCGCCTTTTCGCAGCGTATGCCGCCGGTGCAAAACATCGCCACCTTGCGGCCTGCGAGATCCGCCCGGTGCGCTTCCACCCAAGCCGGAAATTCGCGGAAGCTCGCCGTCGCCGGATCGACGGCGCCCTTGAAGGTGCCGATCGAGACTTCATAGGCGTTGCGCGTATCGATGACGATCGTGTCGGGCTGCGAGATCAGCGCATTCCAGTCGCCCGGCTCCACATAGGTGCCCGCGCTTGTCGCCGGGTCGATGGTCTCGACACCCATGGTGACGATCTCGCGCTTCAGCCGCACCTTCATGCGGTGGAACGGCATGGCCGCGGCGCTGCTGAACTTGACCTCGACGCCCGACAGGCCGTCGATCGTTTCGATGTGCTCGATCAGCGCGGCGATCGCTTCATCGCTGCCGGCGACGGTGCCGTTGATACCCTCATGCGCCAGGAGCAGCGTACCCTTGATACCGCGTCCGCAGCAGAAGGCCGCAAGCGGCGCGCGCAACGCCTCGAAAGCGTCGAGCCGGGCAAAGCGGTAGAGCGCGGCGACGCGGACTGGCTGGGATGGCGCGGGCAGTGTTGTCATTGCCAGAGCAACTAGACGCTCGTGGAAGTCGATTCAAGGTGAAACGGGTTCGGACCGACTGTCATGGCCTTGTCGGGAAAGAACCTTTAAGCTCGGCGGCAACGCGTGACATCGCGCCGCGACCGGTTCCGTGGACAGGGCAATACCCGTCTGCTAATCGGTTGAAATTCGCCTCGATGCGGCCCTCGACAAGGAGAGACAGATGCCCAGCAAGACCGAGAAACTCCTGTCGCTCCTCAATGGCCAGCCGGTCATTCCGGTGTTGAAGATCGCCAATGTGGCGGATGCGGTGCCGCTGGCCCGTGCTCTGGCGCGTGGCGGCTTGCCGGCGATCGAGATCACGCTCAGGACCGCGGATGCGCTCGAAGCGATCCGTCGCGTGGCGGGCGAGGTCGAGGAAGCCATAGTCGGCGCCGGCACCATTCTGGACAGCAAGCAGTTCGACGAGGCGGCCGGTGCCGGTTCGCGCTTCATCGTCAGCCCAGGCATCACCCGCGAGCTTCTGGCGGCCGCCGCCGACAGCCAGGTTCCGTTGCTGCCCGGCGCCATCACGCCGGGCGAGATCATGGCGGCGCGCGAAGCCGGCCTGCGCTTCCTGAAATTCTTCCCGGCCGAACAGTCCGGCGGCATCGCTTCGCTCAAGGCTTTTGCCTCGCCGCTGGCCGACGTCAAATTCTGCCCGACCGGCGGCATCACCGGGAAGAACGCGGCCGACTATCTCAGCCTGTCCAATGTCATCTGCGTCGGCGGTTCGTGGGTGGCGCCCGACGACATGGTCAAGGCCGGCAAGTGGGACGAGATCGAAGCTCTCGCACGCGCTGCCAGCAAACTCGCGAAATAGCCTTTCCGGACGGCACGAAAAAACCCGGACGACTCGCGTCGCCCGGGCTCTTTGACTGGCTGGAGCAATTCCAGGAAAAGTGCGTAGCGGTTTTCCCGGGAGAAGCGCGTAGCGCTTCCCCTTGGGAATTGCGTAAGAACAAAAAGTTAGAGCGGGTCAGAGATTCTATCAAACTCAGGGCCGCTCTAGACGCGGTTAGTTGCAGACCTTGACCGTCTCGGTCACCTTGCGATGATGCCGCCAGTGCGTCACCATCCTGGTCCGGCAGTGCTTCTTCATGTGCATATGATTGTCGGTCTGACGACAACTGTCTCCGCCTGTGACGGAGCGAGCACGGCCAATGCCGCCGCCAGTGCCAGAACTGACGCCAGTAGAATTTTTTTCATGAAGAGCCCCAGGTTGGAACGGACCCACCTCAACCCGGAAACGGCTGGGCTGTTCCGGCTTCACGAGAAGTTCAGCCGATCCTGCAGGATCAAGGCGCCGCACGTGTCGTGCCTAGCAAAAAGCCGCGCGGGTCGCCCGGCGCGGCTTCGGTAATATTGTGGCCTGTTCGCTACTTCGTCTGGAAGCGGGCGACCGACATGAACTTGACGGCATTGCCGGTAAAGCGGCTGGCGTCGGCCATCTGGTTGCTCGGCTGGAAGCCGGCCGTATAGACCTCGCTCGGCGGCGTATGCACGATGCTGTAAGCGTAGCCCGGCGCGGTCGTCGCGCTCGAAACGGTGGCGACGTTCTCGCCGCTGGTCAGCGCCCAGCGGGCGGCCTGCGGCGCCGCGGCCACAACCACGGCCCTGGGGCCAGGCTTCTGATCGCGGGCGGTAGCCCTGGCTTCCTTGCGGGTCGTCTTCACGCCGGCGCCGATCGCGGCGGCCGGGTCGGAACCGGCAGGTCGGGCGGCAACAGCCTGGCGCGGCGACGCCGCATCGACACCAGACGGATCGTTGAACGCCGAACGCGGTTCTTCGGACAACGAGGCCACCTGATATTCGTCGGCGGTGCCGACCTGGGCGTTGGCCTCGTCGAGCACGGCCTTGACGGCATCCGGCTTGGTCGGCTCGGGACGCGCTGTCGGCACCACGGAGAACGCGTCCGTCGCCGTCTTGCCCTGGTCAGCCGTTTCGGCCAGCGCCATCAGCACATCCTTGCTGGGCGGCGGTGCGAGATCGGCCGGCAGTGAGCGCTCGGGGCGCCATGTCGGCAGTGGGATGTTGTTGAGGGCAACCTGCGCTGGATCGGCAGCCGCGGCTTCCGCGATCGCCGCCGGATCGGACTTGCCGAAAGGCATGTTCGCCGGTGCCTGCGCGGTCGCCACTGCCTGTTCGGTGGTGGCCGTGGCATCCGCCATGGCGAAGGGAACATTCTCAGGCGGCTGTGCGCCCACATCGGCCTTCGGCCGCGGCGCGAAATCGGGCAGCGGGATTTCCTTGGCCGGCAGCGCCGCGATAATCGTCTCCGGCGTGTTCTTCTCCGGTTCCGGAGCCTGCTCGTCGGCAACCTGCGGAGTCTCGGCGCGCTGGGCATTCTCGGGGGCGACGATGGCGATACCGGGCAGGTTGCTGCTCTTGGCGGTCGCGGCCGGCTTCAGATTTCCAGCCTTGGGCGCAGGCGCGGCCGAGGCGGTCTCCACGTCGGCACTGTCGTCGGCCTCGTCGGCGCCACCGCCGCCGAAGAAGGCCGCGAGGAATCCGCCGGATTTCTTGCCGCTGCCGCCAGCGCTGGCCATTTCGATATTCGGTGTGCCGGAACCCTTGCGCGACTTGTAGGAGGCGAGCGCCTGTTCATAGCCGGGCAGCGGCCGGCCGTCGCTCGGCACATGCAGCGTCTTGCCATTGGGGAACAGGCTGACCAGTTCCTGGCGGCTGATGCCGGGCCAGTGGCGCACATTGCCGACATCCATGTGGACGAATGGCGACCCGGAGGTCGGGTAATAGCCGACGCCGCCGCCCTGCATCTTGAGGCCGATGTTGCGCAGCTTCTTCAGCGGCACGCCGGGAATATAGAAATCCATCGCCTTGCCGAGCATATGCTGGCTCTTCTCGGCGACACCACGGCTGCGGCTGCGCAGCATCGAATTGGTCGACGGCGAACGGTAGCCGCAGACGACCTGGATATAGTCGGTGGCGCCGCTTTCGCGATACGCCTCCCAGACCAGATCCAGCAGACGCGGGTCCATCTTGGTCGGCTCGTTGCGGCGCCAATCGCGCAGGATGATGTTGATCTTCCTCAGGCCCTCGGGAACGTAGCGGCCATTGCGCTTGTAGACGATCTCGGCCTTCTCGTGCGTGTGGAGGTGGTAGAGCTTCAGCGAACGAACTTCGGCCTGGGCGCCCGTGGCGGCCGCGGCAACAAAACCAAATGCGACAATCACCGCCGCCAACCATCTCGGCCAGACGCTCAAATGATAGTGCCGCCCGTTTGTGAGTCGTTCGATTCTGTTCAAATCAAAAGGCCTTGCAGGCTGCCGTTTGTCCCCGGATTTGCCCAAACGGACGTGTCGTTTTCACATCCGAATATCGATCCTAATGGTTAATCATCGCTTATTGAAGCCAAAATGCGGTAACACCGTGGCGATATCCCGTCAAAAATTGTCCGCACGGTTTCTTGGTAAACCGCTGGTTTAGATCAGGATTCCGGCTTTGGCCGAACACGATCTGTTACCATTGGCCTCAATGCGTGAACAACACCCCATCGAGTGCCGCCTCCGACTCGCCATAGTCCGGGGAAGGCACTCTGTCAGCCCCTATAATGACGAGGGAAACTGGTCCCGGCCTTGCGGTTCAGGAAGCAAGCCTGTCGACGCGGCCGGTTTCCGGGTCGATGCCGTATTCCTTGAGCTTGCGGTAAAGCGTCGAGCGGCCGATGCCGAGCCGGCGGGCGACCTCGCTCATCTGGCCGTTGTAGTGATCGATGGCGAGCTTGATCATTTCGAGTTCGACATCGGCCAGCGCACGCACATTGCCGCGCTCGTCGAGCGCCCGCAGCGTGCCGAAGCGGGGCTGCGCCCCGGCCGGATGCACAGGTGCCGGAGCGGCCTCGTCGGGGACAACGTCTTCATCGCGCGGCGCCAGCGAAGGGGCAGCCCCGCTTGCTTCCAACGCGTCGTCCGCTTCGAGATTGACGGTGCCTTCCACCTGCGCCCGGATCTGCGGAAAGTCATCGGCGGTCAACACATCGCCTTCGCACAGCACCGAAGCGCGGAAGACGGCGTTTTCGAGCTGCCGGATGTTGCCGGGCCAGTCATAGGCCTGCAGAACGCCAAGCGCCGCCGCCGAAATGCCCTTCAGCCGATGGCGCGGGTCGGCCGGCGCCACCTTTTCCATGAAATGCGTGACCAGATGGGGAATGTCGTCGCGGCGGTCGCGCAGCGGCGGCACGAAGATCGGGTAGACGTTCAGCCGGTAGAACAGATCCTCGCGGAACTTGCCGTCCTTGACCTGCTGCAGGAGGTTGCGGTGCGTCGCCGAAATCAACCGGATGTCGACCTTGACGGTCGAGCGGCCGCCGACCGGGTCGACCTCGCCCTCCTGGACAGCGCGCAGCAGCTTGACCTGGACGTCGAGCGGCAGGTCGCCGATCTCGTCGAGGAACAGCGTGCCCGTATGCGCCTCGACGAATTTGCCGGTGTGCTTGTCGGTGGCGCCGGTGAACGAGCCTTTCTCGTGTCCGAACAGGATGGATTCCACCAGATTGTCGGGAATGGCGCCGCAATTGACCGTGACGAAGGGTTTCGAGCGGCGGTCGCCGCTGCCCTGGATCGCACGCGCCACCAGCTCCTTGCCGACGCCGGATTCGCCCTCGATCAGGATCGGAATGTGGGAAGCCGCCGCTTTCTGGCCAAGGCGTATCACCCTGTCCATGGCCGGACTATGGGTGATCATGTCCCTGAAGGTCAGCAGCCCGCCGCGTTTGCGCGACGTGCGCTTGACCTCGCCCTCGACCGCTTCGACCTTGAGCGCATTGGAGATCGAGGCCTGCAGCCTGTCGGGCGAAGCCGGCTTGACGACGAAATCGAAAGCGCCGTGGCGCATCGCCGAAACCACGGTTTCGATGCCGCCCTGCGCGGTCTGCACGATGACCGGCACGCTGATGTCGCGCTCGCGCATCGCCTTCAGCACGCCGATGCCGTCGAGACCGGGCATGACAAGGTCGAGGATCACAACCGAGACATCGCGGGCGGCAGGCCCGTCGAGAACTTCGAGGCCGGCCATACCGCCATCGGCGACGATCGCGGTATGGCCGAACCGCGTCACCGCCGCCTCGAGCAGCCGGCGCTGCACGGGATCGTCATCGACTATGAGTATGGAACCTGTCATGACTGTCTTGGTCTGCCCGCGCCCGAATTCCCCATGGATCATCTTGGCACAGGGTTCTAAATAAGGTTTCAAAAAACCCGGTGAACGAATTCCTTAGGATTTGACCGGCTTCTCCATTCCCGTTGAGTCTGGCTCGCTAATTCCGGCCACTTGATTCGAAGCGGCCAGTCGATTCAAACAAGGCCGGTTGATTCAAAGAAGGCCAGTTTGGTTCAAAGAAGGTATTTCGATGCGCGTGATGTTTGATCGGCGGATTGCGGCGCCAGCGTCCGGTCAGGGCGCGGCCGGGCTTGGCGATCTGCCGGAATGGAACCTCGCCGACCTTTATGCCGGCATGGAGGCGCCGGAACTGAAGCGCGACATTGCCGAAGCGGCCGCCGACGCCATCGCATTCGAGGCCCGCTGGAAAGGCACACTCGCCGCCGAAGCCGGGCGCGGCAGTGCCGGCCGACTGGGCGAGGCGCTGGTCGCCTACGAGACGCTCGAGGAACTGATCGGCCGCATCGTCTCCTATGCCGGCCTCGTCTATGCCGGCAACACCGCCGATCCGCAGCGCGCCAAGCTCTATGGCGACATCCAGGAGAAGATGACCGACGCCAGCGCGCATCTGCTGTTCTTCGCGCTCGAGCTGAACCTGATCGACGATGCGGCGATCAAAGGCGCGCTGGCCAGCGACCCCGCCTTTGCGCATTACCGCCCGTGGGTGCTCGATCTGCGCATGGACAAGCCCTATCAGCTCGAGGATCGCGTCGAGCAGCTTTTCCACGAAAAATCGATCACCGGACGCGGCGCCTGGAATCGCCTGTTCGACGAGACGATGACCGATCTTCGCTTCGATATCGACGGCGAGGAACTAACGCTGGAGCCGGCCCTCAACCGCCTGCAGGATGCCGACGGCGAGGTTCGTCGGCGCGCCTCGGAGGCGCTAGCCACCACCTTCCGCAAGAACCTGCGCACCTTCACGCTGATCACCAACACGCTTGCCAAGGACAAGGAAATTTCCGATCGCTGGCGGGGCTTCGAGGACATCGCCGATTCACGCCACCTCGCCAATCGCGTCGAACGCGGCGTGGTCGATGCGCTGGCCACCGCCGTGCGCGAGGCCTATCCGCGCCTGTCGCACCGCTACTACGCCATGAAGGCGCGCTGGCTCGGCATGGAGGTGATGAACCACTGGGACCGCAACGCGCCGCTGCCGGAGACGCCGCAGGCGGTGATCGGCTGGGACGAGGCCAGGAACACGGTGCTGTCGGCCTATCACCGCTTCTCGCCCGAGATGGCCGAGATCGCGCGCACCTTTTTCGACCGCAACTGGATCGACGCGCCGGTGCGCCCGGGCAAGTCACCCGGCGCCTTTGCCCACCCGACCGTGCCATCGGCTCACCCCTATGTGCTGCTCAACTACATGGGCAAGCCGCGCGACGTGATGACGCTGGCGCATGAACTCGGGCACGGCGTGCATCAGGTGCTGGCCGCCGGCCAAGGCGCGCTGATGGCCTCGACGCCGCTGACGCTTGCGGAGACGGCATCTGTCTTCGGCGAGATGCTGACCTTCCGTTCGCTGCTCGAGCGGACTACCGACCGGCGCGAGCGCAAGGCCATGCTCGCCCAGAAGGTCGAGGACATGATCAACACGGTGGTGCGCCAGATCGCCTTCTATGAATTCGAGCGCAAGGTGCATGCCGAGCGCCGCAACGGCGAACTGACATCCGACAGGCTCGGCCAGTTCTGGCTGGAGGTTCAGGCCGAAAGCCTGGGACCGGCGATCAAATTGCGCGAGGGCTACGAGGTATTCTGGACCTACATCCCTCATTTCATCCACTCGCCCTTCTACGTCTATGCCTATGCGTTCGGCGACTGCCTGGTGAACTCGCTCTATGCGGTCTACCAGAATGCCGAGCGCGGCTTTCAGGACAAATATTTCGAGATGCTGCGTGCCGGCGGCACCAAGCATCATTCGCAGCTTCTGGCGCCATTCGGCCTCGACGCAACCGACCCCGCCTTCTGGCAGATCGGGCTCGGCGTGATCAGCGGCCTGATCGACGAACTGGAAACGCTGGACGATTGAGACGCCCTCTGGCCGGCCAAGAACAGTTTAGCCGGAATGCATGTTTGGGCCTCGCTATTCTTGCCCTAAATATTTGTTCTTGAAGAACTCTCCACGGACGTTTTCCCATAGCTTTCCGCAAGCTCTATGGTAGCTTTCCTTTAAGCTCAGCCGGAGCGCATGCGGATCGGCGAGGGAAAGTCTCCGCCAGCCGTGCGCTCAGGCGAACGCGACAAGGCCGTTGGCCATGGGCAAGCAAAGCCGATCGCCGACAGCTCGAACCGAAGCCGGCTGTTCCGTGTATCAGCGGAACCATCATCGAGTAGTCCCTCGCCGAAGGTCATGACCCCGCGGCAGACGGATCTGACTGGAGAGAGACAATGGGCACTTTTTTCTACGTGGTCCTGGCGTTCCTGGTAGGCGTGTTGGTCGGCTGGTTCATCTGGGGGCGTCTGCGCGGAGAACTCGACAGCCTGCGCGGCGACCTCGATCGCACCCGCAGCGAGCGCGACAAGCTGCGCGCCGACAGCGACCGCCTGACCGGCGAACTCAATGCATGCGGCAAGACCCGCTCCGACCTCGAGCGCCAGCTGCGCGAAGCACAGGCCTCGTCGGGCGCCGGCGGAGCAAAGGCGTCAAGTCAGCCACCGGCAGCCCTGATGTCGACGCCTGCCGTTGGTAAATCCGCTCCGGCGACAGCCAAGCCAGCCGCGGCGAAGGCCGCGCCGGCAAAAGCGGCGCCGAAGCCCGCCGCGGCCAAATCCGCAACCGCTTCGGCACCGGCGGCCAAGGCACCGGCGGCCAAGGCTCCGGCGGCCAAGGCTCCGGCGAAGACCTCGGCCGCGCCCAAGGCAGCGCCCGCCGCCAAAAAAACGGCACCGGCAGCTGCCAAGCCGGCGTCGGGCAAGCCCGACAATCTGCGCCGGCTGATCGGCATTGGCCCGGTCAACGAAAAGCTGCTCAAGGCGCAAGGCGTCACCACCTTCGCCCAGATCGCCGCCTGGACATCCGCCGACATCAAGCGGATCGAGGACGTGATGAACTTCGACGGCCGCATCGCGCGCGAACGCTGGATCGAGCAGGCCAAGCTGCTTGCCGCCGGCAACGAGGCCGAATTCGCCAAGCAGTTTCCGACGGCCGGAACCGCCAGCAACACCTGAGCGGTGGATCCAGGGATCATGTGAGCGGCGCCGCCGCTTTCTTTTTTGCCGGCAAGGTTCGACCCGGCAAAGGTCGGCTTTGAGGGACAGGGTGCCGTTCCCTCGATTGCGCGCGCACGGCCCCCCATATAGAGCGATCGTCGGCTACATCGATCCCGGTTCCCATGTCCCTGCCCGCCGCAATTTTCCGCAACGACGAAAGCGCGCGCCAGCTCGTTTTCGAGCGGCCGGCCGATATCATCGTCGCGCATGAGGCCAAGGACTTTCCGGCGGCGTTGCAAGCGGCGCAGGCCGCGCACGACGCCGGCAAATGGCTGGCCGGCTATTTCTCCTATGAGGCCGGTTACCTGCTCGAGCCGAAACTCGTTCCCCTGCTGCCGGGCCGGCGCCGAGCCCCGCTGGTCTGCCTCGGGGTCTTCGATGCTCCTGATGAAGAAGCCGTGCCGCCGCCAAGCACGCCCACCAATGGCCCGATCTTCGATGCAAGGGCGATGTGGTCGTTCGAGGATTACGAGAAGCGGTTCTCGCGCCTGCACCGGCACATCAGGCAAGGCGATTGCTACCAGGGCAACCTCACCTTTCCGGTGCACGCGCAATGGTCGGGCGATCCGCTCGCCGCCTTCGACGCGCTGACCGAACGCCAGCCTGTGAAATATGGCGCGCTGATCGCGCTCGGTGATCCCATCGTTCTGTCGCGCTCGCCCGAACTGTTCTTCGAGATCGATGCGGCGGGGAGGATCGAGACGCATCCGATGAAAGGTACCGCACCGCGCGGCGCAACCAGGGACGAGGACGAGCGGCAGAAGAATTTCCTGCGTAACGACGAGAAGAACCAGGCCGAAAACCGGATGATCGTCGACCTGCTGCGCAACGACATATCGCTGATCAGCGAGGTCGGCACGCTGGAGGTGCCGGAATTGTTCCGCATCGAGACCTACCCGACCGTCCACCAGATGGTGAGCGACGTCAGGGCCAAGCTGCTGCCCGGCCTCGGCATACGCCAGATCTTCGCGGCGCTGTTTCCCTGCGGGTCGATCACCGGCGCACCGAAGATCCGCGCCATGGAGATCCTGCACGATCTGGAGGGCACGCCACGCGACGTCTATTGCGGCGCCATCGGCTGGATCGCACCCGGCGGCACGATGCGCTTTTCCGTGGCGATCCGTACCATCTCGCTCTTTGCCAGCGGCGAGGCCATCTACAATGTCGGCGGCGGCATCGTCTTCGATTCGGTCGCGGAAGAGGAGTACCAGGAGTGTCTGCTCAAAGCCCGCTTCGCGACGGGGACACCGCCGGTTTCGAGCTGATCGAGACCATGCGCTGGGAACCCGCCTCGGGTTTCCTGCGCCTCGATCGCCATCTTGCGCGCCTTTATGGCTCGGCGGTGGAGCTGGGCTTCAGCTATGATCCGCAAAAGGTCGGCGAGGCCCTGAGCGGCGCGGTCAACCGATCGCCCATCGCCATGCGCACGCGGCTCGCTCTGTCGCGCAATGGCGAGACCAACGCCTCTGCGCAACCCTATGAACCCCTTGCCGCCGACAAGGTGTGGACGCTGCGGCTGGCACGGACGAGGCTCGATTCGAGCAATATGCTGCTGCGCCACAAAACCAGCCGGCGGCAGCTCTTCACCCAAGCCCGCTCCGAATATCTCATCACCCAGGCCGATGAGGTTCTGCTGGCCAATGAGCGCGGCGAGATCTGCGAAGGCACGATCACCAATGTCTTCGCCAATTTCGGCGACGGCATCCTGGCGACGCCCCGACTCGATTGCGGCCTGCTGCCTGGCGTATTGCGAGCCGTGCTTCTGGATGAAGGCCGCGCCAGTGAAGCGATCTACAGCTTGGATGACCTGAAATCCGCCAAGGCGCTGTTCGTCGGCAATTCGCTGCGCGGACTGATCCCGGCAAGACTGATCTGAGGCATGACGTCCCTACCCGCCCACACGCCCTATGATGGCTCGTCGAAACTCTTCACCATCGGGCTGAAGCCGCTCGACCCCGCGAACTGGATCGAGGTCGACGGTCACCTGCTACCCTATCTCGCCGAGAAGCGCCGGCTCTATGCCGAGATCCCCGAGCGGGT
Organism: Mesorhizobium sp. M8A.F.Ca.ET.207.01.1.1; assembly: GCF_004794715.1. Taxonomy (NCBI): domain Bacteria; kingdom Pseudomonadati; phylum Pseudomonadota; class Alphaproteobacteria; order Hyphomicrobiales; family Phyllobacteriaceae; genus Mesorhizobium; species Mesorhizobium sp. M8A.F.Ca.ET.207.01.1.1. Next base: position 481,070 of record NZ_SRUS01000002.1, on the reverse strand, counting down.
TTTCGTCGAGGAGGACGGCACGCGCGCCGCCCAGCAGGAGGTGCTCGAATTGCTCGGCGCCTACCTGCCGGAAAGATTCCCCGACATCCACCGGCGCGGCGACGCGGGCGTTGCGGTCGAGGGCGTGACGAGCCATCCCGCCATCTCTTCCAGCCTCGCCGGCGCGCCCTTGGTCGCGGCCTCGCTGCTTGTCCAGGAAGACCTCATCCTCATGCGCCGCGACGACAGCGGCTGGCGTCTGGCCGCGGGTTCGCTGTGCTTCCCCTCGTCCTGGGCGCTCACCGAAAAATTCGGCAAGCCGCTGCAGCAGATCCACGAGCCGGTGCCGGGCTTCGGCCCGGGCACAAGGCCGGCCGATCTCATCAACCGGATGTTCGATGGCCTGCAGGGCCAGGCGGTCGAGCGTTACAATTGGTCGATCCAGTCAGGGGACGCGCTCTACCATCCACTGTCCAATCTCGAGCGCATCGACCGCGCCACCAACCGGCCGACACGTTTCCCCGACGGTAACGTCAAGGCGCACGCCTTCATTCGGGTGGAACGCCAGACACTGCGCAAACTGCCCGCCTCGCGCGATATCCTGTTCACCATCCGCATCCATCTCGACCCGCTCGCCGTGCTGGCGCGGCACCCGGACCGGGCGACGCTGGCGGCGTCCTTCGCCGCCCAACTCGAAGCGCTCGATATCGCCCAGCTCGACTACAAGGGCCTGACATCGGATCGCGATCGGCTGATCGCTGTCCTTAACCACATGGCCAAGGACGCGTAGTCGCGGGTTGGCGCTTTTCGCTGGTTTATGACAATGATCTGTGATGTAGCGCATGGCCGTTGGGCGAAAATGCCCGGCTTTTGCACGGGGTTGCTCGGCTTTTGCACGGAGTTGCCCGGCTTTGCACGCAGTTGAAGGAGTGCTCGATAAAATGGCGAATGAAAACTGGCCCGTTTACGGTGAGATCACCGGCCCCGTGGTGATGATCGGCTTTGGCTCGATCGGACGCGGAACGTTGCCGCTCATCGAACGCCATTTCAAGTTCGACAAGTCGCGCATGACGGTCCTCGACCCGCGCGATACCGATCGCAAGCTGCTCGACGAGCGCGGCATCGCCTTCGTCCAGGAAGCGGTAACCGAGAAGAACTACAAGAAGCTTTTGACGCCGCTTCTGACGAATGGCGCAGGCCAAGGCTTTTGCGTCAACCTGTCGGTCGACACCGGCTCGGTGGACCTGATGCGGCTCTGCCGCAAGCTCGGCGTGCTTTACATCGACACCGTCGTCGAGCCCTGGCTTGGCTTCTATTTCGACGCCAAGGCCGACAATGCCAGCCGCACCAACTATGCGCTGCGCGAAGCGCTGATCAAGGAAAAGCACGACAAGCCCGGCGGCGCGACGGCAATCTCCACCTGCGGCGCCAACCCCGGCATGGTGTCCTGGTTCGTCAAGCAGGCGCTGGTCAATTTGGCCACCGATCTCGGCATGGAATTCTCCGAGCCCGCGCAGGACGACCGCGAGGGCTGGGCGAAACTCATGAAGAAGGCCGGCGTCAAGGGCATCCACATCGCCGAGCGCGACACCCAGCGCACCAAGAAGCCCAAGCCGATGGATGTGTTCTGGAACACCTGGTCTGTCGAGGGCTTCATCTCCGAAGGATTGCAGCCGGCCGAGCTCGGCTGGGGCACGCACGAGACCTGGATGCCGAAGAACGGCAAGAAGCACAAGCACGGCTCCAAGGCCGCGATCTACCTGGAGCAACCGGGCGCCAACACCCGCGTGCGCTCCTGGTGCCCGACATCAGGCCCGCAATATGGCCTGCTGGTGACGCACAATGAGGCGATCTCGATCGCCGATTTCTTCACCGTGCGCTCCAAGAAGGGCAAGGTTCAATACCGCCCGACCTGCCACTACGCCTACCATCCCTGCAACGATGCGATGCTGTCGCTGGACGAGATGTTCGGTGCCGCCGGCAAGCCGCAGCCGGTGCACCATGTGCTGGACGAGAACGAACTGGTCGACGGTGTCGACGAACTCGGCGTCCTGCTCTACGGCCACGACAAGAATGCCTACTGGTACGGTTCGCAGCTGTCGCTCGCCGAGGCGCGCAAGCTGGCCCCCTATCAGAACGCCACCGGCATGCAGGTCACCTCGGCGGTTCTGGCCGGCATGGTCTGGGCGCTGGAAAATCCGGCCGCCGGCATCGTCGAGGCCGACGAGATGGACTACAAGCGCTGCCTCGACGTGCAGTCGCCCTATCTCGGACCCGTCAAGGGCTATTATACCGACTGGACGCCGCTCGACAGGCGCCCGGGCCTCTTCCCGGAGGACCTCGACCGCAGCGACCCGTGGCAATTCCGCAACATCCTCGTCCGATAGCATCGCGCGGACCCTATGCCATTGCCTTGCAATCGCCCGGAAATCGGGCGATTGAAGGGATGCGGCCTGGAGTGGCGAGTGCGTCCCGTTGGACGCATAAGCACACCCCAGCACTTTGGACGTTCGCGTCGCGCTTTCCAGAAATCGGCCCGATTTTTGGACCCGACGCGTTTGGAGAGGATTTTATATGACTATTGCGCGCAAAGTTCTTTCTATGGGCGTGGCGGGCGCCGTTGTCTCGATGCTCGCTGCCTGTACCACCAGCGGCCCCGGCGAGCCGCCGATGGCAACCACGCCGAAAGGCGTCGAGGGGTCCTGGATCGATGCCAAGGGCACCGGCCTGTCGACCTTCAACGGCGGCAAGTTCACGACCGTCGCTACCGACACCGGCCAGAAGCTGGCCGATGGCAGCTACACGATGACCGGCGCCACTTCGGTGCAGATCAACGGCACCTCGCTGATCCGCCAGACCGGCGTCAGCTTCAACTGCCTGCTGGTGTCGACCAGCCAGCTCAACTGCACCAGTTCGGGCGGCCAGAATTTCGTGCTGACGCGACGCACCTGAACCCCGCGAACATCCGCTTGCTCAAGGACGGCGGCCATTGGCCGCCGTTCTTTTTATGCCGGCAAAGCTCACCTGGATTTCTGCTTGCGTCGGCCGGAACGCGATGGGAACATGATCGAAACGCTGGCTGTTATATCCCAGTCAAGTAGGGGCGTTAGACGCCTCGGATCAGCCTGCCGGGAGACGAAGATGAAGAAGCTTGTCGCCATTGCCGCCCTTTCCGCGTCGACGCTTGGCCTGTCGGCCGGCGTATCCTTTGCCGACTACACACTGAACATCCTGCACATCAATGACTGGCACAGCCGCATCGAAGGCAACAACAAATATGAGTCGACCTGCTCGGCCGAGGAGGAGACCAAGGGTGAGTGCATCGGCGGCGCCGGTCGGCTGATCACCGCGATCGCCCAGGAACGCAAGAAGCTGGAAGGCCAGAACGTGCTGTTGCTCAGCGCCGGCGACAATTTCCAGGGTTCGCTGTTCTACACCACCTACAAGGGCAAGGTCGAAGGCGAGTTCCTCAACGACATGAAGTTCGACGCCATGGCGCTCGGCAACCATGAATTCGACGATGGCGAAACGGCGTTGGCGCCGTTCCTCGACATGATCAAGTTCCCCGTGCTCGGCGCCAACGTCAAGGCCAACGCCCAGTCCAAGCTCGGCGACCGCGTCAAGCCGTCGATCGTCGTCGAGGTCGGCGGCCAGAAGATCGGCATCATCGGCGCCGTCACCAACGACACGCCCGAACTCGCCTCCCCCGGCCCCAACATCACCATCGAGGACGACGTGAAGTCGATCACGGCGGAGGTCGACAAGCTCAAGGGCGAAGGCGTCAACAAGATCATCGCCGTGACCCATATCGGCTATAACAGGGAGCGCGACGTTATTGCCAAGATTCCCGGCATCGATGTCGTCGTCGGCGGCCACAGTCACACGCTTCTGTCCAACACCGACCCGAAGGCGGCTGGACCCTACCCGACGATGGTCGACAACCCCGGCGGCTACAAGGTGCCTGTGGTGCAGGCGGCGTCGTATTCGAAATATCTCGGCGAGTTCAAGGTCGTGTTTGACGACAATGGCGTCGTCAAATCGGCGAGCGGCGACCCGATCCATCTCGACAAGTCGATCACGCCCGATCCCGCGGTGCTCGCCCGCATCAAGGAGCTCGGCGCACCGATCGAGGCCTTGAAGAACAAGGAAGTGGCCGAGACCACCGACGTGATCGACGGCAGCCGTGAGAACTGCCGCGCCAAGGAATGCGCGATGGGCAACCTCGTCTCCGACGCCATCCTCGACCGCGTCAAGGGACAGGGCGTCGAGATCGTCATCTCCAACGGTGGTGGCCTGCGCGCCTCGATCGACAAGGGCACCGTCACCATGGGTGAGGTGCTGACCGTGCTGCCGTTCCAGAACACGCTGGCGACCTTCCAGATTTCCGGCAAGGACCTGGTCGCCGGGCTCGAAGGCGGGCTCAGCCAGATCGAGGACGGCGCCGGCCGCTTCCCTCAGGTGGCGGGCCTCAAATATTCCTTCGACAGGTCGGTCGCGCCCAATGCCGGCCGCGTCAAGTCGGTGGAAGTGATGGAAAACGGCGCCTGGACGCCGATCAATCCCGACAAGGACTATCTGGTTGCCACCAACAACTATGTCCGCCAGGGCGGCGACGGCTACAAGGTGTTCGCCGAAAAGGCCAAGAATGCCTATGATTACGGCCCCGGTCTCGAACAGGTGGTTGCCGACTATCTAGGCGCCCACCAGCCCTATACGCCGAAGCTCGACGGCCGCATCACCGAGATCGCGGCGACGGTCGCGGCGGCGCCTGCCGCCGAGCCGGCAAAGCCTGCCGAACCAGCAAAGCCCGCGGCGCCGGCACCGGCCGAGGCCGCCAAACCGGCTGAACCGGCAAAGCCCGCCGATGCCGCACCGGCGATGCCTGAACTGCCTGCCAACTCAGGCGATATCGCCAACACGCCGCCAGCCATATCGACGGAAAACGCGCCTCCCCCGCCGGCCCCGCCGGCACCTGCCGAACCGGCAAAGCCTGCCGAGGCCGCCCCAGCCCCGGCGGCACCCGCGCCCGCCGAGCCGGCAAAGCCCGCTGAAGCCGCGCCGGCCACTGGCAGCCATGTCATCGTGACCGGCGACACCTACTGGGATCTGGCGAAGAAGGCCTATGACGACGCGACCAAATGGAAACTCATCTATGAGGCGAACAAGGGGCAGAAGCCTCACCGGCTTCCGATTGGCGGCACGCTGACCATCCCGCCGAAATAGCCTTCGCTTCGAAGCCTGGAATACACCACCCGCCCGGGAAACCGGGCGGGTGTCGCTTTTTAAGGCTAAGGTGCGGCCAGACGCAGCATTGAAAGCCTGCGCAAGATGGTTAGGTTCGCGCCATCCGGAGAACCCTTATGACGCTTTCTTCCTCGATAGATGCCGACGCCGCAAAGGCGGTTGGCCCGCTGCCGCCAGGCCATCCACCGGTCAGGACGGGCAAGGTTGGCGTCATGCTGGTCAATCTCGGTACGCCCGACGGCACCGATTTCAAGCCGATGTGGCGTTATCTCAGGGAATTCCTGTCCGATCCGCGCGTCATCGAGCTCAACAAGGCGATCTGGTATCCAATCCTCTACGGCCTGGTGCTGACGTCGCGGCCGAAAAAGTCCGGCGCCAACTACGCCAGGATCTGGAACCGGGAGAAAAACGAGTCGCCGCTGCGCACCTATACCCGCGCGCAAGGCGAAAAACTGGCCGCGGCGCTGCGCGACCTGCCCAACGTCACCGTCGACTGGGCGATGCGCTACGGCAATCCGTCGACGGCAAGCGTGGCTGAGCGGCTGGTCGCGCAAGGTTGCGACCGCATCCTGTCGCTTCCGCTCTACCCGCAATATTCGGCCACCACCACCGCAACCGCCAACGACCAGCTGTTTCGCGCGCTGATGAAGATGCGCCGCGCGCCGGCGATCCGTAGCGTGCCGCCCTACTATGACGAGCCGGTCTACATCGAGGCGCTGGCAGCTTCTATAGAGCAACATCTGGCAACGCTGAATTTCGAGCCGGAGGTGGTCATCACCTCCTATCACGGCATCCCGAAACCCTATTTCGAGAAGGGCGATCCCTATCATTGCCACTGCCTCAAGACGACGCGGCTGCTGCGCGAACGGCTGGGCTGGGACGAGAACAAGCTGATCACCACCTTCCAGTCGCGCTTCGGCGCGCAGGAATGGCTGCAGCCCTATACCGACAAGACGGTGGAGAAACTCGCCAAGGACGGCGTCAAGTCGATCGCCATCGTCAATCCCGGCTTTTCCGTCGATTGCATCGAGACGCTGGACGAGATCGGCCGCGAAGCTGCCGAGACCTTCCATCATGCCGGTGGCGAAAAATTCGCCCATATTCCTTGCCTCAACGACAGTCCGGAAGGCATGGCGGTGATCGAAGCGATGGTACGGCGCGAGCTGTCTGGCTGGGTCTGACGCCGGAACCACCGCCACTCCGGGGCGTTGACGCGCACCTTCCGGAGACGTGGATGCCGCGCAAACTCGACCTCAGAACCGGCCGGCCTGTCTGGTCGGCCTATCGCGCGCCCACGGTGCCGACCGACAGTCTGACCCGGGACGTCAAGACCGATGTGCTGATCATCGGCATGGGGATCAGCGGCGCCATGATGGCCGAGGCGCTGACAGCGGACGGCCACTCCGTGATCTGCATCGACCGCCGCGGACCGCTGAAAGGCTCGACGGCGGCAACCACGGCGCTGGTGCAGTTCGAAATCGACCAGCCGCTTTCAATTCTGTCGAGAATGATTGGCAAGGCCGAGGCACGGCAGGCCTGGCGACGCTCGCGGCTGGCCGTTTCCAATCTCGCCGCCCGCGTCACCGAACTCGGCATCACCTGCGGCATGAGCCGAACCCAATCGCTCTATCTGGCCGGCACCGTGCTCGGCCCCTCGGAACTGCGTGAGGAGGCCGAAGCGCGCCGGCAAGCTGGCATCGCCGCGACCTACTTGACCCCTCGGCCGCTCGCCGAGGCGTTCGGCATCGACCGCGATGGCGCCATCCTCAGCCATGGCAACATCGCGCTCGACCCGCGCAAGCTGACGGCAGGACTGCTGCTCGAGGCGCTCGGGCGCAAGGCTCGTCTCTACACGCCCGTCGAAGCGACGGCGATCAAGGACAGTGCCGACGAGGTGGTCGTGGCAACCAGGGACGGCCCCACCATTACGGCGCGGCATGTCGTCCTGGCCACCGGTTACGAACTGGTCGACATCGTGCCGGCGGCGGCCCACCAGATCATCTCGACCTGGGCGATCGCGACGCGCCCACAGCCACGAAAGCTCTGGCCGGGTGCGACGTTCATCTGGGAGGCGTCGGATCCCTACCTCTATGTCAGGGCGACCACCGACGGCCGGGTCGTATGCGGCGGTGAGGACGAGGATTTCGTCGACGAGACACAGCGAGACGAACTCATCCCCGACAAGAGCGAACGGATTGCCGAAAAGCTTGGCAGGCTGTTGCCGCATCTCGACACCAGGCCCGAATTTGCCTGGACCGGCTCCTTCGGCACGACGACCACTGGCCTCCCTTGCATCGGCGCCATTCCCAGGCATCCGCGCATCCATGCCGTGATGGGTTATGGCGGCAACGGCATCACCTTCTCGCGCATCGCTGCCGAGATCGTTCCGGCCTCGATCCGCGGGCTTGAAGACACGGATGCAAGCCTGTTTGCCTTCAACCGCTGAGTGTATACTCGCAAACAATCCCTCATCACCTAATTGTAACGTTGCGGAAACACACTTAAGTCTTTGGTGAAGTCGGCTGCGTGGGAATGGCTCGCGCGGCCTGCCTCTGAGGGAGAACCAAATGGATTTCAGTGGTTTCGATATTGCGGTCGTTGTTCTGGTCGCGCTTGTCGTGCTGGTGCTGTTCAAGGGCATCAAAACAATTCCGCAGGGATACAACTATACCGTCGAACGCTTTGGTCGTTACACCAAGACACTGAGCCCCGGCCTCAACCTCATCACACCATTCGTTGACCGCATCGGCGCCAAGATGAACATGATGGAACAGGTGCTCGACGTTCCGAGCCAGGAGATCATCACCCGCGACAACGCCATCGTCGGCGTCGACGGCATCGCTTTCTACCAGATCCTCAACGCGGCACAGGCCGCCTATCAGGTTGCCGGCCTGCAGAACGCCATCCTCAACCTGACGATGACCAACATCCGTACTGTAATGGGCTCGATGGACCTCGATGAGCTGTTGTCCAACCGCGACGCCATCAACGAGCGCCTGCTGCGCGTCGTCGACGAAGCGGCGCATCCGTGGGGCATCAAGATCACCCGCGTCGAGATCAAGGACATCAACCCGCCGGCGAACCTGATCGAATCGATGGGCCGCCAGATGACCGCCGAGCGCAACAAGCGCGCGCAAATCCTGGCCGCCGAAGGCCTCAAACAGTCGCAGATCCTCGAAGCCGAGGGCCGCAAGGAAGCCGCCTTCCGCGACGCCGAGGCGCGCGAACGCTCCGCCGAAGCCGAAGCCCGCGCCACCCAGGTGGTGTCGGAAGCGATTTCCAAGGGCGACGTGCAAGCGCTGAACTACTTCGTCGCCCAGAAATACACCGAGGCCTTGACCAGGATCGGTTCGGCCACCAACAGCAAGGTCGTGCTGATGCCCCTGGAAGCCTCCTCGCTGATCGGCACGCTCGGCGGTATCGGCGAGATCGCCAAGGAAGTCTTCCGCAGCGAAGGCACGACCGGTGCGCAAAGGCAGGCAGCGCGTCCGCCTGTCGTCAGGCCCTCCGAAAACTGAGATAGGCCACGCTCATGATCGACCGCATCGTTTCTGAACTCGGCCCGTGGAACTGGATGGTTCTGGGCTTCGTGCTGCTGGTTGTAGAGGTCATCGCGCCGGGTTTCTTCATGCTTTGGATCGGCATCGCCGCCCTGATCGTCGGCGCGGTGTCGCTGCTGATCTGGGATGCCGCCATCTGGACATGGCAGGTCCAGGTGCTGCTGTTCCTCGTGCTGTCGCTGGTTTCAGCCTTTGTCGGCAAGAAACTCATGGGCGGACGCGACCAGCCGACCGACCAGCCCCTGCTCAACCGCCGTGGTGCGCAGATGATCGGCAGGATGGCGACACTTGCCGAACCGATCCGCGACGGCCGTGGCCGCATCAAGCTCGGCGACACGCTGTGGCGCGTTTCCGGCCCGGACCTGCCCGCCGGCACCCAAGTCCGCGTCACCGCCGCCGCCGACACCGATCTGGAATTGACGGTGGAGCAGGTCTGAATTTCAGCTCGCCATTACCTGAATGCCGCCGACGCGCAGGTGTGCTGAGATTCAGGTCAGGGCGAGTCGAAAATGGCTGATGCCGAGAACCGGAGCGGAGCGTACTTTTCGTACGCGAGCTCAGTTCTACTGCGACGCAGTAGAACGGGGAAGCCCAGGAATCAGCCATTTGCAGGCCGACCTCACCTGAATATCAGCGCACCTCAGGCTGCGCCGATGCGCAGCAGGTCGTGAAAATGCACCACGCCCAGCGGCATGTTGTTCCTGGTCACCACCAGTGCGCCGATATTGTGCTCGTTGAGCAGAGCGATGGCCGTACCTGCTAGCGTCTGCGGGTCGACCGTCTTGGGTGTGCGGGTCATCACCTCGTCGACGATGACATCGGCCAGGTTACGGTGCAGGTTGCGCGCCACATCGCCGTCGGTGATGATCCCGGCCAATTCGCCATTCGCGTCGACGATCAGGACGCAGCCGACCTTCTTCTGCGACAACGTCATCACCGCTTCCGGCATCTTGGTGCCGACGACGGCCAGCGGCATCTGGTCGCCCACCCGCATGATCTCGGAGACCATGGTCAGGTTGGCGCCAAGCTGGCCGCCGGGATGGAAGGTGCGAAAATGGTCCGGCGTGAAGCCGCGCGCCTCGAGCAGCGCGATCGCCAGCGCGTCGCCGACGACCAGCTGCAGCAGCGTCGATGTTGTCGGCGCCAGGCCATGCGGGCAGGCCTCGGGGGTGCGTGGCAACAAAAGCACGACGTCGGCCGCGCGCGCCAGCGCCGACGTCTCTCCAGAGGTGACGGCGATGAGCGGAATGGAAAACCGCCGGGAATAGGCGACGATACCCATCATCTCCTTGCTCTCGCCCGACCACGAGATTGCGATGATGGCATCGTCCTTGGCGATCATGCCGAGATCACCATGATTGGCCTCGGCGGGATGGACGAAGAAGGCAGGCGTGCCGGTCGAGGCCAGCGTCGCCGCGATCTTCGAACCGATATGCCCGCTTTTGCCGACACCGGTGACGATGAGCCGGCCCTCGATCTTCGAGATCATGTCGACGGCATGGGCAAAGGGCGCCGCCAGTCCGTTCTCGAGCGCCTCGGCAAGGGCCGCGATCCCGGCCTGCTCGGTTGCCACCGTTCTCAGCGCCGATTCGATCGACGCTTGCCTGTCCAGGGGCTTCTTATCGAGAGGTCTCGCATGCATGGCTGATGCGATTAGCGCTTTGCCGCCCGCCTGTCCAACAGAAATGGCCTTCCGCATGACGGCTGAATGTGTGCGGCAATTTGGGACAACGACAAGGATCAAAACGGAAGGCACGACGCGGACCCGCATTGTCGCCCCTCGGAAATCGCGTTTGAACCGGGGACGCGCGCGGCCTCAACCCTCCGTTAACCATCCCCATTTACGGTTCGGTAAGTATGGCGCGCATGCGCCGCGCGAGCAGTGGTGGCGATGTCCGGGGTCCAGCCAGAAAAATCGAGAGGACGACGGGGCAACGCGGTCTGCGCCTTGCTGCTGGCGACCAGCGTCCTTGCCTTGCTGCGTCCCGCGCCACTCCAGGCCCAGGAAACGGAACTGCGTGGAGAAGTGTCGGAATCGGCGATCCTGTCCGACCAGCAGCGCAAGGCAAGAAACCTTGTTCTTGCCCAGCAAGCGGCGGCCAATGCTGCCGCGCAGGACGATGCGTCGGCGCGCACCTATCTGCCGGCCAGCGCCGGTGCCGTGCCTGACGATACCGACGCCGCGAACTCGACCACCAGCGTCTTCGACCCGCCCCAGGCCAGTGACGATATCTCCGCCGACACACCGACGCCGCCCAAGCCGCGCCGCACTTCGGCCGCCAGGCAGAACGCGGCCGACAAGGCAAAGGACAAGGCTGCCGACAAGTCCAAGAAGAAAAAGGGCACCACGGCGGCTACGGATCCAACCACCACCGCCACGGCGACCACCACGGCGACGACCGACGATACCGACAACACCGCGGCGGACCAGGAAGCGGTCAACCGCCGTGCACTTACCATCGACAGTGTGGACAGGCAGAAACTCGACGCCGGCGCCGAGCGCACCGCTGCGATCGAAGGCCAGAACAAGAAGCCCGAGGACGATCCGTTCGCCGCCACCGGTGTCAAATGGGGCTCCTTCGTCATCCGGCCGACCATCGAACAGGGGCTGACGGCGACGACGAACGGCGATTCGAGCAGTGCCGGCACGTCGGCGCTGCTGTCCGAGACGGCGCTGCGCTTTACCGCCGCTTCCGACTGGCGCGAAAACTCCGCGACCATCGACGGCTATGGCAATTTCCGCGAAACCGTGTCGGGCTACCCGGTTCACGATGCGCAGGGCCGCATCGAAGGCCAACTCAATGTCGACCTCGACAAGGAATTGCGCGCCATCGCCAAGCTCGGCTACGAAGCCGTGCCGGAATCGGCGTCTTCGCCCGATGCCATTGCCGGCGTCAGCACCCAGCCGCTGCGGCAGACGATCGATGGCAGCATCGGCGTCGAGAAGGCCGTCGGCAAGATGCAGTACAGGTTGACCGGGGCGGTCTCACACGACTTCTACGGTGACGCCAAGCTCGCCGACGGCACCTCGCTGTCGCAGAAGGATCAAGACAACACGCTCTACACGGCAACCTTGCGCACCGGCTACGAGATTTCCCCGGCGCTCACGCCCTTCACCGAAATCGAGGTCGGCCGCCGGGCCTATGACCAGCGCATCGACGATGAAGGCTTCGAGCGCTCCTCGACGCGCCTCGGCGCCCGCGCGGGCCTGCAAGTCGACATGGGCGAGAAGCTGTCGGGTGAATTCTCGGCCGGCTGGCTCAGGGAAGCGATCGACGACAAAAGCCTTGAAGCGATTTCGGGTGCCACCGTCAATGCCGATCTAAAATGGTCGCCCGAACGCGGCAGCACGATCGGCCTGACCGGCAAGACCACTGTCGAGACCACGACCACATCAGGCGAAAGCGGCGATATCCTCTACTCCGGACGGCTGACGGGCGAACGCGTGATCCGATCCAATCTCACCGCGAATGCTACACTGGGCCTGGACTGGCGCGACTATGTCGGCATCGACGGCCATGACAGGATCTTGAGCGCCGAGGCCGGCCTGACCTGGTGGCTGAACCGCTATGCCGGCCTCACCACCCGCGTAAGAACCGAAAAGCTGACCAGCAACCTGCCCGGCCGCGACTACACCGCCAACAGCATCTACCTCGGCATGAAAGTGCAGCGCTGAACGCGTATGCACTTCGTCATCCTGGGGCGTAGCAAGGAGCGAAGCGACCCGGCGCAGACCCCAGGATCCATGCCGCGACTTATGGGTCGCCTCTGCGGTGATAGGCCTGGAGCATCTCTCTGGCTCCTGCCTCGCCGAGGATGACGAAAGTATGGGGCCTAAAACGCTGCCCCGCGCCGTTCTGATGGCTTCATCTCGTCGAGAAGCGTGCGGATCACGCCGGCCATGCTCTGGTTCATGTCGTTGCGCCACAGCGCGAAGGCGACATTGGCCTCGACAAAACCTTCCGGCGAGCCGCAATCGAAGGTGCGGCCCTGATAATGATAGCCGTAGAAGGCTTGCTGCTTTTCCAGCTTCAGCATCGCGTCGGTGAGCTGGATTTCGTTGCCGGCGCCCTTCTCCTGGCCTTCGAGAATTTTGAAGATCTCCGGCTGCAGGATGTAGCGGCCGTTGATGTAGAGGTTGGAGGGCGCTGTGCCGGTCTTCGGCTTTTCCACCATCTCGGTGATGCGGAAGCCGTGATGGGTGTCTTCGCCGCGGCCGACAATGCCGTATTTGTGAGCCTCCGCCGGGTCGCATTCCTGCACGGCGATGATGTTGTTGCCGGTTTCCTCGTAGAGTTCGACCATCGCCTTCGTGCAGCTCTTCTCCGACTGCATGATCATGTCGGGCAACAACAGCGCGAACGGCTCGTCGCCGACCAGTTCGCGCGCGCACCAGACGGCATGGCCGAGACCCATCGGCACCTGCTGGCGGGTGAAGCTGGTCTGGCCCGGCGCCGGCTGCAGCCGCTGCAGGCGGGCAAGCTGCTCGTCCTTGCCGCGCTGTGCCAGCGTGTCATAGAGCTCGAACTGGATATCGAAATGGTCCTCGATGACCGCCTTGTTGCGGCCGGTGACGAAGATGAAATGCTCGATGCCCGCCTCGCGCGCCTCATCGACGACATACTGGATGACCGGCCTGTCGACGACGGTCAGCATTTCCTTGGGAACGGCCTTGGTGGCCGGGAGAAACCGCGTGCCGAGGCCGGCGACCGGGAAAACTGCCTTGCGAACTCTCTTCATGCTTTCAATTATCCGTTTGCTGGCCGGCTCCGCAATCCCCGTCTCGCGACATTTTCACGCCGGAATTGAAGATTACTGGAGCGGCTGAGGGAAACTTCCACCGGTTAAAGCATCGAGGTGTCTTTTCGTTCCAGGCGACGCCTATGGTAAACTAATTCCTAACCCGGTTCGGCGATGAATGGTCTTTCCTGAGACAAAGAAGGAGGAAAAGATGTCCGTTCGCAATGCCGCAAAACGTTTCAGCAGCGTCATGACGGCGGCAAGCCTCTCGCTCGCTTTGCTCATTCCCACCGGGCCGGCCTTCGCCGACGCCGGGTTCCGGCAATGGGTCGCCGGCTTCCGCGCCACCGCCGTGGCCGGCGGCGTTTCCGGCGCCGTCTACGACCAGGCCTTCCGGGGGATCAACGAGCCCGATCCGGTGGTGCTGGAAAAGGCCCGTACCCAGCCCGAATTCACCGCACCCGCCTGGGATTATTTCGACAACCGCGTCCATGACCAGTCCGTCGCCGTCGGGCAGCAGATGGCGAAAAAGTGGAAACCTTGGCTGGACAGGATCGAGGCGAGGTTCGGTGTCGACCGCTACGTGCTGTTGGCCATCTGGTCGATGGAATCGAACTATGGCGAGATCCTCAAGCGCGACGACATCATGCGCAATGTGGTCCGTTCGCTGGCGACTTTGGGATATGGCGACCCGAAACGTTCGAAATACGCCCGCACCCAGTTGGTCGCGGCGCTGAAGATCCTGCAGAGCGGCGACATCGACGAAAGCCACCTGATGGGCTCCTGGGCGGGTGCCATGGGCCAGACCCAGTTCATCCCGACCAGCTACCAGCACTATGCCGTCGACATGGACGGTAACGGCAAGCGCGACATCTGGAATTCCATTCCCGATGCGTTGGCGACATCGGCTAACCTGCTCAAGAAGAATGGCTGGCAGGCCGGCAAGACCTGGGGCTACGAAGTCACCTTGCCGGCAGGCAAATTGCCGGGCGGATCGAAGACCCTGGCGCAATGGCAGGCGCTCGGCGTCGTCAGGGCCAGCGGCAAACCGTTCAAGACCCTTACCGACAAGGCGACGCTGAAAGTGCCGGACGGCCGCGGCGGGCCGGCCTTTCTGATGATCAGGAATTTCTCGGTCATCAAGGCCTACAACAATGCCGACAAATACGCGCTCGCTGTCGGTCTGCTTGCCGATGAGATCGCTGGCGGCAACGGCCTGGTGCAGGACTGGCAGCGACCTTTCACCAAGCTCAGCTTCGAGGAAAGGCAGGAGTTGCAGAAGCGACTTTCCCAGCATGGCCTTTATGATGGCAAATTCGACGGCAAGATCGGTGACGGCTCGAAGACGGCCATCATGGCTTATCAGGCGAAGGTTGGCTTGGCCCAGGATGGCTATCCGAGCTTGGAAGTGCTGAAATGGCTCAGGCAAAAATAAAGCCTGACGTAGTTGAGTAGGGAGGGGGCGATTGATTTGGCCTACGCGCATCGGGACGGTCGTTCGTCGCATGCCGGTGCTGATTCTGGCCTTCGCCGTGCTCGCCATCGCCGTGGCCGGCGCCGTCCACGCCCCAGCCATGGCGCAGGAGCAGCCGCAGCAGAGCCGCGGCTGGTCGTTGCGCGACCTTCTGTTTCCGCGCCGCAGCGAGCGGGTAGAGCCGCCACTGGACATCCAGAAGGCGATACCCAAGCCGAAGAAGAAACCTCGTGCGCCTCGCCCACCCGAGGAGCCTGCAACGCCCGTGGCCGAAAAAGCGCCGGACGCCCGCACCGTCCTTGTGGTCGGCGACTTCATGGCGGCGGGTCTGGCCGAGGGTCTGGACGAAGCCTTCGCCGAGAATACCGGCGTCAGGATCGTTGACCGCAGCAATGGCTCGTCAGGCTTCGTGCGCGATGATTTCTACAACTGGCCCGAACAGATCAAATCGCTGATCGAAACCGAAAAGCCCGCCGCGGTGGTCGTCATGCTGGGGTCTAACGACCGCCAGCAGATGAAGGTCGGGGACGTACGCGAGCAGCCTCGTTCCGAAAACTGGACCAAGGAGTACGAACACCGTACCGATGAGTTCGGCAAGGCAATCGCCACCGCCAAGGTGCCTTTCCTATGGGTGGGCATGCCGGCCTTCCGGGTGCCGAAGATGACCTCGGACATGCTGGCCTTCAACGACATCTACCACAAGGCGGCCGAAAGCCACGGCGGCGAATTCGTCGATGTCTGGGACGGTTTCGTCGACGAGAACGGGGCCTTCATTACCAGCGGCCCCGACATGAATGGCCAGCCCGTGCGGCTGCGCGCCGATGACGGCATCAACGTGTCCAAGGCAGGCAAGCGCAAACTCGCCTTCTACACCGAAAAGTCGCTGGTGAAGATCCTTGGACTGGCCGCGCCGGGAAGCGTGGCACCGACGGCGGCGCCGGCGGGCGCACCGGTCGAGGCGCCCGGTTCGGCCGCCGCCCCCATCGTCATCGATCGCACCCAACCCATGCTGCTCAGCGATCCCGCGCTCGACGGCGGCACCGAATTGCTCGGCGCCGCCCCACTGCCGAAGGCCGATCCAGCTCTTCCCGGGGAAAGGTTGGTGATCGAGGGCAAGGCGCCGGAAGCTTCGCCCAGACGCGCCGACGACTTTTCCTGGCCGCCGAAGGCAAGTCCGGCAGCCGCGGCGGCGGCCGCCGATACCACGACGGCGATTACCCCTTAACGCGGCAGGACGGTCGTCCCCATCAGCGCCTCGTCGATCGAGCGTGCCGCCTGGCGGCCTTCGCGGATCGCCCAGACGACCAGAGACTGGCCACGGCGCACGTCGCCCGCCGCGTAGAGCCGGTCGACGCTGGTCCTGTAGTCGCGGTCATTGGCCTCGACATTCCTGGAACGGCGGCTGTCGGTGGTGATCTTCATCTCACCCTCCAGTTCCGCCGCAACGCCTGCCGTCGCCGGTCCGGCAAAGCCGATGGCGATGAAGGCCAGATCGGCGCGGATGACGAATTCGGTGCCGGCGATCGGCTTGCGCTTCTCGTCGACCTCGCAGCATTTGACGCCCGTAAGCTGGCCTTCCTCGCCGATGAATTCGAGCGTCGCCACCTGGAATTCGCGCTCCGCGCCCTCGGCCTGCGAGGACGAGGTGCGCATCTTGGTTGCCCAGTAGGGCCAGACGGCGAGCTTGTCTTCCTTCTCGGGCGGCTGCGGGCGGATGTCGAGCTGGGTGACGCGCACGGCGCCCTGGCGGAAGGCGGTGCCGACGCAGTCGGAGGCGGTATCGCCACCACCGACGACAACGACATGCTGGCCACCGGCGATGATCGGATGCGACGGCCATGCCACGGACTGGATCGGCTCACCGCCGACGCGGCGGTTCTGCTGCACCAGATAGGGCATCGCGTCATGCACACCGCCGAGATCATCGCCGGGTATCCCGGCGGCGCGCGGCGTTTCCGAACCGCCGCAATAGAGCACGGCATCATGCTCTGCGAGCAGTTCAGCCACGGGCTTGTTGACGCCGACATTGACGCCACAGTGGAAGGTCACCCCCTCGCCCTGCATCTGTTCGATGCGCCGGTCGATATAGTGCTTCTCGATCTTGAAGTCGGGAATGCCGTAACGCATCAGCCCGCCTGGCCGGCTCTCGCGCTCATAGACATGCGCGTCGTGGCCGGCGCGGCCAAGCTGCTGGGCCGCCGCCATGCCAGCCGGGCCGGACCCGATGATGGCGACCCGCTTGCCGGTCTTCCTTTCCGGCGGATAGGGCCTGATGTGGCCGGTCTCATAGGCCTTGTCCGCGATCGCCTGCTCCACCGTCTTGATGGCGACAGGAATGTCCTCGAGGTTCAGCGTGCAGGCTTCCTCGCAAGGTGCCGGGCAGATGCGGCCGGTGAACTCCGGGAAGTTGTTGGTCGAGTGCAGGTTGCGGATCGCGTTGTCCCAGTCCCTGTTGTAGACGAGGTCGTTCCAGTCGGGGATCTGGTTGTGGATCGGGCAGCCGGTCGGCCCGTGGCAGAACGGAATGCCGCAATCCATGCAGCGCGCGGCCTGTTTCTCCACCTCCTTGTCCGACATCGGCAGCGTGAATTCGCGGAAATGCCGGATGCGGTCGGAGGCCGGCTGGTACTTGTGCACCTGCCGGTCGATTTCGAGAAAGCCTGTTACCTTGCCCATAGTCCAGTTCCTGCTGTCCAGATGGTGCGGTTTTCGCCGCACCCGTTAACCTCTTGAGGCAGCCATGGCAACCTTGAGCCCGAGGTCAAACTGTCGATGAAGGGGCCGGGAAGCCTGGGCTCCCCGGCAATTCTCAAAAATCTATTCGGCCGCGACGCCCATGCGCATGCGTTCCATCTCGATCAGCGCGCGGCGGTATTCGACCGGCATGATCTTGCGGAATTTCGGCCGGAACGTCGCCCAGTCGTCGAGGATCTCGCGGCCGCGCACCGAACCCGTATAGTGCACGTGGTTCGAGATCAGCTGGTAGAGCCGTTCCTCGTCATGGCTGGTCATGTCGCCGGAGACGTCGACGCGGCCCTTGTGGTCGAGGTCGCCGCCATGGTGCAGCAGCTTTTCCATCAGGTCGTCTTCTTCCGGAACCGGCTCCAGCTCGACCATGGCCATGTTGCAGCGCTCGGCGAAATCGCCCGCCTCGTCCAGCACGTAGGCGACGCCGCCCGACATGCCGGCGGCGAAGTTGCGGCCGGTCTTGCCGATGACGACGACGACGCCGCCCGTCATGTATTCGCAGCCATGATCGCCGACGCCTTCGACGACGGCCGCCACGCCCGAATTGCGCACCGCGAAGCGCTCGCCGGCGACCCCGGCGAAATAGGCCTCGCCCTCGGTCGCGCCATAGAGCACCGTATTGCCGACGATGATGGAGTCGGCCGCGACGATCCTGGCTTCTTGCGGCGGCCGGATGACGATGCGGCCGCCCGACAGGCCCTTGCCGACATAGTCGTTGCCGGCACCGACCAACTCGAAGGAAACGCCGCGCGCCAGGAAGGCGCCGAAGGACTGGCCGGCGGTTCCGGTGAGCTTGACCTGGATCGTGTCCTCGCGCAGCCCCTTGTGCTTGAAGCGCTTGGCCACCTCACCCGACAGCATGGCGCCCGTGGAACGGTCGACATTGCGGATGTCCACCTCGATCTTGACCGGCTGCTTGGCCTCCAATGCGGGCTTGGCCAGTTCGATCAGCTTGCGGTCGAGCACATCGTCGATCGGGTGCTTCTGCCGTTCCGTCCAATGCACTGCTTCATGCGGCGCATCCGGCTTGTAGAACATCTTAGAGAAGTCGAGCCCGCGCGCCTTCCAGTGCTGGATCACGTCGCGCTTTTCCAGAAGGTCGGCGTCGCCGATGATCTGGTCGATATGGGTAAAGCCCATTTCGGCGAGCAGCGCCCGCACCTCTTCCGCCACGTAGAAGAAGAAGTTGATGACGTGCTCGGGCGTGCCCTTGAAGCGCTTGCGCAGCACCGGGTCCTGCGTCGCCACACCGACCGGACAGGTGTTGAGATGGCACTTGCGCATCATGATGCAGCCGGCCGCGATCAGCGGCGCGGTCGAGAAGCCGAACTCGTCGGCGCCGAGCAGCGCGCCGATGATGACGTCGCGCCCGGTGCGCAGGCCGCCGTCGACCTGCAGCGCTACTCTGCTGCGCAAGCCGTTCAACACCAGCGTCTGATGCGTCTCGGCAAGACCCATCTCCCACGGGCTGCCGGCATGCTTGAGCGAGGTCAGCGGCGAGGCGCCGGTGCCGCCGTCATAGCCCGAGATGGTGATGTGGTCGGCGCGCGCCTTGGCGACGCCCGCCGCAACCGTGCCGACACCGACTTCCGACACCAGCTTGACCGACACGTCGGCCGCCGGATTGACGTTCTTCAGATCGTAGATCAGCTGCGCCAGATCCTCGATCGAATAGATGTCGTGATGCGGCGGCGGCGAGATCAGGCCGACGCCCGGCGTCGAGTGCCTCACCTTGGCAATGGTCGCGTCGACCTTGTGGCCGGGCAATTGGCCGCCCTCGCCGGGCTTGGCGCCCTGCGCCACCTTGATCTGCATGACATCGGAATTGACGAGGTACTCGGCCGTCACGCCGAACCGTCCCGAGGCGACCTGCTTGATCGCCGAGCGTTCCGGGTTCTTGCCGCCGCCAGGCAGCGGCAGATAGCGGTCGGCCTCTTCGCCGCCCTCGCCGGTGTTCGACTTGCCGCCGATCTGGTTCATGGCGCGCGCCAGCGTGGTGTGCGCTTCCCTGGAGATCGAACCGAACGACATCGCCCCGGTCGAGAAGCGCTTGACGATCTCGGCCGCCGGCATCACGTCGTCGAGCGCGACCTTCTTGCGCCCGCTCTCATCCGCCAGCTTGATCTTGAACAGGCCGCGGATGGTCTGGGCGCGGGCCGTCTGGCTGTCGATCTGCGCCGAATACTCCTTGAACGTGTCCCACGAACCCTGGCGCACGGCGTGCTGCAAGGTGGCGACCGCGTCGGGCGACCACACATGCGCCTCGCCGCGCATGCGGAACAGATACTCGCCGCCGACCTCCAGGCTGTTGCGCAGCACCGGATCGCTGCCGAAACCGTCCGTGTGGCGGCTGACGGTTTCGCCTGCGACCTCATCAAGTCCGACGCCTTCGATCAGCGTCGCGGTGCCGGTGAAGTACTGCTGCACGAAATCGGTCTTCAGCCCGATGGCATCGAAGATCTGCGCGCCGCAATAGGACTGATAGGTCGAGATGCCCATCTTGGACATCACCTTGAGGATGCCCTTGCCGATCGACTTGATGTAGCGCGACACCACTTCATAGGCGTCGACCTCTTCCGGCAGCTCGCCGCGCTTGTGCATGTCGAGCAGCGTGTCGAAGGCCAGATAGGGATTGATCGCTTCCGCGCCATAGCCGGCAAGGCAGCAGAAATGATGCACCTCGCGCGGCTCGCCGGATTCCACGACCAGGCCGACCGCGGTGCGCAGTCCCTTGCGGATCAGGTGGTGATGCACGGCGGCCGTGGCCAGCAGTGCCGGGATGGCGATGCGGTCCGGCCCGAGCTGGCGGTCGGACAGGATGATGATGTTGTAGCCGCCGGCGACCGCCGCCTCGGCCCGCTCGCACAGACGTTCGACGGCGCCCTGCATGCCGGCAGCGCCCTCGCTCGACCCATATGTGATATCGATCGTCTTGGTATCGAAACGGTCCTCGGTATGGCCGATGGAGCGGATCTTTTCGAGGTCGCCATTGGTCAGGATCGGCTGGCGCACCTCGAGCCGCTTGCGGCGCGAATTGCCGACCAGGTCGAAGATGTTCGGCCGCGGTCCGATGAAGGACACCAGGCTCATCACCAGCTCCTCGCGGATCGGGTCGATCGGCGGGTTGGTGACCTGGGCGAAATTCTGCTTGAAATAGGTGTAGAGCAGCTTCGACTTGTCCGACATCGCCGAGATCGGCGTGTCGGTGCCCATCGAGCCCACCGCTTCCTGGCCCGTGGTCGCCATCGGCGACATCAACAGCTTGGTGTCTTCCTGGGTGTAGCCGAATGCCTGCTGGCGATCGAGCAGGCTGACGTCCTTGCGCAGCGCGCGCGGCTCCACCGGCTTCAAATCTTCCAGGATGAGCTGCGTGTTGGAGAGCCAGGTCTTGTAGGGGTGCCTGGTCGCGATCTCCGACTTGATCTCCTCGTCGGGGACGATGCGGCCCTTGGCCAGGTCGATCAGAAGCATGCGGCCGGGCTGCAGCCGCCACTTCTGCACGATCTTCTCCTCCGGCACCGGCAGCACGCCGGCTTCCGAAGCCATGATGACGCGGTCGTCATCGGTGACGATGTAGCGTGCCGGACGCAAGCCGTTGCGGTCGAGCGTGGCGCCGATCTGGCGGCCATCGGTAAAGGCGACCGCCGCCGGCCCATCCCACGGCTCCATCAACGCCGCATGATACTCGTAGAAAGCCTTGCGGTCGGCATCCATGAGCTTGTTGCCAGCCCAGGCTTCCGGGATCAGCATCATCATGGCATGGCTCAGGCTGTAGCCGCCTTGGAACAGGAACTCGAGCGCATTGTCGAAGCACGCCGTATCCGACTGGCCGTCATAGGAGATCGGCCAAAGCTTCGAGATGTTGTTGCCGAACAGTTCGGAATCGACCGACGCCTGGCGCGCCGCCATCCAGTTGTTGTTGCCGCGCACCGTGTTGATCTCGCCATTGTGGGCGACCATGCGATAGGGATGCGCCAGCTTCCACGACGGGAAGGTGTTGGTCGAGAAGCGCTGGTGGACGAGGATCAGCGCCGTTTCGAAACGCGGGTCCTTGAGGTCCTTGTAGTAGGCGCCGACCTGATAGGCCAGGAACATGCCCTTGTAGACGATGGTGCGCGCCGACAGCGACACGCAATAGGCGCCGATGTCCTTGTTGTCGTTCTCGGCGTAGATGCGGCCCGAGATGACCTTGCGCAGCAGATAGAGCCTGGCCTCGTATTCCTCGTCATCGGTGATATCGGCCGTGCGGCCGATGAAGACCTGGCGGTGGAACGGCTCGGACGCGACGATGTCAGACGCCTTCGACAGCGACGAATTGTCGACCGGCACGTCACGGAATCCGAGCAGCGGCAGCCCCTCGGACTGCGCCGATTCGGCGATGATCTCTTCGATATGGGCACGAAGGATGGCATCCTGCGGCATGAACCAGTGTCCGACGCCATACTGACCGACCGGTGGCAGTTCGATACCTTGGGCCGCCATCTCCTCACGGAAAAAAAGATCCGGAAGCTGTACCAGCACGCCGGCGCCATCGCCGACCAGCGGATCGGCGCCGACGGCGCCGCGATGCGTCAGGTTCTCGAGCACGGCAAGCCCGTCCTTGACGATCTGATGCGACTTCACGCCCTTCATGTTGACGATGAAGCCCACGCCGCAGGCGTCATGCTCGTTGCGCGGATCGTAGAGCCCCTGAGCGGTGAGGCCGCCGGTAGTCGCGCGATTTTTGATGGAGGTATTTTTGACGGCGGCCGCTTTCGTCTGCGCGGCCTGGCCGTTCGTCGCAGAGAGCGTCAATTCCGTCATCGTTCTATCCTCCGTTCCGCGCCACGTGGCATTGGCCTGCGGGCGCTGGTTTGCCTTGGCGAGCGCTTGGGCTCGCCCTTCATTCTTGCGGCACGTCTTGCGAAATCGCCGAACCAGGCGGCGCGCCGCTGGTTCATATCCGGTATCGTACAGGCCAGAGCTGGTCCGTCCACCTGTCGCTCGCGGCAAAAGCCGGAGTGGCCTAAACGATACGCCAATCCAGCCAGTTTTGTGCGACAAAATAAGACAGCACTACTGTCCTAAATTTTTATGACAGAAATCCAGAACCCATACAAGACCGATTCACAAAAAACTTGGCCGCGTCGCGACACAAAATTTCGTGAGGTGGCTGCAAAACGTAAGCTTCGGTCTGTGAGGGCGCTGCCGGCCCGACACTGGCTTTACCCGTTTTCTGGTGGCTGGCTCTTGCGGGCGGACCATGAAACCGGTCAAGGTCCCGGCGATTTTCCCAACACAGGCAGACGCATGTTCTTCGCTTCCGACAATTGGGCAGGCGCCCACCCAAGCATTGCAGCCGGCCTCTCGGCCCATACCGCCGGCTTTTCGACCGCCTATGGCGACGGTGCGCTCGACCAGGCCGTCTACCGGCGCTTCAGCGAGATTTTCGAACGCGAGGTGGCCGTGTTCTTCGTGGCGACCGGCACCGCCGCGAATTCGCTGTCTCTGACGACCTATAACAAGCCAGGCGGCATTTCCTTCGCGCACCGCGAATCGCATGTCATCGAGGACGAGTGCGGCGCGCCGGAATATTTTTCCGGCGGTGCGCGGCTACACGCGGTCGACGGCGCCCTGGGCAAGATCGAACCACACAATCTGGACAGGGCTATCGGCCGTTTCGCCGGCGAGGTGGTCCATTGGGGCCGGCCGATGGCCGTTTCGATCACCCAGTCGACCGAGGTCGGCACAATCTATGGCCTGGCCGAGATCGAAGCGATCTCGGCGATCGCCAAGCGCCATTCTGTGCCGCTGCACATGGACGGCGCCCGCTTTGC
This sequence comes from Mesorhizobium sp. M8A.F.Ca.ET.207.01.1.1, assembly GCF_004794715.1. Taxonomy (NCBI): domain Bacteria; kingdom Pseudomonadati; phylum Pseudomonadota; class Alphaproteobacteria; order Hyphomicrobiales; family Phyllobacteriaceae; genus Mesorhizobium; species Mesorhizobium sp. M8A.F.Ca.ET.207.01.1.1. Next base: position 457,509 of record NZ_SRUS01000002.1, on the reverse strand, counting down.
CAATGCGCTGGCCGCGCTCGACACCACGCCAGCCGAAATGACGTGGAAACGCGGCGTCGACATCCTGTCCTTCGGCGGCACCAAGAACGGCTGCTGGTGCGCCGAGGCGATCGTGCTGTTCGATCTCGACCGCGCTGGGGAATTGGCCTTTCTGCGCAAGCGAGCGGCACAGCTGTTTTCGAAGTCGCGTTTCGTCGCGGCGCAGTTCGAAGCCTATTTCAAAGACGGGCTGTGGCTCGACACCGCAATGCATGCCAACGCCATGGCAGCGCGCCTCGCGGCGGCGATCGAGGATTCGGCCTCGGCCAAGCTGGCGTGGCTGCCGCAGGCCAACGAAGTCTTCGCTGTGATCAAGAAAACGCAAGCCGAGAAACTGCAAGCGGCCGGCGCGGCCTTCTACGACTGGCACAGGCCGCACGGCTTCGACGGTCATATCGGCGAGGACGAGCTGCTCTATCGCTTCGTCACCAGTTTTGCGACGACCTCGGAGGAAGTCGACCGCTTCGGCCAGTTGATCGCCGGCTAACCGGTGTCCCGGGCAACAAAAAAGCGGCGCCTTTCGGCGCCGCTTTCCGTCTCGGGAGGAGACTTTAGACTTTAGGCAGCGGTCTTGGCCTCGATCTGCTTGGCCTTGGCCGGAGCCGAGGTGATCGCGATCTTGCGCGGCTTCAGCTCTTCGGGAATGTTGCGCTTGAGGTCGACGAAGAGCAGGCCGTTCTTCAGCGCGGCGCCGACGACTTCAACGTGATCGGCAAGCTGGAAGCGGCGCTCGAAGGCCCTGGAGGCAATGCCGCGATAGAGCAGCTCGGAGCCTTCGCCGGTGCCCTCGTCCTTGCGCTCACCCTTTACGGTCAGCACGTTGCGGTGGGCTTCGATCGAGATCTCGTCATCCGAGAAGCCGGCAACCGCCATCGAGATGCGGTAGGAATCCTCACCAGTGCGCTCGATGTTGTAGGGCGGATAGGTCTGCGCGCCATCGGGCTGGGCGAGCGAATCAAGCATCGTGAAGAGACGGTCGAAGCCGACGGTCGAACGATAAAGCGGGGAAAAATCAACGTGACGCATGAGGTGTTCTCCTGTTGAGCAACATGGTTTGCGTATGGCCGGTGCGAAACCCGTGAGCGGCGTTTCGGGAGGACCAGCGGCCCCGACATTGGCGGCCGCAATCCACATCTGGGGAGCGCTTGAAAGCATTTCAAGTTTCGTTTGACCGGAAAAGAATGAGGCGGCCAGCCTTTGATGAACGGCAGATGAACCGGCGCTTCGGCGCCCGTTCAGACAGCCGCCGCTAAAGTGGCTCTCAAGATCAAGGATTGGCGGCGCCGGTTTTCCAGAGGTGCCGCAACGAGGCCGAACCGGGTGTTAACGTCCCTTCCTCCCGGATCGACAGGGGCCGGAAGCGCGCTCAAAGCCGCTTCCGGCCTTCCCCGTTGCGGTCCTCCACAAGCCGGATTTGCTTTGCTTTTGACGTATTGGCGTCTATCACCTTGACGAGGCCAGCCGCGACAGGCTGGCGCGCAAAGACGCCGAGCACAAAGCGCCGAATGACGGATCTTTTCCACGACGCCCCTCTTTTTCACGAAGTTGAAGGCAATCCGCGACCGGAAAACGCCACAGGCGGCTTTTTCACCACGCGCGACGGCAAGAAGATACGTTACGGCCTGTTCGCAGCGGTGGCGCGTCCAATGCGCGGCACCGTTGTGCTGCTTGGCGGCCGCAACGAGTGCATCGAGAAATATTTCGAGACCATCCGCGACCTTGCCGCGCGCGGCTTCGGTGTCGCCACCCTCGACTGGCGCGGCCAGGGCGATTCCGACCGGTTGATCCGCGATCGTCAGCGCGGCTATGTCAGGTCGTTCCGCGACTATACGGCCGACCTGGAGCAGTTCTTCGAGGAGATCGTGCTGCCGGACTGCCGCGGACCCTACTACATCCTTGCCCATTCCGCCGGCGCTGTGATCACGCTGCTTGCCGCGCCGTCGATGGTCAACCGCGTGCGGCGCATGGTGCTGATCGCGCCATTCCTGACATTGCCCGACCTGCCGGTCTCGATACGGACGGTGCGCCGGGTCTGTTCGCTTTTCTGCGCCCTGGGGCTCGGCAGGCTCTATGCCGCGTGGGGTCCACGGCCGAGACACACCCTACCCTTCGAAGTCAACAAGGTGACGTCGGATCCACAGCGCTATCGCCGCAACACGCGCATCTATGAAGAATATCCGCAACTGGCGCTTGGCGGGCCGACGATCCGCTGGCTGCAGGCGGCGGCGAAGGCCTCTGAAGCCATCAGCGACCCCGACTTCATGGCCCGCATCCAAGTGCCTCTGCTGATCATCGCCGCCGGCGCCGACCAGGTCGTCTCGACCAAGGCGGTGGAAAAATACGCCAGAAGCCTGAGGCTCGGTTCGCTGTTGATGATCGACGGCGCCAAGCACGAGATCCTGCAGGAAGTCGACCTCTACCGCGAACAATTCCTCGCCGCCTTCGACGCCTTCGTCCCCGGCTCGGACGATCCGACGGCCTGACCAGTGCCTTAGGTCTCTTCGAGATAACCTAGCTGACACCCCGTTGTCAGGAGGAGCGCACAGGCCAGGTCCCCAGTAGGCAAACTGCTAAAGATTCTGACAGTCCGCGGCAGCTCCGGAATGCTCATCTGCATGCGTGGAATTGAACGCTATGGAGATGAGATCATGACCGAGAAAACCTGCGCCGCCTGCGATTGCCAACTGGACGCCAACCCGATCCGCGTGAAGGTCGGCGGCAAGACCGTCGAGGTCTGCTGCGAGGAATGCGCGCAGGCGCTGAACGAAGCCGGCGCCTCGGCGGCCGGCACGGGCGAGGATTGAGCGATGCGCCCCGACCACACAACCGTACACGGCCTTGCCGGCCGGGCGCCGGCAGTCCGCGCAGCGACCACCAAGCAGTCATTGCGTGCCCACTGTATTGCGGCGGCAAGATGGTTCGGCCGCCAGATGGAGAAACGAAGGAGCCGCCTTGCCTTGCTCGAAATGAGCGACGAACAGCTCAAGGACATCGGTCTTTCGCGTGGCCAGGCCTATGCGGAATTCAGGCGCCGCTAAGCGCCTGTCGAAAGTCTCCTGACAGGACTGGGCAGTCCGTCTGCGTAAAGTGGTCTCCGCAATTCCGGACTCGTTTCCGGCGCGAGGAAAGAGCGCAACGGACATGTCGCAATTCACGGTGCAGCCGCTTCTCGACACCGGCACCGTCAGGGTCAGGGACGTCGTCTGCGGCGGCGAGTGCCGGCACAGGAGCGATGAGGAATGCACCGCGGCCACGCATCTGGTGTTTCCCTATCGCGGTGTCTTCGTGCGCCATGTCGGCCGCAACGACGCGGTGGCGGAAGCCAATCAACTGCTGTTCTTCAATGAAGCCGAGCCTTATCAGGTCAGCCATCCCATCGAGGGCGGCGACGCCTGCCTCGACCTCGTCATCGAGGACGGTCAATTGCGGGAGCTGGCGCCGAAGGATCAGCTTCGCTCCGGCGGCACGCTGGCGTTTCGTCGTCAGCGCCGGCGCATCGACCCGCGCGCGCAGGCGCTGGTGGCGCTGCTGCGCCACAGCCTGAGCCGCAAGGTCGCCGAAACGCTGGAGGCCGAGACGCTCGCCCTGACACTGGTACGGCGCTCGCTTGGCGAGCGCACCTCGCATGTCGCGGGCGCCAGCCCTGGCCGGCAGAAACTGGTCGACCGCGCCAAGCTCGTGCTGTCGTCGGACCTGTCACGGCGCTGGACGCTGGCCGGGATTGCCGTCGAGGTCGGCGTTTCGCCGGTCTACCTGACGCAGGTGTTCCAGCAGGTCGAAGCCATGCCGCTCTACCGCTATCATCTGCGCCTGCGGCTGGCGCGTGCGCTTGACCTGCTTGGCCGTTACGACAATCTGACCACGCTGGGCATGGATCTCGGCTTCTCCAGCCACAGCCATTTCAGTGCCGCGTTCAAGCAGGTCTACGGGCGTACGCCGGCGGAATTCCAGCGTTCGATACGGTCGCGCTGACCGCAGGCGATGTCAGCCGCGCAGGGCAGCCATGGCGGCGGCATGAAGCTCCGGTGTCGCCGCCGCCAGCACATCGCCGCCATTCTCCGCCGGCCCGCCGTCGAAGGTGGTGACGACACCGCCGGCCTTCTCGATGATCGGGATGAGCGCGACGATGTCGTAAGGCTTCAGGCCGGGATCCGTGACGATGTCGACGCTGCCCGAGGCGATCATGGCGAAGGCATAGCAGTCGGCGCCGTAGCGGGCGAGTTGGACCTGTTTCTCGAACGCGTCATAGCGCGTGCGCGCTTCGCCCTTGAACAATGCCGGCGTGGTGGTGAACAGCGTCGCCTCATCGAGTTTTGTCGTCTTGCGGGTCGACAGTTTTCGCGGACCGCCCGGTCCCTCGTAATGCGAGCCGGATCCATTGGCGTAGAACAGTTCGCCGGTGAAGGGTTGCGCCATCATGCCGGCAACCGCATCGCCGTCGACCGTCAACCCGACCAGCGTCCCCCACACCGGCAGGCCGGAGATGAAGGCGCGCGTGCCGTCGATCGGATCGATAACCCAGACATGCCGGCTGGAGATGTTCTCGCTGCCGTGCTCTTCGCCCAGGATACCGTGGTCGGGGTACTCGGCCGATATCAGCGCCCGGATGGCGCGCTCGGCCTCGCGGTCGGCCTCGGTGACCGGATCGAAACTGCCCTTTTCCTTGTTGGCGACCGCGCCTTGGGCGCGAAAGCGCGGCAAGGTCTCAGCCGCTGCCGCTTGCGCGATACGGCGCATGAAATCGACGCTGATGTCCAACTGATTCTCCCGCGTTGCAGCATGCCCAGACAGTCGTTTGCCGTCACTTTCGTGCCAAAACAAGGGTGTTCGAGAATTTTCCGGCAGCGACAACTGTTGCTGAAATGTCACGTTTCTGTCAACGAAACGCAATTTCCACATCACTCTGAATTAAAAAAGCCTGAACGTCGCTTGACATTTGTGCGCTGCACAATACCCTCATTCTCGGATAGGGTTTCCTGTCCATGCCCTCCTTGGGCGTTTCCTCCCTAGACTTCGACCGTATCGTGCAAACGATGCGGTCTTTTTTTCAGCCGCTCCCGAAGCGTACCGCCCAAAACCACACGAGGGGTCTTCGGGCAGTCGCACGCATGGAACAAGGCGTGATCTTCACTCCGCGGCCAGCGGCAGGTCGATGAAATGGTGATCCGGCATCGCCATCAGGTCGGCCGAAAATCGCGTCAGATCGTCGGCCAGCGCGTCGAAGCCGGCGGCTTTCTCGAATGTCCGCTCATTCATGTAGAGCCCGCGATTGACCTCGATCTGCAGCGCATGCAGATGACGCGCCGGGCGGCCGTAATGTTCCGTGATGAAACCGCCGGCATAAGGCTTGTTGTGAGCAACGGTATAGCCCATCGCGGTCAATAGGCCGATCGCGGTTTCGGTCAGGGCCGCGGTGGCCGAGATGCCGAAACGGTCGCCGATGATGAAATCCGGCCGCAGCCCGTTGTCGCCGACACGGATGCTCGCCGGCATCGAATGGCAGTCGATCAGCACGGCAAAGCCGAAACGGGCGTGGGTCCGGGTCAAAAGCCGCTTCAGCGTTTCGTGATAAGGCTTGTAGACGGCTTCGATGCGGGCAACCGCCTCGGCGAGCGGCAAGCGGCCCGCATAGATGTCGAGCCCCTCGCCCACCAGCTTCGGCACGGTGCCGAGCCCGCCGGCCACGCGCGCGGAGCGGATGTTGCAGAAGGACGGCACCGGCTCGGCGAACATGCGCGGGTCGAGTTCCCATGGCTCGCGGTTGACATCGAGATAGGCACGCGGAAAATTTGCCGCCAGCATCGGCGCACCCAGCGCCACGGCGCCGCCGAACAGCTCGTCGACATAGCAATCCTCCGAGCGGCGGATGGCGTTGCGATCGAGCCTTGCCATGGCAAGGAAGCGTTCAGGATAGTAGCGGCCGCTATGCGGTGAATTGAAGAGGAAGGGGACGCGCTGCTCGGCGCCCGACCGGATTTCGAAGGGTGGAAAGACCGAAAAATCCTCGGCTGCCGTCTTCAATTTGAACGAACCCGAAAACACCAGTGCATCATGGCATGAAACTGCCACCTTGCTGGCCGCATGTCCAGCATTTCAGCCGTCGTGCCGCTTGGCAAATGTGGGGCAAGCGCGTCGGTGTTCACTTGATGTTTACTCTCACCTCCTCATATACAGGATGGTTAACGGGCCTGCCCCTCGGCAGTCTCGGCGGGTGATTCGGACGGGACAACATGGCACGCATTCTTCTGGCGGAAGACGACGACGATATGCGTCGGTTCCTCGTCAAGGCGCTGGAGCGCGCCGGTTATCAGGTCAGCGATTTCGACAACGGCGCCAGCGCCTATGAGCGGCTGCGCGAAGAACCATTCTCGCTGCTTCTGACCGACATCGTCATGCCGGAGATGGACGGCATCGAATTGGCGCGCCGCGCCACCGAGATCGACCCCGACCTCAAGGTCATGTTCATCACCGGTTTCGCCGCCGTCGCGCTGAACCCGGATTCCAAGGCGCCGAAAGACGCCAAGGTGCTGTCCAAGCCCTTCCACCTGCGCGACCTCGTCAACGAGGTCGAGAAGATGCTGCACGCGGCCTGAGCCGCCTTCCGCAAGCCGCCGGGGTCAGTCCACAGCCGCGGCGAGACGACGTGTTTTTCCTCTTTTCCTGCTATTGACGCGCCGGACCAAAAATGGTGTATGCGCGGCTTCGGATGGGCGTGTAGCTCAGCGGGAGAGCACTGCATTGACATTGCAGGGGTCACAGGTTCAATCCCTGTCACGCCCACCATCCAGATCCAAACCAGCTGAGTCGAAGAGATAGGGCGTAAGGCCTGGCCGCCGCTGCGTGCCCTGATTCCCCCACTGCCCTATTCCCTCATCGAATCATTGCGGTGTCGGGTCAGGCTATTCCCAGGCCTGTCAGCGAGTTTTGCGAAGGGGCAAGCCACAACACTCGAGTTGGCGGCCGCGGCCAACCTGTGTGCCACTCAGACGCCCGCGACGGCGCAGAGGCTCTTCATCCTGGCAACCGCCATCTCCGGGTCGGCCAGCAATCCAGCCTGATCGGCAAGGCGGAAGACTTCGGCATAATGGCGGATGCCGCGCGCCGACTGCATGCCACCGACCATCGCGAAATGGTCCTGGTGGCCGTTCAGCCAAGCCATGAAGACAATGCCGGCCTTGTAATATTCGGTCGGCGCCTCGAAGATTTTTCGCGACAACGGCACGGTCGGCGCCATCAGCGCGTCGTAGCCTGTACGGTCGCCGGCGGCCAGCTTCGCCAGCGCCGCATTGGCAACCGGCGCGATCGCGTCGAAAATGCCGAGCAGCGCGTGCGAGTGGCGCTTGCCGTCTCCGGCGATCAGTTCGGGATAGTTGAAGTCGTCGCCGGTGAACATCACCACGCCGTCCGGCAGCCGGTTCCTGAGCGCCACCTCCTTGCCGGCGTCGAGCAGCGATATCTTGATGCCCTCGACCTTGCCGGCATGGCGCTCGATGATGGCGACCACCGTATCGAGTGCGGTCTCGAAATCATCGCTGCCCCAATAGCCTTTCAGGGCCGGGTCGAACATGTCGCCCAGCCAGTGCAGGATCACTTTGCCGGAGGCCTGGCCCAGTATGCGGTCGTAAACCAAGGCATAGTCGTCCGGGCCCTTGGCGACGGCGGCCAGCGCGCGGCTGGCCATCATGATCGCCTTGCCGCCTTGCCCTTCGATGAAAGCGAACTGCTCCTCATAGGCGGCGATCACATCATCCAGTGTCCTGGCCGACGCCGGCGCCAGATGGTCGGTTCCGGCGCCCGAGGCGAGGTCGGCGTCAGCGACGGTCCTCGCCTCCGCGATTGATCGGCGGATCAATTCCCTCGCGCTCCGCCAATCGAAACCCATGCCGCGCTGCGACGTGTCCATCGCCTCGGCGATGCGGAAGCCGAGCCGCCAAAGATGATGGCGAAACGCCATCGTCCTGTCCCAGTCGACAACCGGCCGCGACCATGGATCGGTCATTTCCAGGGGATCGGCGACGACATGCGCGGCGGCATAGGCGATGCGCGGGAACCGCGCGCCGATCACCGGCTGGACCGGCTGTCCGACAAGCACGTAACCGGTGCTGCGGCCACCCGCGCCGGGCAAGGCAATATCCATCGATCTCTCCGTTTTCGGCATTTACTAAATGGAACGTTCCAATAAATCAAGAACCTTTAAGATTCGAAAGCGGCCGCCGACCAATGCTGCGTTGCAACACATGAAGCCTTGAATGGTATATCATTGGACCACGTATGATCGCCTCGCTGGATCGAGAAAAAATCCCGATTGACTCATCCACGGAGCAGGGATTAGAACGTTCCAATAAATTCGATTGAGAAAACCAGGAGGAGACATCTGGATGGCCAGCCGCGCCAAGGCGACGATCTTCGACATCGCCCGCGAGGCAGGCGTGTCCAAATCGACGGTGTCGCTCGTGCTCCAGGGCAGCGGGCTGATCCGCCCCGAGACCGCGGTCAAGGTTCGCAAGGCGATCGAGGATGTCGGCTATGTCTACAATCGCGGCGCCGCCAATCTGCGCAAGGCCCATTCCAACGTCATCGGCATGGTCATCAACGATCTCACCAATCCGTTCTTCGCTGAACTGGCAGTGGGCATGGAGCGCGTCTTCCAGTCGGCCGGCATCGTGCCGTTCATCGCCAACACAGCGGAGAACCCGGTGCGCCAGGAAGAAGTGTTGAAATCGCTGATGGAGCAAGGCGTCGCCGGCCTCATCGTCTCGCCGGCGCGCGGCACCACGCCAGGTGCCTTCCGGCGGCTGGAGATGGCGGGTGTGCCGGTCGTCTTCGCCATGCGCCGCTTGCCGGAAAGCCGCATCCCGGTGATCACGCCCGACAATCATCGTGGCGCCTATCTCGCTACCGCTCATCTCGTCGGCAAGGGGCATCGCCGCCTGGCCTTCTTCGGCGGCTCGTCCGACCTCATCGTCTATCATGAGCGCTTGGGCGGCTTTCGCGAAGCCTGCGAAACGCTTGGCATCGACCCCCGTGACGCGCTCATCATCGAGGGCGAGACAAACCGCAAGGGCGGCATGGCCTGCCTGGAGACGTCGCTCGCAATGGCCGAGCCGCCAACGGCGGCCCTCTGCTTCAACGATGCCGTCGCCTTTGGCGTCATGCTGGCGCTGCGCAAGCGCGGACTTGAGCCGGGCGCGGATTTCGCCGTCGTCGGCTTCGACGATGTGGTCGAGGCCGAACATTACATGCCGGCGCTGACCAGCGTCGCGGTGGACTCCGCCGGTCTCGGCGAACGTGCGGCCCACGTCATGATCAAGATGATCCAGTCGCGCACCACGCGCGCCGAGGACCATATCGGCGCCGTCAATCTCGTGGTCAGGGAAAGCTGCGGCCCAGATCGCCGTACGCGAAACAGGCCCGCGGCAACGGGAGCCGCGAGATGAGCATCAAATGGGGGCTGATCGGCGCCAGCACGATCGCCCGGCAATTCATGATCGACGCCATTCGCGCGCAAGCCGATGGCGAGATCGCGGCTGTAATGAGCTCCAGCGCCGAACGCGCCGCGGCCTATGCAAGGGAAAATGGCATTCCGGCCGCCGTATCTAACCTCGATGCCTTGCTCGGATCCGACATCGACGCCGTCTACATCTCGACCACCAACGAACTGCACCGCGAACAGGCACTCGCTGCGATCGAGGCAGGAAAGCATGTGCTGTGCGAGAAGCCGCTGGCGCTGACCAGCGCCGACGCGCGTAGAATGGTCGCCGCGGCCAAGGCCGCGGGCATCGTGCTCGGCACCAATCACCATCTGCGCAATGCCGGTGCTCACCGGGCGATGCGCGAGGCGATTGCCGCCGGCCGCATCGGCCAGCCCATTGCCGCGCGGGTCTTCCATTCCGTCTACCTGCCCGAGAACCTGCAGGGTTGGCGCATCGCCAGGCCCGAGGCCGGCGGCGGCGCGGTGCTCGACATCACCGTGCATGATGCCGACACGCTGCGCTTCGTGCTCGGCGACGATCCGGTCGAGGTTTCCGCTCTCACGCAATCGGCCGGCATGGCCGGCAGCGGGCTGGAAGACGGCGCCATGTGCATCTGGCGCTTCAAATCGGGCCTCATCGCGCAATCGCATGAAGGCTTCACCACCAGATTTGCCGACACCGGTTTCGAGGTGCACGGCTCGCAGGGTTCGCTGATCGCCCGCAATGTCATGACGCAGAAACCGGTCGGCACGGTGACGCTGCGCACCGCGGGTGGCGAGGAAGAATTGAGCTTCGACCGCGACAACCTCTACGTCAGGTCGGTGGGCCGGTTCCATGCCGCGATCCGTGGCGAGGATCAGCCCTCCGCCACTGGCGAGGACGGCATCTGGTCGCTCACAGCGGCCGAGGCGGCATTGCAGTCGGCCAATTCCGGCAGAGCCGTCAAGATCGACCCGAAACTCGGGAGCATGAATTGAGCAAGGTCGTTTCATCGGCGCAGGCAGCCAGCCTGATCAAGGACGGCATGGTCGTCTCGGTGTCCTCGTCAAGCGGTCTTGGCTGTCCGGACGCCGTGCTCGCCGCCATCAGCGAACGCTTCGACAGCGAAGGCCATCCGAAGGACATCACCACGCTGCATCCCATCGCCGCCGGCGACATGTATGGCATCAAGGGCATCGATCATCTGGCCAAGCCTGGCCTGTTGAAGCGCACGCTGTGCGGCTCCTATCCGTCCGGCCCCTCCTCCGCCGAACCGCCGCAGATCTGGAAGATGATCGGCGACAATTCCGTCGCCGCCTATAACGTGCCGTCCGGCATCCTGTTCGACATGCACCGCGAGGCCGCCGCCAAGCGGCCGGGCGTGCTGACCAAGGTCGGCCTCGACACTTTCGCCGACCCGCGCCACCAGGGCTGCGCCATGAACGCCGCCGCCGGCGAGCCGATCGTCTCGGTACAGCAGTTCGACGGCGAGGAATGGCTCTATTTCCGCGCCATCGTGCCGCAAGTGTCGATCATCCGCGCCACCACGGCGGACGAGCGCGGCAACCTGACCTACGAGCATGAGGGCGCCTATCTCGGTGGGCTGGAACAGGCGCTCGCCGCCCGCAACAATGGCGGCATCGTCATCGCGCAGGTCAAGCGCGTCGTCGAGAACGGCACGCTGAAGCCGCATGATGTGCGCGTGCCGGGCGTGCTGGTCGACCATATCGTCGTCGCGCCCGACCAGTTACAGACGACGCTGACACCTTACGATCCGGCGATTTCGGGTGAGATCTTCCGGCCGCTGTCGAGCTTCCGCAACGCTGAGATGAACGTGCAGAAGGTGATTGCGCGCCGCGTCGCCATGGAATTGCGCGACGGCATGGCCGTCAACATCGGCTTCGGCATCTCCGCCAATGTGCCGCGTATCCTTCTGGAAGAAGGCCAGCACGGCAAGGTCACCTGGGTGATCGAACAGGGTGCCGTCGGCGGCGTGCCGCTGCTCGACTTCAAGTTCGGCTGCGCCTCCAATGCCGAGGCGATCATGCCCTCGCCGCACCAGTTCATCTATTTCCAGGCCGGCGGCTTCGACGCTTCGCTGCTCTCCTTCCTGCAGATCGACCGCCACGGCTCGGTCAACGTCTCGAAACTTTCGGCGCGGCCGCATGTCACCGCCGGCGCCGGCGGCTTCGTCGACATCACGTCACGGGCGAAGAAGATTGTTTTCTCTGGCTTCTTCAACGCCGGGGCAAAGCTCTCGCTGGCCGATGGCGGCATTCGCATCGATGCGGAAGGCAAGGTCAAGAAAGTCGTCAATGAGGTTGAGCATATCTCCTTCTCGGGCAAGCGTGCCGTCGCTCAAGGGCAGGACATCACCTATGTCACCGAGCGCTGCGTGATGAAGCTGACGCCCGATGGGCTGATGGTGACGGAACTGGCGCCCGGTATCGACCTCGAGCGCGATGTGCTGGCACAGGCCGAAATCCCGCTCAACGTGGCCAATGACCTCAAGGTGACGCCGGCCGCGCTCTACCAGGATCGGCCGATCGGCCTGTCACTCAATGGCGGCGCCTCGCTTGGAGGCGCGCATGGCTGAGCGCCTCGTCACCTTCGAGCGGGATGGCGCGATCGGCATCGTCACCTTGCGCCGGCCCGAAAAATTCAACGCGCTCGACATCCCGATGCTGCGCGCGCTGGAGGCGGCGCTCGATGAGGCGGAAAGCGCCGAAGATGTCCGCGCCGTCCTCATATGCGGCGAAGGCAAGGGATTTTGCGCCGGCGGCGATGTCGAGGCCTGGGGCGGCATGAGTGCCGCAGATTTCCAGGTGCAATGGGTGCGCTACGGCCACCGTGTCTTCGACCGGCTGGCACGGCTGCGGCAGCCGACCATCGCCGTTCTGTCCGGCCATGCTCTCGGCGGCGGGCTGGAACTGGCTGTCGCTTGCGATTTTCGCGTCGCCGAAACCCAGGTGAAGCTCGGCTTCCCCGAGACCTCGATCGGTGTCGTCCCCGGCTGGTCCGGCACGCAACGCGCGGTGCGCCGCTTCGGCGCCCAGACGGTGCGTCGCATGGCTGTCGGTGGCGAGATTTTTCTGGCGGCTGAAGCGCTCGTGCTTGCCATCGTCGACCGCGTCGTCGAAACCGGCAAGGCGTTAGACGAAGCCAAGGCCTGGGCTGGGAAAATCGCCGAACGCGGGCCGCTGGCGACCGAAGCCGCCAAGCTGATGATCGCCGTTGCCGAAGGCGAGGAAAGCGCTGCCGCGACCGAAGCCCTGGCCAGCGGTTTCATAGCGCTCACCGGCGATCTCAAGGCCGGCGTCGGCTCCTTCAAGACCAAGCAGAAGCCCGTGTTTTCGCGTTCCTAGGACAGAGTGGAAATCACATGAATGCACCTCTGAAGATTTCCATGCCCGCCGAGGCTTCCGCCGCGCCCAAGGCGTACAAGCTGCTGATCGACGGCAAGCATGTCGATGCCCGCGACGGCCGTATGCTGGAACGCAAGAGCCCCGGCCACGGCTTCACCGTTTCGCACTATGCTCAGGCAGGGGCTGCCGAAGTGGAAGCCGCGATGCAGGCCGCGCACAGGGCGTTCGAGACCGGCGCTTGGCCGCGCATGAAGGCGGCCGAGCGCGCCGCGATCCTGCTCAAGGCGGCCGACCTGATCGAGGCACGGCTGGAAGACATCGCCCGCCTCGATGCGCTGGAATCCGGCAAGCCGATTACCCAGGCGCGCGGCGAGATCGGCGGCGCCGTCGACATCTGGCGCTATGCCGCCTCGCTTGCCCGCACGCTGCATGGCGAGAGCTACGCCAATCTCGGCGACGCCATGCTGGGCGTCGTGCTGCGCGAGCCGATCGGTGTCGTCTCGATCATCACGCCGTGGAATTTCCCGTTCCTCATCGTCAGCCAGAAACTGCCTTTCGCGCTGGCCGCCGGCTGTACGGCCGTGGTCAAGCCGAGCGAGATGACGTCGGCCTCGACCTTCGTGCTCGGCGACATCCTTCACGAAGCCGGCGTTCCCGCCGGCGTCGTCAACATCCTCGCCGGTCTTGGCGCCGATGTCGGCGCGCCGATGGTCAGCCATCCCCTGGTCGAGATGGTGTCGTTCACCGGTTCCACCCGCGTCGGCAAGATGACCATGGCGGCGGCCGCGAATTCCCTGAAGAAGGTTTCGATGGAACTCGGCGGCAAGAACGGCCAGATCGTCTTCCCCGATGCCGATCTCGAGGCGGCCGCCGATGCAGCGGTGTTCGGCGGCTTCTTCAATGCCGGCGAATGCTGCAACGCCGGCAGCCGGTTGATCGTGCACGAGGCGATCGCCGACGATTTCCTGGCCGCCGTGAAGACGGTGACCGCCAAGGTAACCGTTGGCGATCCGCTCGATATCAGGACCAAGGTCGGCGCGATGATTTCCTCCGACCATCTGGCCAAGGTGACCGATTACATCGCGGCCGCCGCGAGTGACGGGGTCCGCATCTACAGCGGCGGCGGGCAACTCCCTTCCAATGCCGGCCAATATCTCGATCCGACGATCTTACGCAACGTCACCGAAAACATGGCCGTCGCCCGCGAGGAAGTGTTCGGGCCGGTGCTCTCGGTGCTGACTTTTGAAACGATTGAAAAGGCGTTGCACATCGCCAACAACACGCCCTATGGTCTATCGGCGGGTGTGTGGAGCGCCAGCATCGACACCTGCATGTCGGTGGCGCGGGGCGTGCGTTCGGGGACGGTCTGGGTGAACACGTTCATGGAAGGTTATCCAGAACTGCCGTTCGGCGGCTACAAGCAGTCGGGCCTGGGCCGCGAACTCGGCAAGCGCGCCGTCGAGGACTATACCGAGGAAAAGACAATCCAGTTTCATCGCGGCCAGCGCACCGGTTGGTGGGTCGGCTGAGTTGGGAGACCCCGGCGGCATCCGCCGGTCACGTGAGTTGCAACAAGGGAGGAAGTACATGTTGCGCAAACTGCTTATCGGAACGGCTCTCGCTTCGAGCCTGGCTTTCGCGGCCCATGCCGAGGACGTCAAGGAAGTGCAGATGCTGCATTGGTGGACGTCGGGCGGCGAAGCGGCTGCCCTCAACGTGCTCAAGCAGGATCTGGCCAAGGAAGGCTATGCCTGGAAGGACGTGCCGGTGGCCGGCGGCGGCGGCGATGCCGCCATGACCGCGCTGAAGGCGATGGTCGCGGCCGGCAACTATCCGACCGCCTCGCAGATGCTCGGCTATACCGTGCTCGACTATGCCGCGGCCGGCGTGATGGGCGACCTCACCGAGACGGCGAAGAAGGAAGGCTGGGACAAATCGGTTCCGGCCGCCCTGCAGAAATTCTCCGTCTATGACGGCAAGTGGGTTGCCGCTCCGGTCAACGTCCACTCCGTCAACTGGCTGTGGATCAACAAGGCGGTGATGGACAAGATCGGCGGCGCCGAGCCGAAGACCTTCGATGATTTCATCGCCCTGCTCGACAAGGCCAAGGCGGCCGGCGTCACGCCGCTCGCGCTTGGCGGCCAGAACTGGCAGGAAGCCACCATGTTCGATTCCGTCGTGCTGTCGACCGGCGGGCCGGAGTTCTACAAGAAGGCGATGAACGACCTCGACGACGCCTCGCTCAAGTCCGACACGATGAAGAAGTCGTTCGACAACCTCGCCAAGCTCGTCACCTATGTCGACCCGAACTTCTCGGGCCGCGACTGGAACCTCGCCACCGCCATGGTCATCAAGGGCGATGCGCTGGTGCAGGTCATGGGCGACTGGGCCAAGGGCGAGTTCCACGCCGCCAACAAGACCCCGGGCACCGACTTCCTCTGCTACCGCTTCCCGGGCACAGACGGCTCGGTGATCTACAACTCCGACATGTTCGGCATGTTCAACGTCCCCGACGACCGCAAGGCGGCCCAGGTCGCTCTGGCCACAGCCACGTTGTCGAAGAGCTTCCAGTCGGCCTTCAACGTCGTCAAGGGTTCGGTTCCGGCCCGCACCGACGTGCCTGACACCGACTTCGACGCTTGCGGCAAGAAGGGTATCGCCGACCTGAAGAAAGCCAATGAAGGCGGCACGCTGTTCGGCTCGCTGGCCCAGGGCTATGGCGCCCCTCCGGCTGTCGCCAATGCCTACAAGGACGTCGTCTCCAAATTCGTCCACGGTCAGATCAAGACCTCGGACGAGGCCGTGACCGAACTGGTCAAGGCAATCGACGACGCCAAGTAAGCACTAGGCACCCAAACACCTTCCCCGCTCCGGCGGGGGAGGTTCCCGGTCCGTGAGGCCGGTCGGCCGAACGCCGACGGGAGGAACCCCATGAGCACAGTTGCGACAACCCAGATCAAGCTGACGCCGGAGCATGCCCGCCCGCGGGCCTCGGTGCGCTCGCGGCTGCAGGACGCCTTGCCCAAGATCGTGCTGGCGCCGAGCTTCGCCATCACCGTCGTCTTCGTCTACGGCTTCATCCTGTGGACGATCTACCTGTCCTTCACCAACTCCAAGACCTTTCCGTCCTACGCCATAACCGGCGCGCGCGCCTACCAGCGGCTGTGGAACTGGACCTTCGACACCGATCCGCCGTCGAGCTGGTACACATCGATCACCAATATGGGCATTTTCGGCTTTCTCTACATCTTGATCTGTCTGGCGCTCGGCCTGTTCCTGGCCATCCTGCTCGACCAGAAGATCCGCGGCGAAGGCGTCTTGCGTCCCATCTACCTCTACCCGATGGCGCTCTCCTTCATCGTCACCGGCGTCGCCTGGAAATGGTTCCTCGACCCTGGCCTCGGCCTCGAGCAGACGCTGCACCAATGGGGCTGGACGAGCTTCCATTTCGACTGGATCAAGAACAAGGATTTCGTCATCTACACGGTGGTCATCGCCGGCGTCTGGCAGGCCTCCGGCTTCATCATGGCGATGTTCCTGGCCGGCCTGCGCGGCATTGACGGCGAGATCATGAAGGCGGCGCAGATCGACGGCGCCACCACCTTCCAGCTCTATCGCCGCATCGTTATTCCGCTGCTGCGGCCGATCTTCCTGTCGGCCTTCATCGTGCTCGCGCACCTTGCCATCAAATCCTATGACTTGGTCGTCGCGCTGACCAGCGGTGGCCCCGGTGGCTCGGCATGGCTGCCTTCGAACTTCATGTATGAGTACACCTTCAAGCGCAACGAAATGGCCGTCGGTTCGGCAAGCGCCGTGATCATGCTGATGACCATCGTCGCCATCATCGTGCCCTATCTCTATTCGGAATTGAGGGAGAAGCCGCGATGAGCGCTATGACCACTCCCGCCCGCCAGGCCAGCGGCGGCATGAACGTCAAACTCGTCAACCGCATCGTCATCTACGGACTTCTGGCGCTGTTCGCCCTGTTCTATCTGATGCCGTTGTTCGTCATGCTGGTGACCTCGTTCAAGACCATGGACGAGATCCAGAACGGCAACATGCTTTCGCTGCCCAAGGCGCCGACCTTCGATCCCTGGCTGAAGGCCTGGGGCGAGACCTGCGTCGGCCTCACCTGCGCCGGCATCAAGGGCTATTTCTGGAACTCCATCAAAATGGTGGTTCCCGCCGTGCTGATCTCGACCATGCTCGGTGCGCTCAATGGCTACGTGCTGACCAAATGGCGTTTTCGCGGGGCGACGCTGGTGTTCGGGCTGATGCTGTTTGCCTGCTTCATTCCGTTCCAGTCCGTTCTGCTGCCGATGGCGACGATCCTGGGCAGCGTCGGCCGCTTCGGCGTGACGCTGCAAAACTCGATCGGCACCAGCTTCGGCCTCGGCAATTCGACGGTCAATCTGGTCTTCGTCCACGTCGTCTACGGCATCGGCTTCACCACGCTGTTCTTCCGCAACTATTACGAGGCGTTCCCGACCGAACTGGTCAAGGCCGCCCAGGTCGACGGCGCTTCGTTCTTCCAGATCTTCCGGCGCATCATGCTGCCGAACTCGATGCCGATCTTCGTCGTCACCGTCATCTACCAATTCACCAACATCTGGAACGACTTCCTGTTCGCCTCCGCCTATGCCGGCACCGGCGATGCGATGCCGATGACGGTGGCGCTCAACAACGTCGTCAACACCTCGACCGGCGTCGTCGAATACAACGTCAACATGGCGGCGGCGATGATCGCCGCACTCCCCACCCTTCTCGTCTATGTGCTCGCCGGCCGCTATTTCGTGCGTGGCCTGATGGCGGGCGCGGTCAAAGGATAACCCAATGGCTTTTCTGGAAATTGATGGTCTGAGGAAGCGTTTCGGCCAGGTCGAGATCCTGAAAGGGATTAACCTCGAGCTGGAAAAAGGCGGCTTCCTGGTGCTGGTCGGTCCTTCCGGCTGTGGCAAGTCAACCTTACTCAACACCATTGCCGGACTGGAGACGATCACCTCTGGCGATATCCGCGTCGACGGCCGCACCATCACCGATCTTCATCCGTCCAAGCGCGATATCGCCATGGTGTTCCAGAGCTATGCGCTCTACCCCAACATGACGGTCGCCGGGAACATCTCCTTCGGCATGGAAATGCGCGGCGTGCCGGCCGACGAGCGCCAGAAGGCGATCGACAAGGTGGCCAAGGTCCTGCAGATCGGCCATCTCCTGCAGCGCAAGCCGAGCCAGCTTTCCGGCGGCCAGCGCCAGCGCGTCGCCATGGGCCGGGCGCTGGTGCGCGACCCCAAGCTGTTCCTGTTCGACGAGCCGCTGTCCAACCTCGACGCCAAGCTGCGCGTCGACATGCGCATCGAGATCAAGCGCCTGCATGCCACCACGGGTACAACGATCGTCTATGTCACCCACGACCAGATCGAGGCGATGACGCTGGCGACCAAGATCGCCGTCATGCGTGACGGCGAGGTGCAGCAATTCGGCACGCCGGCCGAAATCTACAACAACCCCAGCAATGTCTTCGTCGCCGACTTCATGGGGTCGCCGGCAATGAACCTGATCCCGGCCACCATCGGCGGCAATGGCGGCGATCTGGCCGTCGTGCTCGATCGCGAGGCACGCCAGCCAATCACCTTGCCGATGGCCAACGCGCCGGCCGGATTGTCGGCATTCAAGGGCAAGCCGATCATCTTCGGCGTCCGCCCGGAGGCGCTTACCGATCCCGAAGGCGCGGAACGCAACGCCTCGCAAATCGCCACCGCCGATTGCCATATCGAGGTGGTGGAACCGGCCGGTTCCGACACTTTCGCCGTCACCAATCTCGGCGGCAAGGGCGTGGTGGCACGGCTGCGCGCCGATGCCAACATCCAGCCGGGCACCAGCACGCCACTGGCCTTCAACCTGACCAAGGCGGTGTTCTTCGATCCGGCGACCGAGAACCGTATTCGCTGATGCGTGTCGCCCAAAAGTGGACCCGGTTTTGGGGCAACGACATGCATCAAAACAAAGGACCTGAAGCGCGTCGCATGTGTCAATTCAATCGCGGCGCGCTTTAGGTGATGGCAAACCCCGATATCGTCATCATCGGTTCCGGCATCGGCGGCGCCACGATCGCTGCCGGTCTGGCCGGCAGCGGCGCCTCCATCCTGATGCTGGAGCGCGGCGAACCCTTGCCGGCGACCCCGCATGCGCGCGACACGCGCTCGATCTTCGTCGACGGCCACTACCGGCCGAAGGAGATGTGGCGCGAGGCCGGCGGCGACGCCTTCAACCCAGGCAATTACTACTATGTCGGCGGCAACTCGAAATTCTTCGGCGCGGTGCTGATCCGCTATCGCAAGCAAGACTTTTCCGACATGGAGCACTTTGGCGGCGTGTCGCCGGCCTGGCCGTTTTCCTATGACGAATTCGAGCCATGGTATTCGAAAGCAGAGCAGCTTTTCCGCGTGCGCGGCGCGCTGGGCGAGGATCCAACCGAGCCATTTCATTCGGTTCCCTATGCCTTCAAGCCGGTACCCGACGAGGCGCCGATCGCGCGTGCCCGCGCCGAGCTCAAGGGACTGGGCCTGCATCCGGCCTCCCTGCCACTCGGCGTCGACATAGAGACATGGCTGAAGGAGGGCAGGACCGGCTGGGACGCCTTCCCAAACACGGGCCAGGGAAAGATGGACGCGCAGACCGCACCGCTGGCAGCGGCATTGACCGATCCGAACATCAAGCTCGAGACCGGCGCCTATGTCGAATATCTCGAGACTGCCCCGGACGGCAAATCCGTATCCGCCATACATTATCGCCAGAACGGCGAGCTGAAAAAGCTGTCGCCGAAACTGGTCATCCTGTCGGCCGGCGCGGTCAATTCAGCGGTCATCCTGCTACGCTCGCCCTCACCCGGTAATGGCAAGGGGGGCGACAAGGGCCTGGCCAACCGCTCCGACCAGGTCGGGCGCAATTTCATGAACCACAATTCGAGCGCCATGCTGGCGATCGATCCGCGCCGCAGGAATGATGCCGTCTACCAGAAGACGCTGATGCTGAACGACTACTATTTGTCCGACGGCAAGGGCGGCAAACCGCTCGGCAATGTCCAGCTTCTCGGCAAGATCGACGGCAACATGCTAAGGGCCAATGTGAAGCGGGTGCCGAAATTCGCGCTCGATTACATGGCCAGCCATGCCGTCGACTGGTACCTGATGTGCGAGGACCTGCCCGATCCCGAAAGCCGCATCATGGTCGACGGGAAGGACATCGTCATGCAGTGGCGGCGCTCCAACATGCAGTCGCTCGATGGGCTGACCAAGGTGATGCGCGCGAATTTTCGCGCCTGCGGTTATCCCATCGTGCTGTCGCGCCCTTTCGACAAGCGTACGCCCTCGCACCAGTGCGGCACGGTGAAAATGGGCGACGACCCGGCGACATCGCCGCTCGACCCCTTTTGCCGCGCCTTCGATCACCAGAACCTGTTCGTCGTCGACGCCAGTTTTCTGCCGAACTCGGCGGCGGTCAATCCGGCGCTGTCGATCGCCGCCCAGGCGCTACGGGTGGCGGACCATATCCGCAAGAGCGAACTAGCATGACCGGTTTGCGCCGCCCCTCATCCGCCTGCCGGCACCTTCTCCCCGTGAAGGACGGGGAGAAGGGACCTGGCCGCAACGCCGGCGACCTTTTTGCAGCGCTGGCGATTGGCGAAAGCGGCGATGACAGCGTCCTTCTCCCCGTCACTATACGGGGAGAAGTGCCCGGCAGGGCGATGAGGGGCAGCGCTAGCATTCGCAAGGCTAGCGCCCCATGACGCGCCCTGCCGCCATAGTCACCGGCGGTGCACGCGGCATTGGATTGGCCTGTGCCGAGGCGCTCGCCGACGCAGGCTTCGATATTCTTGTCGCAGACCTAGCCGACCAAGCGCCGGCCAATCTCGCCGCCAATATCACCGCGCGGGCTGCAAAATTCGCCTATATCAGATGCGACATCGCCAATCTCGAAAGCCACGCCGACCTCGTCGATACCGCCATGCGTGCCTTCGGCCGCATCGACTGCCTGGTCAACAATGCTGGCATTGGCGCCGTCGTGCGTGGCGACCTGCTGGATCTCAAACCCGACAATTTCGACCGCGCGCTCGGCATCAACCTGCGAGGCACCGTCTTCCTCAGCCAAGCCGTCGCCAAGGCGATGCTCCGCCAGCCCGGCGATCATGCGAAATCGATCATCACCATCACGTCGGTCAGCGCCGAGATGGCCTCTCCAGAACGCTCCGAATATTGCATGTCGAAGGCAGGGCTTTCCATGTGGGTGAAGAACCTCGCGCTCAGGCTCGCCTCGGAAAACATCGGCGTGTTCGAGCTGCGGCCGGGCATCATCCGCACCGACATGACGGCGGGCGTGACCGCCAAATATGACGCGCTGATCGAAGGTGGATTGGTGCCGGCGAAACGCTGGGGCGAAGCCTCCGACATCGGCGCCATGGTGGCGGCGCTCGCTGCCGGCAGACTGGGCTTTTCGACCGGCTCGATCATCAATGTCGACGGCGCGCTCTCCGTGCCGCGGCTGTGAACGGATGAGACAATGACCGACTATATCATCGTGGGCGCCGGTCCGGCCGGCTGCGTTCTGGCCAACCGGCTGAGCGAGGATCCCTCCAATTCCGTGCTGCTGCTCGAAGCCGGCGGCAAGGACTGGCACCCCTATATCCATATGCCGGCGGGTTTCGCCAAGATGACCAAGGGCATTGCCTCCTGGGGCTGGTCGACCGTGCCGCAGAAGCACATGAAGGATCGCGTCTTCTGGTACACGCAGGCCAAGGTGGTCGGCGGCGGCTCCTCCATCAATGCGCAGATCTACACGCGCGGCAATGCCCGCGATTACGACGCCTGGGAGAAGGAGGAAGGGCTGGCCGGCTGGGGCTACCGCGACGTGCTGCCCTATTTCAAGCGCGCCGAGAACAACCAGCGTTTCGCCAACGATTTCCACGGCGACCAGGGCCCGCTCGGCGTGTCGAACCCGATTTCGCCGCTGCCGATCTGCGAGGCCTATTTCCGCGCCGGCCAGGAGATGGGTATCCCTTTCAACCCGGATTTCAACGGCGCTGCCCAAGCAGGCGTCGGCTATTACCAGCTGACCCAGAAGGATGCCCGGCGCTCTTCCGCCTCGGTCGCTTACTTGAAGCCGATTCGCGCCCGCAAGAATCTCACCGTCAGGACCGACGTGTTGGTCACCCGCATCGTCGTCGAGAAAGCCCGCGCTGTTGGCGTCGAGGTTGTAGATAAGCCGGGGGCTGAGACAAAAATCCTGCGCGCCGACCGCGAGGTGATCGTCTCGTCCGGCGCCATCGGCTCGCCGAAGCTGTTGATGCAGTCGGGCATCGGCCCGGCCGACCATCTGAAATCGGTCGGCGTGACGCCGGTGCACGATCTGCCCGGCGTCGGCTCCAACATGCAGGACCATCTCGACCTGTTCGTCATCGCCGAATGCACCGGCGATCACACCTATGACAATTACGCCAAGCTGCACCGCACGGCCTGGGCCGGCCTGCAATATCTGCTGTTGAAGAAGGGCCCGGTGGCTTCCAGCCTGTTCGAGACCGGCGGCTTCTGGTACGCCGACCCGACCGCCGCCTCGCCCGACATCCAGTTCCACCTGGGTTTGGGATCCGGCATCGAGGCCGGCGTCGAGAAATTGAACAACCCGGGCGTCACCTTGAACTCGGCCTTCCTGCGCCCGCGCTCGCGCGGCACGGTGCGGCTGAAAAGCGCCAACCCCGCCGACCATCCGCTGATCGACCCCAACTACTGGTCCGATCCCTATGACCGCGCCATGTCGCTCAAGGGACTGCGGCTGGCCCGCGAAATCATGCGGCAGAAGGCGCTGGCCCCATACGTGCTGCGCGAGGTGCTGCCCGGCCCATCGCTCGCCAGCGACGATGAGCTGATCGACTATGCCTGCCGCACGTCCAAGACCGACCACCATCCGGTCGGCACCTGCCGCATGGGCCATGACCAGATGGCGGTGGTGACGCCGGATCTCAGGCTGCGCGGTATCGACGGCTTGCGTGTATGCGACGCATCGGTGATGCCGCGTGTGCCTTCTTCCAACACCAATGCGCCGACCATCATGGTTGGCGAAAAGGGTGCTGATCTGATCCTTGGCCGCGAGCCGCTGGCGCCGGCGGTGTTTTCCGGCAATCGCGCTGCTTAGGGAGTGGTAAAATGATCAGACACTGTGTTTTCGCCAGATTTCGTAGCGATGTGTCCCCGACCGAGCGCACGGCCATCCACGCCGACCTCGAGGCCTTGCGACAGGTGATCGAAGGCATGGAGACGGTTCATTTCAGCGCCAATGTCAGCCCCGAGCCTTTCGCGCGGGGTTTCACCCATGGCTTCACCATCGACTTCCGCAATGCCGCGGCGCGCGACGCCTATCTGGTGCATGAGGCGCATCAGCGTGCCGGCGCCCGGCTGGTCGCGGCCCTCGAAGGCGGCACGGACGGATTGATGGTCTTCGATCTCGACCTTACGAAAAAGTGACCGCCGACCTTTCGAAAGCCGGCTGATCGCTGTTCTCTTTTGCCGACGAGGCGACATATCGTTCCTTTGGGGGCACCAAAGGAGGATGCCTTGAATCTCACTGCCGAGCAGAAGAAAACCGTTCTGGCCTCGTTCCTGGGCTGGACGCTCGACGCTTTTGATTTCTTCCTTCTGACATTCCTGCTCACCGATATTGCGAGTGAATTCCAGACCGATGTCCCGGCAGTCTCGAAGGCACTGTTCCTGACCTTGGCGACGCGCTTCATCGGCGCGTTCTTCTTCGGCATGCTCGCGGACAGATACGGTCGCAAGCCGATCCTGATGCTCAACATCGTCAGCTACTCGGTGATCGGGGCGCTGGCCGCCTTCTCTCCCAATCTCGGCATTTTCCTGGCGTTGCGTGCCCTGTTCGGCATCGCCATGGGCGGCGAATGGGGGCTCGGCTCCTCGCTCGCCATGGAGTCCATTCCGCCGAGCGCGCGCGGCATGGTCTCGGGTATCCTGCAATGCGGCTATCCCGCCGGCTACCTGCTGGCGGCGGTAGTCTATGGCTTGCTCTACCAGCAGACGATCGGTGGCTATACGATCGGCTGGCGCTTCATGTTCCTGCTCTCCTTCATCCCGGCGCTGATCGTACTCTTCATCCGCTCGCACGTCCCGGAATCACCCGCCTTCGTCGAGGCGCAGAAATCCGTCAAGCCGGGGCTTCTGGAGACGCTGCAGAAGCACTGGGGCGTCGCGCTCTATGCCGTGGTGCTGATGATGTTCTTCAATTTCTTCAGCCACGGCACGCAGGATCTCTACCCGACCTTCCTGAGGAAGCAGCATGGCTTTGATCCGCATACGGTGAGTTGGATCACCATCGTCGCCAATATCGGCGCCATTGTCGGCGGACTGGCATTCGGCGCGCTGTCGGAGAAGATCGGCCGCATCAATGCCATCACTTTGGCCTGCATCATCGCCCTGCCGGCCATCCCGCTATGGGCCTACAGCTCAACGCCCTTCATGCTGGCCATCGGTGCCTTCATCATGCAGGTCGCGGTCCAGGGTGCATGGGGCGTCATCCCGGTGCACCTCAACGAGCTTTCGCCCGGCGCGGTGCGCGCGACCTTGCCCGGCTTCATCTACCAGGCCGGCAATCTCGCCGCCTCTTATGGCGGTCCCTATCAGGCGGGGATCGCCGAGGCGCCCGGCGGCAGCTATGGCTACGCGCTGGCGCTGTTCGCCGGCGTGGTCGCCGTCTGCATCATCGTCGTCATCCGCTTCAGTCCGGAACGGCGCGGCCAGGTGATGACCGTGCTGGGTTGAGGACGCTCACCCCAGCCGGAGCGCGATAACGCCGGCGACAATGCTGAGCGCGGCCGCACCGCGCCAGCCCGTCATCTTCTCGCCGAGCGCGTAGACCGAGATCATCATGGCGAACAGGATCGAGGTCTCGCGCAATGACGCCACCGAGGCGATCGGCGCCTTGGTCATGGCCCACATCACGATCCAGTAAGCCGCGCCGGAAAGCACGCCGGTGAACAGCCCGGTCTTCCAGTCGCGCGCCAACACCGGAAGCGCCTTGGGTCCTCGGAAAACGAGGCACAGCACCAGGGCGCCAAGCGCATCGCAGATGAACAGCCAGGCGGCATAGCTTTGCGCGGTCGCCGCCAGCCGCGCGCCGCTGCCGTCGGACAGCGTGTAGCTGGCAATGAACACCGAGGTGCCGAAGGCGAAGCCGACCGCGCGCAGGTTCAGCTTCTCCAGATGCGCCCCGCCGCGAAACGACATCACCAGCGTGCCGGCCGACAACAGCAGTATGCCGACAATGGCGAGCGGCGCCGGCACCTCGGCGACGACGAACATGCCGCCGACCGCGGCCAGCAGAGGGGCCGTGCCGCGCGCCAGCGGATAGGTCTGGGCGAAATCGCCGGCCTGGTAGGCACCGATGAGGAAAGTGCGGTAGCCCATGTGGAAGATCACCGAGGCGATGATATAGGGCCAGACTTCCGCCTTCGGCACCTCGACAAAAGGCAGCACCACGAGGCCCGCGAGCCCCATGCCGAGCGTCATCAGCGTGATCGACAGGAAGCGATCGAGATGCACCTTGACCAGCGCGTTCCAGATCGCATGCATGGCGGCGGCGGCAAGCACCGCGAAGAAGACGAAAAGCGTCATATCGGGCTCATCGACCTCCCGGGCCGAATGGCGTTTCGAGATCGATGTCGACCCGGACCGGGAAGTGATCGGACGCCACCTCGCCGATATCGGCGCCGATCGATTTCACCCGCCCGGCCAACATACCACCGACGAAGCAATGGTCCAGCCGGCGCTTTGCCAGCCTGCCGTCGATGATCTTCTCATGCGTGTGGAAATCACCAGCCGGTTCGACCGCCACGGCCGCGGCATCGACGAAGCCGCCAAGATAGGCAGCACCCCGATGGTAGGGCGTGCTGCCGACGATGCGGCGGTGTTCGGCGCTGCCCGGCTCCATGTTGAAATCGCCCAGCCAGATCGCCGCCGGTGGATTTTCCGGCTCTGATTCTCCATGCGTCCAGTTGCGCGAAGGCTCGTCATCGGTGCCGCTCCACGGACCGCCTTCCGATGGCGCCCGGCGGTGCTCGGCCAAGAGATAATCAATCTGCTCCAGCCGCTCTTCCGCCGCGATGTGCGCGAGATGCAGCGAAAGCACCCTGACCGGCCCTGCCGGCGTGCGGATCATGCATTCGAGCGCGGCGTTGCGTGTGTTGAGCGGACGCAACGTGCGGCGCATCGGCAGCGCGTGCAACCGCGACCAGACAATCGGCAGTTTCGACAGAACCATGGTGCCGAACTGCCGGCGCCGGTTGACCAAATGGCCGTCCCGCCATTCGCTGGCATCCATGTCGAAGGCCGGGCCATACACCCAGTGATAACCAGGCAAAAGGCGTGAAAGCATTTCCGCCTGGTCGTCGAAATTGCTGCGCTGCCAGTGCCGCTCGATCTCCTGCAAGGCGATGATGTCGGCGCCGGCGACAAGGCGCGCCGCGCGCGAAAGATCGTAGCGCGTGTCGCTGCCGAACCCGTACTGGATGTTGTAGCTGACCAGCTTCATTGCTTATCCGGCTCACTTCTCGGCGTTGGCAGTAACGGTTCGGTCGATTGCTTGCAATGTGCAGGATAACGGACGGGGCTTGGGCCAGCAGGGCGGTCGAGACTCGGTATCTGCTAGTCGGTGGTCAGCGGCTGGAAGCGGCCGGCGGGCGACGCCGCCAATTCCGCCCAGTCGATCTCTTCCTCCAGCCGGTGATAGGCCTCGTCACCGATCGTGCCATTGCTGCGCAGTTCCTCCAGCGTGTCGCGCTGGCGGTTGATGGCATAAAGGCGCAGCCGGTCGTATTCGGTCGCGGCCTGCGCGTCGTCGGGGTTTTCAGCGATCACACGCTGAGCCTCATACTGCTCGCGCACGACGGCGGCCGCCGCCGAGGTCTTGCGGTTCAGCACGTCCAGCGCTGCCTGCATGATGGCGACGCGCGCCTTCGCCACCTCATTGTCGACGGTTCTGTCCTTGTCGAAGTTGATCCAGCGCAGCAGCGGCTTTAGCGTCATGCCCTGCAGCACCAGCGTGCCCAGAACCACCGCGAAGGCGGCGAGCACGATCGGATCGCGGCCGGGAAAATTGGCCGGCAGCGCAATGGCCACGACCAGCGTCACCAGCCCGCGCATGCCGCACCAGCCGACGAGAACGGCGCCTCCGAAAGTCGGCAACTCCCGCCTTGCCTCTTTGCCGCCGAAGCGGGCAATCCATCGGATGATCGCGACGTAACTCGCCACCCAGGCAAGACGTGCGACGATAACGACGACCAGCACCGTTGCGGCGAAAAGGAATGCTTCGCCTTGCCCGTCTCCGGCCAGCCTGCCGACGATCGTGCGTGCCTGCAGGCCCATCAGCACGAACGCCAGCACATTGAGCACGAACACCGCCGACTCCCAGACCGAATAGGTGCTGACGCGGCGTCTCGCCGACGAGTGGCGCGGTCCCCTGCGTGCAATGGTCATGGCATAGACGACAATGGTGATGATGGCGGAAAGACCGAGCTTGTCGGCGATGATCCAGACGGCAAAGGTTCCGGCAAACTGGACCACGGTGCTGCTCGCCGCATCCTCGATGCGGGTGAGCGCCAACAGCGACACGCGGCCAAACAGATAGCCCGCGACAAGACTGCCAATCGTCGCCAGCAGGATCACCGGAATGGCGTTGCTCAGCATGATCGATCCCAGCGCTGCCGAAACCGCCAGCCGATAGATCAGCAGCGCCGTGGCATCGTTGAGCAGGCTCTCGCCCTGCAGTATGGCGGTGATGCGGTGCGGCACCTTGAACTGGCCGAGCACCGCCGATGCCGCCACCGCATCCGGCGGCGCGACGATGGCGCCAAGCGCGACCGCCGCCGCGATCGGCAGTCCGGCCATCTTCCAGCCGACGAAGGCAACCACGACGGTGGTGAAGACCACAGCGCCGAGCGCCAGCAGCACCAGCGACAGCCGGTAGCGCTTCAGGTCGCGCAGCGACGTGTCAAAGGCGGCATCGAGCAGCACCGGCGCGATGAACAGGGCAAGCGCCAGTTCCGGATCGATCTCGATCACTGGGGCGCCCGGCACGAAAGCAATCGCGACGCCGGCCAGGGCCAGCAGGGACGGATAGGGAATCTCCAGCCGTCGCGACAACGCCGTCAGCGCGACGGCGGTCAAAAGCAGGACGAGGGTCAGTTCAAAAAGAGCCATGGGCGGTTACTTCTGGAGACCGGATTGCCGACGCGGATATTCCCGCAAGATGCGGTGGATTGGCCATCAAACTCAAGCCCTCTGGCCGCACGTCTCAAACCGCCTCCTGCCCCGCATGATCCTCGTCGGCTGCTCGGGATATCATGGACGCCGCGAAAGCCATCGTCGAAAAACATCGCCGGGCTGTAACACCCATGTAAACGGTGGCCCTCTGTGAGCGTGACGGGCCTCCATGAAAGGCCGCACGCCCATCAGAAAGCGTGGCACCCTGATGTGGATCGGTTCCGCTGGGGCGAAATGACGCCCTGAGAGAGGCGTTGGGACCCCTTGCGGTGCGCTTGATGTTGTATCTGGGTACGAGCAGCGCACTCGTTGGCAAGTTGTTTGGAGGGGTTGGAACTGTTATGATCCGTACCGAGGCTCGGCCCAGCGACCACACACAGCAAGGCAGCATGCAGACCGCCGGAAGGACCCTTACGCGGCGCACGCCGAAGCAGCAACGCTCGCGGCAGACCGTCGACGTCGTGCTAGAGGCGGTACAGCTTGTAGCCAAGCGCCACGGGACCCTGGCGATTACCACCAATCGCATTGCCGAGGCCGCCGGCGTCAGTGTCGGATCGCTGTATCAGTACTTCCCCGACAAGCGCGCGATCTTCACAGCTCTTCACGACCGGCACGTCGATGAGGTGCGGCGGGTCATCAAGCAGACGATGACCGACTGCGCCTCGGCTTCGCTGGAGGAATTCGCGCGCGAACTCGTCCTGGGCCTGGTGAACGCGCACGCGGAAACTGCCGAACTGCACGACGTTGTCGCGTCCGCTGTTCCGCACAGCGCTCTCGGCTTCAAGAATGCGCTGCATCAGACCTTCGGACAAGTCCTGTCACGCGCCGAGGACCCGGAGCGGTACAGCCTCGACGAGACGGAGCGGATGCTTTTTGTCCTACCTCGCATGGTGGAAGCGCTCGTGCACGGAGGACAGCACGCGCCCCTCTCGCGCGATGGTGCAAGGAGCGAGGCAATCCGCACCGTACTGGTCTACGTGAATTCCTTTCAGGGCAGCGCTCCGAAAGACTACTGAAACGACGCGGTATTCTCGGTGGCCCACTGATCGAACGGGATTGGTTCCCGTCCGGTTATCTGCTTTACGCCATCCGTCACTGTATCAAGCCGGCCCTCGCGCACCGCCCGCCAGATGTCCACGAGCGCATCCGCATAGGCGCCTTTCCCGGCCCATTCGACCGTGCGTGCGTATGCCTGACCGTCCGTTATTTCCTCGAAGCGAACGGGCTTGCCGATGGCTCTACCGATCGTATCCGTCATCTCCCCATACGACAGCGCCTCAGGGCCGGTGATCACAAGTGCCTGGCCGTCGTAGTCGCGTGTGGTCAGGGAGGCTGTGGCGACGGCAGCGATGTCGTCTGGATGGATGAATGCGATCTTGCCCCCACCCGTGGATGAGCGCAGCACGCCCTCTCGGCGGATGGACTCCGACCAACCGAAGGCGTTGGACATGAATCCGGCTGCTTGAATGAATGTGAACGCCACCCCGCTCTCCCGAACGGCATTCTCGCCCCGTGCATGCCACGGACCGGTGCCGATTCCGGTTCGCACGTCTAGCGTGGAGAGCTTGACCACATGTCGGACGCCTGCGCGGTTGGCAGCGAAGGAGACCGCGCGATCTCGCTTCTCGAGATCCAATCCATCCGTGACGAGGAATATCCCGTCGACTCCAACCAGCGCCCTGCCCAACGAGGGACCTGGATTCTCGAGGTCTCCGACATGAATGTCGACCTGGTCGCAGAAAAGGGCTTTGGCCCTCTTCGTGGAGCGGACAAAAACGGACGGGCGTGCCCCCGCATTAATGAGGCGCTGAACTACCCGGGCGCCGATGTTTCCCGTAGCGCCGATGACCAGGTATTTCACTTGAGTTTGCTCCAGCCACGGATCACCTCGAACGCCATTTGCTTCTGCCCAGCCAGGGTGAAATGCAGACCGTCGCTTATGAGGAAGTCCGAAGGAGGCGGGCTCCCCAAAATAGAGAAGGCGTCGATGACGGGCCCGTCGCGGTCGCGAATAATCTTGGCGACTCGCTCAAGATCTTGGTTGCGGAACCGAACCCCGAACCTGGCAAGGCCCGGATGCGTCGCGACCTGCGCTTCGTTGACCGCTGGCGGGGTGATCCAAACGCAGCTCGCCTTGGTCTCTCGGGAAACGCGCTGGCGCAACTCCGCGATGTTGCGCGCGGTCTCCTCGTGATGGACGAGTGTCTTGGTGGGGTGCGGGCCCTGCGTGCGCGCATCATTGGTACCGAACAGGAAGAGGATCCAGTCGGGCCGGGCATCGGTAATCTCTCTGACACGCACAAGACCGTGCGTGGTCGTCTCGCCCGCCACCGCGCTGATGGTCAGCGAAATCTCCTCGGCACCTCGGCGCATCGTCAGCATTTCCCTCAGGATCACCGCCCAGGACTGGGGCTCGGATGTCAAGCTGTCGCCGAACACCACTACTTTGGCCCCTCTGCGAAGCGGAAGGCGATCGACCATCGATGCCACGGCCTGGTCCGCAAGCAGGGCGCTAGCCGCTTCCGAGGCCTCCTTTTGCATGCGGCCAAGTTCGGCCGCGTAAACCTCGACCGGAAGGCCAAGTAGCGCTGCATGAGCGTCCTGGCCGAAATTCGCACCTCCGGGGAGGGAGGCCAGACTCCGCTCGGGTTGGATGACCTTCAAAAGCCAGTTCACCTGTTCATTCGACATCGATTCACCTCGCTCTGAATTCATCCGCGCAGGTGATAGATAGCCGCGTCCCAGGAACGCCGCTACTCGCGTTATCGGGTCAATAAGGTTTTGAAAATACTGATAAATTTTGCAACATCCGAAGTCTTCATCAGGTTCCAGCTCCTGCGGACACCGCTCGCTTTCACCGCTGACAGCCGACAACCAGGGGGACTTCATCGACCCGTTGCACGACATCGCGTACTCACAAACGACATTCGCGCCCGCGAAGTAGAGACCTGGAAGTGTTGGCGAGCCAGGTGAACGGATCGACGCCGCTCATCTTGGCGGCCTGCAGGATCGTGGCGATCGTCGACCCTGTCTGCCACCGCCATCAGACCCGGCGAAGACCGCATTCTTGCGTTTGATTGTGTGGGGCCGAATGGCGCGATCCACCGTGTTCGAACCGATGTCGAGACAGCCGTCGGCGACGCTCATCTCGGGCTGGTTTCGCTGGCGGGCTCCTAGCGGGAGGCCGGCAATTGCAGGCCGGCTCACCTGAATATCCGCTGAGCTTAATGCAGCACCAGCATATCGCTCGACGAGAACGAAATCTCGGCCTTCTCGCCGACTGCGGGCGGCGGGGTGGCGGAGTTGTTGAACGTGTCGAGCGACACCATGTTGCCGCCGATGCCGACGCGGACCCGGATCACCGAGCCGAGAAAATGCACTTCGGAAATCTCCCCGGTCAGGCTGGCGTCGCGGCCAGGCTGGCGGCCGAGCGAAATTGCCTCGGGCCGCAGCGCCAGCGACAGCATGTCGCCGGACTTCGAGCCGTTGAGCTTGCCCTTCAGTTCGACTTCCTGGGTGTTGACCTGCACCTTGCCGGACGCGGCGTCGGTGACCTTGCCTTCGAGCACGTTGAGCGTGCCGACGAAATTGGCGACGAACTTGGTCGCCGGCCGGTTGTAGATCTCGAACGGCGTGCCGACCTGCTCGGCCTTGCCGCCATACATGACCGCGATGCGGTCGGAGATCGACAGCGCCTCTTCCTGGTCATGGGTGACGAAGATTGTGGTGATGCCGAGCCGCTTCTGGATCGAGCGGATTTCCTCGCGCAGCGACACGCGCACCTTGGCGTCGAGCGCCGACAGCGGCTCGTCGAGCAGAAGCAGCTTCGGCTTCGGCGCGATCGCGCGCGCCAGCGCGATGCGCTGCTGCTGGCCGCCCGAGAGCTGGTAGGGGTAGCGGTCCGCCATCTGCGGCAGCTTGATGATGCCGAGCATCTCGGCGACACGGGCATCGATGTCCGCCTTGGGCATGCCCGCGACCTTCAGCCCGAACCCGATGTTCTGCGCCACGGTCAGGTTCGGGAACAGCGCATAGGCCTGGAACACCATGCCGACATTGCGCTGGTTGGGCTTCAGCCTTGTGATGTCCTTGCCGCCTACGACGATCTTGCCGGCGCTCGGCTCCTCGAAGCCGGCCACCATGCGCAGCACCGTAGTCTTGCCGCAGCCGGATGGCCCGAGGAAGGAGACGAATTCGCCGCGCTCGACGTCGAGATTGAAATCCTCCACGACCGTGGTGGCACCGAAGGATTTTCGAACGTGCTGGATGGAGAGGAACGGGTCGGCCATGGCTTTTTCTCTCAGGTCAATTCGGGCGGTTCGCCGATTTCGGCGCGAAGCGGGACAGGATCTGGATCAGCGACATGCAACCCCAGGTGATGGCGAAGGCAATGATGGCAAGGGCTGCCGGCTCATAGGCCCGGTTGGCGCCGATGTTCTGCAGATACGGGCCGAAGGCCGGCCGGTTGAGCAGGCTCGCCATGGTGAATTCGCCGATGACGATCGCGAACGTCAGGAACGCGCCCGACAACACGGCGATCAGCACGTTGGGCAGAATGACGCGGCTTATGATCGTACCCCAACCGGCGCCCAGGATCTGCGCCGCTTCCGTTAGTGTGCGCACATCGATGGTCCGGAGGCCCGTATCGACAGCTCGATACATATAGGGCAGCGCCAGCGTCGCATAGCCGATGACCAGCAAGGCATTGGTGCCCGTGTCGGTAGCCAGGAACGGCAGCGGTGAATTCGAGCCATACATCCTGATATAGCCGAAGACGATGACGATGGCCGGGATCACCAGCGGCAGCAGCGTGATGAATTCGACGATCGGCCGGAGCTGCGGCAGGCGAAGCCGTATCCAGTAGGCAGCCGGCACCACGATGAGCACGCCGAGGACGATGGTGAAGACGGCGGCAAGCACCGAATAGCCGAACGTCGCCTGGAAGCGTGCGTCGCCCAGTACAACCTTGTAGGCGTCAAAGGAATAAACGCCGCGCCGCATGCGCATGGAGAACTCCACCGTCGCGAACAGCGGAATGAAGAAATAGGCCGCGCCCAGCGCAAAGACGAGCCAGGCCCAGAACCTGCCAGCCTTCATTTGAGCCACCTCTCGGAGCGGGTGCGGAACCAGATGTAAAAGACATTGGCAAGACCGGTAATCAGGATCATGCCGAAGGCTATGGCATAGCCGAGATGGGCATTGTGCAGCACGTCGCCACGGATCTGGGCATAGAGCAGGATCGGCACGATGTTGAGCGACGAGCCGGTCAGCGCATAGGCGGTGGCTATGGCACCGAAGGCGTTGGCGAACAACAGGATCACGGTGCCGAGGAAACTCGGCCAGATCACCGGAATGACCACCATGCGCCAGTACTGCGACATGGTCGCGCCCAGCGTTGCGGCGGCTTCGCCCCATTCCTTCTTCAACCCATCTATGGCCGGCACGATGATGACCACCATCAGCGGAATCTGGAAATAGACATAGGTCAACGTCAAGCCCCAGAACGACAGGATGTTGAAGCCGTGTGCGTAGATGTTGAGGCCGAACAGGGTGTTCAGGATCACCGTCGCAAGGCCGAGCCGGCCAAGCGTGGCGAGGAAGGCGAAGGCCAGCGGCACGCCGGCAAAATTCGAGGCGACGCCGGAAAACGTGAGTGTCGCCGAGCGAATCCAGTCTGGCAGG
Source organism: Mesorhizobium sp. M8A.F.Ca.ET.207.01.1.1 (assembly GCF_004794715.1). Lineage (NCBI taxonomy): Bacteria > Pseudomonadati > Pseudomonadota > Alphaproteobacteria > Hyphomicrobiales > Phyllobacteriaceae > Mesorhizobium > Mesorhizobium sp. M8A.F.Ca.ET.207.01.1.1. The sequence continues at coordinate 423,651 of NZ_SRUS01000002.1, read as the reverse complement.
CCGCCGCGCACGATGGCGATGGCAATCGCCAGCCCAGCAAAAGCGCCGATCAGCGACGAGGCCAGGCTGACCTTGATCGAAATCCAGTAGGCGGCGACGATCGACGGCTGCGCCAGTTCCGCAATATTCTCGAAGGTGAACTCACCTGCATCGTTCTGGAACGCGCCCAGCATCAGGTAGAGCGTGGGCAGGATCAGGAACATGATGGCGAAGATGAAGAACGGCGCGACGCCGAGCCATTGCGTCGGCAGCTTGAGGCTACGCGCCTCGGCGGGAGGCGCGGTCTTTCCGGCAACAGCGTGATCGGAAAATGAGAGATCGGTCATGCGCCGGCTACCGTCTTCAAGAGGAAAAACCGGGCAGCCGTGAAGCCGCCCGGTGGATTTCAAGTCTTACTTTACATTGGCGCCGACAACGGCGTCCCAGTTCTTGGTGATGGCTTCCTTGGCCTTGCCCTGCTCGTCGAGCGTCGGGAACACCGCGGCCGCATAGGACTCGGCCGGCGGCAACTTGGCCAACACGTCCGCCGGGATCTTGCCGTTCTTGGCAAGATCGTTGAAGCGGATCGGGTGGCAATAGCCCTTCAGCCAGGCGACCTGGCCTTCGTCGGAATAAAGGTATTCCAGCCAGAGCTTGGCCGCGTTCGGATGCGGCGCGAAGGCGCTGATCGCCTGCACGTAGACGCCGGCGACCACACCGGTCTTCGGCACGACGACGTCGACGGGCGGGTTGCCCTTCAGTGTGTCACGGCCGGCGAGCGCGTTGTAATCCCAGGTGATCAGGATCGGGGTCTGACCCTGGGCGAGCGTGGCGGCCTTGCCGATGACCGGCACGAAATTGCCGGCGGCGTTAAGCTTCTTGAAGAAGTCGAGGCCGGCGGTCCCGGCAGCTTCACCAGCGGCCGCACCAGACGACAGACCAGCGGCATACACCGCCTGGATGGCCTGGTTCGAGGCGCGCGGGTCACCGGCAAGGGCTACCGAGTTGGCGAATTCCGGCTTCAGGAGGTCGGCCCAGTCCTTCGGCGATTCCTTGATCAGATCCTTGTTCACCTGGAAGGACAGCACGCCGTAATAATCGCCGGTCCAGAACCCTTCCGCATCCTTGGCGCTGTCGGGGATCGAGTCCCAGGTCGACACCTTGTAAGCCTGGATCAGACCATCCTTCTTGGCCGACGGGCCGAAGGAGAGGCCGACGTCGATGACGTCGGGAGCCTGCGGGCCCTTGTTGTCCTTGTTGGCCTTGATCGCCTCGACTTCGTCGCCGGAACCGGCGTCCGGGTTGAGCTCGTTGATGGTGATTTCCGGATATTTCGCCTTGAAGCCGGCGATGACGTCGCCATAACCACACCAGTCATGCGGCAAAGCGATGGTGGTGAGCTGGCCTTCAGCCTTCGCGGCCTTGACGAGATCGTCCAGCGAAGCCGCGGACGAAATCACCGACGACACCATCAGGGTCGCGGCCGAAAGGGAAAGCACCTTCCCCGTGAATTTGAACATGTGTTCTCTCCGTTGAACTGGCGCCGTTGGACGCCTGCGATGCGGTATCGTTTTCGTGTGACAGCCAGATGAAAGCTTTGTGAAACCAGCCGTCAGCAGCGCGAAAAGTTAACTCTTTTTAACAGGCTGTAGCAATTAGCCATCACTTAATTTTCCGGCTAATCATTAATCCGCCCGTCTTTCGCCCTTCCCCTTTCCTTTCCCCTCGTTTCCCGATCAACTTCCGCCCCCCCGGAACCGGCCTCAGACCGTCCCGGCGATGGCGTTTTCGAGCAGTGTCAGCGCGGCCTTCTTGGTCAGCTTGACCGGGTTGCCGCCGGCCGTCGGATCGACCACCGCCATGTCGGCGATCAGTCCCTTGCGCTTCTTGTCCATGTCGAGCCCCTTGATCAGGCCCGGCAGTGCGTGCGGCACCTTCAATTCCTTGCGCAGCTTGATGACAGCCTTGGCGAAGCCGTCGAAACCGCCCTTGATGCCGCAATAGGCGGCGAGCCGGGCAATACGCTCCTCGATGGAGTCGCGGTTGAAGGCCAGCACATAGGGCATGAACACGGCGTTGGTCATGCCGTGGTGGGTGTCGTAGAGCGCGCCGATCGGATGAGACAGTGAGTGGATGGCGCCCAGCCCCTTCTGGAAGGCCGCGGCGCCCATGGCCGCCGCGCTCATCATATGGGCGCGGGCGACAAGGTCCTTGCCATTGGCATAGGCCTTCGGCAGGTTTTCGAAGACCAGGCGCACACCTTCGACCGCGATGCCGTCAGCCATTGGATGATAGCCCGGCGCGCAATAGGCCTCGAGGCAATGGGCGAGTGCATCCATGCCGGTGCCGGCGGTGATGAAAGAAGGCATGCCGACCGACAGCTCCGGATCGGCGATCACGATCGCCGGCAATAACTTCGGATGGAAGATGACCTTCTTGGTATGCGTCTCCTCGTTGGTGATGACACCAGCGCGTCCGACCTCCGAGCCGGTGCCAGCTGTGGTCGGCACCGCGATGATCGGAGCGATGGCGTCGGAATTGGCGCGCGTCCACCAGTCGCCGACATCCTCGAAATCCCAAACCGGCCTGACTTGACCGGCCTGAAAGGCGATCAGCTTGCCGAGGTCGAGCGCCGAGCCGCCGCCGAAAGCGATGACGCCGTCATGCTTGCCCTTTTTGAACACCGCAATGCCGGCGGTGAGGTTGGAGTCCACCGGGTTCGGCTTCACCTCGGAGAACACGCCATAGGGCACCTTGGCGTCGTCGAGAATCCTGAGCGTCGTGGCGACGACCGGCAGCTTGGCCAGCCCCGGATCGGTGACGAAGAGCGGCCGCTTGATGCCGGTGGCCGCCAGCACCTCCGGCAGTTCCTTGATGCGGCCAGCGCCGAAGCGGACTGTGGTGGGGTAGTTCCATTTGGAGATGAGCTTGGACATTTTTGTCTTTCGAAAATTAGATGGCTTCACGCAGATGAAATGATTTCGGCCTCGTCAGATTGTCGTAGCCGATGGCCGACAGCCCGGCACCCTTGCCGGTGTCCTTGACGCCGGTCCAGACCAGCGCCGGATCGAGATAGTCGCAGCGGTTCATGAACACCGTGCCGGTCTCGACCCGGTCGCCGATCGCCACCGCGTGCTCGGTGTCGCGTGTCCAGATCGAGGCGGTCAGGCCATAGGCGCTGTCGTTCATCAGCGCGATCGCCTCATCGTCGTTGCGCACCTTCATGATGCCGACGATCGGGCCAAAACTTTCCTCGCGCATGACGCTCATCTGATGATCGACTTCGGTTAGCACTTCAGGCGCCAGATAGGGCGAGCCTGCCTGGTCGTTGGCCACTTTCATGTTGATGTGCGCCACCGCGCCCTTGCGCAGCGCCTCGGCCTTCTGCTCGCGGATCAGGTCGGCGAAGCGCGCCTGCGCCATCGGCCCCATCGTCGTCGCCTGTTCCAGAGGATTGCCGACGACATAGTTCTTCGTCTCGGCGATGAAGCCCTCGACGAACTCATCATAGACCTTTTCGTGCACATAGACGCGTTCGATGCCGCAGCAGCACTGGCCGGAATTGAAGAAGGCGCCGTCGACCAGGTTGGCCACAGCATGGTCCATCTTTGCATCGGGCAGCACATAGGCCGGGTCCTTGCCGCCGAGCTCGAGGCCAAGCGTCATGAAGGTGCCTGCCGCCGCCTTTTCAATGGCACGGCCGCCTGCGACCGATCCGGTGAAATTGACATGGTCGATCTTGCCCGAGCCGAGCAGCTTTTCGGTCTGGGCGTGATTGAGAACGACGTTCTGGAACACGCCCTTGGGCAGACCCGCCTTCTCGAAAGCCTGCGCGAAGCGTTCGCCGACCAGCAATGTCTGCGCCGCATGTTTCAGGATGACGGCATTGCCGGCCATCAGGGCCGGCACGATGGTGTTGACGGCGGTCAGGTAGGGGTAATTCCAGGGCGCGATCACCATGACTACGCCAAGCGGATCTTTTTTCACGTAGCGCCGAAAGCCGTCCTTGGGATTGGAGGCAGGCACGGACTTGAGCGCCTGCTCGGCGATCTCGACCATGTAAGTGGTGCGCTCCCTGACGCCGCCGAACTCGCCGCCATAGCGAACCGGACGCCCCATCTGCCAGGCGATCTCCGGCACGATCTCGTCTGATTTCGCAACCAGCGCTTCGAGCATCGCCAGCATGTACTTGCCGCGCTCGACGATCGGCGTCTGCGCCCACTTCTCCTGCGCCGCCTTGGCACGCTCGACCGCGGCATTGATCGCCTGGTCCGTCGCGACCGGACGCTCGGCATAGATCGAGCCGTCGATGGGAGATTTCAGTTTGACCGTTTCGGTCATCGTTTAAGTCCTCGCACTTCTGTAACAATCGAAAAATCACATGGCTTGGCGCTGCCCCTCATCCGCCTGCCGGCACCCTTCTCCCCGTGTAGCGACGGGGAGAAGGGAAACGCTCCAGCGCTGGCATCCCTCTCTCACCGTTCTTCACGGGGAGAGGGTAAGGGTGAGGGACGGCGCTAACGTCGTGGCAATCTAGTACCGCTCGAACCCCCTGTGCAGTTCCCAATCCGTGATACGGCGGTCGTATTCGAACTGTTCCCACTTTGCCGTGTGGACATAGTGTTCGAGCACATCCTCGCCGAGCGCCTGCTTCAGCATCTTCGACTTGGCCAGCGTCTCGGTGGCATCGCGCAGCGTCTTTGGGATCTCCGGCAGGCGCGAAGCCTGGTAGGCATCGCCGACGAAAGGTTTTTGCAGTTCAAGCTTCTCGTCGATGCCGGCCAGCCCGGCCGCGATCAGGGCTGCAAAGGCAAGATACGGATTGAGGTCGGCGCCGCCGATGCGGCATTCCATGCGGATGCCCTTGGTGCCTTCGCCGCACAGGCGGAAGCCGGCGGTGCGGTTGTCCTCGCTCCACATGATCTTGGTCGGCGCGAAGGTGCCGGCCTGGAAGCGTTTGTAGGAGTTGATGTAGGGCGCCAGGAACCAGGTGAATTCCTTGGCGTACTTCAACTGTCCCGCCGCCCATTGCTGACCGAGCGTGGACAGGGTCCAGTCGGCTTGTCTGTCGAAGAACAGCGGCGTCTTGCCGTCGGCGCTCCACAGCGAATTGTGGATGTGGCTGGAATTGCCGGCGAGCCCGTAATTGTACTTCGACATGAAGGAGATCGCCTTGCCTTCGGACTCGGCGATCTCCTTGGCGCCGTTCTTCAGGATGACGTGGCGGTCGGCCATGTCGAGCGCTTCGGCATAACGCACGTTGATCTCTTCCTGGCCCGGACCCCACTCGCCCTTGGAATTCTCGATCGGAATGCCGGCGGCTTCCATCTCGTTGCGAAGCCGGCGCATGACGCCTTCTTCCTTGGTGGTGATGCCGATCTGGTAGTCGCCGATATAGGGCGACGCGGTGTCGAGACCTTGCCAGTGCTTCTTGCGGGCGGAATCGTAGGTCTCGTTGAATAGATAGAATTCGAGCTCGGAAGCGAAGTAGCCGATATAACCGCGCTCCTGCAGCCGCTTGACCTGCTTCTTCAGGATCGCGCGCGGCGAATGCGGCAGGTCGTCATGGGTGTGGTGGTCAAGCACGTCGCAGATCACCAACGCGGTCTTTTCCAGCCACGGAATGCGCCGCAGCGTGGCAAGGTCCGGCTTCATGACGAAATCGCCATAGCCCTTCGACCAGCTCGCCGCCTTGTAGCCGGGCACCGGCTCCATATCGATGTCGGCGGCCAGGAGATAGTTGCAGCCATGCGTTTCGTCATGCGCGGAATCGACGAAGTACTGCGCCAGGAACCGTTTTCCCGCCAGCCGCCCCTGCATGTCGACGATGCAGGCGAGCACCGTGTCGATCTCGCCGCTGGAGACCGCTTTCTTCAACTGATCGAACGAGAAATTTCCGGCCATTCCTTTGGCACTCCAGCGCTTGTCGTTTCGGGCTTGTCACATTGAACGAGTGCAAAAGCCGTGGCGAGAGAACTCGCCACGGCTTTGGCTTGTTGCTTAGGCAGTTTCGCCGACAGCCTTTTCGGCAGCTGCGATGACTGCCTTGCGCTTGGCGATTGCCGCCTCGCCGATGGGCGGACCCTGGAAGCGGCGGTTTTCAATGGCGAACCAGAGAATTGCCAGGATGATCGCAAAGCCGACCGAATAGTACCAAAGACCCGGCACAAAGTCCGAGGCAGGGACAGGCGGATTGGCCGCGGCGTCGCCCGGCGAGCTGGGAATGGACACGACGAAGGCATGACCGCCAATCGTGACCAGAACCGTGCCGATCATGACGATGACAGCGAAAACTTTCGACAGGCCGCCAAGGCGGAAACTGCCGAAGCTTGTCCAGGTTTTGCCTTCGGCAAAGAAGCCGGCGACGATCGGCATGGCGTAGGAAATGTAGAGATACATCGCGCAGCCGGTGGAGAGAGCGGCAAAGGCGTTGAGCGGCGTCGTCACCGCGGTCAGCACGACTGCCATGACGGCCGAGAACCAGATCGCCGCCACCGGAGTGCGGTACTTCGGGCTGACCGAACTCAGCACGCCGGAGAATGGCAAACCGCCGTCACGAGCAAACGCATAGATCATCCGCGAGGTGGAGGTCACGGCGGCCAATGCGCAAAGGAAGTTGGAGATGATCACGCCGATCAGCATCAACTTGCCGATGAACGACGTCATGATGGCAGCGATGAAGAGATTGTTGAAGGAACTCCAGCCCGAAGCGGCGGCGGCATTCAGATCCGGGATTGCCATGATCATGACAAGGATCAGCACGAAACCGAACACGCCGGACCAGAAGACCGAATGCAACATGCCCTTGTGCACGGTGTCGCGGGCATTGACCGTTTCTTCCGCCGTATGCGCGGAAGCATCAAAGCCGGTGATGGTGAACAGCGGATAGAGAAGGCCGATGATGATCGCCATCAACGGACCCGTTTGCGGCGAAACGCCGCCACCGGGAGCTCCGGTGTTGTTCACAAAAGTGAATGCCTTGCTGATATCGAAGCTCGGCGCCGCCATCAAAAACATGACGATCAGGATCACGGTGACGGCGAGGATCAGATAACCGGAAAAATCCGTCAGAATGGTCGTCAGCCTGATGCCGAAATGATTCAGCAGGGCTTGCGCCGCGGTGATGACAGCGACTGAACCAATTTGCGTCCCCATCCCCCAGCCGGAAACGTCCCAGCCGAGCACCGAACCGAAGAACAAATCCCGGGTGATGAGATAGAGAAACACGTTCACAGCCGGGATGACGAACAGCAACCCGAGGAGATTGACATAGGCCGTTGCCCAGCCCCAGAATCGGCCGCCAAGAATTGACGACCAGTGGTACAGGCTGCCTGCCGTCGGATAGGCGGATGCAATCTGGCCGAGACTGGCGGCGACGATCAGTGCATACGCGCTGCCGATGATCCAGCCGATGGTCAACGAGAATGGGCCGCCCGTCGAAAGCGCGATCGGAAATGATCCGAATCCGCCAGACAAGATGCAGATAATCGAGAACGAGATGGCAAAGCTCTGGAACGCCCCCATCCGCCGGGATAGTTCCTGGGCGTAGCCCATGCTGTGAAGGATTTTTACGTCCTCCGACTTGTCGATGTCTATTTGACCTGGTGCTGCCATTTTGATTCCCCTGTTATTTTCAGCTGGCCGATTGGACTGACTTTCTGACTGAATGCGATCTGGGCCGCGTGGCCTCCTCTGGTTCCAGATCCGAAAAAATGCCCGTGAGCAGATCCGCCCATTTCCGCTGCCCGGTTTCGCCGGAGATTTCATCGTTGCGGATTTCGATCATCGCGCAGGACAACCCGCGCGAGCGCGCATGCCGTTCGAGCGTGAAATAGACGCGATCGGCAGGCGAATAGGGTTCGTTGACGCCGACGGTGACGCCGGCAAGCCGCTGCAGTGCGCCGATCAGCGGCGCCGCCAACCGGCGATCCTCGTCATGGATGATGCCGATATGCCACGGCCGGTTGCGGCCCTTGTAAACCGGCGTGAAGGAATGCACGGAGACTAGCCGGGTCTCCTGGCCGCGCGCCAGCCTGTCTTCGATAATTCCCGCAATCGTGTCGTGGAATGGCTGCCATGACAAGGCGACGCGCTGCGCACGCTGCTTGTCCGAAAGGCCTGCATTCCCCGGTATGGCTGTGGTTTCGCTGACCGGCGGCACTAGGTCCGGCGCATCGAGCGGCCGGTTGCAGTCGATGATCAACCGCGAAATGCGGGTTTCGACCAGCGTCGCGTCGAGCGCCTGCGCCATGCGCAGCGCAACCGGCAGCGCGCCGGGATCCCAGGCGATGTGGCGCGACAGGTCCTCGGCCGCGAGGCCGAGCGTGCCGAATTCGGCGGGCAGGAAATTGGAAGCGTGGTCGCAGGTCAGTACGAAGGGGCTCGATCCGCCGGGGTTGGTCACCCCCACGGTATCAGACGATGCAGGGCTGGCGGGCCGTGCTTTCTCCATACTCTGCCGTCCCCGAGGAGCGCTGTATCGTATGTTACGTATTTTGCCTCATTGCGTCCCTACGGATGATTTCATACAGTTTGTCCGGCTTTGTCAAATGCGATCTGGGGAAAAGACCATCGGCCGGGCCAAGGGTGGGGAAAACCATGATTTCCAACATTGCCGAATTGATCGCCGACCGCATCGGCACCATGCCCGCCGGCGAACGACGAGCGGCCCAGACGCTGATCGCCAGCTACCCGATGATCGGGCTGAAGACGGTCGCCGAGTTCTCGGCGGCTGCCGGCGTGTCCTCGCCGACGATCCTGCGTTTCGTCGCCCGGCTCGGCTTCCAGAATTATCCGGAATTCCAGTCGAGCCTGCAGGATGAACTGGCGGCGCAATTGCAGTCGCCGGCAACCCGCACACTCAATCCGCCCTCGCCCGGCGGCACCGGATCGCCAATGCTGGAAGCGACGCTCGACAACATGCGCGAGACCTTCCGGCATCTGTCCGACAAGCAGCTTGCCGACATTGCCACCAGGCTTGCCGAGCGGCGCGGCAAGACATTTCTGATCGGCGGCCGCTTCACCGATCCCCTGGCGCGCTACATGGCCGCCCACCTCGCCGTCATCCAGCCCGATGTCTTTCACCTCGCCGGACAGGAGAGCATGTGGCGCGACAGGTTGATCGACATGGGCAAGCGCGACGTGCTGGTGATCTTCGACATCAGGCGCTACCAGGACAGCCTCGTCCGCTTCGCCGAGAAGGCGCACCAGCGCGGCGTTCAGATCGTACTGTTCACCGATCAATGGCTGTCGCCGATCGCCCGCTTTGCCCGTCATGTCATCGCCGGACGAACCGCCGTGCCTTCCGCATGGGATTCTTCGGCGGCGCTTTTCGTCGTCGCCGAAACGCTGATCGGCGCCGTCACAAGACAACTCGAGGCCGACGGCGCCCGGCGCATCCGCGAGATGGAAGGCCTGCGTTAGGCGGATCCCGGCCAAATCGCATCCGTCCCGACGGGGTGTCCCGACTTCACGTTACCGAGATTTAATGTGCACGATCGCGTGATAATTGCCATAAACCGCTGATATGCGAGGTGCGGCGTGGCCGGATTTCGCCGCCCGCCCGTACCGTCGCTGTGCCGCTCCTTCGGGAAGGGGCTGACGATTCCTGGAAACCGGAGTGTCGATGCGCACCTCAAAGCAAATTGTCGTTGCGCTTGTGATCGTGGTCGTCGCTGCGGCTGCCTGGGCGCGCTTCTATCCCGGAGCTCCCGAAGTGCTGGCGCGTTGGGGGATAGACTGGGCCTATGCGGCGACGCCTCCGGCCGGAAACAGTGCGGCCGGCGCGAGACAGGCTGGCAATCGCAATAGCCCCCGGCAGGTCGACGTCGTCGCCTTGCCTGCCGGCACGGCCACCATCAACGACCGCCTGCAGGCGATCGGCACCGGCCGCGCCAATGCCTCGGTGACCGTCAATCCCTATAGTTCGGGCCGCCTTGCCGATCTGCTGGTCGAATCCGGCAGCCATGTCGACAAGGGGCAGATCATCGCCACGCTCGATTCCGAGACGGAGATCATTGCCCAGAACCGGGCCAAGCTCGCCTTGCAGGACGCACAAGCCAAGCTCGACCGCGTCAAGTCGCTGCGCGCCTCCAACGCCGCCACGCCGGTCGCGGTCGCCGATGCCGAAGTGGTGCTGGCCGGCGCCAAGCTGGCGCTTCAGGATGCCGAGCTTGCGCTGCAGCGTCGCTCGATCCTGGCGCCGATATCGGGCACCGTCGGCATCCTGCCGATCTCGGCCGGCAACTACGTGACCAACCAGTCGGCGATCGCCACGCTGGACGACCGGTCCTCCATCCTGGTCGATTTCCAGGTGCCCGAACGCTTCGCCGCCGCCGTCAAGGTCGGCGCGCAATTGACGGCGACGCCGATCGCCAATCAGAGCAACGCCTATACCGGCACGGTGTCGGCGATCGACAATCATATCGACGAAAAGAGCCGCACCCTCCTGGTCAAGGCCAAGATCGCCAACCCGGCCGACTCGCTGCGCGCCGGCATGTCGTTCTCCATCACCATGAAATTCCCCGGCGAGACCTATCCCGCCGTCAGCCCGCTGGCGATCCTGTGGGGATCGGACGGTGCTTATGTCTGGCAGGTCGAGGACGGCAAGGCCAGGCGGTTGCCGGTTCGCATCATCCAGCGCAACACCGAAACCGTGCTGATCGACGCGGAGATCAGCCGCGGCGACATGGTTGTCACCGAGGGCACCCAAAATGTCAGCGAAGGCGGCGAGGTTCGCATCGCCGGCCAGGAGCAGCGCGCCGCCACCGCCGCGGAAGGCTCATGACCGGACCCGTCAACGCCGGCAGCGATACCGGCTTCACCGCCCTGTTCATCCGCAGGCCGGTCATGGCCTTCGTGCTCAACGTCCTCATTGCGGTTGCCGGCCTTGCGGCCTTCTACGGCGTCGAGATCCGCGAATTGCCCGACGTCGATCGTGCCGTGGTCACGGTCTCCACCACCTTCGAGGGGGCGGCGGCCGAAACCGTCGACCGCGAATTGACCGACACGATCGAGGGCGCCGTCGCTCGCGTCTCCGGCGTCAAGTCGATTTCATCATCCTCCTCATTCGGATCGAGCCGTGTCACCATCGAGTTCAACGACGGTGTCGACCTCAACGTCGCCGCCTCGGATGTGCGCGATGCCGTCGGCCGCGTTGCAAACCAGATGCCGGACACGGCCGATCCACCGCGCATCGTCAAGGCCGACGCCAATTCCGACGCGGTGATGCGGCTGGCGGTGACTTCGGACACCCTGTCGATCCAGGACATGACGGTGGTGGTACAGGACCAGATCGAGGACGAATTGGCCGCCGTCCCGGGCGTCGCCGACGTCCAGGTCTATGGCGACCGCGACAAGATCTTCCGCATCGACGTCGACCAGAACAAGCTCGCCAGCCTTGGCTTCACGGTCGCCGACCTCAGGGCGGCGCTCGCCTCCGTCGCCTTCGATTCCCCGGCGGGGTCGATCACCACGACCAACCAGGACCTGATCGTCCGCACCACGGCCGACGTGACGACGCCTGCGGAATTCGAAAACATCATCATCGGCGGCACGACGCGCATCCGCGATGTCGCGACCGTCACGCTCGGCCCCGATGTCGGCCAGACCACGCTGCGTTCGGACGGCAAGACCGGCATCGGCATCGGCATCATCCGGCAGGCGGAATCGAACACGCTGGACATTTCGACCGGCGTCCAGGCCGCCGTCGCCAAGCTGCAGGCGAACCTGCCCAACGGCATGTCGATCAAGATCACCAGCGACGACGCCGTCTTCGTCAAGGGTGCCGTGCACGAGGTCGAGATCGCGCTCGGCCTGTCGGTCACCATGGTGCTGATCGTCATCTACGTCTTCCTGCTCGACTGGCGCGCCACGCTCATCCCGGGCCTGTCGATGCCGGTCGCCATGATCGGCACCGTAGCCGCCATCTATCTGGCCGGCTTCTCGATCAACATCCTTACGCTGCTCGCTTTGGTGCTGGCCACCGGCCTTGTCGTCGATGACGCCATCGTGGTGCTGGAAAACATCGTGCGACGGCGCAATGAGGGCATGGGGCCGCGCGCGGCCGCCGTGCTCGGCGCACAGGAAGTGTTCTTCGCCGTCGTCGCCACCACGCTGACGCTGGTCGCGGTCTTCGTACCGATCTCGTTCCTGCCGGGACAGACCGGCGGCCTGTTCCGCGAATTCGGCTTCGTGCTTGCGATGTCGGTGCTTCTGTCCTGCGTGGTGGCGCTGACGCTTTGCCCGATGCTTGCCTCGCGGATGCTGACCAGCGCGTCGCTTCACCACGAAGGTGGCCACGGCATCGGCGCGCGCATCGGCGGCGTCCTCAATGCCGGCTACAAGCGTGCGCTCCATGCATGTCTCGACGCGCCGTGGATCGTGGTTCTGGTCGCGGTGCTGTTTGCCGGCATCGCCTTCACGCTGTTCGGCACGATCCGCCAGGAACTGACGCCCACCGAGGATCGCGCCGCCGTGCTGTTGCGCATCAACGCCCCGCAAGGCGTCAGCCTCGACTACACCACGCAGCAGATGCAGAAGATCGAGCGGCTGATCCAGCCGATGCGCGATTCCGGCGAGATTCGCTCGACCTTCGAGAACGCCGGCCAGAACGGTTCCTACAACTCGGGCTTCATGGTGATGACGCTGGCGCCGTGGGACGAGCGAAGCCGCAGCCAGCAGGAGATCATGGCCGAGATCAGCCAGCTGACCAAACAGGTGCCCAGCGTGCGCATCTTCCCGGTCCAGCCCAACAGTCTCGGCATCCGCGGCGCCGGCAACGGCCTGCAGTTCGCTCTGGTCGGCAACGATCGCAAGGCGCTCGGCGATGCGGCGGTCAAGATCATCGCCGAGATGCAGAAGGATCAGCGCTTCCAGACGCCACGCCTGTCGATCGACCCGACGCAGCCGCAGCTGGCCGTGGCCATCGACCGTGAGCGCGCTTCCGACCTCGGCATCGACATATCCGGGCTCGCCAACACCATGCAAGCCATGCTCGACGGCAACGACGTCGTCGATGTCTACATCGCCGACCGCAGCTACGGCGTGAAGCTGGTCTCGACCACCAATCCGATCAACGACCCGACCGATCTGGAAAATGTCTTCCTCAAGACGGCGGATGGCCGCTTCGTGCCGATGTCGACCATCGCCACGCTGACCGAGCGCGCCGTGCCGCCGTCGCTGTCGCGCGAACAGCAGCAGCCTTCGGTGGCAATCACCTCCAACCTCTCAAGCAATTTCGCGCTTGGCGATGCGCTGACGCGTGCCGAGGAGATCGCCACGCCGCTCCTGCCGCCCGGCAGCCGCATCCTGCCGCTGGCCGAAGCCGCCACATTGGGCGAAACCAACAGCGCCATGGTCACCATCTTCGGCTTCGCCCTGATCATCATCCTTTTGGTGCTGGCCGCCCAATTCGAGAGTTTCGTCAGTGCCGTCATCATCATGGCGACAGTGCCGCTCGGCCTTGCCTGCGCCATTTTCGCGCTGCTGCTGTCGGGCACCAGCCTCAATGCCTACAGCCAGATCGGCCTGGTGCTTCTGGTCGGCGTCATGGCCAAGAACGGCATCCTGATCGTCGAATTCGCCAATCAGCTGCGTGATCGCGGCCTGGGCGTGCGCGAAGCGATCGAGCAGGCCTCCACCATTCGCCTGCGGCCGGTGATGATGACGATGATCTGCACCATACTTGGCGGTGTGCCGCTTGTGCTGGCCGCCGGCGCGGGCGCGGAGGCGCGCGTGGCGCTCGGCTGGGTGATCGTCGGCGGGCTTGGCCTGGCCACCGTCTCGACGCTGTTCCTGACACCGGTCGCCTATCTCCTGCTTGGCCGCTTCGTCACGCCGAAGACCCATGAGGAAGCGCGGCTGAAGCGCGAACTCGAGGAAGCCGCCTACACCAATGTGGAACCGGCGGAATAGAGATAGCTATTTCAGCAGCCGGCCTTCGATCGACCAGCGCGCGGCAAGGAAGTTCAGCACAGCCGCCACGATGACCCCGCCGATCTTTGCCGGCCACACGCCGGTGATGCCGGCGAAGAGTGCGATCGACAGGCTGGAGACGCCGAGCGAAATCAGCGCCCCGGCCGTGACAAACCGCAGGAAGGCGTCATGCAGCCGGATGGCGTGATTGCGCTCGAACGACCAGAAGCCATTGGCCACGAAAGAGAAGATGACGGCGATCGACCACGAGAGGACGTTGGCGGCAAGCGGTGGGACGTGCAGCTTGAGCAGCAGGGAAAAGCCGGCAAGGTCGATGGCCGTGTTCACCAGTCCGACAAGCGCAAAACGGGCGATCTTGCTGCCGGTTGAACGCTGGGGTCGATCGGCTCCGCTCATCCCTTGCCGTCCATGATCTCGACACCGGCGCGGGCCAGGCTCGCGCCGAACGCATCCGAGGCCAGCACCCCGAATTCCACTTCGCGCACGCCTTGCATCGGGTCGCGCGCGCGCAGTGTTTCGTCGACATGGCCGGGGTGGCACATGAACAGCCCATGGTCCGGCAACGCTTCGACCGCTGCCTTCAGCAATGGCGCAAATTTTTCGGGTTGCCGCCAGTCGTAGATGCCGGCGAGCGGCTTCCAAACGGCAAAGCCGGCGCGCTGCATCGATTGATTGAAGCCGGCGGCCACGGCAGCGATTGCCGCGATCTTCGAAGCGACGGCGGCATCGCCAAGCGCCGGAGCGCCGCGCAGCACCGGCCTGCCGGCGGCGTCGGGAAAATACGCCCGCAGCCATCCGCGCACGACGGGCAGGAAATGCACGTGCTGATGACCATCGATGAAGTCGGGCTTGCGGCCGAGCGCCTCGACGAACCGACTGTACTGCGCGTCGAGTTCGGCATGGACATCGCGCTTGTCGATCCGGCCGCGCAGGACCGGCAGGGCGAGCGAACGAAGCGGCGGCAGCCGGCCCTCGGGCGCCAGGCTCGACTTGCCTGTGACGGCCGGCTGATCCGTAAGTGTCAGGTGCAGCCCGATCGCCGCATGGCCGCACAACGGCCTGATACGCGCCGCCGCCCCGGCCCATTCCGGAAAACCGGTCATGCAGCTGGTGCCGGTCAGCCGTCGCCGGTCGAGCAGGTCTAGAATTCCGGCGCAAACCCCTGGCGCCAGGCCGTAGTCGTCGGCGATCAGGCGAATGCGCCGCGTCATATGCCGGACGCGCCTGGCGGCCTGTCCGAGACGTCGCTGCGCACGACATCGCGCACGATGTAGACCGGCCGGTCCTTGCTCTCCGACAGCGTGACCCAGACATATTCGCCGATCAAACCAAGCAAGGTCAGGTTGAGGCCACCCAGCAGGACGACGGCGACCATCAGGCTGGGATAGCCAGGCACGGCGATGCCGTAGAACATCACTTCGAAGAACACCTTGGCGCCGTAAACGATGCCCGCCAGCGCCGCCAGCATGCCGCTCAGGCTGATGATGCGCAGCGGGATGACGGAAAACGACGTAAAGCCTTCCAGCGAAAAGGCGATCAGGTTGAGCCGGCTCCATTTCGACGTGCCGACAGCCCGGTTTTCCGGCGAATAGGGTATGGCTTTCTGGCGGAAGCCTGCCCAGGCGAACAGGCCCTTGTTGAAGCGCCGCTTGTCGCGCAGGCTGGTCAGCGCGCGCGCGACGGTACCGCGCATGACGCGAAAATCTCCCGCGTTCTCGGGGATATCGAAACGCTGGCTGCTGTTGATCAGGCTATAGAACAGCTTCGCCAGCTGGCTGCGCCGCCAGCTGGCCTCGCGCCGGTCGTTCTGGGCGTAGACGACGTCGATATCGGGATGCTTCACCAACTCGGCAATCATCTGCAGGCTGATGTCCATGGAATGCTGCAGGTCCGAATCCATGATCAGCACCATGTCGCCGCGCGACTGGTCGAGGCCGGCGAGCACCGCGACCTCCTTGCCGAAATTGCGGCTGAGGCGAACGATCTCCCAGGAGCCCGACAGCGCCAGCGAAAACCGTTCGGCGCCATCGTCGCGACTGCCGTCGTCGACCAGGATCTTGTGGACGGCCATGCCGAAACGGCTTGATACCGCTTCCTCGAGCCTGTCGAGCAGCGCGGCAAAGGCCGACGCCGATTGCGCCTCGTTGAAGAAGGGCGCCACGATATCGAGTTTCTGACGCAACTCAGCCATGTGCGACGGGTCCGACATTCGCCATCTTTTCGCTCGCCTTGGCCCAGAACCACCAGATCAGCGGACAGACGATGAAGGTGACCGCGAGCGGCCGGAACCAGGGGAAGAAGAAATCATGCATGTGGCGCTCGACGCCCGTCAAACCTGTGACGAACAATACCATCGACAGCACCGAAGCCAGGACGCCGCCACGCTCGTCCCGCCACAGTGTGGCGATAGCGAGGCCGGCAGGCACCGCGATCATGGCGTAGGTATTTGGCTCGACGCGCGGATTGAAGACGCACATGTAGAAGGCGGCCGTCAGGAAGATGGCCAGTCCCGCCATTCCAGGCTGGAGCTTGCGGTCGAACCAGAGAACGGTCGATAGCGTAAGCAATGCCACGACGACACGCACGATCGTGGCGGCGAATTCAGGCATGGGTAGGCCTGCCGACGTGAAAGGCGCCGTGAAGTCGGTGGGCACAAAATGGCCGGACTTGTCGACCGCCATGGAGGTCAGCATGCTGGCGAAATCACCGTACTGCTCGTTGAGGTAGCCGGCAGGTGCGAAAGCATATGGAATGGCGAGCACGAACAGCACCGCCAGCACGAGCACGGGTATCAGCCGCAGGCGCAGGGCTCCCACCAACAAAAGCATGATGATCGCGGTCGGTTTGGCAATGATGGCGACCGATGCCCAGAAGAAAGTCTCGGCGCGCCGCCCTTCGAGCGCCGACAGGGTCAGGAGCCAGCAGGCGCCGGTCAGGAGGATCGTCGCCTGGCCGTTGCGGATCGCACCCAGCGCCATCGGCAAGGCAAGGAAGAGCCCGAAGGAAAGCAGCCACGTCAATTCCCCGCCACCGAGCTTGCGCACCTGGCGCATCGCGGCGAAGGTGAGCACCGCAAACCCCAGTACGTGCCACACCAGTCCGCCCAGATGCGGACCGAGCTTCAGCACCGGAACATAGAGCGCGGCAAAGGCCGGCGCGTAGAGATAGCCCATCTCGGACTGGAGATTGTACAGTGGCTGGCCGCTGAGGAACGCCTCGCTGCCAAATCCGTAGGCCTGCATCACCGTGCGCGTGTAGGGCGACCATAGCACCATCCCGAGGACGACCAGGAATGCCCCGACCCACAGGCTCAGCCCCAAACGGTCGAAAACCGGCTTGGAAATCGTCATCAATACACCCCGCACGCCATTGGGGGAGACGCCTCAGCCTGGCGTCGTCCCGGCATTCGATGGCGGCGGCATATCACGGACAAAGCGGCGCGGCATAGGGGGGTCGATGGCGCAAGCGGCGATCCGGCCGGTCCGATGGCAGCCGGACACGTGAATGTGTCGACCATCGAGAGCAAGGTCACCGTTTCAAGGCCGGATGAAAACCTTGCCGTTGGGCTTGGCCAGTTCCGCCGGCAAGCGCGCCATTGTCTCGGCCAGCGGAATGACCGCCGTCACGTCGGTCGACCAGCGTCCATCGGAAAACCGCTTCTGCGCCTCGAGAATCGCCGGACCACGGCGATCGCGGAACTGACGCATCCATTCGCTCAGCCAGAAGCCCTCGATGTGCTTGTGCTGGAAGATCAACTGGCCGGGCTCGCGGATGACCGTGGCCTCGGGATCGAGCCGGCCGTAGATGATCCAGCGCGCCCGTTTAGGCATCGCATTGAAGATCGCCGAAGCCAGCGGCCCGGTGACCGCATCGAGGAAGATGCGCGGCTGTTCGGCCTTCATCACCTCGCGCAGGGTGGTCTCGAAATCCGGCGCCTTTTCGTTGAGGACACGCGCCGCGCCAAGCTCTTTCAGCAGCGCGATCTGCTCGTCGCGGCGCACGGTGACAACAGGCCGGAACCCCTCCTCCCTGGCCAGGCCGATGATCAGCTTGCAGAGCTGGCTGGCGCCTGCGGTCATGATGAAGGCCTTCTCGCCTTCCTGTTTGACGATGTCGAACATGGCGATCGCGGTCAGCGGATTGACGATCATCGCAGCGCCATCCTCGTCGCGCACCGTATCGAGGAGCGGAATGCAGGCCGCCGCCTCGGCGACCGCATATTCAGCCCACGAGCCCCAATTGCTGAGACCGGTGGCGAAGGCGACCCGCTTGCCGATGAGGCTCCTGGGATAGGGCTCCTCCCCGCCCACGACGACTGTGCCGACACCTTCGAAGCCCGCCGGCTGGCCCTTGGCGCGCGGCTGCCCGTACTGGCCCTTGATGAAGGCGACATCCGATGGATTGATCGAAGCCAGACTGACCTTGATCAGCACCTGGCTCGGTCCGGGCGCCGGCACGGCGATGCTTCCCGGCTCGAGATACGGCTCCATCGCCTCGAGCGCACTGCCGCTCGGTGTCCTGGTATAGCCGTCGCCGACCAAGAGCAGCGCCTTCATTTCGGAGGGGATTGTCATCAGTGACACTCCTTGGTTGTCGCGGGAAGAACCGTATGTGGCCAGCCTAACTGCCGCTCAGACCTTCTCCTGCGTGTATTTCTTCAGCTCCGTCCGCGCCACCTGGCGGCGATGGACTGCGTCAGGCCCGTCGGCGAGGCGCAGCGTCCTCAGATGCGTCCACGAGCGCGCGAGCGGCGTGTCCTGGCTGATGCCTTTTGCGCCGAACATCTGCACCGCCTCGTCGGTGACCTTGAGCGCCACGCGTGGCGCGATGACCTTGATCTGGCTGATCCAGGGGGCCGCGGCCCGCGCGTCGCCCTGGTCGATCATCCACGCCGCCTTGAGGCAGAGCAGCCGGGCCATTTCGATCTCCATCCGGCATTCGGCGATGATGTCGAAATTGGCGCCGAGTTTCGCCAGCTTCTGGCCGAAGGCCTCGCGGCGCACCGAACGCTGGCACAGCATTTCCAGCGCCATCTCGGCCTGGCCGATGGCGCGCATGCAATGATGGATCCGGCCCGGCCCGAGCCGGCCTTGCGCGATCTCGAAACCCCTGCCCTCCCCGAGGATCAGGTTCGACGCCGATACCCGCACATTGTCGAAGCGAAGATGCATGTGGCCGTGCGGCGCGTCATCGTCGCCATAGACCTGCATGGCGCGGACCTTGGTCACGCCAATTGTGTCCGAGGGGACCAGGATCATTGAATGGCGGCGGTGCTGCGGCTCTTCATCGCCGCCGGTCCGCACCATGACGATATAGATGGCGCAGCGCGGATCGCCGGCGCCCGACGCCCACCATTTCTCGCCGTTGAGCACATAGTCACCGCCCTGCCGCTCGCAGCGCATGGAAATGTTGGTGGCGTCGGAGGAGGCGACATCCGGCTCCGTCATCAGATAGGCCGAGCGGATTTTTCCGTCCAGCAGCGGCTCGAGCCATTCCAGCTTGTGCTCGGCCGAGCCGTAGCGTTCCAGAACCTCCATATTGCCGGTGTCGGGCGCGGAGCAGTTGAAGGTTTCGGCGCCGAGATGTGCCTTGCCCATTTCCTCGGCCAGATAGGCGTATTCGACGGTGGACAGGCCGTAGCCGCGTTCCGAACCGGTCAGCCAGAAGTTCCACAGGCCGCGCTCCCGCGCGGTCTTCTTCAGCCCTTCGAGAATCTCGCTCTGGCGCTTGCTGTAGACCCAGCGGTCGCCGGCCTTGCCGACTTCGCCGAGGAATTCCTTGTCAAGCGGCATGATCTCGTTGCGAACCATGGCCGCGACGCGTGCGTGGATCGGCTTCAGCCGCTCGGTCATGCCGAGATTCATCTGCGTCATCGGTCGCTAACCCTTCATGCACGCCAGGCATTTTATCCGTGGCAAGGATGACCGTACTTCGGATAGCCTTGTCAACGCGAACTGTTTTGCCCGCGGGCGGGGCAACGGCGCGGAGAATTTGGATGAGCCACCTGGACGAGCTGTTTTCGGTTGCCGGCAAGACCGCGCTGGTAACGGGAGCGGCGACCGGCATCGGTCACATGGCGGCAACCGCGCTGGTCAAGGCCGGCGCCAGCGTGATGATCGCCTCGCGCAAGGGCGAGGACTGCATCAAGGTCGCCGGCGAACTGAACGGACTTGGCGCCCCGGGCCGGGCGGAAGGCTTTGCCGGCGACGTTTCCAGCGAGGCTGGCATTGCCGCCCTGGTCGGCGAGGTCAAGGCGCGGGCCGAAAGACTGCATATCCTGATCAACAATGCCGGCGTGTCCTGGGGCGCGCCGCTGGAGAACTTCCCTTATTCGGCATGGGCCAAGGTGTTTGGCGTCAATGTTACCGCCGTCTTCCATCTGACCCGCGAATTGCTGCCGCTGCTCGATGCTGCTGCCAGCGACGCCGATCCGGCCAGGGTGATCAATCTGGGCTCGGTGATGGGCACGCAGCCGCTGGCCGACGACGCCTATTCCTACACCGCCTCCAAGGCCGCGGTTCACCATTTGACGCGCACGCTGGCGCTCGAATTCGCCGCCCGCCGCATCACCGTCAACGCCTTCGCACCAGGCCCCTTCCAGAGCCGCATGACGGCCTTCGCCACCGGCACGGACGAACAGGCCAGGCATGTCGGCAGCCATGTCCCGATCGGCCGCATCGGCACACCGGATGACATTGCCGGCGCAACGCTCTATTTGTGCAGCCGTGCAGGCAGCTATGTCACCGGCGCCATTCTGCCGATTGACGGCGGACAGTCGGTGCAGCATGGGCTGACCTTGTTCAAGGAATGACATTTTCCGGCCGCAGAAGCCGGAGGTGAACTGGAGGACATGAGCGTGGAACCGATCAGTCTCGATGTGCTTCTGGCCAGTGTCGGCAAGGAGGTCGGCGTTTCGCCGTGGCGCGTGGTCACGCAGCGCATGATCGACCAGTTCGCCGACGCCACCGACGACCATCAGTTCATCCACTGCGATCCGGAACGGGCCAAGCGCGAAACGCCGTTCGGCGGCACCATCGCGCATGGCTTCCTGTCGCTGTCGCTGCTGTCGGCCATGACCTTCGAGACCATGCCGCCGCTGGAAAACGGCAAGATGGGCGTCAACCATGGCTTCGATTCGCTACGCTTCCTGGCGCCGGTGAAGACCGGCGCGCGCATCCGCACCCGTTTCGTGCTAGCCGACGTCAAGGTCAGGCCGTCGGGCTGGGTGCAGACGGCGCACGACGTGACCATCGAGATCGAAGGTTCGAAGAAACCGGCGCTGACCGCCCGCTGGCTGACGCTGACCTTGATTGAACGCCAGCCCGAGACGGCATGAACGAACCGAACGCGCTCGACCAGGCGGCCCTCGCGCCTTACCTCGAGGCGCACATCCCGGGCTTTTCCGGGCTCGCGGCAATCGAAAAATTCAAATCCGGCCAGTCCAACCCGACCTATCTCCTGACGGCTGAAAGCGGCCGTTACGTGCTGCGCGCCAAGCCGCCAGGCCAACTCTTGAAATCGGCGCACCAGGTCGACCGCGAATTCCGGGTGATGAAGGCGCTTTCGGACACCGCCGTGCCGGTGCCCGAAATGCTGCATCTGTCGGCCGAG
This sequence comes from Mesorhizobium sp. M8A.F.Ca.ET.207.01.1.1, assembly GCF_004794715.1. Taxonomy (NCBI): domain Bacteria; kingdom Pseudomonadati; phylum Pseudomonadota; class Alphaproteobacteria; order Hyphomicrobiales; family Phyllobacteriaceae; genus Mesorhizobium; species Mesorhizobium sp. M8A.F.Ca.ET.207.01.1.1. The sequence goes on along the minus strand of NZ_SRUS01000002.1, from coordinate 402,126 downwards.
GACTCGCCGATCGGCCGCATGTTCTACGTCATGGATTTCCTCGACGGCCGCATCTTCTGGGATCCGGCGCTGCCCGAGGCCCGCGGCAACGATGAGCGCGCCGCGATCTACGATGCCATGAACGCCACGCTTGCCGCCCTGCACGACGTCAACGCCGAGGCCGTGGGCCTCGGCGATTTCGGCCGCCCCGGCAATTACTTCGAGCGCCAACTGGCACGCTGGACCAGCCAGTACCGCGCCTCGGAAACCAGCGCGATCGGCGACATGGACCGGCTGATCGAATGGCTGGAAACCCATATGCCAGCCGATGATGCCAGGGCTGCGCTGGTGCATGGCGATTACCGGCTGGACAATCTGATCTTCGCGCCGGACCAGCCTAAGGTGCTGGCGGTACTCGACTGGGAACTGTCGACGTCAGGCCACCCCTTCGCCGACATCGCCTATCAATGCATGCAATGGCGCCTGCCGCATGCCTCGGCTTTTCGCGGCCTGGGCGGCATCGATCGCTCGGCACTCGGCCTGCCCTCCGAGAAGGACTATGTCGCCGCCTATTGCCGGCGGCGTGGGCTGACCGGCATCGGCAACTGGACGTTCTTCCTCGCCTTCTCTTTCTTCCGGCTGGCGGCAATCTGCCAGGGTGTCTACAAGCGCGCGCTCGACGGCAATGCTTCCAATCCGGAGAAGGCCAGAACCTACGGCGAGGCGGTGAAATTGCTCTCGCATCTCGCCGCCAAACTGATCGACAAGCAGGCGTAAGAGGGAGACGGGATGGGCCGCTTCGAAGGAGGAACGGTGCTGATCACGGGTGCCGCCGACCCGGCCACTCCCTCACGACCGGCATGACGACTGCCGCTTGGGAACCCGTGGCGCCCTTGTTCGTTTCCGTACAGCGTATATAATTTAGCCAGGCACCAACCAGACAAGGGCAACAGACTTGCCGCTGAGCGTCCAGAAGCGCCGCGAGAAACAAAAGGCCGAACTGCGCTCGGAGCTTGTCGAGGCCGCACACAAGCTCGTCCAGGAAGAAGGCTATGAAGGCCTGACCATCCGCAAGCTGGCAAAGCGGGTCGGCTATGCGCCGATGTCGGTTTATTCCTACTTCGCCGACAAGCAGGACATCCTCTTCGCGCTGGCCGAGGACGCGTTCGAAACGCTCGCCCGTCGCATCGAGGAGCATCCGTCCGACGATCCGATCGAGGCCTTGCAGGCGGTGATGACCGAATATGCCGCCTTCGGGCTCGGCAATCCCAATGAGTACCGCACCGTCTTCATGACCGAAAAGACCAAGCTGCCGGATGGCAGGAGCTACGAGGACATGGAGGAAGGCAATCCGGCGATGAAGGTGCTGATCAGCAGGGTCGAGGCCTGTGTCGCCGCCGGCAAATTGCACGGCGATCCGCGCGCCATTGCCACCATGCTGTGGGCGGTCGGCCATGGCACGATCTCGCTGTTGATCACTTTCCCCTTTTATCCCTTCGGCGACGCGCAGGCGTTCGTGAAGCGGATGTGCGACTTCACCCTTGCCACGCTCAGCACGCAAGACGTGCCGGCGTTGACCGAAAAACCGGTCAACTGCTGAGCGCCCGCCCTTTCGGTTTCGCAGATTTCCGCGCCGACCTGGCACCCAAATCGGCGTCGAATTTCTTGGTTAACAAAAAACTACCGTACGTGTACGATTCTCCCTTGAACTTCGCGATCGACGGACGTATTTGTACGAAGTAACGTACATGTACGGAACAAATTCGCCCGTCGAACACGGAGACTGACCATGAAAAAGACACTCCTCACCCTCGCCGCCGTGCTGGCACTTTCGGGTTCGGCTTTCGCCGCCGGCACCAGCCAGCCGGTCAAGCACCCGACTGCGGCGACCTGCGTCGACACCAAGACCAATGTGAAGCTCGATTGCGCTTCGACCGGTTCGGTCGACAAGAAAGCTTCCACGGAAGCCACGACCAGCGGCAAGGGCCCGCGGCTCGGGATCACGGTGAACCCGTGGATCATGCCGAGCGCCTACTGAGATTTCGGCCTACCAAGATTTCGGAAAGTCGGTTCTGGCCGGCTCAGCCGGCCAGACGGTGATTCAGGCGATCGAGACCGGCAGCTTGGTCGCTGAACTTTCGAAGGCCGCATCGATCAGCTTCTGCATCTCGGCGGCGCGCCGGAAAGACGGATCACCGTTCCGTCCCGTGTCCAGCGCATCGGCGAAGCGCTGGGCATTGTGCTTGACGTCAGGCGGCGTCAACGTCCGCCAACGGTGCAGATCGACGTCATCACCCAGGCAAGCGGACAGCCGCGAAACCTTGCCGTCGGTCTCGACCTTGATCGCGCCCTTGGTGCCGTGCAGGCCCAGCGACAAATCATTGCCATGGCCTGTCGTGTAGCGGCTGGCCATGATCGTGGCCAGCGCGCCTGAGCTGAGCCGCGCCGTTATCGCCAAGCTGTCATTGACGTCGAGCACATAGTCGCCGACGCGGTCGCCCTCGGCCTTCGGAAACGTCACCAGATCGGCATGCAGGGAGACGATATCCTCGGCCGCCCCATAGGTCGCGAAGTCGAGGATATGGATGCCGACATCGCCCAGCACGCCTGTCGAACCGTGCCGGCTCGACAGGCGCCACAGCCATTTGTCGTCGACCCGCCAGTCGCCCCAGAACTTGCTGACCAGCCAGCTTTGCCTGTAGCTGGCCTCGACGTGGCGCAGCTCGCCGATCTCACCGGCCCGCACCATGCGCCGCGCCTCCTGGATCACCGGCGTGTTGCGATAGGTCAGGTTGACCATGTTGACGAGCCCGGCCGCCTCGGCGGCTTCGCTCATCGCAAGCGCATCGGCATGGTTCGGCGCCAGCGGTTTTTCCAGAAGACATGTTTCCCGGCGGCCAGCAGGGCCAGTGTCGTCGCCTTGTGAACCTGGTCCGGCGTCGCGTTGATGGCGGCATCGAACTCGCCCCAGGCGATCGCCGCTTCGAGGCTCTCGAAGAAAGTGCCTATTTTGTTGGCGGCGGCGAACGCTGCCGCGCGGCCCGGCAGACGATCGACGCAAGCGACGATGGTGCAGCCCGGGACCTGACCGAACTCCTCGATATGGTGTGCGGCGATCCAGCCGGTGCCGAGCAGAAGCAGGCGGTGCATCAGCTCAACCCCTTGTCACCGTCGGCATGCAGGCGCAGGCCTTTCTGGACGATCTTCTCCTTGGCCTTGTCCGTCGGCACATTCGGCGCGTTGGTGATGCCGGCCCAAGCCGGGGCCGGATTGTGTGCCCAATGCACGGCGTTGCGCAGCACCTGCTGAACGCCTTCATTGTGATAGATCGGATAGGTCTCGTGGCCCGGCGAGAAGTAGAAGATCTTTCCGGCGCCGCGCTGATAGGTCAGGCCGGAGCGAAACACCTCGCCGCCCTCGTACCAGGAGATGAACACCGTCTCCAGCGGCTCGGGCACCGCGAACGGCTCGCCATACATTTCCGTCTCGCCGATCTCAAGGCATTCGCCGATGCCTTGCGCGATCGGATGGCCGCGATTGATCGCCCAGACCCGCTCGCGCTCGCCCGCCACGCGCCATTTCAGCGAACAGGGCGTGCCCATCAGCCGCTTGAAAATCTTCGAGTAGTGGCCCGAATGAAGCACGATCAGCCCCATGCCTTCCCAGACCCGCTTCTGCACGCGCTCGACGATCTCGTCCTTGACCTCGCCATGGGCGGCATGGCCCCACCACAGCAGCACATCGGTGGCGGCCAGCCGCTGCTCGCTCAGGCCGTGCTCAGGCTCCTGCAAGGTCGCGGTAGTCGCCTCGATGCCCTTGTCCTGGTTAAGCGCGCCAGCAATGGTGCCATGCATGCCAAGGGGATAGAGGTCGCGCACGGCGGCATTGGTCTGTTCATGAACATTCTCGCCCCAGACAACAGCTTTTATCGGCATTTTTCCTCTCCAAAGCGCTTTGAATATCGCATCTTCGGAGGTGTTGGGAAGATGCCTTCAACCGGAATCTGCTAAATCAGGGCTTGCGGGTCTTGCGTCCGGCCACCGTCTTGGCCTTGCCGGGCTTGGCGGGTGCACCGGGGATCGCCGAACTGGTGATGGACACCGGATCGCTGGCAGGGAACGTATCCTCGAGGCCTTCCTCGAGTTCCTCTTCGGTGTCGGCCTCTTGATGCCGCTCATGTTCGAGCGAACGGACCGCCGCGGTTTTCGGAGATTTCGGCGCGGACTTCGACGGCATCGGCATTTCTCCCTCGACTTGTCGCCGCACAACGGACGTGGGCGGCAAACGTTCCGAGGTCAGCCGGCGGCGTCGCGGGCTCCCTCGGACAGGAAAGTAAAGACATAGTCCGAGAAGGAACGCCAGCACTCGACCCTGAAGGCGTCCTCGGCCGTGCGCAACAGCACGATCTCGGCCTTGCCCAGGATGGTGCGCGAAGCGGCGCCCACCGGGAAGGCCTCGAGCGACAGATCCTGCGGGCAGCCCGAATTGATCGCGGCTTCCGCCGCCGGACCGGTGACGGATATCGCGATGTTGCGATGCGAGATACCGACCGACGAGTGCAAGGCGGAAACCTCCGCGCAATCGGCGAGCGGGTCCTTGCCGGCCTCGTCGATGACAAGCCACTCGTCCGGCCCAAGCCACAGCGCCGTACGCCCGCCTTTCGACGCCGAGGTTTTCGGCTGCTTCGGCAAGGTCACGCCGAGCGCCTTTGACAGGGCGGGGACCGAAGCCTCCGGCGCACGCAGCGAAATGCGCTCGGCCGGTGGCAGCACTTCGACCTTGGCACCTGTTGCGGAGACGGTGCGCCCGGCCAATGCCGAACGCCGCTCTGCCGAGGGCGAAGCCGTCGCGGCCGTCCTTGCAGCAACCTTAGCCATTGAGGCGCCCTCCCGTCTCGTCAAAGAACACCATCCCGGTAACCTCCACTTCGATCACCCCGTTCGGCATCGGCACGTAGAGCGTATCGCCCATCCGGTGACGTCCGCCGGCGACCAGCGCCAGTGCGATGGAACGGCCGCAATTCTGCGACCAATAGCTCGAGGTGACGTGGCCGATCATCTTCATCGGAATCGCCTGCTTCGGGTCCTCGACGATCTGGGCACCCTCTTCCAGCACCACCTTGGGGTCCTTGGTCTTGAGGCCGACCAGTTGCTTGCGGCCCTTGGCCACCAGATCCGGCCGCGCCATGCCCCTGATGCCGACGAAGTCGACCTTCTTCTTGCCGACCGCCCAGTCGAGACCGGCATCGTTTGGCGTGACCGTGCCGTCCGTATCCTGGCCGACGATGATGTAGCCCTTCTCGGCGCGCAGCACATGCATCGCCTCAGTGCCGTAAGCGGTGGCGTCATGCTTCTGGCCCTCGGCCCACAACGCTTCCCAGACCGCCTGGCCATAGTCGGCCGGCACGTTGACCTCGAAACCGCGCTCGCCGGTGAACGACATGCGGAACAGCCGTGTCGGCACGCCGCAGATCTTGCCTTCGCGCACCGACATATGCGGCAGCGCCTCGTCAGACATGTCGATGCCTTCGACCAAAGGCGCGATGATGTCGCGCGACTTCGGCCCTTGCACCGCAATCACCGCCCACTGTTCGGTGATCGAGGTCAGCCAGACATTGAGATGCGGGAACTCGGTCTGGAGGTAATCTTCCATGTGGTTCATGACACGCGGCGCGCCGCCGGTCGTCGTCGTCACATGGAAGCGGTCCGGCGCCAGCCGGCCGACGACACCGTCATCATAGATGAAGCCGTCCTCGCGCAGCATGATGCCATAGCGGCAGCGGCCTGGCTCCAGCTTCTCCCACGGGTTGGTGTAGAGCAGTTCCATGAACTTGGCCGCATCCGGGCCGACCACTTCGATCTTGCCGAGCGTCGATGCATCGAACAGCCCGGCCTGGTTGCGGACGGCGACGCATTCGCGGTCGACCGCCGCATGCATGTCCTCGCCGGCTTTCGGGAAGTACCAGGCGCGCTTCCACTGGCCGACATCCTCGAACACCGCGCCTTGCGCCTCGGCCCAGGGATGGATCGCGGTCTTGCGGGTCGGGTCGAACAGCGGGCCGCGCGCATGGCTGACGATCGCGCCGAAGGTGACAGGTGTGTAGGGCGCGCGGAACGTGGTCAGCCCAACCTCGGGGATTGGCTTGCCCAGCGTCTCGGCGGCGATCGCCAGGCCGTGCATGTTGGAAGTCTTGCCCTGGTCGGTCGCCATGCCGTTGGTGGTGAAGCGCTTGACGTGCTCGATCGAGCGCATGCCCTCATGCACCGCCTGGCGGATGTCCTTGGCGGTGACGTCGTTCTGGAAATCGACGAAGGCCTTGACCGTCGTGTCCGGCCCGGCGCCGGGTGCCGCACCCAGCATGCCGCGCGACCAGCTCTCCGAGGCATCCACCTTCGGCTTGGTGCCCTTGGCTGCCTTGGCGCCGGCATCCTTGGCCGCCTTGGCGCCAGCCGCATAGGCCTCGTCGACCGTTGCCGACAGCCCGTCGGTGCCGTTGCAGGCGCCGACCGAAATGCAGTCCTGCGCGTAAGTGCCCGGCACGAAGCGCTTGGTCTCGTCATTGAAGGCGACCTTGCCGCGCGACTGCGAGAACAGATGCACAGACGGCGTCCAGCCCGCCGACATCAGGATCGCATCGACGGGAACAGTGCGTTCGCCGCCGCCATTCTTCGGCTGCACCGTCATCGACGACACGCGCAACTTGCCGCCGGCGCGGATCACCGCGCGACCGAAATTAATCTCGATGCCGAGCGCCCTCGCCTCGTCGATCACCGGGCCGGTCGGGTTGTCGCGCAAATCGACGATCGCCGCCACGTTGACGCCGGCCTTCTTCAGGTCGATCGCGGCCGCATAGGCCGAATCATTGGCGGTGTAGACGCCGACATTCCGTCCTACCGCGACACCGTAGTGGTTTAGGAAGGTGCGCGCCGCGCCCGCCAGCATGATGCCGGGCCGGTCGTTGTTGGCAAACACCATGTGGCGCTCGATGGCGCCGGAGGCCAGCACCACGCGCTTGGCGCGGACCTGCCAGAGCCGCTCGCGCGGCAGGTCGTGGCCGGGGGCCTTCAAATGATCGCTGACGCGCTCGACCAGGCCGACGAAATTCTGCGCGTAATAGCCGAACGCCGTCGTGCGCGGCAGCACGCGGACATTATCCATGGCCCTCAGCCTGGCGATCGCCGCTTGCGCCCAGGCAAAGCCGTCCTGGCCGTCGATCCTGGCGCCGCTCTCGAAGCGCAGGCTGCCGCCGAATTCGGCCTGTTCGTCGGCGAGGATGACGCGCGCGCCGGTCTCTGCCGCGGCAAGTGCCGCCGCGATACCGGCCGCACCGCCGCCCAGCACCAGCACGTCACAATGCGCGTAGCGCGAGGAATAATGGTCGGGATCGGGCTTGTCGGGCGAAACGCCAAGGCCGGCGGCTTCGCGGATCTTCGGCTCGTAAAGGCTCTTCCAGGCGGCCTTCGGCCACATGAAGGTCTTGTAGTAGAAGCCGGCCGAAAACAGCGGCGATGCCAGGTCGTTGACGGCGCCGACATCGAAGGACAGCGACGGCCAGCGGTTTTGCGAATTGGCAGCGAGCCCGTCATAGAGCTCCTGCACGGTGGCGCGCACGTTAGGTGTCTTGCGCGCGTCATCACGCACGATCTGCACCAGCGCGTTGGGCTCTTCCGCGCCGGCCGACAGAATGCCGCGCGGGCGGTGATACTTGAACGAACGGCCGACCAGATGCACGCCGTTGGCCAGCAACGCCGAGGCCAGCGTGTCGCCCTCGATGCCGGTGTAGGACTGGCCATCGAAGCTGAAGCGGGCGGTCTTGGCCTGGCTGAGGCGCCCGGCGCCGGGAATGCGCAAGGCGCCGCTCATTTCGCAACTCCGGGCAGCTTGGAAGGCTTGGGCTCGCCGGCCTTGTAGGTCAGGACGAACTTGTCGGTGACGGTGTCACGCACCGCATTGAAGAAGCGCGCGCAGCCATGCATGTGCCGCCAGCGCTCATAGATGATGCCCTTGGGGTTCGAGCGGATGAAGAAGAACTTCTCGAAGTCGTCGTCGCTCTCGCCGGCCATGTTGGCCGAGCGCGCTATATGCGCTTCGCCGGCGTTGCGGAACTCGAGTTCCGGGCGCTCTTCCTCGCAATAGGGGCAGCGGATGAGAAGCATCGTGCTTGTTCCTACAATTCGCCGTGGCCGACGCGCGCGCCGGCGGGTTGATCGCAAAGCTTTTGGCCCATGGCCATGAACGGGGCGACGAGCCGCAGCCGCTCCTCGACGCTTGCCGCGGCACGAAACAGGTCGCGGTTGGCCATGTTGCCGAGCGTCAATTGCAGGGGGTCGGTGGTGACGATCACGCCACGCGGCGTGAAGTCCTCGTCCTCATCCAGCTCGGGCGGCCGGCCTTCGAAGAACATCACCACTTTCTGGCCGCCACTCCAGACGCAGGTGAGCGTCCCCTCATCGACCGAAAACGGCCATCCGGCTTCGTTGCCGGCGCGCGCAATCGGCTGCAGCCGCACCTCCGCCACTGTCGGAAAATGGAACATACCTTGTTCCCCCGCCAGCATCAGCGGCATAGCGACAGCCATCTGCGCCATCATCAGTGCGCCACCGCCGCCGCCGCCGCCTCGTCGATGAGGCGGCCGGTGCGGAAGCGTTCGATGGTGAAGGGCGCATTGATCGGATGCGGATCGTCCTTGGCGATGGTGTGGGCGAAGACATGGCCCGAGCCCGGCGTCGCCTTGAAGCCGCCCGTGCCCCAGCCGCAATTGACATAGAGGCCCGGCACCGGCGTCTTGGCCAGGATCGGCGAGCGGTCGGGCGTGACGTCGACGATGCCGCCCCACGAGCGCAGCATCTTCATGCGCGTGAAGATCGGGAACATCTCGCAGATGGCGTCGAGCGTGTGCTGGAGAATGTGAAGCCCGCCGGTCTGCGAATAGGAGACATACTGATCGGTGCCGGCGCCGATCACCAGTTCGCCCTTGTCGGACTGCGAGATATAGGCGTGCACCGTGTTCGACATCACCACGCAAGGCACGACCGGCTTGATCGGCTCCGACACCAGCGCCTGCAGCGGATAGCTTTCCAGCGGCATGCGCACGCCGGCCATGTTCATGATGACAGAGGAATGGCCGGCGGCGACGACGCCGACTTTCTTGGCGCCGATGAAGCCGCGCGTCGTATCGACGCCCATGACCGCGCCATTGGCGGCCCGCTTGACACCGGTGACCTCGCAGTTCTGGATGATATGGACGCCGCGCGCCGAAGCGCCGCGCGCATAGCCCCAGGCGACCGCGTCATGGCGCGCCGTTCCGCCGCGGCGCTGCAAGGCGGCCCCGACGACGGGATAGCGGGCGTCCCTGGAGGTGTTGAGCGGCGGGCAGAATTCCTTGGCCTGCTCCGGCGTCAGCCATTCATTGTCGATGCCGTTCAGCCGGTTGGCGTGGACATGGCGCTTCAGCACCTGAATGTCGTGCACATTGTGCGCCAGCATCATGACGCCGCGCGCCGAATACATGACGTTGTAGTTGAGCTCCTGGGAGAGCCCGTCCCACAGCTTCAGCGCATGGTCGTAAATGCCGGCGCTCTCGTCATAGAGATAGTTGGAACGGATGATGGTGGTGTTGCGCCCGGTGTTGCCGCCGCCCAGCCAACCCTTTTCCAGCACCGCGACATTGGTGATGCCATGTACCGTGGCAAGATAATAGGCGGTGGCCAGGCCATGGCCGCCGGCGCCGACGATGATGACGTCGTATTCCTTTTTAGGCTCAGGCGAGGACCATTGTTCCTCCCAGCCCTTGTGGCCGCGCATGGCCTCGCGGGCGATGGCGAATACAGAGTATTTCTTCACGGTCCAGCCTCGCAAATGGCAGCCGGGCGTTCATCATCAAGCCCCGGCGCGCGAGGTGTATCACTAGCGAAACAGCGCTGCTATCCTTGCGCTGTTTGCGACGGCGCTTGCCGTTTTGCGCCGCGCTGAAAAAGAGGTATCCCGCCTGGCTCTGTTGATTGCCTTCAGTCACACTTCTCCCTGCCGGGGATTTCGGAGGATGATGATGGGCAACGCCTGGTGGAATCTCACATTGCGCTTCCTGCTGGAGCTTGCCGCTTTGCTTGGCCTCGGCATGGCAGGCTGGAGTCTCTCGGACGGAGCGTGGCGTTGGGTCCTCGCTATTGCCTTGCCGCTCGCCGCGGCCGCGGCATGGGGTACCTTCGCGGTCCTCAATGATCCGAGCCGTTCAGGCCGGGCACCGGTGCCTGTGCCGGGCGCAGTCAGGCTGGCGCTGGAATTCGTCGTCCTGTTCGGCGGCGCGGCGGGTTTCCATCTGGCAGGCCATGCCGCCACGGGCATCATCATGGCCGTGCTGATCGTCATCAGCTACGCGTTCTCGCTAGACCGTCTGGCATGGCTGCTGCGGCAATAGTTGGTACCAACCTCTGCAGGTATCGGGTGGCTGCTGTCCCGCCAACCTGCGATCAAGCATCCGATCGCCGGCAAGGCTGGCGCGAAGGACAGGGATGCCCAGACATGCTCGCACTTTCCAACAAGATCGCCATCGTCACCGGTGCCAGTTCCGGCATCGGCCGCGCCACCGCCAAACTGTTCGCCGAGGAGGGCGCCAGGCTCGTCATTTCCGCCCGCCGCCAAACCGAGCTTGATGCGATCGCCGCCGAAATCGAGGATGCCGGCGGCACGGCCGTCGCTCTCGCCGGGGATGTCACCGACGAGACCTACGCGAAAGCCCTCGTCGAGCTGGCGGTCGGCAGCTTCGGTGGACTCGACATCGCGTTGAACAATGCCGGCTCTGTCGGACTGATGGGACCAGTCCCCGACATGTCGGCACAGACATGGCACGGGACGATAGACACCAATCTGACCAGCGCCTTTCTCGGCGCGAAGTATCAGATACCGGCCATGCTGGAGCGCGGCGGCGGCTCACTGATCTTCACGTCGAGCTTTGTCGGTTACACCGCCGGCATGCCGGGCATGGCCGCCTACGCCGCCGCCAAGGCAGGTCTGATCGGATTGACGCAGGTGTTGGCCGCCGAATACGGACCGAAGGGACTGCGCGTCAACGCGCTGCTGCCGGGCGGCACCGACACACCAGGCGCGACGACGACCACGCCCGAGGCACGCGCCTCTGTCGAGGGCCTCCATGCCCTGAAGCGCATGGCGCAACCGCAAGAGATCGCCCGCTCCGCGCTTTACCTGGCCTCCGACGCTTCGAGTTTCACCACGGGAACCGCGCTTTTTGCCGATGGCGGCGTGTCGATCAGCCGGACGTGAAGGATTTTTACGGGAACAGGCCTGTTCGTCGTTGTGACGCAGGCCGCCGGTCTTGCTTTTTCGGCGCGATTTGGCGATTCCGTTTCCTGTCGAAACGGGTCTTCTTGCCAAGACGGGTCCTGGAACCATGATGCTGATCCGAACCTATGTCGCGCAGAGCGCAATCGAAGGCGTCGGCATGTTCGCCGCCGAGCCGATCCGCAAGGGCGCCTCGATCTGGCGCCTCGATCCGGATTTCGATCGGCTGATCCCGATGGAAAAATACGAGGCGGCCTCGCCGCCCCTGAAGGAACTGCTCGACCGTTACGCCTATCCGAGCCCGGACAAGCCCGGCTTCATGGTCTATGAGGTCGACAATGGCCGCTTCATGAACCATTCGGCGACCCCGAACACCGATTTTTCGCGCTATGGCGGCGCCACCGCGACCCGGGATATCGCCGTCGGCGAGGAGATCACCTGTGATTACGGTGAGTTCTTCGAGGATTTCGAGCGGTTGCACCTGGCCACGGCGTAACGGCGCCCTATCTCCAGGCGACCGTGGCAATTTGGCTGCCGTCCGTCATTTCGACTGTGGACAGCGAGGCTTGATTCTGCTATCAGCCGCCACAATTCGTGGTGTCGAGCGCCGCGGAGGCTTGTGGCTATGGCTGCTTGCCTGTTGATATCAAACCCGAAAGACAGGATTGCCCGTGCAGGTACTCGTCCGCGACAATAACGTTGATCAGGCGCTTCGCGCGCTGAAGAAGAAGATGCAGCGCGAAGGCATTTTCCGCGAAATGAAGATGCGCGGCCACTACGAGAAGCCTTCCGAGAAGCGCGCCCGTGAAAAGGCCGAAGCCGTTCGCCGCGCCCGCAAGCTGGCCCGCAAGCGCGCACAGCGCGAAGGCCTGCTGCCGATGACCCCGCGTCCGGTTGCTGCTGGCGGTGCCGCCGGCGCAGCGCGTCCGCCGCGCTGATTATCGCCAATATTTCGTCCTTTTCGAAGGATACCAGGGTGGCGCGATGCGGAATCGCCGCCACCCTTTTATTTTGATTGTGACCCGGCCCGGAGGGGGAACCGGACCTGAACGACGGCGCAAGTGAGGACAGGGCAGACATGAACGCAACAAGCGTGGAGCGCGGAACCGCATTGCGTGGTTTCGCCCTGACAGCGGCCCTGCTTTCCGGACTGGTACTTGCCGGCTGCCAGACATCGGGCCCGGCCGGCGAATTCAACAACATCGACAAGGCGCAAGGGTCGAGCGAGAACATCTCCTCGCTGTCCGCTGTCATCCAGCGCAATCCCCAGGATCCCGAAGGCTACAATGTTCGTGGTTCGGCCTATGGTCGCGGCGGCCAGTACCAGGCTGCGCTCAAGGACTTCAACCAGGCCATCCAGCTCAATCCGAATTTCTATCAGGCCTATTCGAACCGCGCGCTGATCCAGCGCTTCCTCGGCAACCAGGAAGCGGCGCTGGCGGACTACAACCGCTCGATCCAGATCAACGGCAATTACGACGCCGCCTATATCGGCCGCGGCAATCTCTACCGCAAGGCGGGCCGCACCCAGGATGCCTTCAACGACTTCCAGAAAGCGATCCAGCTCGACACGACGGACGCCCGTGCCTACCACAATCGCGGCCTGATCTATCAGAGCCAGGGCCAGCACAAATTCGCCATCGAGGATTTCTCGACCGCCATCTCGCTGGCGCCGGATGCCGCCGAGCCCTACAACGGCCGTGGCCTCTCCTATCTGGCGACCGGCGACGAGGACAATGCCTTCTCCGACTTCAATATGGCCATCAAGCTCGATGGCCAGAACGCCGAGGCCTGGGCCAACCAGGCGCTGATCTACGAACGGCGCGGCGACAAGGCCAAGGCGGCGAAGGCCTATCGCGAGGCCGTGCGCCTCAACCCCAGCTACCAGCCGGCCAAGGACGGCCTCGCCCGCGTCAGCTGACACTCCGCAGGCCCGCGCCAAGCGCCCCACTGCATCATGTGCGTGTCCGAAAGGACACGCGGCGCGTCGGATCGCCATCAAACCGGCAACCCTGTGTTAACCGCGGTGGCAAGCCGTTAACCTTTGCCTTGTTCGCGCCAAGTTTTCAGCGGAACGGTCGCGGGACCCGAGACGTTATTGAAGACTGACTGCGAAAGGACCCTCCCATGATCAAGAAACTCGTCTGCGCCGCCGCCCTTGCAACGACCGTATTCGCCGCCGCCCCGGCCAGCGCCGGCAGGCTGCAACTCGGCACGCTCGACTGCACCATCGATGGCGGCACCGGCTATATCGTTGCGTCCAACAAGGGCGTGTCCTGCGTCTTCCGGCCCCATCATCACGGGCCGTCGGAAATTTATACCGGCGTCATCTCGAAGCTCGGTGTCGATGTCGGCAAGACGCACCAGGGCCAGCTCGTCTGGGCGGTTTTTGCCGCGACGCGCGACCGTGACGCGGGCGACCTTGCCGGTAGCTACTACGGCGTCAACGCCGAGGCGAGCGTCGTGACCGGCGGCGGCGCCAACCTGCTGGTCGGCGGCTTCGACAGCGCCTTCATGTTGGAGCCGCTCAGCGTCCAGGCGCAGACCGGCGTCAACCTCGCCGTGGCGGTGACTTCGCTGGAACTGATCCACTCGCTCAAATAAGAGGTTTGGAGCCTCGGCTCCAGACCCTTCACTCTACGGCGCGGAACCGGATAGGATGGTTCCGCGCCGTTTGATTTTGGGGGACGCCATGCCGAGGACAGCCATCGCCGCTGCCATGATCGCAACCATGCTTGCCGGCACGGCACAGGCGCAAGACCAGGGCGTGGAGCTCGGCACGCTTGAATGCGCCATATCAGGCGGCACCGGCTTCATCTTCGGCTCGAGCAAGGATCTGAGCTGCACCTTCACCCCGGCCGACAAGAGCTTCGCGCCGGAAGCCTATTTCGGCGCCGTCAACAAATATGGCCTCGACATCGGCACGACCAAGCAGGCGGTGATGCGCTGGCTGGTGCTGACGCCGCTGAAGAACATCTACGCGCCGGGCGCATTGGCGGGTGACTATGTCGGCGCCAGCGCCGAAGTGACCGCCGCCGTCGGCGCCGGCGCCAATCTGCTGGTCGGCGGCTCCTCGCAGGCCTTCACCCTGCAGCCGCTCAGCCTGCAGACGCAGACCGGCATCAATCTCGCCATCGGCGTCAGCCAGTTCCAGCTGCGCAGCACCGAGAACTGATCGCCAGCGATCCATCCAGGACGACACTGGCCCAAACATATCTCGAAAAAATCGCTTGAGCTCAACCGAGGTTGAGGTTCTACAAACCCGCCCCAAGCAAGGCCGCGTCTCGACGCGGCGCGCATGGTCCTGCCGGAAGCCTCGCGCTGGCCTCTGGCACCATGCGGCTGCAGCAAGATATGCAAAGCAGGGATGGACATGACTGAAATCAGCACAAAGAAGGTCGATTGGCGCGCCTTGTGGGCGAGCGGAGACCTCGCGCGCTTCTGCTTCATCAGCCTCGGCATCCTGCTGCACGCCACCAATGAGACGATGGTCGCGACGGTCATGCCGGCCATGGTCGGTGAACTGGCCGGCGTGCAACTCGTCGGCTGGTCGCTGGCGATCTACGAACTCGGCGCCATCGTCGCCGGTGCCGCGGCCGGACGGCTGGTCAGCTATGTGGCGCTGCGCACCAACATGGTGGTCGCGGCGCTTCTTTATGCTGCCGGGGCGCTGATCTGCGCCGCCTCGCCTTCGATGCAATTGTTCCTGGCCGGCCGTCTGATCGAGGGGCTGGGCGGCGGCGCGCTGGTGTCGCTGGCCTTCGTCTCGGTCGAGCGGCTGTTTTCGCGTGCCATCTGGCCGCAGCTTTTCGGCATCATGTCGGCGATCTGGGGCGTCGCTGCCTTCAGCGGTCCCCTGCTCGGCGCTGTTATGACCGAATTGCTGTCGTGGCGCTGGGCCTTCGGCGTCTTCACTCTCGGCGGCACCGCCATGGCGCTGGCAAGCTTCCTCGTGCTCGACACACCGGAAGCGACAAGGCCCAGCACCGGAGCCGGCAAGGCGCCGCCCTTCCCGTTCATGGCGCTTGGCTGCCTTGCCATCGCCGTGGTGCTGATTGCCTCGGCCGGCGTCGACATCGCCCTGTTGCGTTCCTCGCTGCTGATCGTGCTGGGCCTCGCCGGGCTGGCGTTGTTCTTCTACATCGACGCGCTGAAGCCGCGCTCCCGGCTTTTCCCGGCGCGGCTGTTCTCGTGGCGCACGCCAGTGGGCGCCGGCATGACCATGGTCGCCGCCTTTTCCATCGCGACCTGCTCCTTCGGCGTCTACGGACCGCTGCTGCTGACCAGCCTGCACGACATTCCGCTGCTGACCACCGGCTACATCATCGCCGCCGAATCGATCGCCTGGTCGATCCTGTCGATCCTCGTCGCCAACGCGCCGCCGCGGCGCGAAAGGCTGATCATCGTCTGCGGCGCACTGATGATCGCGGCGGGCATCGCCGGCTTCGCCTACACGATACCGCTGGGCTCGATCCCGCTGATCCTGGTCTGCGCCCTGTTGCAGGGCGGCGGCTTCGGCATTTCCTGGCCGTTCCTGACCCGCGTCATCGTCGCCTCCGCCCCGGACGACGAGCAGACCATTGCCTCGGCCGCGGTGCCAACCATGCAGCGCATCGGCTATGCCGTGGGTGCCGCCCTTGCCGGCATCGTCGCCAATGCCAGCGGTTTTTCGCAGGGCCTCACCCATGACGCGGCCGCTGATGTCGCGAGCTGGCTGTTCCTTGCCTTCGTGCCGCTCGGCATTCTTGGCTGTCTCGCCGCCTTGCGGACATCAGCGGCGGCAAATCGGCCGCTCGCGGTCATCGGCTGACGCCGGTTCCGGCGGACGGGTTGTTCACTCGACGCGCAGCCGATAGCCGACACCGGTTTCGGTGGTGATGTAGCGCGGCTGGTCGGGGGTTTTTTCGATCTTCTGCCTAAGCTGGCGCACATAGACCCTGAGATACTGCACGTCGGTCGAATCGTCCCAGATCTGCTTCAGGATGAAGTGGTGGGTGAGCACCTTGCCGGCGTGCTGCACCAGGATGCGCAGTATGTCGTACTCCTTCGGCGAGAGCTTCACCTCCCGGTCCTCGACCCTGACGATGCGCTTGACCAGATCGACGCTGAGGTCTCCACTCTGGAAAACGGGCTTCTCGCCCTGTTGCTGGAACTTGTGCCGCAGCGCCACGCGGATGCGGGCCACCAGTTCGTTCATGCCGAACGGCTTGGTGACATAATCGTCGGCGCCGAGTTCGAGCGCGCTGACGATGCCGGCCTCGTCGGTGCGGCTGGAGAGGATGACGACAGGAATGTCGATGCCCCCGTCACGCCATTGGCGCAGGAGGTCATGCCCCCCCATGCCGGGCAGGCCGAGATCGAGCAACACCAGGTCGGGCTTTTCCTGTTCGATCAGCTCGATCGCCACCTTGGCGTTCGGCGCCTCGCTGACCGCGTAACCCTGGCTGGCGAGGCCGACCCGCAGCAGCTTGCGGATCGGCGGCTCGTCATCGACAACCAGTATCCTGACATTGGAATTGGTCATCGAGGCTGATCCTCGCCGGGCTCGTCGCCGCCATTGCCGACATCGGGCAATTCCGCCGGCACCGGCATCCGGATGGTGAAGGCGCCACCGGAGCGGTCGGTCCGGTTGGCGGCCGTGATCGTGCCGCCCATCGCCTCGACGAAGCCACGGCAGATCGACAGGCCGAGCCCGGTGCCGGCGCGCACCTGATCACCCTTGCGCACCCGGTAGAAAGTGTCGAACACGCGTTCCAGGTCCTGCGCCGGAATGCCCGGCCCCTCATCCATGATCTGCACGACGACGGAGCCATTGTCGGTCCATCCCTGGACGCGGATCGTCGAGCCGGGCGGCGAATATTTCGAGGCATTGTCGAGAAGGTTGAACAGGACCTGCTCGAACAGCACGGGATCAAGCCTAACCATCGGCAAGTCGGGCGGAATATCGACCTCGATCTTGTGTTCGCTGGTGATCTTGCGGGCGCGGTCGAGCGCCGTGCCGACGATATCGCCGAGATAGTGGAGGGCGTAGTTCGGCTCCATCGCACCGGACTCGATCTTGGTCATGTCGAGCAGGTTGGCGATGAAGCGGTTCAGCCGTTCCGATTCGTCGATCACCGCCGACAGAAGCTCCACCCTGTCCTGCTCGGGCAGATCAGGCGCGAACTCCTTGAGTGTGCCGGCCGCTCCCATGATGGCCGCGAGCGGCGTCTTCAGGTCATGCGAAATCGAGGTCAGCAGGGCCGAACGCAACCGGTCGGCTTCGGCGGCGAGCTTGGCGCGGTCGACATCGGCGACGAGCTGGACACGTTCGATCGCCACCGCCGCCTGATCGGCCAGCGCGTCGAGCAGCCGCTGCTGTTCGGGCGTCAAAAGCGGACCTTGCTTGTCATTGTCGAGGCCGACGACACCGATTGCCGTGCGCCCCGTGCGCAAGGGGAGATAGAGGCGCTTGGCGCCGGGCAGCGTGTCGGCGCCGCGTCCCGCGGCACGGTTGTGCTCCCAGGCCCAGCGGGCGGCGGCGATGTCGGCCTCGGCCAGCGTGTCGTCGGGCGGATAGCCTGCCTTGACCGTGATCGTGCCGTCTTCCGGCAGCAGCAGCACCACGCGCAGCTTCAGCATCGAGGCGATCTGGAAGGCGGTGGCCCAGAGCACGTCGTCGAGCGTGCCTGCGCCGGCGAGCTTCTTGGAGAAGAGATAGATGTCCTCGGTTGCCCGCGCTCGCGAGCGGGCGGCGGCGGCCTGACGCTGCACGCGCGCGGTGAGATTGCTGGCGATCACCGCGACGGCAAGGAAGACGGCGAGCGCGACGATGCTCTCCGGATCCCGGATCGTCAGCGTGTAGCGCGGCTCGAGGAAGAAATAGTTGAAGGCCAGCGCGCTCAGGAAGCAGGCATAGAGCGCCGGCCACAGGCCGCCCGCCACCGCCGACGTCAGCACTCCGAGCAGGAAGACGATCGCCAGGTTGCGGACATCGAGAAACTGGTCGAGCGCCGTGGTGACCGCCAATGAACCGGCGACATAGGCGGTGGCGAGCAGATAGGGCCAGACCTGGAACTGCCTCTGCTCGGCCGCCGCCTTGACCCGCCTTGCCGACGCCTCGGTTTCGCGCTCGGTGCCCGAGATGACATGGACGCTGATGTCGCCGGCGTTGCGGATCAGATCATAGGTGAGCGACCCCTCGATAAGTTCCCGCCAGCGCGACCGGGTCGGCCTGCCGACCACGATGTGGGTGAAATTGTTCGCCGTCGCATGGCGCACGATGTCCTGCGCGACGCTCTGGCCCGGAATGGTCGTCACCTCGGCGCCGAGCTGCTCGGCGAGGCGCAGGAGCGTGGCGAGCCTGTCCTTATCGTCCTCGGACATGCCGGCCGAGCGCGGCGTGTCGACATGAAGCGCCGTCCATGGCGCACGAAGCCTGTCGGCCAGCCTGCGTGCATAGCGAATGCGGGCTGCCCCGCCTGGACGCGCATCGACGCAGACGAGCACCCTTTCGCCCGCCGCCCACGGACCCTGGATGGCGTGGGACTGCATGTGGTTGAGCAACTGTTCGTCGACGCGCTGGGCGGTACGGCGCAGCGCCAGTTCCCGCAACGCAGTCAGATTGCCTGGCGAAAAATAGTTCTCGACGGCACGCTGCGCCGTGTTGGGGAAATAAACCTTCCCCTCCTCCAGCCGCTTGATCAGGTCGTCGGGCGTCAGATCGATGATTTCAACATCGTCGGCCCGGTCGATGATGGAATCGGGAACGGTCTCGCGCACCCGGACCCGGGTGATCTGGGCGACGACGTCGTTCAGGCTTTCGACATGCTGGATGTTGAGCGTCGTATAGACGTCTATGCCCCGCGCCAGGATTTCCTGGACGTCGAGGTAGCGCTTGGGGTGGCGGCTGCCGGGCGCATTGGTGTGGGCGAGTTCGTCGACCAGGACCAGCGCCGGACGCCGGGCAAGGATGGCGTCGATGTCCATCTCGTCGAGGACACGCCCCTTATAGTCGACCTTGCGGCGGGCAATGACTTCATACCCCTCGACCAGGGCCTGGGTTTCCTTGCGGCCATGCGTCTCGACCACGCCGATCACCACGTCGACGCCGTCGGCCAGCCTGGCACGGCCCGACATCAGCATCTCGTAAGTCTTGCCGACACCCGGTGCCGCGCCCAGGAATATGCGCAGACGGCCGCGCCCTTCCCGCTCGGCATGCTCGAGCAGCGCGTCGGGGGATGGTCTGTTTTCGACGTTGCTTCTGTCGTCCGGCATCGGGTCCGATCATGAATGGCGCCGGGGACCGTGTCGATCCCCGGCGCCTGCCATCAACTATTTCGCTGCATCCAGCGCCAGGTTGAGAGCCAGCACATTGACCGCCGGCTCGCCGAGCACGCCCAATTCCCGGTCCTCGACCTGGCCGTCGACGAGCGCCTTGACCTTGGCCTCGTCGATGCCCCTGGCCTTGGCCACGCGCGGAACCTGGAAATAAGCGGCCTGCGGGCTGATCTGCGGATCAAGGCCGCTGCCGGATGCGGTCACCAGGTCCATCGGCACCGGCGCGTTCGGATTTTCCGCCTTCAGCTTCTCGGCTTCGCCCTTGATGCGCTCGATGAGCTTCGGGTTGGTCGGGCCGAGATTGGAACCGCCCGAGGCGCCGGCATCATAGCCATTGCCCGCGGCCGAAGGCCGTCCGTGGAAATATTTGTCGCTGGCGAAGGCCTGGCCGATCAGGTCGGAGCCGATTACCTTGCCGTCCTTCTCGACCAGGCTGCCATTGGCCTGGCGCGGGAACAGCGTCTGGGCGATACCGGTCATGCCGATGGGATAGACGAGCCCGGTCAGCACGGTGAAGAAAACGATCATGATGATCGCGGGTCTGATTTGCTTGAGCATCGGAATGATCCTTATGCAAGGCCAAGGGCCGTGACGGCCATGTCGATTATCTTGATGCCGACGAACGGCACGACGATGCCGCCGAGGCCGTAGACGAGAAGGTTGCGGCTGAGCAGCGCACCCGCGCCGATCGCCCGGTACTTCACGCCGCGCAGCGACAGCGGGATCAGCGCGATGATGATCAGCGCGTTGAAGATGATGGCCGACAGGATGGCGCTCTGCGGCGTTGCCAGATGCATGATGTTGAGCGCCTGCAGCGGGCCGGTCGTCTGTCCCGGCGCGACGTAGAAGACGGCGAACATGGCCGGGATGATGGCGAAGTACTTGGCGACATCATTGGCGATGGAGAAGGTCGTCAGCGAACCACGCGTCATCAACAGCGCCTTGCCGATTTCGACGATCTCGATCAGCTTGGTCGGATCGCTGTCCAGATCGACCATGTTGCCGGCCTCGCGGGCGGCGACCGTGCCGGTGTTCATGGCCACGCCGACATCGGCCTGCGCGAGTGCTGGCGCGTCGTTGGTGCCGTCACCGCACATGGCGACCAGCTTGCCCTTGGCCTGCTCGTCACGGATCAGCTTCAGCTTGTCCTCGGGCGTCGCCTGGGCGAGGAAGTCGTCGACGCCGGCTTCCGCCGCGATGGCTGCCGCCGTCATCGGATTGTCGCCGGTGATCATCACCGTGCGGATGCCCATGCTGCGCAGTTCGGCGAAGCGCTCGCGGATACCGCCCTTGACGATATCCTTCAGGTGGACGACGCCGAGCAGGCGCCCGTCCCGCTCGACCGCCAGCGGCGTACCGCCCGATTTGGCGACCTCGTCGGCGATCGCCTGCAGGTTGCGCACGGTATCGCCTCCGGGCCGTATGCCGTGCGTGGCCGATGTCGGCTGGCTGACATAGGTCAGGATCGAATCGACCGCGCCCTTACGCACCGAGGAGCCGTCTATGTCGACGCCACTCATGCGGGTCTGTGCCGTGAAGGGCACGAACGTGGCATGCAACGTCGCCATGTCGCGGGCCCTGATGGCATATTTCTCCTTGGCCAGCACCACGATCGAGCGGCCTTCCGGCGTCTCGTCGGCGAGCGAGGCAAGCTGTGCCGCGTCGGCCAGTTCCTGCTCGCTGACGCCCTTGACCGGGCGGAATTCCGTCGCCTGGCGATTGCCGAGCGTGATCGTGCCGGTCTTGTCGAGCAGCAGCGTATCGACATCACCGGCGGCTTCCACGGCGCGGCCCGACATGGCCAGCACATTGAAGCGCACCAGGCGGTCCATGCCGGCAATGCCGATGGCCGACAGCAGCGCGCCGATCGTGGTCGGGATCAGCG
Organism: Mesorhizobium sp. M8A.F.Ca.ET.207.01.1.1; assembly: GCF_004794715.1. Classification (NCBI taxonomy): domain Bacteria; kingdom Pseudomonadati; phylum Pseudomonadota; class Alphaproteobacteria; order Hyphomicrobiales; family Phyllobacteriaceae; genus Mesorhizobium; species Mesorhizobium sp. M8A.F.Ca.ET.207.01.1.1. Next base: position 380,645 of record NZ_SRUS01000002.1, on the reverse strand, counting down.
TCACGAACAGGGCGACGAGCACGGTCACCGAAATGTAGCCACCCGAGTAGGAGGCAAAGCTCGGGATCGTTGCGGTGGCCAGCACGAAGATCAGCGTCATGCCGACGAGCAGGATGTTGAGCGCGATCTCGTTCGGCGTCTTCTGACGCTCGGCGCCTTCGACCAGCGAGATCATGCGATCGAGGAAAGTATGGCCGGCGGCGGCGGTGATGCGCACGCGGATCCAGTCGGACAGCACCTGCGTGCCGCCGGTGACCGCCGAGCGGTCGCCACCGGATTCGCGGATCACCGGCGCGGATTCGCCTGTGATCGCCGCCTCGTTGACCGACGCGACGCCTTCCACCACCTCGCCGTCGGACGGGATGATGTCGCCGGCCTCGACCAGCACGATGTCGCCGACCTTCAGGCTGGTGCCGGGCACCAGCTTGAACTTTGTCCGGTCCTCGCCGGCCAGGAGCTTTGCCTGGGTTTCCGTGCGCGCCTTGCGCAGCGAATCCGCCTGCGCCTTGCCGCGCCCTTCGGCGACGGCTTCGGCGAAATTGGCGAACAGCACCGTGAACCACAGCCAGATGATGATCTGCAGCGTGAAGCGCAGATCGCCGCCGCCGGTGACGAGGTCCTTGACGAACAGCACCGATGTCAGCGCCGACACGACGGCGACGACGAACATCACCGGATTGCGCGCCAGCGTGCGCGGATCGAGTTTGCGGAAGGCACCGCCAATGGCAGGCCACAGGATGCGGGCATCCATGATGCTCGCTGATTTTGACTGGCTCATTTTGAAGCTCCGGCTTCAGTGTTGGTGTGCGGCGCCGATTGGTCGGATGCCGAAAAAAGATGGGGAAGCCCGTAGGCCAGCAGCCAAAGCGCGATCATGGCGCCGGCAAGTCCGAGAAAGGTCGACATGGTCGGGAAAGGAGGCGGCAGCCCCTCCTTCCCCGGTTCGGGCCGATGCCTGACATGGCGGCGCTTGTTGCTGAACCAGGACATGGCTACCTCAGAATGTCTGTCCATGGATCATCCCCAGGTGCTCGACAACAGGTCCGACGGCAAGGGCCGGGAAGAAAGTCAGTCCGCCGACGATGACGATGACGCCGACCAGCAGCCCGACGAACAGCGGACTATCGGTCGGGAAAGTGCCGGCCGAGGCGGGCACGGTCTTCTTCGCCGCCAACGCGCCGGCGATGGCGAGCGCCGGGATGATGACCAGGAAACGGCCCATCAGCATGCCGATGCCGATGGTGATGTTGTACCAGGCCGTGTTGCCGGTGAGGCCGCCGAAGGCCGAGCCGTTATTGGCCGCCGCCGAGGTGTAGGCGTAGAGAATTTCGGAGAAGCCGTGCGGCCCGCCATTGGCGATCGACGCCACCGCGCTCGGCAGAACCACCGCGATGGCCGTGAAGACCAGCATCGCCAGCGGCAGGCACAGGATGGCCAGCATCGCCATCTTGACCTCCTTGGCCTCGATCTTCTTGCCGAGATATTCGGGCGTGCGGCCGACCATCAGGCCGGCGACGAAGACGGCAATCAGAATGAACATCAGCATGCCGTAGAAGCCGGCGCCGACACCGCCGACGATGACCTCGCCGAGTTGCATGTTGATGAGCGGGATCATGCCGCCAAGCGCGGTGAACGAGTCATGCATGGCGTTGACCGCGCCGCAGGAGGCGGCCGTGGTGATGACGGCGAACAGCGCCGACAAGGCGATGCCGAAACGGGTCTCCTTGCCTTCCATGTTGCCGCCGTCGATGCCCAGCGCGTGCACCAGCGGATTGCCCGCGGCTTCCGCCCAGTAGCAGACGGCGACGCCGGCGATGAACAGCACGCCCATCGAGGCAAGGATCGCCCAGCCCTGGCGCTGGTTACCGACCATACGGCCGAAGACGTTGGTCAAGGCAGCGCCGACGACGAAGATCGACAGCATCTGGATCAGGTTGGAGATGGCGTCGGGGTTCTCGAAGGGATGTGCCGCATTGGCATTGAAGAACCCGCCGCCATTGGTACCGAGCATCTTGATGGCGACCTGCGAGGCGACCGGGCCGAGCGCGATCGTCTGCCTGGCGCCTTCGAGCGTGGTGGCATCGACATAAGGCCCGAGCGTCTGCGGCATGCCGAGCCAGACATAGACAAGGGTGAGCACGATGCAGAGCGGCAAAAGCACGTAGAGCGTGGCGCGCGTCATATCGACCCAGAAATTGCCGATCGATTTTCCCGAAGCGCGGGCAAATCCACGGATCAGCGCGATGGCGATGGCGATGCCGGTGGCCGCCGAAACGAAATTCTGGACCGTCAGGCCGGCCATCTGCACGAGGTAGGACATCGTGCTTTCGCCGCCGTAGTTCTGCCAGTTGGTGTTGGTCATGAAGCTGGCGGCGGTGTTGAAGGCGAGCGCCGGGTCGACCGCGCTCATGCCGGCCGGATTGTAGGGCAGGCTGCCTTGCATGCGCTGCAGGAAGTAGAGCACCAGGAAGCCCGCCAGGTTGAACAGCAGCAGGGACACCGCATATGTGGTCCAGTGCTGTTCCTCATGATCGCTGGTTCCGCAAATGCGGTAGAGTCCGCGCTCGAGCGGGCCGAGGACCGACGAAAGCGGCGTGCGATCGCCGTTGAAGACGCGGTGCATGTAGCCGCCGAGCGGCTTCACCAGCAAAACGAGGATCCCGCAGAAGATGAGGATCTGTATCCATCCGTTTATGGTCATGATGTAGCTTCCGTGCACCGGTGGACTAGAAACGCTCTGGGCGAATGAGGGCGTAGGTCAGGTAAGCGAGCAGGAACAAGGTGACGCCGCCACCGAGGATGTAGTCGACAAGCATGGTTCGATCCTTCCGCTTAAATTCTGTCGCAGGCTCTGACGTAGGCGAGGGACACGGCGAAGAACAAAACTCCGATCCCGAGCATGATAATGTCCATTTTGCCTGTTCCTTGTGCTTTGTACTTCGTGCCTTCCTGGAAAGGCTCGCAATACCATGACAACCCCCGCCGCATGTTCATTGACGTGGCACCAGATCTTGGTCGTGCGAATATGGACCCGATCGCCATAAAGGTTCGAGACGGCGCGGGGCGCAAAGAAATAGGAATTTTATAAAGGTTTCCCGCGCGGGCTCGATTGCCCGGCCGGGGTCTGTCGGCAGTGGGCGGCCTCAGCGAGAGCAGACGCCCCGCGACCACGGCGCGCCCGGAAAGCTTGCCCTTGTTTGTTGGAACTCCTGACCGGCCCACATCAGGTTCCCGGTCCACCAGTCATGGCCGCCGGTCAGTGCTTTTGCCAACAACACCGTGGCTTCCTGTTTCAGCTCGGATCGTAAATTCTCCCAGCCTTGATGCCGATCAAGGGGGCTCGCGGCCTTCTCCGCTATCAAACCGTGATGATCGAGAACTCAACCTCTCCAACGTGGCGTGGCCGGGGCCAGCCCTACTGGTCGCGACCGGCTATCGAGGCGCTGCAGGAATGCCGCTCTCGGCCTGCCGGGCTGACTTCGACCGAGCCGCGCAACGAGGATGCCCGCTCGGTTGCTCAGCGACAGGGTGCGTCGGCCTTATCGGCTGGGCCGGAGATGGAGGCGACGGAGGCGCACCGAAGGTGAGCGGCATTTTCACGACAATTGCGCGGCGCTTCACCCCGTTTAAGCCGATGGCCGACGCGATACGCGCTGGCGAGAAGTTTCCCAATTTTGTCCGGCGCGCCAGCGGCATGCATCAGGTCTATGTCAGCGTGATCGCAATCTCGGTTGCCTTGGCTAACTTTATCCCCATCGACCTGCAGAGACGGGTCGTCGATGGGGCGATTGCCGACAAGAACATACGGGCGCTCCTGATGCTCGGCGGCCTGTATCTAGCGGCTATACTCCTGCATGCGGGGTTGAAATACGCACTGATCGTCTATCAGGGCTGGCTCGGAGAGAGCGTGGTTAAGACGGCGCGCGATCAACTCGCTCTCGTCGCCACGCAAAGGTCAGCGCGCGAGCACGCAAGGAGCGGTCAGACCGCCAGCATCATCGGCAACGAGATCGACTATGTTGGCGGATTTGTCGGCACCAGCATCTCTGAATGCGTGGTCAACGTCACGATGATGATCTCCGTCGTATCTTACATGATCTACATGCAGCCGGTGATTGCTCTGGTCAGCGGCGTATCACTCCTGCCGCAGATCCTGCTTGCGCTTTACATGCAGAAGGACCTGAACACACTCGTGGAACGGCAGGTCGTGCTGGTCCGAAGGCTTGGCAACCAGGCAGTCAATTCCTTCGCCAGCCACTCGACGAAGCGCCGGGCAGCCTTTCGCACCATACGCACCATCTTCAGCAACCGCCTTGAATTCTATTTGTTGAGATTCGGGCTGAAGACGTTGCTGAACATAGCCAACGCGTCTGGGTCCCTGATGGTCCTGATCGTTGGCGGCTATCTTGTCATCCGCGGGCAGACGACGATCGGCACCGTCGTCGCCTTCATTTCGGGCTTCCAACGCTTGTCGGAACCCACAGGGGAACTTCTCGACTTCTATCGCGCGTATTGGCAAGCGAAAGTGCAATTCCGGATGATCGTCCAGTGGGTCGACGGCAATCATCCCTCGCAAACCGGACATTCCAGCGCACAGCCGGAATTGAATCGGTGATCTAGTTAGCCTGGCCAGCGGCTGGTGCTCCGCAGCACAAGCCGAACGCATAGTGAACTTATTGGCGAAGCACCATATGAAGCACGTCTGAGCGCGCCGTGTAGGAGAGCCCATTCGGCATGTCGCAGGTGAAGCCGCCCTCCGCATCCGGGCGGCTACATCTTGACGGACGACCCAAATTTCAAGCGAAATACACCACGACGGTTTTCCCACAGACCAAAGGGGAATTTGTGGTCGACCTGGAAGGGACCTTCAAGGCGATGGCTGTGGGCCGCAAGGGCCCGTCCCGCAACTGACCTACAGCCGCCGGTGCAGCCGACCGGATAAGTCGCATCGACGGCAAGGTCTAAGCGTTCCTTGAAAGCCCCATCGAGGGCGACGCGATCGAACGCCGATTGATCTCGCGCAATTTGCGCTTAAGCCATACCTATTACAATCGTCCGGCTATCGACTTTGCGCAAAGGACGTATCTTTGACCGCCAGGCCTTCATCGCCTTCGTACAGAAAGGGGCAACTTGGCCCTGACGACCTTCCCAGCGCCGCCTGTCGTCTGCCGGCGCAAGCGGACAGGCTCGCTCCCGGCTGGCTTCCCACGGGCAGCCGGAGCGTCCGATGAGCAAAGCACTGCGCACTCGAATTTGTATTCTGCTGTCGGCCGGCATTGCGATTTTCTTTTGGGCACTGCTTGGAACCTCCTTGGCACAGCAGTCTCCGGCCGGCTTGCCGCCTGAAAAGGCACGGCAGTTCCTCAACCTGCTGTCCGACCCTGAGGTGAAGCAATGGCTCGAAGGAAAGATACCGGCAGCCGCCGAGGAACCGCCTGCCGCATCGCTAGAAGGCACGATCGCGAGTTGGGAGGGAGCCGTTCGCGCACGTCTCGCCGCGCTCGCGGATGCCATTCCCCGCATCCCGCAGGAGTTGTCCAACGCCGCCGGCGTCGTCTCGCGCGACGTGAATTCAGGCAGGCCCGGCCTGGTGGTCCTGATCCTGGCAGTTCTGATTGTCGTCGGCTTCGGCGCCGAGTGGCTGGTCCGCCGGGCTTTGGCGTCGGGCGCTTCCGAGGCAACGATTGACCCCGGAAAGGCGGTTCTGTCCGAGGTCGCTGCCTTGCTGACATTTGCCCTAGCCAGCATCGGCTCGTTCCTCGCGTTCGAATGGCCGCCGCTTCTGCGCAAGATCGTGCTGACGCTGCTGCTCGCCTTCATCATCTTTCGCGCTATCCGCGCGATAACCAAGTCTCTGCTGGCGTTGGGGTCTCCCATTGAGGGTGACCCTAGCGATCAGCGGGGCGGCAGCCGCGAGGCGGGTCAACGCTTCTGGCAGCAACGCGTGAGCGCGGTCGCCGGGTTTTTTTTCTTCGGCTGGGCGATTGTCAGCATCATGCCGGCCCTTGGCTTCTCGCCCGACATGCTGCGGCTCGTCGCGCTCTCGTTCGGGCTTGGCCTGCTGGCCGTCGGCTGCGACACCGTTTGGCGGCGGCCTAGCAAGCCAGCCTCACCGATCAAGAATTGTCTGCTTACGCTCTATCTGGTTGTACTTTGGCTAGTCTGGGTCGCGGGGGTGCTCGCATTGCTGTGGATCGGTTTGTACGCGCTGCTCCTGCCTAGCGTGGTGCGCGGCGTCGGTAATGTCTCGCAAGCGGTCGCCGGCACCGCCAAGCGCAGTGGCGCCGTCGGCGTGGCGCTCAACGTATTTATCGTCAGAGGCGCTAGGGCGGGGGTCATTGCAGCGGCGATCGTTTGGCTCGCCTACGTCTGGCGTCTTAGAGCAGCGGCCTTTGCTCACGACGAGATGGGCGCTCGCATCATATCCGGATCGCTTAACGCCATTGTCATATTGATGGTCGCGGATCTGTTCTGGCAGCTCGCCAAGGCCCTAATCGCCTATAGAATTGAGGCATCGAGTCTGGCCAGTACGGATCCCCATCATGCGGCACCCCAGGCGGATCCGTACGATGCAGCACGTGCAGCCCGCCTGCGAACTCTCTTGCCGATCTTTCGCAACGCGCTCGCCGTCCTCATCGGCGTCGTGGCAGTACTAAGCATCCTGGCCGGGTTAGGCGTGCAGATCATGCCTCTGATCGCTGGCGCAGGTGTGTTCGGCGTGGCCATCGGCTTCGGCTCGCAGACGCTTGTGAAGGACATGCTGAGCGGAGTGTTCTACCTGATGGACGATGCGTTCCGGGTGGGGGAGTACATCCAGAGCGGGTCATACAAGGGGACGGTCGAGTCCTTCAGCCTGCGCTCGGTCAGGCTGCGCCACCACCGCGGCCCCGTCTATACCGTTCCGTTCGGCCAGCTCGGCGCGATCCAGAACATGAGTCGCGACTGGGTGATCGACAAGATAACGATCGGCGTGACCTACGATTCCGACGTCGAACTCGCGCGCAAGCTGGTTAAGAAGATCGGACAAGAGCTGGCGCAGGACCCCGAATTCGCGGCCGACACGATCGAGCCGCTGAAAATGCAGGGCATCGACGCGTTCGGCGATTTCGCCGTCCAGCTCAGTATGAAGATGACGACCAAACCGGGAACGCAGTTCCCGATCAAGCGCCGGGCCTTCATGATGATTAAGAAGGCCTTCGAGGACAACAACATCAAGATCGCGTTCCCGACGGTGCACGTCGAGGGCGGCGATGCCGCCACCGCTGCCGCCGCACAGCAGCAGATCGCCAAAATGAGCCAGGCTGAAGCAGCGGCCTGTCAGGCCTAGACCACGCACGGCATTGACTGTCGATCCTGAGGGTTAAGTCGGATCCCGAAACGAGGCCGGTTCATCTTTGCCCGGGCTCCAGGCAAGCCAGTGAGTAGGACGAATCTCGACGCGAGCTCCGGTCACCACATTCCTCCACCCCTTCTCACACGGAAACACAAGCGGATGCACGCCGTCCTTGTCCCTGTTTAACCTGCCTGGGTTTCTTCGCATCAAGATCACGACGGATCGCCGCAATCAGCTCGTCCAGTGTGAGGCGCACTTCATTTTTCGACAGCGTTGCTGCGTTTCTGCAGTATATCAAGTCGGTGGATAGTCGGTTGTTCGAGGATTGATCCGGTGCCAGATGACGCTTGCAATCAAGGTGAGTATACCGGAAGCCGCATTGATCTCGCCAATATATTACAACATCGTCAATTGCCGTTATCCACGCCGGCGGCGTCAAAATGGTGGACGCGTCGCGCTATCTGAAAAGACGTCAGGTCTCTTTTTCTACGTCATTATTGGGAATGCTCTAATTTAGTATATTCGCTGTTGGTCATCAGCCCCGCGGTCGTTGAAAAGCCCGAACTTCTGATACGATCTTGGCTTGTGGGCGCCGACTGGCATTGGCCGCTCCGGCGGCGGCGATTTCACACGCTGGCGCTCTGCGTTAAAACTCTGTGGCTGCAGCCAATGGCCGAGATGGGGAATATTGCCCAGCGGGCGGTCACTGCGCGAGGCATTTGCGGCCCATTGCCATTGCCTTGTAAGTCCCCTTCAGATCGACAACGAAGGTCCCCTTGGTTTCCGGAAACACGATCATTTCATATTGCTTCGCTACGTCGCGCTTGAAATTCGGGTCGTCTGTCAAGATGTAGCCACCAGAATATCCGCCCTTGAGTTCGCCGCTCGTGGTGATGGCCACACCACTATAAAGATGGCCAGCGATGGAGACGAAGATTTCCGACTGGGCCCCGTTCTGAAGGCCGATATCCGCCTTCGTGAACACGCCGAGATACCCGACCTCCTGATTTGCGGTAACGCCCATTTGCACCGAACTTGGCCCATCCTGGCGCACGATCAAGCAATCTCCGCGGGTTTGATTTGCATAGACCGTCCAGCCCTCCACGTCGTCCCCGTATCGGACAAGCACATCGCTGGCCTTGGGAAGGGGATTTTGTGTTTGTGCGTAGGCTGCCATCGCAGACAAAAGTGCTACTGAAGTTGCCGTGATAAGTGTCATTAAATTTCGCATGGAAGTGCCTTTCCTTTATCTGCCTTTATCTGCCTTTATCTGCCTTTATCTGCCTTTATCTGCCTTTATCTGCCTTTATCTGCCTTTATCTGCCTTTATCTGCCGTTCTCTGCTCATGAACGTCCGCGCTGGCGTCTCAGCATGGGGCTTTTCCCTTCGCGGACTGCAATTCGGCGGGTGTCTCAAAGGGCTTGTATATCGCGTGAGCCCAGAGGCAGTCGGTAAATTACGTGGGCAAGCATGTAGATTAGCGGACCACTAGTTGGACAGGCCCGTTAGCTCGTTGGCTTAGATCGTGGTCCATTTTTGGTCCTGCGCTGAGCAACCCCGGTTGAGCATGATCGCCTGTCCTCGACTATCGAAGCGTAGACCTTCTCCTAGTCATCGATCATGCCGGACGCGCTGAGTTGGCACATTGTTTGTCGCTCCTCTGCACTGATTGACGCGAAGGTTAGCGGACGTGGCGCGTGCACGCGCGTAGCATCTGGTAACCTACTCCCGGAACAGCCACACCAAGCACCATGGTGCCTTGAGACTTGCCGGTGATCAGACGAGTTCCATCGACATACTGCAAGACTTGTCTGCCGGGCCGAATAACAGTCTTTGCGAGTGCTGGCGTCAGGCGACGACAGCGTTTGATGAAAACGGTATCAAACTCGCGAAATCCGTACTGGCTCAGAGCTCTGCCGGACCGCAACAGGAAGCAGTGGTCAGTGCGGCTGCGACGCAACAGACCGTCACCGCGCAACGGAAGGAGGCGGCGGCGTGATACTTTGGATCGCCGCGCGATGTAGCATCTGGTATATTCGGTGCGGCCAAGGGCTGCTCCGCTTTGCGAGGCCCCAGCCAGCCATTGAGCAGCTTTCGTTCACTACTGACTTTTCGGCCGCTGGGCCGGGAGCGGGATACTGGCGGCTGTATCCAATATTGCTTCGATCTCCTTGGCCAGGTCGTTGACCAGCGCTAGGTATTCGGCGCGACGCTCATCACGCTTTGGTGTGTCGGAATTCTCCCAACGCAGGGCCGCTCTTTCGGCGTCAGCAAAATCGATACACAGCGAGCGGAAATCCTCATCGCGGACGGCGAGGTCCTCGATCGCGCGCTTTCGCAAGGGAAAGCGCCGTTGGGCCGCCTCGATTTTTTGATCCATATCAATGACGCCCATTCCGCCGTCGGTGCAATGGAGTATAGGCGTGCCGCAGCAGTTGCGGGCGTAGGTTACTGTAGCCGACGCCGGACCATATGGAATCGTACATAGTCTTGGACGGAATGGAATGCGGGGAGTACTCTACTTAAGCAGTTTCTAATTTACCTCCAAAGCCGATGCCCTACGGCAGGTCGGGACGGCCCTCAAGGTGGGGCAAGAGGGGTTCTGGAATGAACGTCTTTAATCCTGGGGTTGCAGCGCTAGCCCTGACTTCGGCACTCCGACTGCCACCCTCTCCGGAGGAGGTCCGCGCCGAGCTTGAGCGCATTCTCTCAAGTCCTGAGTTTTCGGTGCCGGCGCGCGCTTGTGCTTTCCTACGCTACGTCGTGGAAGAAACGCTCTCTGGGCGCGCTACGCGGCTCAAAGGTTATTCGATCGCCATCGAGGTTTTCGACCGGGACGAAAACTTCTCGCAGGACGATCCGGTGGTGCGGATCGAGGCGGGTCGGTTGCGCCGCGCGCTTGAGCGGTATTACCTGCTGTCCGGATGCACCGATCCGATCCGCATCGAAATCCCCAAGGGCGGGTACGTTCCCGTTTTCAGCTGGAACGTCTCGAACGCAGTCGAACTCACGCCCGTCGGGCCTGCAGCGGCTCCCGAGATTTCGAAAGCGGCTTCGTTTTCATGGGAACGCGTGCATTGGCTCGCCACGGCAACGCTCGCAGTCGTCGTCTGCCTCACCTTTGCATATTGGGCCTCCAGCCCGCTGGTGTCGCAGACCTCCCTGCCCTCGACGCGGGCGGCCGATCCCGAGGGACCAACGCTGGTGGTCGCGCCATTCGCCGATCTCGGCGGAGGACCGGAAGCCAAGCTATATGCGATGGGGCTTACCGAGGAATTGCTGAGCATCCTGCCGCACTTCAAAGAACTGACGGTGTATGGCCGCGAGACCTCAGAGGCTTTGCCACCGCAAGTCGCCCCCTCGCACATCCAGCAACTCGGAGCCAGTTACCTTCTGACCGGCGGGGTGCAAATCTCCGGCGCGCGAATCCGCGTCACAGCCCGTCTGATCGAAACCGAAAACGGCGCGATCCTGTGGTCTCAAACCTACGACGACGATTTTCGTTCCCGCGATATCTTCGCCATTCAATCCGATGTCGCCGCCCAGGTTGCAACAGTAGTAGCTCAGCCCTACGGCGTCATCTATCAGGCCGACATCGCGAACGGCCCGCCCGATGATCTCGATGCCTACCGTTGCACGCTTCAATTTTACGCCTATCGCACCGAGTTGAGTGTCGAACGGCATGCGGCCGTCCGCGACTGCCTTGAGAGCGCCGTCGCGCGCTTTCCATCCTACGCTACCGCCTGGGCGATGCTGTCGATTGCTTACGTCGACGAGGACCGGTTTGGCTTCAATGCACGAAAGGGCGCGCCCACATCGGCTGAACGTGCACTCGCTGCAGCGCGTCGGGCGGTCGAGCTGAACTCGGACAATATGCGCGCACTTCAGGCGTTGATGACGGCGTTGTTCTTCAATCAGCAATGGGCTGAGTCGATGGAGATCGGGGAACGGGCACTGGCACTCAATCCCAACGATACCGAGTTCCTCGGCGAATTCGGCACACGACTGGCACTTGGAGGGCAATGGCAGCGTGGGGCGGAGCTTGTGCAGCTAGCTCTTGACCGCAATCCGGGGGCCGGCGGGTACTACCACACGGTGCTCGCGCTCACAGCCTATATGCAGCATGACGACCAAAAAGCCGTGGCCGAGATCCGGCAGGCCGATCTCCAGAAACTCCCAATCTTCCATGTGGTAGCGACCGCCATCTATGCACAGGCGGGGATGATGGCGGAAGCAACCCGGGAGGGAGAAATATTTATGAAGATGAGCCCAGCGTTCATCCCCAACATCGAGGCCGAACTCATGAAGCGCAACATCCAGGCAGCGGATCGGGCGCGCATGATCGCGAGCCTTCGCAAGGCAGGCTTGCCCGTGCCGTCGGACGCGCCGTCAGGCTCCTCAGTGCCTGCCACAACATCTGATATGCCCTCGAGCGAGTAAGTGCGGGCTGAGCGTCGATCTGCGTTCTCGCGCTGGTAGGCCGCCGCGGCACAAAAGTAGCGACCATAACAGAACCTACCCGATGTTACGGGTGCTCCTCCGCTTCCTCAACTAATACTGAGGCACCTGGAAGGAGGCACTCACATGAAAAGAATACCACGAAAATCAAGGCGACTTGCCGCCGCATCTACAGCGGCGATGATCTTGGCGATTGGGTGGGGAGCGCCCGCGACAGCGGACGACGCAGAGGCCAAGAGCTTGCTCAAGGCGATGTCCGATTACATGGCGGGCATGAGTTCCATTTCCTTTGGATACGACACCAACTTCGAGGTCGTCACCAAGGACCACCAGAAGCTTCTGTTCGCGAGTTCGGGGATGGTCGACCTCAGCCGGCCCGACAGGATCCGCGCCACCCGCAGTGGCGGTTTCGCCAATGTCGAGATGATCTTCGACGGCAAGACGCTGACGCTGCTGGGCAAGAACGCCAACCTTTACACGCAGGCCGAGGTGCCTGGTACCCTGGATCATCTGGTCGATGAGTTGCGGGACAAGTTCCACCGGCCTGTTCCCGGCGCAGACCTGCTTATGTCGAACGTCTACGAGGAGCTGATGCGCGACGTGACCGACGTCAAGGACCTCGGCAGCGGCGTGATCGGCGGCACCGAATGCGATCATCTGGCGTTTCGGACCAAGGAAGTAGACTGGCAGATCTGGATCGCCCAGGGCGAGCATCCCTATCCCTGCCGATATGTCATTACCAGCAAGAAAGTCGATCAGGGGCCGCAATACAGTGTTCAGATCAGAGACTGGAAGACCGGCAGCGATGTCGCGGCCGATGACTTCGGCTTCAAGAACGGGACCAACGCCAAAAAGGTCGATGCGAAGGAACTGACCGACACCGATGAACTGCCCACACAGTTTTCACCAGAAGGGACCAAATAATCATGACAGCGAAACTGAAAAATATCCTGCTCGCTGCCACCTTCGGGCTGATCGGGCTCGGAGCCTCGGAACGGATGACAGTCACCGGTTCCCACACCCTTATGTCGACGGCCGAAGCCATCGTCGGGCGTCCGCTCACGCCGGTCAGTGTTGCCGGGGTTGCGAGGCGTACGGTGCGGCGCTGCGCGGTTGGTATGTATTACTGTTAAGTCGCGCCTGCTGCGCAACCTGAGGCACAGATTTCCAAGCTGGTCTCATAAGGGCGAGTCCGCGCACAAGGGCGGAACAGGTTTATGACGTCCGCCGGTGGCAGATCAACCCTGCATCGATCAGAGTTCGAGATGAAGGACGAGGCACCAACCCTCGCGTGCCGCAGGTCGCTTGGGCATGCTTCCCTCACAGAACATACCCGATGCTACGGGTGTGTTTCCACTTACAGACTACGATGTGGTGACGAGCTTTAACCGGAGGAACCACAATATGCGCAGTTCTGCTTTCAGGTCCATTCTTCTGAGTGCGACCATCCTCGGCCTGGCGGCACCGGCATTTGCTGATGATGACATTGGTGCGCTATCACCGGAGAAGGCAGCGAAGGTCTTTGCCGCGAAGCCGATCTATTCGCCCTATGCTGGCCGAAATTTCCCTACCCGGCCGTTCTTCGGCGACACGCACCTTCACACCGGAGCATCTTTCGATGCGGGTGCGTTCGGCGCGCGGCTGACACCGCGTGATGCCTATCGCTTTGCGCGAGGCGAGGAAATTACGGCGTCGAGCGGTCAGCCGGCCAAGCTGTCGCGACCGCTGGACTTCCTGGTCGTTACCGACCACTCAGACAACATGGGCATGTTTCCGGACCTGTTTGCCGGCAAGCCGGAAGTCATTGCCGACCCCCAAGCCAAGACCTGGTACGATATGATCAAGTCAGGACAAGGCGGCGACGCTGCGATCCAGATCATCCAGGCCTTCAGCGCGGGAACGATTCCGAAGAGCATGATGTATGGACCTGAAACCCGCCCCTACAAAAATGCATGGCAGGATACGATAAAAGCGGCGGAGGAATACAATGATCCCGGCCGTTTCACTGCTGTCATCGGCTATGAATGGACGTCCAACACGGCGGGCAACAATCTGCACCGCAACGTGATCTTCCGGGATAACGGAGACAAGGCCGACCAGATCGTGCCCTACACGACTTTGAAGCCCCTCGGCAGCGATAATCCGCGCGATCTGTGGAAATGGATGCAGGCCTATGAGGACAAGACGGGCGGTAGCGTGCTGGCCATCGCCCACAACGGCAACCTTTCCAATGGCAGTATGTTCCCGCTGATCGAGTCCTTCACCAACAAGCCGGTGGACAAGGAATATGTGGAGCAGCGCGCAAAGTGGGAGCGGCTCTATGAGGCAACCCAGACCAAGGGCGACGGCGAAACCCACCCGACGCTTTCCCCAAATGACGAATTTGCCAATTTCGAACGGTGGGACTTTGGCAACCTTGATGGCAGCGCGGCGAAGACACCCGATATGCTGGAGTTCGAATATGCGCGCTCAGCACTGCGGAATGGTCTCAAGCTCGAGGCCGAGCTTGGCACCAACCCCTACAAGTTCGGCATGGTCGGCAGTTCCGATGCTCACACCGGCCTCTCCGCGCTGGAAGAGGAAAACTTCTTCGGCAAGACCACGCCACAGGAGCCGAGCCCGGAGCGCATGTTGAGTACATTCTTCACTAATCCAAAAACGAAGATAAAGGTCATGGACTGGCAGGTCAGCGCCTCGGGTTATGCCGCGGTCTGGGCGACGGAAAATACCCGTGAAGCTCTTTGGGACGCCATGCAGCGCAAGGAAACCTATGGCACCACGGGACCGCGCATGGCTGTGCGCTTTTTCGGCGGCTGGGATTTCGAGCAGGCAGATGCAGAGACCCGCAATCCGGGCGCTATCGGCTATGCCAAAGGCGTGCCCATGGGCGGCGACTTGACGGCAGCGCCAGAGGGCAAGGTGCCGACGTTCCTCGTCGCTGCACTTAAGGATCCGATCGGCGCCAATCTCGATCGTTACCAGATCGTCAAGGGATGGCTCGATGACAAGGATCAAACTCATGAGCAGGTCTATGACGTAGCTTGGGGTGGCGACCGCAAGTTAGGCGCAGATGGCAAGCTCCCATCGGTTGGCAGCACGGTGGATGTCGAAAACGCTACGTGGAAGAACACCATAGGCGCCTCGGAACTGATTGCGGTCTGGAAGGACCCTGCATTTGATCCAAAGCAGAAGGCTTTCTACTACGGTCGCGTCATCGAGATCCCGACGCCGCGCTGGACCGCCTACGACGCCAAGCGCTTTGGCACGAAGCCACTGGAGGGGACACAGATGACTGTGACGGAGCGCGCCTACACGTCGCCGATCTGGTACACGCCTTGAATGTCACTCTGGAGTTGACCTGAAAGTTCGGTGCGGCCGCCTACCGCCGCACCACCCTGCTTGTCCTTTGCCAGCGGAGCCAATCATCTTGCTGAAACGTCTGCTGAGAGAGCCATTAGCGCACTTCATCATTTTGGCTCTGGCCATCTTCTCGGTGTATGGCCTGCTCAACCGCGGGGGAGCGCAAGCGCCGGATCGCATCATCGTCACGGCGCCAAGATCGAACAACTGACTGCAATCTTCGGCAAGACCTGGCAGCGACCTCCGACGGCCGAGGAATTCAAGGGACTGGTCGACGACTACGTCAAGGAAGAGATCTACGTCCGCGAGGCATTAGCCTTGGGGCTCGACAAGGATGACGCTGTCATTCGCCGCCGCCTAAGCCTGAAGATGGGGTTTATGAACGACTCCATCGTCGATGCACAAACGCCGACTAGTGGTGAGCTTGATGCCTATCTGAAGGCTCACCCCACCGTATTCGAGATCGAACCGATGCTGGCCTTCCAACAGGTTTTCCTCAACCCGGACCAGCACGGCGACAAGACCGGGCAGGACGCGGCCTCCATATTGAAGACATTGGCGACAAATCCCGCGACCGATCCGACGATGTTGGGTGACGTGTCGTTGCTTCCCGTGGAGCTGCCCCTGACAGGCAAATCATCGATAGGCCAGACTTTTGGGACGGATTTCGCCGAAGCGCTCGACAAGGCAACGCTAGGCCAGTGGACAGGTCCCGTCACATCAAGTTTCGGACTTCATTTGATCAAGCTGTCAGAGCGTAGACCGGGCCGCTTGCCCGCGCTCAACGAGGTGCGCGATGACGTGGTGCGCGAGTGGGCGAATGACAAGCGCAAGGAATTCGAAGAGCGCCGACTTGAGGAATTGCTGAAGCGATATGCGGTAGTGATCGAGTACCCCGCAAAAACGAGCGCCATCCGATGATTCGCTTCGCAGCGCTATTGACGGTTCTTCTGCAGCTGTTCCAATCCGCACCCGCAGCAGCACACGAGATGCGCCCCGCTTATCTCGAGATGCGGGAGACGGAACCCGATGTATTTGTGGCGGTATGGAAAGTGCCGGCCCTGGGCGACAGGCGGCTCAGCCTCTACGCGCGTTTGCCGGAAACATGCAGGGCGGAGAACGAGCCGACGAGATCCATCGATGGCGGTGCCTACATGGAGCGATGGACCGCCGCATGCGACGGCGGTCTGAAGGGCCATGAGATCACCATCGACGGCTTGCGCTCAACCCTGACCGACGCGCTGATCCATATTACCTACCGCGATGGGACGACGGAGATTGCCCGCCTCAAACCAGATATGCCGAGCACTGTCATCAAGGGCGCTCAGGCCAGCTTTGAGGTGGCGGAAACCTATTTCCGGTTGGGTGTTGATCACATCCTGTCCGGCATCGACCACCTTCTATTTGTGCTGGCTCTCATGCTGCTGATCCACAATCGATGGACGCTCGTGAAGACAATTACTGCCTTTACGATTGCCCACAGTATCACGCTTGCAGGGGCGGCTTTGGGTTACTTCAGCCTACCGCAGAAACCCGTGGAAGCCACCATTGCGCTTAGCATTGCCTTCGTGGCCAGCGAACTCACCAAGATCAAGCCAGCAGAAAGGCGGCTTTCCGAGACCTATCCCTGGATGGTGGCCTTCGCTTTCGGTCTTCTTCATGGCTTTGGCTTTGCTGGTGCGCTCAAGGAGATCGGACTTCCACAGGTGGATGTGCCGCTTGCTCTTCTCACCTTCAATCTGGGCGTCGAAGCAGGGCAAATGCTTTTTGTAGCGGCGGTACTAATCGCCTTCAGAATTGTTACCACCCTGATCACCATTCCGATTGTAGCTGCGCGGAGCACTGCCGCCTATCTGATCGGCACAATGGCTGCAGGCTGGCTCATCACACGACTTGCCGGCTTTGTGGTCTAGATCGGATGACTGAAACTGGTTCCGAACTCGGGTTAAGCGTCGCGTTGATTGGCGAGAAACGTCGCGAGCCCTCGGGGATCGGAGCGATCTTGGTCATGGCGATGTCGCGTCTCGGTCGTCCTGTGGATTTCCCGGATCAGAATGAGATGGCGGCCACTCCATGTCGGCACCGCTGAGAACCCCAGTCGAGAATTCCAAACGGAACGCAGCAGTTGGAGAACAGAATGAAACAGAAACAAGTTGAATGGGCTTCATGCGGACGTTGCTCTATGTGGCTGCCCAAACGCAGATGACTCCGCCCCGAGGTGGGAAATGGAGGTCTATGCAGGTCAGGCGAACGCTGGACCGTTGCGGGCGACCAAATCGGATGGCGTTTGGGGTCAAAACCCAATCACCTGAACTACCGAGTTCGACCCTAAACGGAAGCTCGTTCGCGCTCGGCCAGGAGCGAGAGGCCATCCGCTGAAGGCAGCCGGGCAGAGCCTCAGCCAGATCGCTGCTACCCTCACACGACAAGCGGACGCAGGACTGGCCTGCGCCCCGGCCGAAGCACTGCCCGGCCTATTTATTTGGAAACAGTAGTGTAATACCCGTGCGGAAGCCGAAACCATCTGGCCCATTGTCGGGGCTTTCCGCCCAGTAGCGCACACCGGCGAACAGGCTGATCGGCTGCTTGTCCATCACCACCAGCTTCGAGACTTGGAAGTTGATCGGGACCGACCATTGCTGCGCCTCCCAATTGTAGGTGCTCTCGGTGTTCAAGCTGAACGTCCAAGCGTCCTTCGTCGTGTAGGAGACGAAAGGCTGCAAGTAGGTGGCGTTGATGTCGCTGCGGTCGCCGTCGCCGGCAAACGACCAGATGTGGTTCGCCAACATACCCACCGTCCATCCGTCCTTTTGTTTCAACACGACGGCTGTCGGACCAGCTCCCCATTTTTCTCCACCAAGCAATTCGTCGGTCGCCGTCGGAAAGAGGAACACCGGGCCGACACCCCAGATGATCCCATTTGCGGTCGGTTTCTTGGGCGAGAAGAACAGGTTCTGGCTGATGTCGCCGAGCCCGAACTGATTGCCGGAAGGCCCGGCAATATCGTGCTGGTAGGCGACGGGCAGGATGGTGCGGGAGATGACGTTCCAATCGTCGTTGAGAGGCCTCGGGGGCACAGTCTACCCCCCTCAGCCTCGCCACGTCACTCAGCTCACCTTCTTGACAGGCGGGATGGTCCACGAACCGTCAATGATCGAAGGGTCGCTCTCGTTTGGCCAGTAGGTCCGCATCATCAGGAC
This sequence comes from Mesorhizobium sp. M8A.F.Ca.ET.207.01.1.1, assembly GCF_004794715.1. NCBI lineage: Bacteria > Pseudomonadati > Pseudomonadota > Alphaproteobacteria > Hyphomicrobiales > Phyllobacteriaceae > Mesorhizobium > Mesorhizobium sp. M8A.F.Ca.ET.207.01.1.1. Next base: position 362,293 of record NZ_SRUS01000002.1, on the reverse strand, counting down.
GAACTTGCCCTTGGGCGCAGGCAGCCAGTTGGCCTCCTTGTCTGCTCCAGGGCTCTCGTTCTGGATCAGGATGTCAATGGAACCATCGTCATTGGCTTTCAGCGGCTGGCGGGCGCTGATAGAATAACGGTTGAGCGGGTTGTCGACGAAGAAGTAATCCGCGTCGTACATAGTCACTGACCAGAAGCCTGTTACCGGAGGGGTTAGACCCTTCTTGAAGGTCAGGACGTATTTGTCCGAACCCGAATAGGCCCTGTTGATCAAGTCGCCATGCGACGTCATGGAGGTCGGATAGATCGCGTCCTGCGGACGATTGGCGCCAAGGCCAATGGCGGTCACGAGCGCGCGCTGGATATAGTTCGTGCCGTAGATGCCGGTCTTGGTTGTGAAGCCCCAGCCATTGATTTGCTTCACGTCGCCGTCACTGAACTTGAAGTGCAGCATGATGCGGTCGAAGGCGATCTGCGGGACGCGCGTGGCGAAGGCAGGATTGAACTTCGTCTTGTCGAAATCCTGCCCCGGCACGATGCCGATTTGTGCCATTTTTTCCACCATCGGTGCGTCAGCCTCCGTCGGCGGATTGGTCTTCATCAGTTCGGCGAGCAGCGTGAAATACTCGACCGCATCCATCTTGTTGACTTGATCGCGGACCGCCGTTTTCATGTCGATCGACTGGTCGACCTTGCCGGGAGGCGGCGTCCATTCCTTGCCGTGGGCGCTCAGCGGATAGAGCTTTACCTCGTCCTGCACCTTGTGAACTGCCGCATAGTCCTCGGGCGTGCCTGTGCAATAGATGCGGCCGAGCAGCCAGACGATGCTGGTCGGCGATTTGTACTGCTTGACCCCCTCCGGCAGCGTGCCTTCCCAGCCAGGGCCGGTAACGGCAAAGGTCTGCGCGCCTGTTCCGGTGGTCCGCTTTCCCGGCACGTCGAAGACCGTCGTCCAGCCGTCGAGCATGGGGAACAAGGCGTAGCGGTCCTGCAAGTCCGGCAGGCTGACGACCCAAGGCTCCTTGCCGACGTCCAAGAAGGCCGTGGTGTACAGCGTGTCGGCGTTGGGAGCTGTCACATCCCGGAACTGTGCATTAGGATATTCGCGCACCTTGATAAGATTCCCCATCGGAGCCTTGGTTCCCTTGGGTTTGGCAACATTTGTTATAACCCGGCGAGTCATCTCCATCGTGACCAGCGGATAGCCGTAAGTGTAAGCCTCGACCGCGAGGCCGAAATCATCCGATCCTTCCATCAGATCTCCAACCAGACCTTCTGCGTGGCCACTCGTGGGCCTCTGCGAAGTTGCAGCAAGCAGACCTAAGCCGCCAAGCGAGACGGCGCGACGCGATATGTTCATAGCTGGCACTCCGAGTTTTGACGTGTGTTTGACGCTACGGCACCATGCATCGAGAAACTAGGTACTGCATGTATCTTACGGGATCATACAGGCGTCGATTGTCGTGAAAGCAAACAAGGTCGCGCACCAGCACGTTAAGTGTCAAAAGCCGCGCAGGGAGAGTTCCCCGCCTGGCGCCGAAGCTCCTTGATGAGGCTGGCACAAGACCGTTGAATGCCGCTGGGGTCGCGCAGCTTACGCCTCGCGTACCAAGCGGTTGCTGAGGAAAGCCGGCTTCACGTCGACTGATCCACTGGCACGAGCTGCCCAGTCTGCACGTAGCATACAGTTAACTACCTTCCCCATAAGAGGGGAATGCTCCAGCATCGTGCCAAGGCAGAAGGTATTTGCCGGGACTGGCAGCACGACTCGCTGGCAGCCACCCTGAAATCGCTTGGAGGACGATAATGGAACGCAAGTTTCCGCGCTGGCGCGCCGGCGCCGGCATTGTGGCCGCTATTGCGCTTCTCGTCTGCTCCAGTCCCGCCTCCTTCGCGGCCGCCCAGAATAAGACAGTCGCCGCGGATAGCGGCACGGGCGCCCAATCTCCCGAACCGCTTGACGAGGATGAACTTGAAATCCTGGTAGCGCGCATCGCACTCTACCCCGATGAACTTGTCGCACTTATTTGTGAGGCGTCGCTGTACCGGCTGCAGATTGTAGAGGCGAGCCGGTTCCTGGATCAGGTGGCCAAGAAATCGGACCTGAAACCCAAAGAAAGCTGGGACGGCAGTGTAATCTCGCTGCTCAACTATCCCGAGATCATTAAAATGATGAGTGACGATCTGGATTGGACCCAGACGTTTGGCGACGCGTTAACGTATCAGCAAAAAGACGTACTGGTCGCGATTCAGCAGTTGCGCGACAAGGCGGAGGCCAAGGGCCGACGACAAGGTCACGGTTGTCGAAGAGAACAACGATGTCGTTATCCGGTCCGCGAGTACGGACACGATCTATATCCCGCGGTATGAACCGGCCATGCCGTACGCTACCGCTTATCCCCTTGCGCCGATTGCCTACTGGGCTAAAAGTCCCGACAGCGGACCCGACGGCTTCGGCTTCCGCACGGGAATTACCCTGCTGTTCCCGAAGTAGGCTCAACACTGTCCGTGACAGCCACGAGCAATGGACCGCTACGAATGAAGAACGACCGGAAGCCGATATCCATTAGCTGAGCCGCGCGAATACGTATATGTTGTCACTGCGGCGCAAGACGTTCGCATCGGACAAGAAGTAAAAGACGGATTTTAGAGGGGACTTCGATATGGGAATCATCCGAGCTCTCGTGCCGGCTTTGGCGGGGATAGCGGCAGTGCTGGTTGCGGCGCCGGCGATCGCGGCAGACCTTGCACCTCCCGAACCCACGCCTGCACCCGCGCCGGTCTGGACCTTCACGGCAGAGCCCTATTTCTGGATGGCAGGCATGAACGGCAGGGTCGGCGTCAGGGGCCTGTCGCCGGCGGATGTCAATGTCGATTTCAGCCAGATTTTCAACCACATCGATTGGTCTCCCCCGCCGGTCATGCTTGCCGGTGAGGCGCGCAATGGCCGCTACGCTCTATTCACCGACTTCATATACCTGGGACTCGAGGCCGATGGCACATCGCCCGGCCCGTTGGCTGCTCTTTCGGCCGAAGCGAAGATGAACATGGTGCTGTGGACCTTCGGCGGCTCCTATCGGGTCGTCGACAATGGCACCGCGACCTTGGACGTTCTGGCCGGCGGACGGCTCTGGTACCTGGATACGGATTTGACCGTTACCGGCCCTCTCGCCACGAGGGAGGCCAGCGGTAGCAAGACTTGGGTCGACCCTCTGATTGGTGTGGCCGGCAATGTTGCTCTCGGCAACGGATTCGGCCTCCATGGCGAGGCGGATGTCGGTGGCTTCGGTGTCGGCGCCGACATCGATTGGCAGGTGCTGGGCACGCTTCAATACCGGTATAGCGATTCGGTCACGCTGGAAGCGGGCTATCGCTACCTTGCCGTAGACTACGACAACGACGGATTTGTATTTGACGTGGCAATGCAGGGACCAATCATCGGCGCCAAATTTCGGTTCTGATCGGATCGGTGATGGCAGGTCAAATAGATCGCGATCGCGTATTTGAGGTAAGGAAGCAAGAGCATCGCGAAGTTCGCTATGGCGGTTCCGTGCTGATCGTTTTCGCTCCCGGTAGCAGGGGCGGCCTTCTCGACCCGAGAACGCAATGTTCTGGTCGGTGGGAAGGAAGCTCCTCGTCTATGCGGGGCGCAAGATCACCACAAACTCCCTCGCGATGAAGCTTCATTTTAGCTAGGTGTGAGCTTTCAGGAGGTTGCTCATTCGGCCCCGACCGAGAAAGCGGAGATTGTCGAAGCTTCAGTGATTCTCGAAGGACGAATGAACATCCACAAGAATGCCCGTCTGACGCCGCTGCGTCGAGAGGAGATGGCCGCGACGTTGTTGAATGCCGTCTTTCCAAAGCCGATGCGGCGCAGACATACGGGGTGACGGCGAAGGTGGTGGCGCGCTGGGTGGAGCGCTTCCGGATCGGGGGAAGCGCCGGCATGCTCGACCATTCCTCGCGGCCCAAGACAAGTCCGAGGCGAGCCGTAGCCGCGGTGGCAGATGCGATTGTGCGCTGCGCGGGCAGCGCCTGACCGGCAAGCACATTGCTATGCAAACCGGCGTGTCCGAAGCGACGGTGGGGCGAGTGCTGGCACACGCCGGACTGTTACGGCTGAAAGACCTGGTACCGGCCGAGCCGGCGCGTCGCTATGACCGCGAGCGTCAAGCCAATCAGCCTGTGCCCGGGAGTGGTGCTCTATTGGGCTGAGCGCTCGGGAGCGAGCCCTGACAGATTCAGTTTCCGCACCGTCGTTACACTCCTACTCGCAAAGAAATGAGTCCGAAGCCAACCAGCAGAGAATACCAGATGCTACGAGCGCCATGCATTTGCATCAAGTATCAAAGCGGGGCTGCTTTCGAGCCGTGCATTCGCTTGGGGACAACTTCGAAACGGGAGGGGAGTTTGGGAAATTGTTTTGTGAGCCTATCCAAAGTCAGGCATGTCAGCAGCGTTTTGTTGGCGTCGGCTTTGGCTGCCCTGTTCTGGGGGTGCGCGTCCCGTCCGACGAATGTGCTGTTGCCAGTGGCCGAAACGTCCCCTTCGGCTAGCAAGGTGGAGATGTTGGTGGCGACGACCCGCAGTCGTTCCTCCAATCCGGCTGAGATGTTTACGGGCGAGCGCGGATTGGCCCCCTCGTTCGCGGAGATTACAGTGTCGATTCCTCCGGCATCGGTTCGCAAGGTCGGCGAGGTCGCGTGGCCCAGGAAACTTCCATCAAACCCGGCAACCGATTTCGCGGTCGTTCAGACCGAAGATTTGACCGTCCAGACTGCGAAGGGATGGCTCCACGCGTCTGTCAGGAAAAGCCGGGACCATAGTGTTTTGGTCTTTATCCATGGTTTTAATAACCGATTCGAAGATTCGGTTTATCGTTTTGCGCAGATCTCCCACGATACAGGCACCGACAGCGTGCCCATCCTGGTCACCTGGCCTTCTCGTGGGAGCGCACTTGCCTATGGATATGACCGCGAAAGCACCAACTACACCCGCGACGGCCTCGAACTGTTGTTCCAGTTTCTCGCGCGCGATCCAGACGTAAAGGAAGTCTCGATCCTCGCTCATTCAATGGGCAACTGGCTTGCGTTGGAATCTTTGCGCCAGATGGCTATCCGCAACGGCGGCCTGCCGGCGAAATTCAAGAACGTCATGCTGGCTGCCCCTGACGTCGATGTCGACGTGTTTCGCACGCAAATTGCCGACATGGGCAAACAGCACCCCCAGTTCACCCTTTTTGTTTCGCAGGATGACCGCGCGCTGGCGATTTCAAAACGGGTCTGGGGCGATATCCCGCGGCTTGGTTCAATCAACCCGGAGCAGAGCCCATACAAAGAGGAATTCGCGAAAAACAATGTAGTGGTCATCGACCTGACCAAAGTCAAATCCGGAGACAAGTTGAACCATGGCAAGTTCGCCGAGTCACCCCAGACCGTCCAACTGATTGGGGCTCGAATTGCCGGCGGCCAGAATCTCACCGACAGTAGGGTTGGCCTGGGCGACACGATCATTCAGGCAACGACCGGAGCGGCAGCAGCGGCGGGCAGCGCGGCGGGGCTGGTGATCGCGGCACCCGTGGCAGTGATCGATCAGAACACCAGGGAGAACTACGGCCGTCAGGTCAACGCTCTCGCAGGTTCCCAGAACAGCCAGAAAGCGAAGGCTGGCAAGAATTGCGTTGTCTCCTCTCCGACTATCCAAGATTGCAGGAAATAGCCATTCGGCGAAGCCAAGTGGCAGTACTGAAGCCGATGAAGGACAGACCATACGCATCTGCAGGAACGGCGCTGCGTTCCGTCCGGCTGAAAAGGGGGGAATGAATGCGTGGCGTCGCGCGAATCTCAATTGCGATCATCCTTTCACTAGTCGTTACAATCTTGACCACCTGGGCCGGCCTTGCCATGTGGTACCGCCTGCCTTTCGCGGAGCCCGGACGGGCAGTGGCCTGCATCCTGTTCATCTTGTTCGGCTTCACCATCATCATCGCGCTCTTCAGCCGGTTCCGCTTCCGGGCGCTCGCAGTGTTTGTGGCTGCGTTTGCTGCGGTTCTGGTTTGGTGGAGCACCATCAAGCCTTTGGGCCACGCCGACTGGGCGCCAGACGTCGCCCGTCAGGTAACCGGCACCTACGACGGAAATCGGTTGACGTTAAAAGACGTGCGCGCCTTCGAATGGCGCAGCGACACCGATTTCACCGAACGCTGGACAACGCGGACGTACGATCTCTCCAGCATCCAGACCGTCGACCTCTTCATGTCTTATTGGTCTGGGACCAAAATCGCTCATGTCATCATGAGCTTCGGCTTTGCAGGAGGTGACTATCTTGCCTGGTCCATCGAGGTGCGGCGGCGTCGCGGTGGCGAGTTTTCGCCCATAGCAGACCTGTTCAAGAGCAATCCCCTGGTCATTATCGCGGCCGACGAGCGTGACGTGGTCGGCGTCAGGTCGAATGTACGGGGAGAGGACGTCCAGATCTATCGACTGAAGGCGTCGCCTGACGCAGCCCGGACGCTCCTTCTGGAATATCTCTCTGACGCAAATGCGCTATCAGCGACGCCAGAATTCTACAATTCCATCACGACGAACTGTACGACGACGATCGTCAAGATGATGCGAGCGGTCGGTGACGTGGTCCCCCTCGACTGGCGCCTAATCGTCAACGGCTATCTTCCCGATTATGCCTATGCACGGGGTGCACTCGACACCCGCATGCCATTGTCAGACTTGAGAGCACTAGCCCACATCGACGACCGTGCGCGGAAGTCAGGCCTTTCGCCAGACTTTTCAAGACTAATCCGTATTGGCGTACCGTCTCCGTCTCGAAGCGGGTACGCCCCTTGAAGTGCTATATCTCGATTGTCGAAACTGAATCAGTAGGCCAGATGTCGGCCTAAAGAAGCTGCTGAAGCGATGCGGAATCGCGTCCCCGCCGCAGGATACTGGAACAAAGTTCGTGTCGGAAAGAAGGTGCCCGCATTACCCAAGGCGCCACCGCGGCGGCCCCAAACGGGCGATCGGGACTAGAGCGCCGATGCTGGTGCCGCTGAGTGCCGACGGGCGCTGACTTCGTATCGGACCAGCCCACCGACGGGCGCCGCTTCCGCATCATGATCTCGATGAGTCCAAGATATCGTTTTATGATGGGAATGGCGCCCCGGCCGGATGTCTCATGCCGTCGCAGCTGCCTAAATCAATAGCATTCTGCATGATGGGCTCTTTGGCGGGTAAATTCTGAATTTCACTATAAGCTGTTGTTTTTGTTGATGGTATGGCGGAGAGAGCGGGATTCGAACCCGCGTTACGGTCTCCCGTAAACACACTTTCCAGGCGTGCGCCTTCAACCACTCGGCCACCTCTCCGTCCTTGCATTTTTCGCGACGGCCGGTTTCGCCGCGCGGGTTGGGGACAATGCAGTCCCTTCAGGGAGCCGGTACGCGATATCAGCGCCGTGGGTGCCGCCAACCAGCAAGCACCTTCCCCTCGCACCTGAGCCGTCAAAGCAACAGGCGCGGGGCTCATCTAGTCGATCCCGCGCCGAATGCCAAGCCATAACGGCAGTCTATTCGCTTTGCCGGCCACACAGTGCTTCGCGAGGCCGCCGCGGCATCCGTTTCGAGGTGCCGACGCCCCGAATGATGTGCACAGGCAAGGCCGCAAGACCGGCCGCGCTTGACTTCGCCGCCGGCCACCTGTCGAGTGACGCTGAGGCTTTGCGGGGGCATCGTCCGGACATGACATCAAGCAATGAACAACCGGGCAGCGGGCAGGCGCCAGTCGGGCGGCCAGGCAACGACCTGTCTTATGTCCCGGTGGGTTGGCTCATCTTCGTCATGGCGTGGTCGGTCTACGGCCTGGCCTCGGCCTGGTGGCTGACCGGCGACTCCGGCCTGCCGGACAGGATCTTTTATTTCCTCCTTGGCGGGCTTGCCGTCGACATCATCACCATCCTGTGGGGGCTTTACCTGCTCGGCCTTGCCTTTGGCCGCTCGGCGCGCTTCCCGCGCCAGTTCATCATCTGGCAGGTGGCGACCATCGTCTGGGTGCTGGCGAGGCAGGCCTATGTGCTTGCCGTGCCCGATTTCGTCTTCTCCGCCAGGAGCCAGTTCATCGGCGGCGCCGAAATCGCCATCGGCCTGCTCTGCATCTATCTGCTGCGCCGCGGCTCCGGCGCCGAAGGCGTCTATGCCAGGCCTCCGACCGAAGCGCCGTCGGTCTTCGTTTCCATCGTCGCTGCCTTGCTCGGCATCATCCTGGGCGCGGTCATCGGCGCCGTTGGCGGCTTCCTGGCTGGCTCGGTGATTGCCGATGTCGCCGAGGTCAGCTGCTTCGAGGGCGGCTGCGGCTACTTCGCCGCCTTCATCGGCTTGGCCGGGCTGGTGGTCGGCGCCATTGCCGGCGGCATTCTTGCCGTCTGGCTCGTTCACCGCCGCGGACGCAAGCCAGTCGCATAGGGTTCAGCAAGCGCCGGCCTTCAAATTCGCGTATCGCGATTGCGGACAAACCGCACGCATTCTATTTCTGGTTCGGGACATGTGCCGGAGGCTCCTGGTCAGCTCCAGGATGAACCGGGGGAGAGCCTTGATGTTTCGCTTCGTCTTTCGTCTTGCGGCCATGGTCGCGCTGTCGGTTTCCGTCATCATGGCGGTGCTCGACACGACGCGCACGGTGGCGGCTTCGGCCCTCGTCCTGACCCCGCTCAACGCCAGCTGGCTGGCTGTCTCGCCGGACACGCGGGCGGCCTTCGAAACCTATGTTCGCGCCAAGGCCAGTCCGCTGCTGTGGGATGGCGCCATCGCCTGGGTGCTCAACCAGCCGGGCTTTGCCGTCTTCGCGGTGCTGGCCTTCCTGCTTTACGCCATCGGCTACCGGCGGCAGCGGCGCACGGGACAGTTCGCCGCGAACTGACCCATCGGCATCGCCCGCGCCATTCCGGCCACCTCCTGACGGCTTGCGAGCAAGGATCGGATCGCGGCGCGGCGTGCCCATGGCATGCTTTTCCAAAAGGTCAAAATTCCGCGTGAATTTTGTTTCGGGCCGTGCCAGATTGCCCGGGAGCGGGAGGGGAATACACTCCTGGCTAACGTCGTTTGCCTGCCGGAGAACCGGGCAGACAGGCGGTGCGTAACGGAAAAAATAACCGACAGGGTGTGGATCACATGAAACGTATCGTTCTCGGCCTCCTGGCCGCAACCGCAATGGTTCTTCCGGCTTTCGCCGCGGATGTCCAGCCGGCCATCCTCTATGATCTGGGCGGCAAGTTCGACAAATCCTTCAACGAGGCGGCCTACCACGGCGCCGAGAAATTCAAGACCGAGACCGGCGTTGCATATGTGGAGTTCGAAGTGTCGAACGCCTCGCAGCGCGAGCAGGCGCTGCGCCGCTTCGCCGAGGACGGCCGCAACCCGATCGTCATGGCCGGCTTTGCCTGGGAGGACGCCCTCAAAGCGGTCGCAAAAGATTATCCCGACCTGAACTTCGCCATCATCGACGATGCCGTCGACCTGCCCAACGTCCGTTCGCTGGTGTTCAAGGAGAATGAAGGCTCCTATCTCGTCGGCATCCTGGCGGGGATGGCCTCGAAATCCAAGAAGGTCTCCTTCATCGGCGGCATGGACATCCCGCTGATCCGCAAATTCGAATGCGGCTATGTCGGCGGCGCCAAGGCGGCAGGCGCGACCGATGTCATCCAGAACATGACCGGCGATACGCCGGCTGCCTGGAACGACCCGGCCAAGGGCGGCGAGATCGCCAAGACGCAGATCGACCAGGGCTCCGACGTGGTCTACGCCGCGGCCGGCGGCACCGGCGTCGGCGTGCTGCAGGCGGCGGCTGATGCCGGCAAGCTCGGCATCGGCGTCGATTCCAACCAGAACGGCCTGCAGCCCGGCAAGGTGCTGACCTCGATGATGAAGCGTGTGGACGTCGCCGTCTACAATGCCTTCATGGACGGCAAGAACGGCACCTTCAAAGGTGGCGTGCAAAATCTCGGCCTCAAGGAAGGCGGCGTCGACTACGCCATGGACGACAACAACAAGGCGCTGGTGACCGACGAAATGAAGGCGGCGGTCGAAAAGGCCAAGGCCGACATCATCGCCGGCAAGATCCAGGTGCACGACTACACAGCCGACAACGCCTGCCCCTATTGATCGGCGGCACCATACGGCAATGACTGGAACCGCCGGGCAACGCCCGGCGGTTTTGTGTCGGCCTACAGCTTGCCGGCGAGATAACCCAGCGCGAAGGCCGCGATCAGTGCCATAGCGACCACGTACCCACGCCGGCCGCCCAGCGCGTGCACGCCAACGCCGTACGGCTGTCGGGACAGGCTTCGGATCACTGTCGGCGGTTTGGCATCGTTGCCGCCCAGGCCAACGCTGCGCATTTGCGGCAATTCGGCGAGGCGTTGCGTGACCAGCGCCCAATGATTGGCGCCGGCTGGTTTTTCGGCACGGTCGAAAACATGCATGCGTTCGGCGAGTTGCACCACCGCGTCGCGGAAGGCAGGGTCGATCTCGAGGTCGCGCTCGGCCCGCTCGCGCTCGGCATCGTTCATCAGGCCGAGCACATAATCGCCGGCCCTTGCGATGCGGTCGCTTTCACCGGCCATGGCCAGGACCCTCCCCTTCTCCTCACCAGTGTGGCGGTTTGGTCACCGGCACATCCGGTGCCGCCTGCTCTTCAAGGGCCAGGAAGCGGTCGGTCAACGCATCGAGCTTGCGCTGCATGCGTTCGATCACCTTCCACTGCTCGGCAATCTGGCCCGACAGTTCCTCGATGGTCTTCTCCTGCTCGGCGGCGCGGATTTCCAGCGTCGTCAGCCGGTCGGCGGGCATGATCATGCAAAGTCCCCAGTTCGTACCGCGACACCTTGCGCCGCAACGTCAAATCGACCTCGCCATATTAGCGAATGCGAGAGCTTCGGCCACGTTCGAAATTGACAAGCGCGCGCGGATTTGTCGAGAGTGGACGCTGCTCCGGACAATTGGCATGGGCGGAGCGTCATGCTAGGCATTTTGACCAAGCGATAAAAAAATAAGAGTGGGACAGGCTGCATGGCGCAAGCCGCAATCGAACTGACAGGCATAAACAAGAGTTTTGGCGCGGTGCGCGCCAACCGCGACATCAATCTGGAGATCGCGCGCGGCACTATTCACGGCATCGTCGGCGAGAACGGCGCCGGCAAGTCGACGCTGATGTCGATCCTCTACGGTTTCTACCAGGCCGACAGCGGCGAGATCCGTGTCGGCGGCAAGCCGGCGTCGATCAAGACCCCCAACGACGCGATCGCGCTCGGCATCGGCATGGTGCACCAGCATTTCATGCTGGTCGACAATTTCTCGGTGCTGGAGAACATCATCCTCGGCGCCGAAACCGATGCGCTTCTGAAGAGCAGCATCGCCAAGGCGCGCTCCGAGCTTGACCGGCTGGAACGCGAATACGGGCTGGAAGTCGATCCCGATGCGATCATCGAGGAACTGCCGGTCGGCCTGCAGCAGCGCGTCGAAATCCTGAAGGCGCTTTATCGCGGCGCCGAAATCCTGATCCTCGACGAGCCGACGGGCGTCTTGACCCCGGCCGAGGCCGACCACCTGTTCCGCATCCTCAGACAGTTGAAGGAACAGGGAAAGACGGTGGTATTGATCACCCACAAGCTGCGCGAGATCATGGCCATCACCGACACCGTGTCGGTCATGCGTCAGGGCACGATGGTGGCGACCCGGGAGACCAGGAAAACCACCGTCGAGGAGCTGGCCGAGCTGATGGTCGGGCGGCGCGTCTTGCTCCGGGTCGAAAAGGGCGACGCCGAGGCCGGTGCCGTCAAGCTCGCGGTCAAGAACCTGACGGTCAGGGATTCCCGCGGCGTCACCATGGTCGACGACGTCTCCTTCGACTTACGCGCCGGCGAGATCGTCGGCATCGCCGGCGTCGCCGGCAACGGCCAATCCGAATTGCTCGAGGCGATTTCCGGCATCAGGCACGCCGTTTCCGGTTCCGTGATGCTCGAGGGCAAGCCGATCGATCTCACCGGCAAGGCCGATCCCGGCGAATTGCGCGACCGCGGGCTCGCCCACGTGCCGGAGGACCGCCACCATGTCGGTCTGGTGCTGGCCTTCGAGGAAAACGAGAATTCCATCCTCGGCTACCACGACGATCCCCGCTACCTCAGGGGACCGTTCCTCAACATCGACGCCATCATGGCCGATGCCAAGGACAAGATCGAGAAATACGACATTCGTCCCGGCAACCCGCGCCTGAAGACGGCCAATTTTTCCGGCGGCAACCAGCAGAAGATCGTGCTCGCGCGCGAAATCGAACAGGACCCCGGCGTGCTGATCGTCGGCCAGCCGACGCGCGGCGTCGATGTCGGCGCCATCGAATTCATCCACAAGCGCCTGATCGCCATGCGCGACCAGGGCAAGGCGGTGCTGGTGGTCTCGGTCGAACTCGACGAGATCCGTTCGCTCTCCGATCGCATCCTGGTGATGTTTGCCGGCCGCATCGTCGGCGAGCGCGGCCCCGAGACGACCGAAGGCGAGCTTGGCCTGCTGATGGCCGGTGTCGAGCATCAGGAGGCCGCGCAATGAGCACGCCTTACGCCAAATTGCCGGCCTGGGCCGACTACGGGCTGATCCCGCTGATCAACCTGTCGGTCGCCTTCATCGTCGCCGGCTTCGTCGTCATGCTGGTCGGCGAAAACCCGTTCCGCGCCGCCGTCATCCTGGTCGAAGGCGCCTTCGGCAAGGGAACAGGCATCGCCTTCACCCTCTTCTATGCCACGACCTTCATATTCACCGGGCTTTCGGTGGCGGTGGCGGCACATTGCGGCCTGTTCAACATCGGCACCGAGGGACAGGCCTACATCGCCGGCCTCGGCATCGCCATCGTCTGTCTTTCCTTCGACAGCACACTGCCCTGGTGGCTGACATTTCCGCTGGCCATCGTGGCCTCGGCGCTCGTGGGCGCGTTATGGGCGTTGATCCCCGCCTACCTGCAGGCCAAGCGCGGCTCGCACATCGTCATCACGACGATCATGTTCAACTTCATCGCCGCGTCGATCATGGTCTACCTGCTGGTCGGTCCGCTGAAACCGGCGGGGTCGCAGGCGCCGCAGACGCGCAACTTCCTCGCCGGCGCCGAACTGCCCAAGCTCAACTGGATCATCGAGCTGTTCGGCGCCAAGATCCGCTCGGCCCCGCTCAACATCTGCTTCCTGCTGGCGCTGGTGATGGCCTTCCTGGTCTGGCTGCTGATCTGGCGCACCAGGCTCGGCTACGAGATGCGCACCTATGGCCACAGCCCGAAGGCCGCCCGCTATGCCGGCATTTCGGAGACGCGCATCATCATCACCGCCATGATGATCTCCGGCGCGCTGGCCGGCATGATGGCGCTCAACCCGGTGATGGGCGACCAGCACAATGTCGCGATCGACTTCGTTTCGGGCGCCGGCTTCGTCGGCATCGCCGTGGCGCTGATGGGCCGCCTGCATCCGGTCGGCATCGTGCTGGCGGCGATCCTGTTCGGCATGCTCTACCAGGGGGGCGCCGAACTCGCCTTCGAGATGCCGGCGATCAGCCGCGACATGATCGTCATCATTCAAGGGTTGGTCATCCTCTTCGCCGGCGCGCTGGAGCACATGTTCAGGCCCTATATCCAGGCGCTGTTCGCCTCGTTCAGCCCGAAATCGGTGGGCATGCAGGCTGTCAACGGAAAGGGCGCCTGAGATGGATATCTTCAACGCAATCATCCAGGTGCTGGACTCGACTATCCGCCTGTCGGTGCCGCTGCTGCTTGCATGCCTCGCCGGCCTCTATTCGGAGCGGGCCGGCATTTTCGACATCGGCCTCGAAGGCAAGATGCTGGTCGGCGCCTTCGCGGGGGCTGCGGCGGCTTCCGTGTTCCATTCGGCGCTTATCGGTCTCGGCATGGCGGTCCTGATCTCTGTCGCCTTCGCGCTGGTGCACGGCTTTGCCTCGATCACCCATCGCGGCAACCAGATCGTTTCGGGCGTGGCGATCAACTTCGTCGCCGCCGGATCGACCATCATCCTCGGCCAAGCCTGGTTCCAGCAGGGCGGCCGCACGCCGGCGCTGCAACCCGGCGAGCGGTTCGAGGCGATCATCTGGCCTGGCGCCGACGCGGCCAGGGACGTGCCGATCATCGGTCCGATCTATGCCGAACTGATCTCCGGCCATTCGATCCTCGTCTATTTCGCCTTTGCGGTGGTGCCGTTCACCTGGTGGGTGCTGTTTCGCACGCGCTTCGGCCTCAGGCTGCGCGCGGTCGGCGAAAATCCGGCCGCGGTCGACACCGCCGGCATCTCGGTCGCCTGGCTGCGCTATCGCGCGCTGATCTGCACCGGCATCCTGACCGGATTCGCCGGGGCCTATCTTTCGATGGTGCAGAATGGCGGCTTCGTGAAGGACATGACGGCGGGCAAGGGCTACATCGCACTGGCCGCGCTGATCTTCGCCAAATGGAAACCGGTCAACGCCATGTTCGCCTGCCTGCTGTTCGGCTTCCTCGACGCGGCGTCGATCCGCCTGCAGGGGACACCGCTGCCCATTGTCGGCAAGGTGTCGGTGCAGTTCATGCAGGCGCTGCCTTATGTGCTGACCGTCATCCTGCTCGCCGGCTTCATCGGCAAGGCCATCCCGCCGCGCGCAGGCGGCGTGCCTTACGTCAAGGAACGCTAGGACAAGACTCCACACGCCGGGTTTTGGACACGATCATCGGAGAGAACACCTGAATGTCGCATGATCTGTTCGAAGCGGCCAAGGCCGCCATGGCCAAGGCCTATGCGCCCTATTCGAAATTCCCGGTGGGTGCCGCCTTGCGTACCGAGGACGGGCGCGTCTTCACCGGCGCCAACATCGAGGTCGCCTCTTATCCCGAGGGCTGGTGCGCCGAGACCACCGCGCTTGGCCACTACATCATGGGCGGCGGCGGCAAGATCGTGGAAATCGCCGTCCTTGCCGAACGCATGGCCAAATGCTCGCCGTGTGGCGGCTGCCGTCAGCGGCTGGCCGAATTCTGCCGCCCGGAAACGAAACTCTACCTCTGCGACAACACCGGCGTGGCCGAGACCGTGACCATGGGCGACATGCTGCCCTATGGCTTTCGCGGCGATATCCTCAAATGACGCGTTGGCTCACATGCAAAGCTGGCTCAAATGAAGCGTAGGCCGAGATGACGGAAAAAGCGCTGGACCATCTTATCGAAGGGCTGGACGGCCTGGCGCCGTCGACCGCGCTGGTGCTGGGTTCGGGGCTGGGCGGCCTTGTCGACCGGATCGAGAATCCCATCCGCGTCTCCTATGCCGACCTGCCTGGCTTTCCCAGGAGCGGTGTCAGCGGCCATGCCGGCGAAGTGGTCGCCGGGCTGTTTGCCGGCGTTCCGGTGCTGATGTTGTCCGGCCGCGCCCACTACTATGAGCATGGCAACGCCGCGGCGATGCGTCCGGTGCTGGAAGTGCTTGCCGGCATCGGCATCACAAAACTGATCCTCACCAACGCAGCCGGCTCGGTCGATCCGGACATGCCGCCGGGCTCGGTGATGCTGCTCACCGATCACATCAACTTCTCCGGCACCAATCCGCTGATCGGCGAGCCGAGCGACCGCCGCTTCGTCGGCCTGACCGAAGCCTACGATGCCGGCATCCGTGACGCGATCGAACGCGCGGCCAAGGCGACGGGCACAGCGCTGCACAAGGGCGTCTATATGTGGTTCTCGGGGCCTTGCTTCGAGACGCCGGCCGAAATCCGCATGGCGCGCATCATGGGCGCCAACGCCGTCGGCATGTCGACCGTGCCGGAAGTCATTCTCGCCCGGTTCCTCGGTCTGCGCGTCGCCGCCTGCTCGGTCATCACCAATTTGGCCGCCGGCATGACCGGAGCCGAGCTTTCGCACCAGGAAACCAAGGACATGGCGCCGGTTGGCGGATCGCGGCTGGCAACGGTGCTGCAGCGCGTGTTCCGTGACGGGCTGCTGGAGAGCTGATGCTTCCACAGGAAATCATCCGTCACAAACGCGACGGCCACAGGCTGGCGCCTCACGAGATCGCCGCCTTCATCGACGGCGTGACGTCGGGCACCGTAACCGACGGCCAGGTCGCGGCCTTCGCCATGGCGGTGTTCTTCAACGGCATGAACCGCGACGAGGCCGTGGCGATGACGCTTGCCATGCGCGATTCCGGCGACGTGCTCGACTGGTCGGATTTGCCAGGCCCCGTCACCGACAAGCATTCGACGGGCGGCGTCGGCGACAATGTCTCGCTGATGCTGGCGCCGATCGTCGCCGCCTGCGGCGCCTATGTGCCGATGATCTCGGGCCGAGGCCTCGGCCATACCGGCGGCACGCTGGACAAGATGGATGCCATTCCCGGCTACACCAGCCAGCCCGACATCGCGCTGTTCCGCAAGGCGGTGCTGGAAACGGGCTGCGCCATCATCGGCCAGACCGCTGATCTGGCACCCGCCGATCGCCGGCTCTACGCCATCCGCGACGTGACCGGAACCGTGGAATCGGTGCCGCTGATCACGGCATCGATCCTGTCGAAGAAGCTCGCGGCGGGCCTGCAATCGCTGGTGCTCGACGTCAAGGTCGGCAACGGCGCCTTCATGGAGAAATCCCGTGATGCGACCGCGCTCGCCAACAGCCTGGTCGAGGTCGCCGGCGGGGCTGGGCTGAAGGTCTCGGCGCTGATCACCGGCATGAACGAACCGCTGGCCTCGGCCGCCGGCAATGCGGTCGAGGTGCGCAATGCCGTCGATTTTCTGACCGGCCGCTTGCGTGACCGGCGGCTGGAGGATGTGACGCTGGCGCTTGCCGCTGAAATGCTGCAGTCGGCGGGGCTGGTATCGTCCAACCAGGACGGCATGCGTCGCGCCACCGAGACGCTGGCCAGCGGCCGTGCCGCCGCCACCTTCGCGCGCATGGTGACCGTGCTTGGCGGTCCGGCCGATTTCATCGAGAAGCCGGAAAAATACCTGCCCGAGGCGGCAACGGAATTCGCCGTCAAGGCGACGACAGAGGGTTTCGTCACGAATATAGCCACCCGCGACATCGGCCTCGCCGTGGTCGGGCTGGGCGGCGGGCGCACCCGGCCCGACGACAAGATAGATCCCGCCGTCGGCATCACCAGGCTGCTGCCCATAGGCGCGGAAGTAAAAGCCGGAGACGCGCTAGCGCTGATCCATGCCCGCTCACCGTCCGATGCCGAAGCGGCAGCCGCGGCGGTGCTTTCAGCCTATGCGATCGGTGCTTCGAAGCCGTCCGCCGACAAGTCGGTCATCCGGCGGATTCTGCCGCGCGGCTGACTGCACCCTACTGAACCAACAGCAGCGTGCCGTTCTCGGCCTGGTATTTGCCGAGCCGATTGAGAAAACTCATGCCGATCAGGTTGGTGCCCAGTGCCTTGTCGTCGAGCACGATCGCCTGCACTCCGTCGACGCTGATGCTGCCGATCTGCAGGCGGTCGATCATCACCACGGCTGCCTTGATGGTGCCGTTGGCGGTGTTGACCTCGTGGCTGAAATCGGAGGGATTGAGCGACAGCCCGATCCGGCGTGCCGTCGACATATTGACCGCCACCAGCGTCGCACCGGTGTCGATCATGCCGTCGACCTGACGGCCGTTGAGCCTGAAGGTGGACGAAAAGTGTCCGCGCCCGTCCGCCGCAACCACGACCTTGCGGCCGGTTGGCAGCGGCGCCACCGGCTTGTCGGGAACGGACGCCAGGCTGACCTCGGGTTGCGTCTCGGCCCCAGGTTTGGCCGTTACCGTCGATCTCAGCAGGTTTTCGAATATTCGCGGATTCGACTGGTAGACAACCGGGATCGATGCCGACGCACCGGCAAAGACGCTGAGGATAAGGAGCTTGCGCAGCATGGATCGGCCTCGCCGCATGACCCCGAAAATCGAGATCGATTTTCGGAAAGGCTCATGCGCAAAAACAAAGTGCTATAGCGTCCTTTTGTGCGTCCGAATGGACGCACGGCGCTGTAGTGAGAGCCGATTCATTAGCGCTGGATGGTGTTTGCCGCTTTAACGCGTGCCGAAACCGCGTCTTTGCGTAAACATTTGGTAAATCATACCAAGCACTTTGCTTGGTATTACTTCGTCCCGTACATGCGATCGCCGGCGTCGCCGAGACCAGGCATGATGTAGCCCTTCTCGTTGAGCTGGCGATCGATGGACGCGGTGAAGACCGGGACATCCGGATGTGCCTTGGTAAAGCGCTCGATGCCTTCGGGCGCCGCCAGCAGGCACAGGAAGCGGATGTTGGTGGCGCCGCGCTCTTTCAACTTGTCGATCGCCGCGATCGCCGAATTGGCGGTCGCCAGCATCGGGTCGACGACGATGACCAGCCGGTCGCCGAGGTCGCTTGGCGCCTTGAAGAAATACTCGACAGCCTCCAGCGTTTCGTGATCGCGGTAGAGGCCGACATGGGCGACGCGGGCCGCCGGCACCAGGTCGAGCAGGCCTTCGAGCAAGCCGTTGCCGGCGCGCAGCACCGAGGCGAACACCAGCTTCTTGCCCTCCAGCGTCGGAGCTTCCATCGTCTCCATGGGCGTTTCGATCGTTGTCGTCGTCAGTTCGAGATTGCGGGTGACCTCATAGCCGAGCAGCAGCGATATCTCGCGCAGCAGCCGCCGGAAGCCGGCCGTCGAGGTCTCCTTCTTGCGCATGATGGTCAGCTTGTGCTGGACAAGCGGATGGTCGACGACGGTGACGCCCTTCATGATGTTCTCCTGATGCGGTGTCGCCCGAAACCGCGCGCATGGACCCTTTCGGACCTGTCGCGCTTCAAGCTGCTTGGGCGAACCCTAGCGGTATTGGACCGGCCAAGGAACCGCTTGGCCCGCATCGACCACAGCTTTGTCGGAAGAAATCAGCGAGCGGCGCTGTTCAGCCGGCCAAGAAGCGCTGCTTTGGTCTTGCGGTCGACGAAAGCCGCCTCGATAGCCGTCCTGGTGACCGCGGCGAGCGCTTTCTCATTCATCGCGAAATGCTCCGCCGCGATGTCGTATTCGCGCTTCAGCGAGGTCCAGAAATAGGGCGGGTCGTCGGAGTTGAGCGTCACCTTGCAGCCCGCCGCCTGCAGGGCCGGAAACGGATGATCGGCGAAACTGTCGAACACCTTGAGCGCGATGTTGGAACCGGGGCAGCACTCCAGCACGACGCCCTCGTCGGCGATGCGCCGGACAAGGTCGGGGTTTTCGATGGCGCGCACGCCATGGCCGATGCGCGATGGGCGGATATGGTCGAGTGCCGCCTGGACGGTCTCCCAGCCCGTCAGTTCGCCGGCATGGATGGTGATGCCGAGCCCCGCCTCGCGGGCGATCTCGAACGCCCTGACATAGTCTTCCATGTCGCCCATGCGCTCGTCGCCGGCGACGCCGAAGCCGGTGACCAGCGGATGGCCGCAGCGCGCCGCGAAGCGTGCCGCCCGCTCTATCGATTCAACGCCGACATGGCGCACGCCGGTGACGATCATGCGGCCTTCTATGCCGGTCTTGGCCTTGGCGCGCAGCATGCCTTCGCCGAGCGCGTCGGTGTAGGCCTTGGGTGACAGCCCGGCTTTCGTCGCGTGGTCCGGCGAGGTGAACACCTCGGAGTAGATTGCCCCGTCGCGGGCCAGGCTGGTCAGATAATGGTCGGCCAGCCGCGCATAATCCTCCTCGGTCCGGAACAGGTCGGCGGAAAAGTCGTAGGCCGCCAGAAAGGAGGTGAAATCGTGCCAGACGAAGGAACCGTTCTGGATATAAGGCGAGGTATCCTTGCCGTATTTCTGCGCCTGCCGGATGACGAGCTCGGGCGCCGCTGCCCCTTCAATGTGGCAGTGCAGTTCCGCTTTCAAAGGCATTCAAACATCCCGTCGGTCAGTCCAGGTCTTGAAAACCCACCACCTGGTAGCGCGGCTGAACACCGCGCCTTAAACAATAGCGCCCGCATCATCGATCGGCTATGGTCCCGCCGGTTTTATGACGGATCAAAAAAATGTCAGTTGAGAGAACCACGGCCGCCGGCGGCATGGAAACCTCCTATGGTTTCAAGCGTGTAGGGGAAGGCGAGAAGCAGTCCCTGGTCAACGATGTTTTCCACAAGGTCGCCAACCGCTACGACCTTATGAACGACCTGATGTCAGGCGGCCTGCACCGGCTGTGGAAGGACGCCATGGTCGCCTGGCTCAATCCGCCCAAGCGCGCCGGCTGGCGCGTGCTCGATGTTGCCGGCGGCACCGGAGACATCGCCTTCCGCATCGTCGATGCCAGCCATGGCCATGCGCATGCCACCGTGCTCGACATCAACGGCTCGATGCTCGCCGTCGGCCGCGACAGGGCTGAAAAGAAGAGATTGTCCGGCAACACCGACTTCGTCGAGGCCAACGCCGAGGAACTGCCGTTCCCTGACGCCAGTTTCGACGCCTACACCATCGCGTTCGGCATTCGCAACGTCCCGCATATCGACGTGGCCCTGGGTGAGGCGTTCCGTGTGCTGAAGCCCGGCGGCCGCCTCCTGTGCCTGGAGTTTTCCGAGGTCGAGATGCCGCTGCTCGACAAGGTCTACGAAGCCTGGTCGTTCAATGCCATTCCCAAGATCGGCAAGATGGTCACCGGCGACGGCGAGCCCTATTCCTATCTGGTCGAATCGATCGCGAAATTCCCCAATCAGCAAAACTTCGCGGCGATGATTTCCCGCGCCGGCTTCGAGCGCGTCTCCTTCCGCAACTATTCCGGCGGCATAGCGGCCCTGCATTCGGGCTGGAAGCTTTGAAGCCGTCGCCCATCTCCTGCACGCGACGCGCCTTGCTCCAGTTCGATGAACCGGTGGGGCGGACGCGGCCATGAGCACCGTCAGCGCGGGATTCCGGCTCATACGGGCCGGTTGGGTGCTGGTGCGCGAGGGCGTCGTCGCTGCTCTGCCCGGCGAGGAACTGTCCGGCCTGCCCAAATTCGGCTGGCGGCTGGCGCGGCTGTTCACCCGCCGCCGCGCGCTCGCCTATGAGCGCAGCGATCGGCTGGCGAAGGCGGTGGTCCGGCTCGGCCCTTCCTACGTCAAACTTGGCCAGTTCCTGGCGACGCGGCCCGATGTCGTCGGCAACGACATGGCGCTCGATCTCGCCATGCTGCAGGACAAGATGCACACCTTCCCGAAGGCCGAAGCGATCGCGGCCATCGAGGCCTCGCTCGGGCGCAAGGTGGGCGATCTCTATGCGCGGTTCGGCGATCCCGTTGCGGCCGCATCCATCGCCCAGGTGCATACCGCCGACACCATGCAAGACGGCGTGGCCACCCAGGTGGCGGTGAAGGTGATCCGGCCGGGCGTTCGCCGCCGCTTCTTCCACGATCTCGAAAGCTATTTTCTCGCTGCTCGCCTGCAGGAAAAATACATCCCTTCCTCGCGCCGGCTGCGGCCGGTCGAAGTGACCGAGACGCTGGCCCAGACCACCAGGATCGAGATGGACCTGCGCCTCGAGGCGGCGGCACTCTCCGAACTCGGCGAGAACACCAGGGATGACCCCGGCTTCCGTGTCCCAACCGTCGACTGGGAGCGCACCGGCCGCGACGTGCTGACCATGGAATGGGTCGACGGCATCAAGATGAACAACATCGCCGGCCTCGAAGCCGCCGGCCATGACCTGAAGGCGATCGCCGCCAACCTCATCCAGTCCTTCTTGCGCCATACGCTGCGCGACGGCTTCTTTCATGCCGACATGCATCCGGGCAACTTATTCGTCGAGGCAAACGGCACCATCGTCGCCGTCGATCTCGGCATTGCCGGGCGCCTCGGGAAGAAGGAGCGCCGCTTCCTCGCCGAAATCCTCTACGGCTTCATCACACGCGATTATCTGCGCGTCGCCGAGGTGCATTTCGAGGCCGGCTATGTGCCGCGCCAGCACAATGTCTCTGCCTTCGCGCAGGCGATCCGTGCGATCGGCGAGCCGATCCACGGCCAGCCCGCCGAAACGATTTCGATGGCCAAGCTTTTGACGCTGCTGTTCGAGGTGACCGAACTCTTCGACATGGCGACGCGGCCTGAATTGATCCTACTACAGAAGACCATGGTGGTGGTCGAGGGCGTGGCGCGCACGCTCGACCCGGCCTTCAACATGTGGAAGACCGCCGAACCGGTTGTCGGCGGCTGGATCGCCGGTAACCTCGGGCCGCGCGGTCTTATGGTGGATGCCCGCGACGGAACCAAGGCGCTGCTGGCGCTGGTGCGCCAGGCACCGGAGCTTGCGGCGCGCACTGACCGGCTGTCACGCGAAATCGACCTGATGGCGGAGCACGGGCTGCGCTTCGACGAGACCACCGCCCGCGCCATCGGCAAGGCCGAGGCGCGCTACAGCCGATCCGGCCGCGTGGCGCTGTGGGTGATCGCGCTGACGCTGGTTTATATTGCCTGGAAGCTGCTTTAGGCTTCCGAGGGGGGCCGGCGGCTTGCGGCAGTTTGATTGCATTGCTATCATCGCTATCAGGCAAGATGAGTAGAGTGCAATCATATGGCCAGCATCACCATCCGCAACCTTGACGATGAGGTCAAGGAGCTGCTGCGCCGGCTGGCGGCGGAAAACGATCGCTCCATGGAAGAACAGGCGCGGGTGATGATCCGGGCCGCTGTCGACGGCCAGATCGGCCCGGTAGGCCGTCTCGACCAGATCGAGAAAGCCCTCCACGAACTGGCCAATTCGCAAGGCACCCCGGCGTCAGCCTTGGCAGGCAAGAGCTTGCCGCGAGGCACGCTTTCCAACAAACGCATCCTGCTGATCATCGGCGGCGGCATCGCCGCCTACAAGGCGCTCGACCTGATCCGCAGGCTGCGCGAGCGTGGTGCGGCGGTGCGGGTGGTCATGACGTCGGCGGCGCAGGAATTCGTGACGACGCTGTCGGTCGGTGCGCTCTCCGCCGACCATGTCTTCACCGACCTGTTCGACCGCAACGATGAACACGATGTCGGCCACATCAGGCTGTCGCGCGAAGCGGACCTCCTGGTGGTGGCGCCCGCCACCGCCGACCTGATGGCCAAGCTCACCAATGGCCACGCCAACGATCTGGCCTCGACCGTGCTCATCGCCACCGACAAGCCGGTGCTGATGGCCCCGGCGATGAACCCGAAGATGTGGTCGCATCCTGCCACCCGCCGCAACCGCGCGACATTGGGCAAGGACGGCATCGCCTTCGTCGGCCCCGCCAAGGGTGAGATGGCCGAGAGCAACGAGGCCGGCGAAGGTCGCATGGCCGAACCGCTGGAGATCGTCGCAGCGGTCGAGGCGCTGCTCGATGCCGGCCCCAAGCCGCTAGCGGGGCGCAAGATCATCGTCACGTCAGGCCCGACACACGAGCCGATCGATCCCGTGCGCTATATCGCCAACCGGTCGTCCGGCAAGCAGGGCCACGCCATCGCCGCGGCATTGGCAAGGCTCGGCGCCGACGTGCGCCTCGTCACCGGCCCCGTCGCCATTGCCGATCCGGCCGGGGTGAAGACCGTCCATGTCGAACGGGCGCAGGAGATGCGCGACGCGGTGGAACAGCTTCTGCCCGCCGACGCCGCGGTGTTCGTCGCCGCCGTTGCCGACTGGCGCACCGAGAATTCGGCCGGCGAGAAGATCAAGAAGGTCGCGGGCGAAGGCCCGCCGATGCTGCGCATGGTCGAGAACCCCGACATCCTGGCGGGCGTCGGCCACCACAAGCAGCGACCAGGCCTGGTCGTCGGCTTTGCGGCCGAGACACAGGATCTCTTGCGCAATGCCGAGGCCAAGCTCAGGAAGAAAGGGGCCGATCTCATCGTCGCCAACGATGTGTCGCATACCAGCGGTATCGGTCCTTCAGGTGTGATGGGCGGCGATCGCAACCGGGTGCGGATCGTGTCGAAGGCCGGCGTCGAGGAATGGCCTGAAATGACCAAGGACGAAGTGGCGGCGCGGCTCGCCGCGCTCATCGCCGAGCGGTTGAAAACGATCATCGTCTGACAAGTGTCGGCGCAAGCATTTACCGCCAACACCCTGTCGCTTGCGGTGACGGTCTAAGCCGTCAGTTGGCCAAAAGCTCCGCGGTGCGGGCAAGCGCCCCACCGAAGCCGTTGAGCGGAATGGAAAAGCTTACGACTTGCCCCGTATCCGCCGCGAACGCATCGATCTTGAGCGTGGTGCCGTTCTTGAGCAGCGGCGTGACATTGGCATCGAACGCTACCGGCACCAGGCAGCCGACCACCTGGCAGGTGTTGAACGGCAGGCTGCCGTCGAGCTTCTGGTCGTCTATGGTCAGCGTGACGCCCTTGGCAAGCGCCAGGCCGAACGGCAGGGCAAGGGTTCCGGTCGCATCCTCGCCGGTCTTGCTCGACAGCTCGATCGCCAGCAGCCGCTGGTTGCTTTGCTTGTTGAACTGCTGGTGCGACAGGCTACAGACCTTGTTGGTGCCCGATATCTGGCAATTGACCGTCCAGTCGCCATGGGTTTCGGACAAGGCCGAAGCACCACCGGGCAGCTGCGGCGCGTCAGCCGCGGCGGGCGGCGTTGCCGTCACCTTGTCGCTCTTGGTTTGCGCCGCCATGGCCGGCAGGCCTGCGATACAGGCAGCACCCAGCACGGCTGCGAAATACGCGTATTTCCTCATCAAGATCTCTCCCGCCGGGCTCCGCCTCGAGCCAGCCTAGAAACTGACCTTGAGAGACGCGCTGACTGCATTCTGTTTGACCGTTTCCCCGAAGGCGCCACTATACCTGACGGACATGCCGACGCCATTGACGCCATTCAACTCGAGGCCGGCGCCGACCCGATAGAGCGGCGAATCGATCGCCTCCGTCAAGTGCAATGCCGGGTTGCCGGGCAGATTCTCCGCAGCCGCGAAGCGTCCTTCGATCTCCCACTCCTTGGTTGAAAACTCCACCCCAGCCTTTCCATAGAGGCGAAGGCTGGCAATGTCGCTGAGTGCGATGTCGGTTCCAATTTCGAGCGCCGGCGTCGCCGCATAGAAGGTGTCCGCCGATCCGTCGAAGTTGAAACCGGCAGCCGACCCCTCTTCCTTTCCCGAAACACGCAGCCAGCGCGCGTCGAACTGCAAGGTCGGCTGCAGGTAGAACGCGCCCATCTGTTGCGTGAAGCCAAGCCGTGCCGAGCCACCGAACTGAGCGGTCTTCTGCGTGTAGGTGACGCTGTTGCCGATCCCGGGCAGCATTTCCTCGTCCAGATAATCGCCGATCAGCGTTTCGCCGGGAATGAAGAACGCCGGATCGATATGGGTATCGCGTTCGCTCTTGAAGGAACCGGTGCCGCCACCGAGCGCGAAGTCGATGAAGTAATTCTTGTCGGCGTACTTCGCCAGCGCATAGGCCTGCCAGGCCTCACCGGTGGTTTGTGACAGCAGTTCGCCGTTGGCGTCGATCTTGGAGTCGAATTCCGTACGGCCGATGGTGGCGCCCAGCGACCAGTTCTGGCCGACCTCGCCGATGCCGCCAAGCGACATGGTCTTCAGGACGTCGTCGCGGCTGGTGGTCCCGGCACCCGCGTCGCGGCTGTATTCGGCCTGCGGACTGATCGTCGCCCAGATGCAGCGGCCGTCGGGGTTCTTGTAGGCCGGCACACCGGTGCATTCGCGCGCCGTTTCCAACATGATGTCGGCCTCGCGGTTGATCATGTCGAAGGCATGCACCGCATAGTGCGGCGTCAGTCGCGTCAGCGCGGCACCCAGTTCCTGCTCGTTGGGCAGGAAGCGCAGCATGTTGATCAACCGCGCCATCGGGTTGTCCGGGGTCGAGGCCGCCTCGACGTCGTCGAGATACTGCGCCAACTGGAACACGCCCGGATCGGTGGTTCCGGAACCGGGATCCTGCGCCAGTTCGAGGAAGGTCGGATTGTCGGCGTAGAGAACGAGATCGGTGCCGTTATCCACCTTGAACTGGAAGTTGAAGCCCACTGCCGGATGCAGGGTTTTCGCCTCGATGCCGGAATCGGTCATCGCCGAACCTTTGGCCACCACATATTCGGTGAACAGCTTGTCGATCGTGAGGAAGTTCAACGGAGCCTCGCCGTTGAAGTCGCCAGCGCCTGTCAGCGCCAGCGCATCGGTGATCTGGTTGTTGAGGTCCACGTCGGTGACGAAGTCGCCGGAGAGAACCTGCTTGAAGCCGCCGCCGACATCCACTTTCGCAACCACGCCGATGCCCTGGTTGGTATAGAGCCCATCATTGGTGAACAGCCCGCCGCCGAGATCGATGGTCTTGAGGCCGACCATCGAGGAATCGGCGAAATTGTGGAAGCTGTTGTTGCCGCCGCCGAGATCGATGTTGCCGATGACGCGTCCCAACGTGTCGGCCGCCTTGGAATTGTCGACATGGTCATCGCCCGATGTGCCGGTGATGGCGAGCGGACTGAAATCGTCCAGCAGCGATTCCAGGATCGCGTTTGTCGGCACCACCGGGCCGGGCGCAAGCAGGAAAGCCTGAAACGCCTGGAACTGCGCTGCCTGGATCTCGAAAGTCGGCGTCGCCCCCATCGCGTAGAGCAGGCTGTGGTTGGTCAGCGTGTTGTCGGCGCCGCCGACGAGCATCGCCGCGACACCGGTTCCGGCCCCACCGATCGTATATTGGCCATTGAGGTTGATGGTGATGTTGCCCTTGGCGCCCTTGGCCGTGCTCTCGCCATAGACAGCCACCGAATCCGCGCCTTGTGCGAACAGGCTGTCACCCGCCGTCAGGTCGACCGCATGGGCGTCGCCATTGCCTGTCGCGCTCTGCCCGAACATGGCATAGGCACTCGCGCCCTTCACCCAGACCCGGCTGTCGGTGCTGGCGGATGCCGCCGCGGCGTCGCCGACACCACCTTGCGAGCCCGCGGCCGACTGGCCCATGCCGAGCGAATCGGTGCCGCCGGCGCCACCGCCGCCACCAACCGCCTGGGCGACGATGCCGTGGCCACGGTCGCCATCGGTCTCGATCGCGCCCGACTGGATGATGGTCACCTTGCCGCCGGTGCCCTTGGTGCCGCCGGGCGTGTTGAAGCCGATGGCATTTGGCCCGCCGCCATCGTCGTCGGCGCCAAAGCGGCCGAAGCCCGCACCACCGATGCCGCCGCCGCCGCCCACTGATTGTGCGATGATGCCGATCGAATCCTTGCCGGTGGTGGTGATCGTGCCGGTGCGGATGACGGTGACGTCGCCGCCATCGCCGCCTTTGCCGCCGACACCACCAATGGCCAACGCGTTCGAACTCTTGCCCTTGGCGTCACCGCCATAGCCGCCACCGCCGCCGACCGATTGCGCGACCACGCCATGAGCGCGTTCGCCGTGGGTGATGATGGTGCCGGAAACGGTGACATCCACTTGCCCGCCATTACCGCCATTGCCGCCGAAGCCGCCAAGCTGCAGGGCGACCGATTCATCGCCTGCCGTGTCTGCTGACACCACGCCGCCATAACCGCCGCCGCCGCCGATGGACTGGGCGAAGATGCCGAGCGCGCCGTCCTTCCAGGTCTCGATGGCGCCGTCATTGTTGACGATGACATGGCCGCCATTGGAGCCGTCGCCGCTTGGCAACGAGGCCGCGCCGCCGATCGTCATGTCGGCCTTCGAGGTGTTGGCCGCGGCACCCGATGCGCCGCCACCGCCACCGACCGACTGCGCAAAAATACCGTGCGAGAGGTAGCCCAGGGTGGTGATCTTGCCGTGGTTGTCGACCGTCACGTCACCCCCGCGGCTGCCTACTCCACCCAGGCCGCCGATTGCCAGGGACACAGACGTCTCGGCGCTGCCCGTCTCGGTCGAACCAGCACCGGCGGCACCGCCGCCGCCGCCAATCGACTGCGCGAAGATGCCATAGGAATTGTCGCCCTTGGTCAGAATCTCGCCCGTGTCGAAGTTCGTGACATGAACGAAATCGCTCTTGCCGCCGTCGCCACCGGCTCCGCCGAGGCTGAGCGTAATGGCCACATTGGAGTCCTTGGCCGAAGTGCCGGAAGCGCCGCCGACGCCGCCGCTGCCGCCAATCGACTGCGCCATGATGCCGTGCGAATAGGCCGCCTCGGTGTGGATGTAGCCGCTGTTCTCGACGACGATCTTGCCGCCGTCGCCGCCGACCTTGCCCGATCCGCCGAGCGAGAGGTTGACGCTGACTTCCGAGTCATCGGTCTTTCCGGTGCTCTCGCCGGCACCGCCGGCGCCACCGCCGCCACCCACGGACTGCGCGAAGATGCCGATCGAGCGCTCCTGCTTGGTCCAGATTTCGGCCGTCCCAAGATTGAAAACGTCGACCTCGAAGCCACTGCCGCCGCCGCCGCCCGCCCCGCCGAGCGCGCCGCCGATGGCATATTTGCCGAGAACGCCCGATGTCGCCGAACCGCCGACGCCACCACCGCCGCCGATGGAGTTGGCCGAGATGCCGTAGGAATCGGCGCCATCGGTGACGATCAGGCTCCGGTTGGTGACCGACACGGTGCCGCCATTGCCGGCGCCGCCGGCAGCAAGGCCGATGGCCGCGCCGATGCCCACGGATGTCTCGCCCTCGCTGCCGCCGCCGACGATCTCCTCGTCGGTCGAGGCCGCTCCGCCGCCGCCGCCGCCGCCGCCGACCGACATAGCTAGTATGCCTATCGAATTGAAACCCTGGGTCCGGATCACGCCGGAATTGTCGACATGCACGCCGGCGCCGATGACATTGCCGCCGCCATCAAGGCGGAACATCGCCGCATCGTTTCCGGACCCGCCCTTACCGCCGATGCCGACATTGACGGTGACGCTCGTCTCGCTGGTGCCGCCCAGATGGAACGCCTTGGCGTTGCTCGCGCCGCCCATGCCGCCGCCGCCGCCCAGCGACTCCGCGACGATGCCCGAGGAGAAATCGCCCGTGGTCGTCAGGTTGCCGCTGTTGATCACGTCGACCGCGCCGGAAGTATTGCCTGTGCCGCCGCCGCCGCCGACACCGACATTGACCGCGACGTTGACCCCCTCGCCGCCGCCGAGATCGGCGGTCGCGCCATTGGTCGAGCCGCCATTGCCGCCGCCGCCGCCGATCGACTGAGCCATGATGGCCGCGCTCATGTCGCCGGCGGTTTGCACCGTCAAGGCGTTGTGGACGAGCACGTCATCGCTGACATTGCCGTCGCCGCCACCGCCGCCGATGCTGACCGTCGCATTGATGGCGACATCGTTGCCGTAACCGCCGGCCGCCCCCCAGGAATCGCCGCCATTGCCACCGCTGCCGGCGACCGATTGGGCAAGAATGCCGACCGCCTGATAGCCACTGGTGACGATGCTGCCGCCACCGTTCAGGCCAGTGTCGACCGTCACCAGGTCGCTTCTGCCGCCATCGCCGCCCCAGCCGCCAACCGTAACACCCAGGCTGACACTGGCGTCGGTGCTGACAGCACCGGTGATTGTGGTCGCCCGCCCGCCATTGCCGCCGCCGCCGCCGATCGACTGCGCGACGATGCCGCCCGACCCGACCGCATCGGTATCGGCAATGATGTTGCCGTCCGCCTTGACCGTAACCTTGCCGCCAGGGCCGCCGTCGCCGCCAGTGCCGCCAATCGACACACCCACGGCGGCGGAGAAATAAAGGCCGCCGCTGAAGGCGCCGGAATAGGCATTGCCGCCATTGCCGCCGCTACCGCCGACTGACTGAGCAAGAATGCCCTTGGAGCCGGCTCCCGCCACGTGAATGTCGCCCTTGTGGGTGACCGTGACCTCCTTGCTTAGATTCGCGTCGCCGCCACCGCCGCCAAGCGCCACGCCGGCCGCGCCGAACGCGCCAACGGCAACGGCCCCGGTGCTGCCGCCATTGCCGCCGCCGCCGCCGACCGACTGCGCCAGTATGCCATTCGAGAGCGCGCCCTTGGTTGTGATGTTGGCGTTGTTGATAACCTCGACGACGCCACCCGCGCCGCCACCGCCGCCCGCGCCGCCGATGCCGACGGCGGCGAACAGCCCGCCGGCCACGGCAAAGCCGCCGTCGCCGCCGGACCCACCGACCGACTGCGCGAAGATGCCGTTGGACAGGTCGCCACCCGTATCGATCTTGCCGGAGTTGTTGACAAACACCTTTTCGCTCGTGCCCGCCGAGGCGCCGGTACCGCCCAGCGAGAAGGACGGGCCGCCCAAGGTGACGCTGAAGCCGCCAGACCCCCCACCGCCGCCGATCGATTGTGCCAGGATACCGTGCGACTGGTAGCCCCCGGTGCTGAGCGCGGCCGCGTTGATGACGTCGACCGTGCTGGAAACGCCGCCGCCTGCGCCCTTTCCGCCGATGCCGATGTTGACGCCGGCACCGAGCGCGACGACGCCGCCACCATTGCCGCCGCCACCACCGATCGACTGTGCCACCATGGCCGAAGACCGCTCGCGTGTCGTGGTGACGGAGCCGCCATTGTCGGTGATCTTGACCGCACTGGCGTCGCCCGCAACGCCGCCGCTGCCGCCGATGCCGACAGACGCGGCCAAGCCGAGGCCACCGACGAAGCTGCCATTGCCGCCACCGCCGCCGATCGACTGGACAAGGATACCGATCGAATCGGCACCCGCGGTTTTGACGACGGAATTGTCCGTAAAGAAGCTGGCGGCCATGCCTTTGCCGCCGCCCGCGCCGCTGCCGCCCACGCCGACATTCACGCCCAGGCTGCCGCTGATCACCGCGCCGGCATTGCCGCCGCCGCCGCCAATGGACTGCACGATGATGCCGGCCGACCGATCGTTGGACGTTGTCACGCTGCCATTGGAACGCGCATCGACAACGCCGCCATCGCCGGCGGCGCCGCCACTGCCGCCAACGCCCACGGAAACGATGGCCGAGACGGCGATCGAAAAGCCGCCATTGCCGCCGCCGCCGCCAACCGACTGCACGATGATGCCGGCCGAATCCGCGCCATGCGTCGTCACATCGGACTGGGTGCCGTTGAAGGTGACCGCATCGCCGGTGCCGCCGCCGGCGCCTTTCCTGCCGATGCCGACACTGACGCCGGCGCTGCCTGCGACGCTGCCGCCGCCATTGCCGCCACCGCCGCCGATCGACTGCGCGATGATGCCGGCGGAGCGATCCTGGAATGTTTCGACGCTGCCGCCGGTCGTCATGTTGACCGTGCCGCCCTTGCCGCCCGGGCCGCCTTCGCCTCCGACGCCGACCGAGATAAGCGCGGAGATCGACAACGCAAACCCGCCATTGCCGCCGCCGCCACCCACCGACTGGGTCAGGATGCCGGTCGAGTCGGTGCCATGCGTCGTCACATGCGAGATGCCGACATTGTAGATGACGTTACCGCCGGCGCCGCCCGCGCCACCCTTGCCGCCGATCGAGGCCGAAACCGCTCCGCTGACCGTATAGCTGCCGCCCCCATTGCCGCCGCCGCCGCCCACCGATTGCGTCAGTATGCCGATGGCAGAGATTCCGCTCGTCTCGACCGTTGGACCGCCGGCGGCCTGCTGGACGTTGACGTCGCCGCCATTGCTGGCCGCACCGCCGGAACCGCCGACGCCGACCGCGACCACCGGGCCGCCGGCGATGGCGAAACCGCCATTGCCGCCACCACCGCCGATCGACTGGATGACGATGCCGATCGCGCCGTCGCCGCTGCCGTCGGCGCCGGTCTTGATCGAGCCCCCGAGATTGCCGAAGACACTGCCGCCCTTGCCGCCGCCGCCGCCGGATCCGCCGAGTGCGATCGATCCGATCGCGCCGCCGCCGTCGCCGCCACCACCGCCGACCGATTCAACCAGCATGCCGATGGCGCCGACGCCGTTGGTGGTGATGGAACCCGTGTTGGTGCCGGTCGCTGTGCCGCCATTGTTTCCGTCTTGGCCCGAGCCGCCGCCGCCGAAGAAGCCGAAGGCTCCGCCGCCATCTCCGCCACCGCCGCCGACGGACTGGATGACCATACCGCTGGCGAAGTCGCCCATCGTGGTGATGTTTCCGGAATTCTTGCCATCCGCCAAGCCGCCGACGGTCGGCACGCCGCCATTGCCACCGCCACCGTTGATAATTCCGGTTCCCTGCGCTCCGTCGCCGCCGGAGCCACCGGCCGAGCGAACCAGGATGCCCTTTGAAAAGGTACCTTGCGTGTGAATGTCGCCTGCATTGTCCGCCGACGCCGAGCCACCATTGCCGCCGGAACCGCCATCACCACCTTTGCCGGATCCGATGCCGCCGACGGCGGTGCCGCCATTGCCGCCATTGCCGCCACTGGCGTTGACGGTGATACCGTTCGCCAGGTCCGCTGTCGTTGTGATGTTGCTGGTCGATGTGGTCGTCACGGTCGCGGTGCCGCCGTCGCCGCCTCTGCCACCGGTACCACCGTTGATCAGCAGCAGATGGAAGGCAAATCCACCATCGCCGCCATCGCCGCCACTTGCATTTGCACTGATGCCGCTCGCGGAGGCGCCACTGGTCTGCAACTGGGCCGTATTCGTGATATCGACGACGCCACCCTTGGCCCCATTACCGCCATTGCCGCCATCGACCTCGAAGAAGGGAGGGACAATGGTTGGCTCGACGGTCGAGCCGCCATTGCCGCCTCTGCCGCCAACGGCGCTGCCGACAAAGGCGCTGCCGACGCTCGATTGCGGATCATTATTTGTGTAGTTGACCGGTCCGGTGGGAGGATGGCCGTCATCCGCATCGGCATCGCCGATCACATTTGCGCCGTTGTCTCCGGGCGCACCGTCGTGATTGATCACGACCTGCGCATGGACTGGGCTTGTGTGCAGAAGGGCAAAACCGCTCAGAGCCGTGGCACCAAGCAACAGGGTCAGCCGCGCTGCCATGACTGCCAGACGAGGGTTTCCGGCCACCGGAGATTCTGCAACCCGGGGAAGTCGGGTTCCCGCCAGGATCGGCATAGAGGAACGGCGTCCGACCGCTTCGCCGTCAAAATCCGCGCACTCAAAATCCGCGCACTCAAAAGAGCGCCTTGAGAACAACGCCATGCACTTAGCCCCCTTAGAGCAGGCGCTCCCAATCCCTCCTTGAGTTAGGCGCCCCCGCCACGGTCAGTCCACGCAATAAAATGCCGGCACTTTGCAATAAGGTTCAATGCATTGAGGCCGGCAGTCCGCAGTCCCGCTTGTGAAGTACTGGCTCAATTAGAATACATAAACTTGCGCCAGAAGGAACCGAAAACTTACGTAAGGGACACTGACCAAAGCCATCTGCTTTTCATAGTCGTCATATGACGGCAATCTGCGTCCCGGGACTTGGTGGCAGTCAGTACTCGGGTGCGGTTGGTGTGAGGGCGATCACCATTCTCGCCATGGCATCGCCGGACAAACACCCTATATATCCGGCTTGATGAGATTTTTTGCAGGAATGGGCGGGTGTGCATGCGTCGTTCATCGATGATTTTCGCATTGGCGGTGCTGGCTGGGGCGGCTTCCGCTGGCTTTGCATCGCCCGCTTCCGCGCAGGTGATCAATCCAGCGGCCAGAAACAATGTGATCATCCAGCAGAATGATCTGCAGGCCTTGCAGAACCAGGTTCAGCGGCAGCAATTTCAGCAGCAGCAACAGCAGTATCGTGCCCAGGATCGCGTCATCGTCCAGCAGCCGCCGCCTGTCGTTCCGCAGGTCAGGCCGAGCTGCCAGACGCAGATAATCGGCAACACCGCCGTCAGCACCTGCCGCTGACAGACGGCACCTTCTTTTATTTAGCCGACTTACATGATAGGGCACTTTGGGTGCCCCCGCGGTCGTTTGGATTTTGCAAAGGCATCGCATCACGCTAAGGGGCATTGCAGCGACTGGATTGTTAAGATGGCAGCCACCAAGAAAAAGGCCGTACGCCAGGCCAAGAAAGGCGAAAGGATCCGCCAGGTGGCGGCGATTCCCTTTCGGCTGAACGCGCGCGGAGACATCGAGGTGATGCTGGTCACGTCGAGAACGACGAGACGCTTCATCGTGCCCAAGGGGTGGCCGATGAAAGGCAAGAGCGGGCGCAAGGCAGCCACTATCGAGGCGCTGGAGGAAGCCGGCGTGCGTGGCAAGACGCTGAAGCGGCCGGCGGGCACCTATTCCTACTGGAAACGCCTGGCCAACCGCTTTGTCCGCGTCGACGTCATCGTGTTTCTGCTGGAAGTGACGGAAGAGCTCGCCGACTGGCAGGAAGCCAAACGGCGGCAGCGGGCATGGCTGGCGCCGGCCGACGCCGCGATGCTCATCGACGAGCCCGATCTCTCGACGCTGGTGAGCACCTTGACGCTGCCCGAGCCCACGACGCTCGTGCGGCCATAAGCCTCAATTCTCGATGCCCTCGTCCCCAGGAACCGGCCGCGCCGGCGGGCCACTATAGGCCCACAGCCATTCGCGCGGCAGCGGCCCCTTGTTCCGCTCGGCCTGCTGCGATTGCTCCCAGGCATGCGCCAGGATGCCGACAGACCGCGACAGCACGAAGAGGCCACGCGTCAGCGGCGGCGGAAAGCCGAGTTCGCCGTAGATGACGGCGGTGGCGCCATCGATGTTGAGCGGGATTTTTTTGCCCTTGCGCCGCGCGACATCGGCCTCGACCGCCTCGGCGATGTCGGCGTACCGTCCATTGACGACGCCATGCGCGGCAAAATCTCTGACCAGTTCCAGCAGGCGCGGCGCGCGTGGATCGACAGGATGGAAGCGATGGCCAAGCCCCGGCACGTAGCCCTCTTCCTCCGCGAAGAACCGGTCGAGGCGTGCCGAGACCGCCTTATTGAGGGCAATGCCGCCCTCGAGCGCCACGGCAATATCGCCATAGATCGAAAGCGCCTGCTCGCCGGCTCCGCCATGCACGTCGCCAAGCACATTGATGGCAGAGGCCATAGCGCTGTTGATGCCGACGCCGCAGGTTGCCGCCATGCGGGCGATGGCGATCGACGGCGCCTGCGGCCCGTGGTCGACGGCCGCCCCCAAAGCGATGCCGAGCAGTGCCGCCTGGTCCTCGCTGGGCAGTTCGCCACGCAGCATCAGCCAGATCATGGCGGGGAAGCTGACACGGCCGATCAGGTCCTGGATCTCGTAGCCGCGCAGCCGGATCATGCCGGGGCTCATCTCGATGATGCCGGTCCGCCACCATTCCTCACCGCGCTCGCGGCCCGTTTTCTTCTCCACGCCGCTCATGCCCTGGCCTTTGCCTTGGCGCGCGGCGGCAGGCCGGCGAACACCTCGTCCATGTGCTCGCCCAGCACCGGCGGCGGCCGTGTCGGCAACGGTGCCGTGCCGTCGACCATGAACCCGCCGCGCAGGACGGTGAGCGGCCCGTCCATGCCGGCCACATCCTCGAAACGAGCCGTCATCTGGCGCTCGAGCACTTGTGGTTCGGTCAGCACTTGCGGGATCGTCAGGACCCTGCCCGCCGGCACGCCGGCTCGATTGAGCGCCTCTTCCCAAACCGCCGCCGGCGCACTTGCCAGAGCGTCCTCGATCTCGGCCTTGAGCGCCGCGCGGTTCTTCTTGCGCGTCTCGCGCTCGGCAAAGCGCGGGTTCGACGCCAGGTCCGGACGTCCGATCAGCCGGCACAGCGTCACGAACTGTTCCTGCTTGTTGGCGGCGATGTTGACGAGCCCGTCGCTGGTGCGGAAGGCGCCGGAGGGAGCCGCGGTCATATTCTCGTTGCCCATCGGCTTGGGATCGACCCCTGCCGTCAGATAGTTGGAGACAGGCCAGCCAAGTGCCGAAAGCGTACATTCGAGCATCGACACGTCGAGGAACGCGCCCTCGCCCGATGTCTTCTGCCGGACCAGTGCGGCGGCGATGGAGAACGCCCCGACCAACCCTCCCAGCGTGTCGGCAACGGGATAACCGACGCGCAGCGGCGCGGTTTCCGGCGTGCCGGTTATGCTCATGATCCCGGAAAGGCCCTGGACGATCTGGTCATAGGCGGGGTTGTCGCGCATCGGCCCGCTCTGTCCGAAACCCGATATCGCGCAATAGACGAGGCCGGGCCGCACAGCCTTCAACACATCGTAGCCGAGGCCGAGGCGCTTCATCACGCCGGGGCGAAAATTCTCGACCAGCGCGTCGGCGCTGGCGACCAGGTCGAGGAAGCGCTCGCGATCCGCCTCTTGCTTGAGGTCGAGCATGACGGACCGTTTGCCGGCGTTCTGCGCCAGGAACGATGCGCCCATGCCGGCATTGTTGAGCTTTGGCGAGCCGCCGAGCTGGCGCGCCAGGTCACCACCTTGCGGGCCTTCGACCTTGATCACGTCGGCTCCCAGCAAGGCCAGCTGATAGGCGCAGTAAGGCCCGGCGAGCACATTGGTCAGGTCGAGGACGCGGATACCGGAAAGCAGGTCTGTCATGTCTTTGCAAATCGCTCAGGCATCGCCCGGCACATGTTCGGGCCCGCGACGACGCCGGTCCTCGATGAAGGCCCAGACATGCGGCCCGACAAGGCCGATGAAGGCGAGCGTCAGCAAGGTCAGCGACAGCGGATGCTTGTAGAACACCGACCAGTCGCCGTTCGATATGGTCATCGCCCGGCGGAACTGGGTTTCGGCGAGCGGCCCCAGGATCATGCCGATGATGACGGGCGCGGTCGGGAAATCGAAGCGCCGCATCAGGAAGCCCGCGGCCCCCAGGAGATAGAGGATGACGAGATCGATCGGCGACTGCGAGATGCCATAGGTGCCGACAGTGGCGAACACCAGAATCCCCGCATAAAGCTGCGGCGCCGGGATTTTCAGCAGCCGCACCCACAGCCCGATCAGCGGCAAGTTCAGGATGACCAGGATGACGTTGGCGATGAACAGGCTGGCGATCAGGCCCCAGACAAGGTCGGCCTGTGTCGTCAGGAGCAACGGCCCGGGATTGATGCCGTAGCTCTGGAAGGCCGACAGCATGATCGCCGCCGTCGCCGAGGTCGGCAGACCGAGCGTCAGCATCGGCACCAGCACGCCTGCCGCGGACGCGTTGTTGGCGGCCTCGGGCCCGGCAACGCCTTCGATGGCGCCGACCGTTCCGAATTCCTCCTTGTGCTTCGACAGTTTCTTTTCGATCGCATAGGACAGGAAGGTCGGGATCTCTGCGCCGCCAGCCGGCATGGCGCCGATCGGAAAGCCGATCGCGGCGCCGCGCAGCCAGGCTTTCCACGAACGCCCCCATTCGGCCGCCGTCATGTAGAGCGAGCCTTTCAGCGGCACGATCTCGTCCTTGCCGGCATAGCGGCGCGAGGCCATGTAGAGTGTCTCGCCGACCGCGAACAGGCCGACGGCGGCGATGATGACGTCGACGCCGTCGAGCAGTTCGGTCATGCCGAAGGTGAAGCGCGGCTGGCCCGTCTGCAGATCGACGCCGATCATGCCGATTACGAAGCCGGCAAACAGGCTGGTCAAACCCCGCACCGACGATGAACCAAGCACCGCCGAAACGGTGATGAAGGCCAGCACCATCAGCGAGAAATATTCGGCCGGGCCGAAGGCCAGCGCGAACTTGACCACGACAGGCGCCAGGAAGGCGACGCCCAGCGTGCCGAGCGTGCCGGCGACGAAGGAGCCGATCGCCGAGGTGGCGAGCGCGGCGCCCCCGCGGCCGGAGCGGGCCATCTTGTTGCCTTCCAGCGCGGTGACGATGGTTGCGCTCTCGCCTGGCGTGTTGAGCAGGATCGACGTCGTCGAGCCGCCATACATGGCGCCGTAATAGATGCCGGCGAACAGGATGAAGGACGCCTCCGGCGCCACCTGGTAGGTGATCGGCAAGAGGAGCGCGATGGTCAGTGCCGGCCCGAGGCCGGGCAACACGCCGATGGCCGTGCCGAGCGTGGTGCCGAGCAGGCACCACAAAAGATTTGTCGGCGAGAATGCGACCGCAAAACCGTGTGCGAGATGGCCGAGCGTTTCCATGGTCTCAGCCTCCCAGCGTGCTGGTGAAGGCGTCGATCACCGTATTCAACTGGTTCTCGATGAAGCCGGCGCCGATGTTGACGCCGAGCGCCTTGGCGAAGCCGAAATAAGCCGCCAGCGCCAGCACCAGCCCGGTAAGCACATCGCGCAGCGTGTGCCTGCTGCCGAAGCCGTAACAGACCAGAACGAACATGATGACCGATGCGGCGGTGAAGCCAAGCGGCTGGATGAGCAGCAGATTGGCCAGAAGACCGATGACGACGAAGCCCATCGCCTTCCAGTCGGTCGAAGTTTCCTTTTCCTCCTCCGGCTGCCAGCCGCCGCGAAGTGCGGCGAGGATGAGCAGCAGGGAGAGCACCACGAGGCCGACCATGGTGAGATAGGGAAAGACAGTCGGACCGACCTTGGAATAGAGCGGCGACACCGGGATCGCCAGCGTCTGCCAGGCGACAGCCCCGGCGCAGGCCAGAAGGCCGATGCCGATCGACAATTCCGGTACGGCAAGGCGTGGGGGCGCCGCCGGCTGGTTGATGGTGCTCATGAACGTCCTCCCCGTTATGGCCGAGACCGGCGGCAGCCCGCAGCCAGCCTGCACCGTACCTTCACCTTTAGACCGATCGCCTCCCTGCGGTCGGCTGCGATTGAAAAATGAGGGGCGGCGCGAGCCGCCCCTTGGGGAAAAATCAGGCGAGACCGAGATCCTTGAGGATGGCCTCGATGCGAGCCGAATCCTCGGCGACGAATTTCGCATAATCGTCGCCGGTGAGCAGGATGGACGTCCAGTTGCGGTTCTTGCATTCGCTCGCCCATGCATCGCTCTTGGCCATGGTCTCGACCAGCGTGATCATCGCCGCCTTGTCGGCATCGGAAACGCCGGGTGGCGCGAAGACGCCGCGCCAGTTGAACAGTTCCACATCAATGCCGGCTTCCTTCAGCGTCGGCGCGTCGATGCCGTCCTGGCGCTTGTCGGCCGAAATGGCGAGCAGCCTGAGCGCGCCGGCCTTGACCTGCTCGGAGAACTCGCCGAAGCCGGAAATGCCGGCCGCGACCTGGTTACCGAGCAACGCCGACAAGGCCTCGCCGCCGCCCGCGAACGGCACGTAGGAAAGGCTGGGGGCCGGAACGCCGACCGTCTTGGCGATCAGGCCGAACAGGATGTGGTCTGAGCCTCCGGCGGAACCGCCCGCGACTGGAACCTTCGTCGGATCGGCCTTGAGAGCCGCGACGAAATCGGCGGCCGTCTTGAACGGCGAGTCCGCCGGCACCACCAGCGCCTCGAACTCACCGGTGAGACGGGCGATGGGGGTGACTTGGGTCAGGTTGTTGGCTGCCTTGTTGGCGATGATGGCACCCACCATGACCATGCCCGCGACCATCAGCGAATTGCCCTTGCCGCCCCACTGATTGATGAACTGCGGCAGCCCGACCGTGCCGCCGGCGCCCCCGACATTGGTGATCTGCGAGCCCGAGATGAGCTTCTCGCTGCGCAGCACCTGGTCCATCGTGCGCGCCGTCTGGTCCCAGCCGCCGCCGGGTGCCGCCGGCACGAAGACCTGGATCTGCGGTGCACCTTCTGCGAAGGCGGGTGAGAAATGCGATGCCACCAGCCCGGCCGCGCCTGCCGCCGCCGCCGTACTCATCAAAAATCTGCGTCTGTTCAGCATGGGATTCCTCCAGATCACGACACCTCCTCCGGTGCCTGCCAAAACGCGCCTGTTCACAGACCCGTGATCGAGTTCAAGCAGATTTTACCTCGTTCCGTCAACAGGAACGATATTCTGCTGGACAGAACCCTCCAGCGGCGCGACAGAGTGGTTCCGCTCGGGCTTCTCCGATTTGGAACCGCAATGGACTTACCAGCCAACTCAGCCGATGTGGAAATCCGCCGAGCGTCCGCCGACGGTGTTGCCGCACTCGATCGGGCGATCGCCATCCTCGATGCTTTCACCACGGCCGACCGCTCGCTTAGCCTGGCTGAAATCGCGGGGCGCACCGGCCTCTACAAAAGCACGATCCTGCGGCTCGCCAATTCGCTGTTGCGCGGCCAACTGCTCGAGCGCCTCGACGATGGGCGCTACCGTGTCGGGCCCGCCGCCTTTCGGCTGGGCGCGCTTTACCAGCGCTCGGTCGTGGCGGTCGACATCCTGTTGCCGATCATGCGCGAGCTCTCAGAACGAAGCTGGGAGAGCGTTGCCTTCTACGTCCGCTCGGGAGACGTGCGCACCTGTCTCTATCGGGTCGAATCCAAGCATCCGATCCGCTACACGATACGCGAAGGCGACGTATTGCCTCTGCTGGCCGGCTCCGGCGGCCGCGTGCTGGCAGCGTTTTCCGGCCAGCAGGGCGAACCCTACGAAACCATCCGCAAAACCTGCAACTGTCTCGCCGTGGGCGATCGCGACCCCGAGACTGCTGGCGTGTCGGCGCCGGTTTTCGGGCCGGGACATGTGCTGCTTGGCGCGTTGACGCTGGCTGGTCCAAGCACGCGCGTCGACGCAGCCTTCCTGCAGCGCATGAAGCGCCCGCTGCTCGAGGCGGCGGCCCGTGCCACCCGTGCCTTCGGCGAGGATGCCTCCATGCTGGAGCAGGCGAGCCTAGCGGCGGACGCTCTGCCGTAGCCGCGCGGCTACGGCCGGAAGAGGGCCGCCAGGTTTCGAATACAAACTGATTCAACTTGAAGCTGTTACTTGACGCAGCGTAATATTCGGTCATTCCCGGCAGCCGGAAACTATTTATTTGCTGTTAAGCCCCTCATGATACCCGGATTGGTGTCGCCATCTGAGCGACATGAGGGAGCAACATCGTCTCAACCGGCGGATGAAACAGCCGGACGGACGCGCTGACAGGATCATGGCACGTCCATGAATTCGATGAAGCTGTCATCGATGGACGCAAGCCCCCGCCTTCTCGGGCTTGTGTGGCCGTTCGTCGCCGTCGTTCTCATTCAGGCGCTGGTCGCCAGCCTGAGCCTCTATACGCTTTCGGCGGTTCGCGCCTATGTCGGCGGCGAAAGCCAGTGGTCCAAGGGGCAAAAGCACGCCATCTATTTCCTCAGCCTCTACGCCGATACCGGCAATGAGGAATTCTTCAGCGAGTATCGTGCCGCGATCGCCGTTCCACTGGCCGATCGCTCGGCCCGTCTGGCCCTCGAGCAGTCCGAGCCCGACACCCAGGCTGCACGCGCGGGTTTTCTGCACGGCAGGAACCACCCGGACGACGTTGCGGGGATGATCTGGCTGTTCCAGAATTTCCGTAGCTTCAGCTATCTCGACGCCGCCGTGCGGCACTGGACGGCGGCCGATGTCATGATCCTCGCCATCCGGCAGCTCGGCGACGAGATGCACGACAAACTGAGCAAGGCCCCGGCATCCCTGGCCCAGATCAGCGCCTGGAAGACGCAAATCCATCAACTCGATCGAGAGATCAGCCCGCTCTCCAAGGCCTTCTCGGACAGCCTCGGCGAAGGATCGCGCTTCATCAAGATGCTGCTCACCTTTGCCAATCTCGTCACCGCCGCCTTGCTGATACTGCTCGCCGTCTGGCGCACCCGCAAACTTCTGGCGCAGCGCCAGGCCTTCCAGCTGGCGCTCAACGCCGAGCGCGAGCGCGCCCAGGTCACGCTGGCTTCGATCGGCCAGGCCGTCATCAGCACCGGCCCCGATGGGCGGCTGGACTACATGAACGCGGTTGCCGAGAAATTGCTGGCATGCCCGTTCGGCTCCGCCAGAGGCAAGCCGTTGGCGTCGCTGTTTCGGCTGGTGGACAAGGACACCAGCGTCGAAGAGCCTCAATTGATCGAACGCCTGCTGGCCGGCGAGCCACGCCGCTCCAGCGCCCGTCCGCAATTGCTGCAGCGGCCGGACGGCTCCGTTGTTCCGGTCGCGCTGACCGGCGCGCCGCTGCTCGTTTCCGGTGGGGTCGTCGGCGCCGTGCTGGCCTTCCACGACATGACCCGGGAAGAGGATTATATCGAGCGGCTTTCCTGGCAGGCTTCGCATGACGCGCTGACCGGGCTCGCCAACCGGCGTGATTTCGAAAGCCGGCTGGAACGGACGATCGTCGAATTGCAGGACGGGGCCCGCCAGCATGCGCTGATGTATCTCGATCTCGACCAGTTCAAGCTGGTCAACGATACGTGCGGCCATGCCGCTGGCGACCAGTTGCTGCGCCAGATCTCCTCGCTGCTGATCAACGAGCTGCGGCCGGGCGACGTGCTGGCCCGGTTGGGCGGGGATGAATTCGGCGTGCTGCTGATCGATTGCGAGGCGGACAATGCGGCCGACATCGCCGAACGGCTGCGCGCCGCCGTGCAGGAGCTGCATTTCGCCTGGGATGGCCGGCCTTTCAACACCAGCGTCAGTGTCGGCATGGTGCAGATCGCCAATACGCATGTGACGATCGAGGAGGCACTGCGTGCCGCCGACGTCGCCTGTTACATGGCCAAGGAGAAAGGCCGCAACCGCGTCCAGATCCATAGCGACGGCGACGTCGCCTTGCGCGAGCGCTACGGCGAGATGGCCTGGGTGCAGCGCCTGCACGCCGCGCTCGAAGAAGATCGCTTCAGGCTTCATGCCCAGGAAATCTGGCCGCTCAACGACGACGTCGCCGAGGCTGGAGCGCATATCGAGATTCTCTTGCGGCTGACCGATGAAGACGGCGGCTTCGTTACCCCGCAGAGCTTCATTCCCGCCGCCGAGCGCTACGGCCTGATGCCGTCGATCGACCGTTGGGTGGTGCGCAATACATTCCGCATCCTGGCGGCGCGGCAAGCCGATCAGCGCATGCCGCCGATTGCCACATGCGCCATCAATCTTTCCGGAGCGACGTTCGGCGACGAGACGTTTCTCGGCTTCCTGCGCGAGCAGTTCCTCGTCCATGGCATTTCGCCGGCCATGATCTGCCTGGAGATCACCGAAACCAGCGCCATCGCCAATCTTACCAGTGCCATGCGCTTCATGGCCGACCTGCGCGGGTTGGGCTGCCGTTTCGCGCTCGACGATTTCGGCTCCGGCATGTCGTCCTTCGCCTATCTGAAGCACCTGCCGGTCGACTACCTCAAGATCGACGGCAGCTTCGTCAAGGACATGCTGGATGACCGCATCGACCGCGCCATGGTCGAGATGATCCACCATATCGGCAAGATCATGGGCAAGCGCACCATCGCCGAATTCGTCGAAAGCGACGACATCGCCGCCGCTCTGAAGACCATCGGCGTCGACTATGCCCAGGGCTACGGGATCGCCAGGCCGACGCCGTTCGATGCCTCGACGGTGCTGCTGGGCCGGAGCGTCACGCCGGTCGCGCCGAGCGCCGATCCATGGGCCGACCTTGCTCGGAAACTGGGTCGCAAGGCCGGCTAAACGATCAGTTCAGTTTCACCAGAACCACCCGGCGGTTCTTGGCACGGCCCGCCTCGTCATCATTGCTGGCGACGGGCGCCATCATGCCGGCGCCGGCGGCGGTCAGCCGCTTGCCGTCGATGCCATATTTCGACACCAGCACCTTCTTGACCGCTTGCGCACGCCGCGACGACAGATCGATATTATAGTCGAAGGCGC
The DNA here is from genome assembly GCF_004794715.1 of Mesorhizobium sp. M8A.F.Ca.ET.207.01.1.1. Lineage (NCBI taxonomy): Bacteria > Pseudomonadati > Pseudomonadota > Alphaproteobacteria > Hyphomicrobiales > Phyllobacteriaceae > Mesorhizobium > Mesorhizobium sp. M8A.F.Ca.ET.207.01.1.1. The sequence continues at coordinate 318,966 of NZ_SRUS01000002.1, read as the reverse complement.
CCTGATTGTCGGTGTGACCGACGACGATGACCGCCATATCGGGTTCGTTTGCCAGCAGCGTCGAAATCTCCTTAAGCGTTGGTTCCGATTCCGGCTTGATGACCGCCTTGCCGGTGTCGAAGAAGATGCCGTAGAGTGAAATGCTGCCGGTGGCGGAAATCGAATCCGCCATCTTGGCCGCCTCGACGACCACCATTTTCTTGTCGCGCGCCTTGGGTTCCAGCACCTGCACAACGGCAACGGTGCGGCCGTTGAGTTCCTTGCAGTAGAGATCGTCGGTCAACGAATAGGTCTGTACCGTGATATAGGCGTCGCCGCCGTCCTGTGGCACCTTGGCCGAGAAATAGCGCTGGTCGTTGATGCCGGAAGCCAACGCGCAAGCGCCATTGGAGAATGCCGCGTCCTTGAGATCGCTTTCGTGGAAGGAATACATCGTCAGGCTCATGTCGCCGCCGCCGCCGCTCGACGAGCGGTCGGCAGCGCCGCCACATTCCTCCTTCTTGCATTCGAACAGGACTTCGCCGCCTGCTGCCTTGATCACATCCTGATAATTGCGCAGCACCTCGAGCGGCGAGCGCTCGGCCGGCAGCACATAGGCGATACGGGTCAGGGCACCCTCCACCTCGGCCTTCTTGTCCGGCGCGAAAACGCGATTGTTCATGGCGTCGCGCGCGTCCGGATCTGCGCTTGGCTTCAGGGGCGACAGCGGTACGCTGAAGTCGGTAAAGGCAAGCTTTGCGTAGGACACGATGAAAGAGCCTTCGTAGCGCTTGGCCAGTTGATTGTCGGCGGCGCCCCCGATATCGGCGGTCGGCACCGTCGCGTCGGCTGCCGCGAGCCGCACTGTCAGCGCGAGAACAAGCCCCGCCCAGAAAAACCTCATGATTGTCGACTTTAATGCATGCATCGATCGATCCCCTCGCTTGATGATCGATGCTAGCAGAGCGGGTATGTCCAGTCGATGACGCCACTCAGGGCAGCCGCTCCAGCAGGATGGTCGGCGCATCGTGATAGAGGGTCTGCGTCAGCTCGGTATAGCCGCACTTCCTGGCGACGTTCAACGAGGCCGTATTTTCGGGATCGATGATGCAGACGGTTCTGGCACGTCCGAACGTCTCGTCGCCCCAGCCATGCACACGGCTGACGATCTCCGTGGCAAGGCCAGCGCCATGCGCGGCCGGAGCGAGCGCCCACCCCGCCTCGGGGATGCCTTCGATCGACGGCTCCATGTCGCGCTTCAGATCGTGGAACCCGGCCTCCCCGACGAAGCGGCCAGTCGCTTTCTCCTCGATGGCCCAGAACCCATAGCCCAACAGCGACCACAGGCCGGCGTGACGCAGGAAGCGCATCCAGCTTTCCTCACGCGTACGCGGCTTGCCGCCGATGAAACGGGTGACGACCGGATCGGCCCACATCGTGGCATAGGCATCGAAGTCGCCGAGCTGGTGTGGCCGCAGGATGGTTCGTGGCGTCTCGATGACGGGGGCGACAGTCGCTTGCGTCGGATTCATTGGATTTGCCTCGCGTTACGGCCTGCGGGTTAGCAAATCGACGGCGCCGTGCAAGAGCCAGGGAACCCAGGGACCGTCATCCAGGACGAAAGCGCGACGTCCGGCTGCCTTCACGACATCCGGGCAGCGCTTTGGGATTTTTGCGCGGCGGTGTTATTTTCGACGCGGGCTGATTCAGCAGCCCAAATTTTGAGGCGCCCAGTGCCGCCGATCCGAGGGAAACGAGCATGGACACCACCGACCTCGTGCTCGCCATCATCCACCATCTGCTGGTGTTCTCGCTGGCGGGGATCATCGGCGCCGAATTCGTGCTGATCCGTGGCGACCTGCCCGCCGCGACGCTCAAGCGGCTCGCCGGCATCGACCGCCACTACGGCATCATCGCCGCGCTCATCATCATCGTCGGCATCGGCCGTGTCGTCTGGGGGCTCAAGGGCTGGGAGTTCTACGTCCACAATTGGGTGTTCTGGGCCAAGATGGCGGCGTTCGGCATCGTCGGCCTGCTGTCGATCGTCCCGACCGTGCGTTTCATTTCCTGGAGCCGGCAGGCGAGTACCAATCCTTCCTTCGCCGTGCCTGTCGGCGAACTGGCCTCGGTGAAGACCTATATCCGCGCCGTGGCGTTCGTCTTCCTGCTGATCCCGGTCTTCGCGGCGGCGATGGCGCGTGGCTACGGCTACTGATCGTCGGCGGAAACCGTTTCAAGTGGAGCGATCGGCACCAGGGGTGCCGGAATGCTGGTCGTCTTCACCTCCGCCTTGCAGATATCGGCGATGACGCAGGCCGGACAATCCGGCTTGCGCGCCTTGCAGACATAGCGGCCATGCAGGATCAGCCAGTGATGGGCGTGGCGCATATATTCGTCCGGGATGATCCTCAACAATCCCTGCTCGACCTGTTCCGGGGTCTTGCCGGGCGCCAGGCCAAGCCGGTTGCCGATGCGCAGGATGTGCGTGTCGACCGCCATCGTATGTTGGCCGAAGGCCATGTTGAGCACGACATTGGCGGTCTTGCGCCCGACACCGGGCAGCTTGACCAGCTCATCGCGGTCGTCAGGCACCTCGCCGCCATGGTCGCGGATCAGCGCCTCCGACAGGGCGATGACGTTCTTGGCCTTGTTGCGCCAGAGACCGATGGTCCTGATAAAGTCGCCGACCCTGGCTTCACCGAGCGCCAGCATCTTTTGTGGCGTATCGGCAACCTTGAACAAGGCACGCGTCGCCTTGTTGACGCCCGCATCGGTCGCTTGCGCCGAAAGCACCACGGCCACCAGCAGCGTGAAGGCATTGACATGTTCGAGCTCGCCCTTGGGCTCAGGCCGCTGCACTGAAAAGCGCCTGAATATCTCGCGCACTTCCGTCGGGCTATAAATCGATCTGGACCGCGCGGGCCTGAGGCGCGGTTTGGCGTTCGCGCCGTCGCGCCGTTCGGGCAACAGTTCACTTTTGGGCAGGGACGAATCTTTGGACTTGGGGCGCGCCATTTCCCTCCTATAATAGTCTGTCATGAGCGACACAAACGCCTCGTTTCAGGCTGATGAGCCCTTCTTTCATGCATTGCTGACCCCACACCGGTCGCTGGGCAGGACGGGCTTCCTGATCCTGATGGGCGCCCTGACGTTCGGCTGGCTGGTGACGGGCGCGTTCTTCCTGTCCCGCGGCGCCTGGCCGGTGTTCGGCTTCTTCGGCCTCGACGTGATCGCCGTTTACATCGCCTTCCGCGTCAACTATCGGGCCGCCCGCGCCCGCGAGGAAGTGTCGGTCTCGCGAACCAGCCTCGATATCCGCAAGACGGCCCCCTCGGGAAAGTCGGAAGCGCACCGCTTCAATCCGTTTTGGGCTCGGTTTTCGATCGCCCGGCACGCCGAGATCGGCATCACCAGAATGACCGTGGAAGCACAGGGCCAGAACGTGCCGATCGGCGGCTTCCTCGATCCCGATTCCCGCGAGAGCTTCGCCACCGCCTTCGCGCGCGCTCTGGCGACCGCCAAGGCGCGCTAAGCAATTCCCAGAAAAGTGTGAAGCGGTTTTCCGTCCGCAATTGCGGCAAACAATGTGCTTCAGAAGCGATACCGCAGCAGCCTGCCGACCTTGCGCAGCGCCGGAATGTGTTTCCAAAGGCGGACGAACAGCTTGGCGGACCAGCCCATGCGGGCAGCGTGCTCGGGCTTGTAGGCCGAAATATCCTCGATGAACCGCAGCTTCGGAACCGCTAGTTCCAGCTCGTGCGGGTCGTCGATCGCCCAGTGGACCTCGGCGCCCGTCGCCTTGATCGTCGGATTGAGGCGAAGCAGCGTCAGGCCGAAACGGCTGTAGGCGTCGAAGATCAGTTCGCCGCCGGCAAGATGCGAGACAAGCCGTGAAAGCAGGCGCAGCCCTTCGTCGGCGGGGAGATAGGGCGTCAATCCCTCCGCCACCACGATGGCCAGGCGGTTGCGAGGCACGTCGGCCAACCAGCCGGGCTCGGTCACCGACGAAGCGATGAGGTGGTAATGGTCGCGGGACGGGTAGAGCTTGCGCCTGAGTTCGATCACTTCGGGATAGTCGATATCGAACCAGTCCACCCACGGTGGAGGATCGACCCGGAAGATGCGGGTATCAAGCCCGCAACCCAGATGCAGCACGATGGCGCCAGGATTTCTGGCCAGAAAATCCTCGACGCGGACGTCCAATGTCTTGGCTCGGATCGCCAGGCCGATGCCGAGATTCTCGTCGACCTTGAGCCTGGCGAAATCATAGTCGATCTTGCGCAGCGCCGCGTCGGCGAAATGGTCCCCGAGCAGCGACTGGGGCATCCTGCTCTCCAGCGCCTTGCCGTACAGGGTCATGAGCAAGGTCTCTTTTGCTCCCGTCAAATGTACTTTTTCGCCAACCATGAGCGGGTCCCGGGCTCGAATCCCCAGTCTATCTGGGCAGGTGCTGCAAGAAGGCAAGTTTCGGGTGGCGATCGGCGCCCCAAGGGGCGATATTCCCGCCCAAGGAGACAGGTCCATGAGCACACACACGGCAGTCCTCAAGAGGGACATCACGCCCGAGGGCAGCGACTACGAAATCGTGCGCCGCGCCATCGAGAAGATCAGCCTCGACTATCGCGACCAGCCATCGCTGGAAGAACTGGCCGAAGAGGTCGGCGAGACGCCGACCGGCTTGCAAAAACTCTTCACCCGCTGGGCCGGTCTGTCGCCCAAGGCCTTCCTGCAGGCGGTGACGCTGGACCATGCGCGCAAGCTGCTCGATTCCGGCATGCCGCTGCTCGAAACCTCTTTTGAACTGGGCATGTCCGGTCCCGGCCGGCTGCACGACCTGTTCGTCACCCATGAGGCGATGTCGCCTGGCGACTACAAGACGCGCGGCGCCGGCCTCACCATCCGCTACGGCTATCACCCCTCCCCATTCGGCACCGCCTTGATCATGGCCACGGACCGCGGGCTTGCCGGCCTCGCGTTCTGCGACGCCGGCGAGGAGCGCACCGCCTTCGCCGACATGTCGGGGCGCTGGCCCAACGCCCTCTATGTCGAGGACCGGGAAGCGACAGGCCCTTATGCCGCGCGCATCTTCGAGCCGACGTTGTGGCGCGCCGACCAGCCGCTGCACGTCGTCATGATCGGCACCGACTTCCAGGTCCGCGTCTGGGAAGCCTTGCTGCGGATCCCGATGGGCAAGGCCCGCACCTATTCCTCGATCGCCGCCAGCATCGGCGCGCCGAGCGCCAGCCGCGCGGTCGGCGCCGCCAACGGCGCCAACCCGCTCTCTTTCGTGGTGCCTTGCCACCGCGCCATCGGCAAATCAGGCGATCTTACCGGCTATCACTGGGGCCTGACCCGCAAGCGCGCCATCCTGGGCTGGGAGGCGGGGCAGATTTCGTCCTGAAATGTCGATTTTTAATTCCGGTTCCAAGGAATATATGAATATTCGGATTTTAAAGTATTAGTGCGAATCTTTTCGGAATCGCTGGATACAACCGGTGACAACCATCGGTTTCTTCATGACTGTTGTTTCGACACTTTATTTGAGTTTACGCTAAATTAACCATGCTAAAGCGATGATGACCCATATTAATTCGGGCGGTCCGACTTAATAGGAGGGTCTCTATGACGTTGTTTCGCACCACTGTCGGTGCAGCCTTGCTTTTCGCGTGCCTTGACCACGCCGCGATGGCCACAACGCAGAATGTCATTTTCAACGGCACGGTAACCGCGACCTGCACGCTCGTTGTCGGCTCCAACGGCACGATGACGGTGAGCCCCGACCTCCAGTCGCTGAGCTCGCACAACAGCGGCGGTTCGGCTGGAACAGTCACGCTCACCACCACCGGAGGTGTTTCGCTGAGCGTCGATCCGGTGACCCTCACCACCGTGCCGGCCGCCGACAGCACGGCCACCACCTGGACACCGACCTATTTGTCCAGCGGCGCCCACACGATCGCGGAAACGGGTTCCTCCACCGCCCTGACCGCCCCCGGCGCCGACCTTGTCTCGGTCCATCTCGCCGGCACCAAGGGTGGCAGCAACCGCTTCGCGAACGGCAACTATCAGGCAACCGTAACACTGCGCTGCGAATAGGCCGTCGCGAAGGAGGGATCCTTGAAACATGCTCTGAACCTGGCGGCGGCATTGGCCGCCGGATTGATGCCCATTGCCGCGGGCGCCCAGTCGATGTCGCCGATGCGGGGTGAGGTCAACAGTTTCACCGACGCCTTCGCGGTCCGCGTGTTCCCCGCCAATCCCTACGACCGGAAGATCAAGGTCGAAATCCACGTCTACGATCAGGATTTTCAGCCGGTGGACGCCAAGATCTCTCCAAGTGTCTTCCAATTGGGCTCGCAGGCTTCCCGCCCTGTCCTTGTGGTCGTGCCCTTCGGCGGCGCTGCCGAGCGTAAAGTGCGTATCTGTACCGAGAGCATCCCCTTTCCCAATCAACAGACGCAGATAAGGGCACAAATATGCGGAAAGTTTTTTGGGCACCGCAAGTCCTGACGCTGGCGCTCGCGGTTGCTGTGACCAGCACCGCTCCAACCCAGGCCCAGGAACAGATTTACAATCTCAACCAGAACGAGAACGGCTTCAACTTGCCCGGTGTCACTCTGCCCCAGGGCCAGGACGAGGTTCACGCCGCGGATGGCACCACTTGCCGTTCCGCCGTTTCCGGTTCCGGTGCCTATGTCGATCTCGGCGTTATCAGAGGCAACAGCCAGACGAACAATGGCGTCGCCACCTATGGCCGGGTGGTGATCCCGATCGGCCGGACGCCGAAGCGTCTCGACTGCAGCCGGCTCTATGAACTCGAGGTGCAGCGCCTTCAGATGGAGCTAAAGCTGTTGAAGATGGGCGTCAATGTCGACGGCGGCACGACCGCGAGCGTGGCCGCAAGCGCTCCCGCCACCGCTGCCGCATCACCTGGATGGGCCAACGAAGGCTGGAGCATCAGGACCGGAAACAGCGATGGCAAGAAAAAGAAGAAGAAATAACCGGGCGCTGCTTGCGATGGCCGCACTCGCCGGTTTCTGCCTTCCGGCGCAGGCGGCGATCATCGGCACCTGCACCATCATGGTCGGGGCATCGGGCACGATGACCGCAAATCCGGCCATCGGCATACTGGGCTCCAAGCAGGCAGGCGGATCGAGCGCCAATGCCACCGTGGTGGCTAGCTCCCTGCTGTGCTCGATACTTAACCTGCTTGACTGTTATTCTGTTTCAGCGCCCGCGCCTGCCGCGTTCTCGTCGGCGCCGAGCGGCGGCGGCACCAACGTGACCTTCGCCTCGGTCTACCGCCTCGATGGCTCGGGGGTCGACAACAATGGGGGCGTGCCGCAAAGGGTCGTCAACGGCACCCACGCCATGCAGATCGACCTCACCGCCACCAAATCGAGCGGTATCTTCCCCGCCGGCAACTATCAGGGCATCGTCACCGTGCGATGCGAGTGAGGCAGCAAATCGCGCTGGACCATTCGCGTGGTCTGGCATCGAACGGCCTGGCAGGGTAGCTTCCCGTGCGTTCAGCAGGAGGCACTTTCTTGATAGTCGTTGTCGGCTCGATCAACCTCGACCTTATCGCCAACGTCGACCGCTTGCCGAGCCCCGGTGAGACGGTAAGCGGTTCCAGTTTCTCGACGGCGCCTGGCGGCAAAGGGGCCAACCAGGCATTGGCCGCCGCGCGTGCCGGCGCTCAGGTGCGCATGGTCGGCGCCGTTGGCAAGGACAATTTCGCACCCGAAGCACTGGCGTTGCTGCGCGAGGCCAAGGTCGACCTGTCTGGCGTGGGAGAGACCTTTGCCTCGACCGGCACGGCGCTGATCATGGTCGGCGACGACGGCGAGAACATCATCGCCGTGGTGCCCGGCGCCAATGCTTCCGTGGTGCCCGGCGACCTCTCCAAGGCTTTTCTGAAGAAGGGCGACGTCGTGCTGCTGCAGCATGAGATTCCGCTCGCGACGATCGATGCGGCACTCGACCAGGCAAGGACGGCCGGCGCGGTCACTGTCCTCAACACCGCTCCTTTTCATGGCGAGGCAGCCGCCTTCCTCGGCAAGGCCGACTACGCGGTCGCCAATGAGACCGAGTTCGACCTCTATGGTGAAGCGCTGGCCTTGAAGGGTCGCGATCGTGCTGCACGCATGCGCGATTTTGCCGGGAAAACCGGACGCACCATCGTCGTCACCCTCGGCGGCGATGGCGTGATGGCGGCGACACCGAGCGATTTCCTGACTGTTCCCGCGCTGAAGATCACGCCGGTCGACACGGTTGGGGCCGGCGACACGTTCTGCGGCTATCTCGCCGCCGGCCTGTCCTCGGGCCTCACGCTCGAACAGGCACTTGCGCGTGCCGGAGCCGCCGGCTCGCTCGCTTGCCTCAAGCCCGGCGCCCAGCCGGCGATCCCGCTGGCGAAAGACGTCGAGCAGGCCTTGCAAGAGGCCCGTTGAGATGATGCGCCCCCGCACGAAGCATGCCGTACCCGCGGCCAGCGACATCTGTCGCCTGTCGGCTGTCGAACTCGTCGACGCGATCCGCCGAAAGAAACTCTCCGTGCGCGAGGTGGTGACGGCTTTCCTGGACCGCATCGATGCGGTCAACCCGCAGGTCAACGCCATCGTCTCGCTGCGAGACCGCGCCGATATCCTGCGCGAGGCCGACGCCGCCGATGTCAGGCGGACGGATGGAACCGGCGCGCTCTTTGGCCTTCCCATCGCCATCAAGGACCTTGCCTCCACAACGGGCCTCAGAACCTCGTTCGGCTCGCCGATCTTCGCCGATTTCGTGCCGCAAGAAGACGATTTCTTCGTCGAACGCATCCGCGACGCTGGCGCCATCATCATCGGCAAGACCAATGTTCCCGAATTCGGGCTCGGCTCCAACACCTACAACAACGTCTTCGGGCCAACGCTGAACGCCTTCGATCCGGCGCTGACCGCCGGCGGCTCGAGCGGCGGCGCGGCGGTGGCGCTGGCGCTGGACATGGTGCCGGTCGCCGATGGCAGCGATTTCGGCGGTTCGCTGCGCAACCCGGCTGCCTGGAACAATGTCTACGGCTTTCGGCCATCGCAGGGGCTCGTGCCCGGCGGTCCCGACTTCGAGGTTTTTCACGCGCAGATGGGCGTCGAGGGGCCGATGGGCCGCAACGTCGCCGACATGGCGCTGTTGCTCGACGTGCAGGCCGGTTACCATCCGCAAGCGCCTCTCTCCTATGAAAAGCCGGGATCCTTCCTCGAAGGGCTCGCGCCACCGGCGACCGGCGGCCGCGTCGCCTGGCTCGGCGATCTCGGCGGCCATCTGCCGGTCGAGCCCGGCATCCTCGACCTGTGCGAGGCAGCGCTGGCACGGTTCACGGATGCATCCTTCCGGACCGAGCCCTTGCGTCCGGATTTCGATTTCGAGGCACTCTGGCAGGCCTTCGTGACGCTGCGCCAGGCCAGCAGCGGCTGCGCGCTGAAAGTGCACTATGACGATCCCGCCAGGCGCAGGCTGCTGAAGCCGGAAGCCGTCTGGGAGGTGGAAAACGCCATGCGGCTGACGGCGCCGCAGATTCGCGCGGCCTCGGTCATGCGCACGTCCTGGCACCGGATGCTACTATCGATCTTCGAACGCTTCGACCTCATCGCGCTGCCGACCGCGCAGGTCTTTCCCTTCGATGTCGGCACCCATTGGCCGCGCGAGGTCGCCGGGCGGGCAATGGACAGCTACCATCGCTGGATGCAGGTTTCAGCCTTCGCCACCTTGGGCGGTTGCCCGGCGGTCAATGTCCCGGTCGGCTTCGACGACAGGGGCCGGCCCATGGGCATGCAGCTGATCGGCCGGCCACGCGGCGACCTCGCCGTGCTGAAGGCCGCGGTCGCCTATGAGACGACCCTGCCCTGGCCGGCCGGCGCCTGAGCCACGTACGACGCGAGCCGGCTTGCTTCGCCCTCGCCGTCATGCATTGATTGTCGCCTGACAGGCCGCGACAGCGGCATTGCGAGGAAAAATCATGTCGCTGGAACTCTACGCCGCCTATGTTCTTGCCTGCATCGTCATCATTCTGGTGCCCGGTCCGACGGTCACCTTGATCATCGCCAACAGCATCCGCCACGGAACCCGTGCCGGCCTCGCCAACGTCGCCGGCACGCAGGCTGGCCTTGCCGTCATGATCGCCATCGTCGGCATTGGGCTTAACACGCTGATCGCGGGCATGGGCCACTGGTTCGAATGGGTCAGGCTGATCGGTGCGGCCTATCTGATCTGGATGGGCGTGCAGATGTTCCGCTCAAAGGGCACGCTGAACGCCGACGGAACCGCTCGGAAACCCCGCGGTGGCTTCCTCCTGCAGGGCTTGGCTGTGGCGCTCAGCAATCCAAAGACGCTGGTCTTCTTCGGCGCCTTCTTTCCGCAGTTCATCTCTCCCGCCGGCAACTACCCGCTGCAGATCGTCATCATGGGCCTCACCGCCATGATCTTCGCCGCCATGTCGGATTCGACCTATGCGCTGGCCGCCGGCCGCGCCGGGCGCATGCTCTCGGCCAGCCGCATCAAGCTCCTGTCGAGGATCAGCGGCAGCTTCATGGTCGGCGGCGGCCTGTGGCTGGCGTTTTCAAGGTCGAAGTAACGGCAGCCGAGGCCGGCGCCGCGTTAAAGCTGCGTCGGCGGCTGATTGAAAGTCTACTTTCCAGCTACCACATGAATCGACATTGAGGGATTCATGTTTTCACCGTCGACTTATGAGGGTTTGAAGAGGAACGCGCCCAGCGTGGTCTTCTTCTCCGGTTTTTTTGCGATAATGTTCATATTAGCCCAGAGTAAGTGGGAGAATGACGCAACGCCGATTCGATCAATTGACCCGATCAACGCGACGATCGAAGGCGTTTACTGGCACTGGACCAGCACGTCTCAATATGGATTGTTCCTGGAGAACAACGCTCTGGTTTTCGTTGACGACGATCGACCCCGCCTGATTGGCTCCCGTGTCAAAATTGAGCGCGTTACCCGCGACAATGGCTCCGTCTTCTACCGGTTTGCCGATTGAGGGGCTGTTCGTCGTGTGCCGACACGCCATGAACTATCAGGTCAGACTGCTCAATCGCCGAGAAATGGGGCCCTAAAGCCGCCCCAACCTCGCCACCAGCAGCGCGAAAAACCCATCATGGTCGATGTCGCGCATGACCATGGCGTTCTTTTCCCGCTTGGTGACACCCCACCAGTCGACCACGGTCATGCCCATGGTCAGTTCCGAGGCGGTCTCCACGCTGACGTTGCAGTGGCGGCCCTTGAACAGCTCCGGCTTCAAGAGATAGGCGATGACGCAGGGGTCGTGCAGCGGCCCGCCGTCAGTGCCGTATTTGCCCTCGTCGTAGCGTTCGAAGAACTCCAGCATCTCGGCGGTCGCGGTGCCGACCTTGGTGCCCAGTGCGCGAAAAGCCTGTATGCGCTTGGTGGTGGTCAGCGCCTTGTGGGTGACGTCGAGCGGCATCATCACGATCGGGATGCCGGACTTGAACACCAGGTCGGCGGCCTGCGGATCGACATAGATGTTGAATTCGGCCGCGGGCGTAACGTTGCCGCCCTCGAAGAAGCCGCCGCCCATCAGCACGATTTCCTTGATGCGCGGTGCGATGCGCGGTTCGCGGATCAATGCCAGCGCTATGTTGGTGAGCGGCCCGAGCGGGCAGAGCGTGATGGTGCCGCTCTCTTCCCGCATCAGCGTCTCGACGATGAAATCGACGGCATACTGCGCCTGCAGCTGCATCGTCGGTTCGGGCAGCTGCGGCCCGTTGAGGCCGGTCTTGCCATGCACTTCCTCGGCGGTGACCAATTCGCGCGCCAACGGACGGATGGCGCCGGCATAGACCTTGACGTCCGGCCGACCGGCCAGTTCGCAGATCTTGCGGGCGTTCTTTTCGGTCAGTTTCAGCGGGACGTTGCCGGCAACGGCGGTGACGCCGACGATGTCCAGTTCGCTACTGCCGAGCGCCAGCAGAATGGCGACGGCATCATCCTGGCCGGGATCGGTGTCGATGATGATCTTGCGTGGTTGGGGCATTTGAATTCCTTGTTTAGCTGGCCATCAGCTCACCGGGCCGATCGTGCACCCGAAAGACTCCAACCGGCTGCAAGCTGCCGAGCCGCTTGACGGGGAACGGTCCCGGCCTGCGCGCTTCTCGTTGCATCCGCGCGTCGTTTCAAGCGCCATGGCGATTATTCCTGTGAGTCCACGACCTGGTCTTTTTGGGCGGGTCTTTTGGTGGCTTGAACTTGGCCGCGGGGCGGACCATATCAAGTCCATCGGGAAAAATGCCATCCGGGTTTTTCCAGTTTATGTCGCTCTTGAGAGGACAGTGTAACATGAGCCGAATGACGCCTTTCTCCAGCCCGCTTCTCCTGGGTTTCGACGCCATGGAAAAGACGCTGGAGCGCCTGGCGAAGTCCGGCGACAGCTACCCTCCCTACAATATCGAGCGCCTCAGCGGTGCCGACGGCAAGGCCGAAAGGCTGCGCATTACACTCGCCGTCGCCGGTTTCGCCGAAAGCGATCTCGATGTGACAACGGAGGAAAACCAGCTGGTCGTGCGCGGCCGTCAAACCGACGACACCGAGCGCGAATTCCTTCATCGCGGCATTGCCGCGCGCCAGTTCCAGCGCTGTTTCGTGCTGGCCGACGGCATGCGGGTGATCGCGGCGGAACTGAAGAACGGCCTTTTGTCGATCGACCTCGATCGGCCGGAGTCCGAACGGCTGGTACGGAAAATAAATATATCGGTGAAAGACTGATCTTCACTGATGGCTCTCATGCGGGATGGCCTTGAGCGGCGTCCTCGCGCCAAGGAGGCTTGAAATGACCAGAACTGACGAAATCATCACCATGACCAGCGGCGAGTTCGCCCATCTCGGCGAAGGCTCGGTCGCCTATCTGCGCAAGGTCTCGAGCGACGAACTGCTCGGCCGCTTCCCCAACATCGGTGAAATCGCGCCCGGCATGGAGCTGTGGGCCCTGTTTGGCGCCAACGGCCAGCCGATCCTGCTTTCCGATGCGCGTGACCGTGCTCTGGCCGGCGCCATGGAAAACGATTTGACCACCGTCGCCATTCATTAAGGCGGGACGGAAACGAAAGGGCCGCTCACGGCGGCCCTTGGGGTGATATCTTAAAGAAGATGACTTCAGGCCGCGTGCGAGGCCTGCGTGTCCGACAAAAGCGCATGGATCGCCGTGGCGTCACGCGTTCCCCTGATCTTGGCCACCGTGTCGGCATCGCGCAGCACGCGCGCGATGCGCGACAGCGCCTTGAGGTGATCGGCACCCGCCCCTTCAGGCGCCAGCAGCAGAAACACCAGATCGACCGGTTGGTCATCCAGCGATTCGAAATCGACGGGCGTTTCCAGCCGGGCGAAAACGCCGGCGATGCGCTTCACGCCGGCAAGCTTGCCGTGCGGGATGGCGATGCCGTTGCCGACGCCGGTCGAACCCAGGCGCTCACGCTGCAGGATGGTGTCGAACACCTCCCGTTCCGGAATGCCCGAAATCGCCGCCGCCCGCTCGGACAGCAATTGCAGAAGCTGCTTCTTGGAGTTCGCCTTCAACGCCGGCAAAATCGCCGGAACGCTGATAAGATCGCTCAGATCCATACTTGAAAATCCTTGTTCGCCTGCCGCGCCAGTCCCCACCCCTCGTGCGGCTGGCTTTTATCCCTGTGCGACTTTGGTCGTGGACGGATCGATCCAGCCGATGTTTCCGTCGGGCCGGCGATAGACGATGTTGAGATGGTCAGTTCCGGCATTGCGGAAAACAACCACCGGACTGTCCTTGGTATCGAGCTCGATGACGGCCGAGGCCACCGACATGGTCTTCAGCGTCATGGTTGATTCGGCGACGATGGCCGGTGCGAAATCCTCCGGGATTTCCTCATCGTCATCGGCAAGCGGTGCCATCACGGTATAGGCAATGTCGGTCAATTCGCCGTTGCCATTGCCCGAATTGTGCGATTTCAGACGGCGCTTGTAGCGCCGAAGCCGGGTCTCCAGCCGATCGGCTGCGGCCTCGAAGGCCAGCGTCGGATCCTGGGCATCGCCGGTGGCTTGCAGCGAGGCGCCTGAATCCAGCCGGATCATGCAATCCGCCGAATAGCGCGAACCCGATTTGATGACGGTGACGTGTCCCGCGAAGCCGCGATCGAAATATTTGCCGATCGCTTCACCGACCCGATCGTTGATGCGTGTGCGGAACGCATCGCCGATATCCATGTGCTTTCCCGATATGCGCAGATTCATCTGAAAACTGACCTTCCTTGCTCAGGCTTCAAACTGGCCCGAGTTTATACTCGTGATCCGTGCGCACAAGCTTTGCGGCGTCACTCGCGCCGATTTAAATCCGAACTTTCCGGTTGATCACAAGCCGCCTTCTTGACCGTCCCGGGGTCATGTCGTGACGGACCATCCGCTAGCGGGCATCAGGCCCGTCTCATGCGGGCGGGCTTCTAGCCACTTCACCGTGGCTTGTCAATGAAACTCGAAAACTGTGGAAATCGTGAGCGCATGGAGCTGTCCATCATTTCACGGAAACGCCGCTCCATCTCTTTGCCTTGGCGCAATTGCCAAGGGAAGCGCTATGCGCTTTTCCCGGGAAACCGCTTTACAATTTTCCTGGACTTGCTCTAGCGGCCGGCGCTGGCGAGCGCCCGTTTCTCGCGCCGGCGCTGCACCGACGAGGGAATATTCATGCCTTCCCGGTATTTGGCGACCGTGCGCCGGGCGATATCGACGCCGCTTTCCCTGAGCATGTCGACGATAGCATCGTCCGACAGCACATCGACGGGCTTCTCCTCGTCGATCATTTGCTTGATGCGATCACGCACCGCTTCGGAGGAATGCGCTTCGCCACCGCCCGATGCCGCGATCGAGGCGGTGAAGAAATAGCGCAGCTCGAACACGCCGCGCGGGGTCAGCATGTATTTGTTCGCTGTGACCCGGCTGACCGTCGATTCGTGCATGCCGATGGCGTCGGCCACCGTGCGCAGGTTGAGCGGCTTCAGATGGCGTACGCCATGGACGAGGAAGGCGTCCTGCTGGCGCACGATTTCCGAGGCCACTTTGAGGATCGTCTTTGCCCGCTGGTCGAGGCTGCGCGTCAGCCAATTGGCGTTCTGCAGGCACTCGGCCAGGAAGTCCTTCTCCGCCTGGTTCTTCGCGTGCGGCGACACCTGGGCGAAATAAATATGGTCGACCAGCACGCGCGGCAGCGTTTCGGCATTGAGTTCGACGGTCCAGCTGCCGTCATTGGCCGCCCGCACCTCGACATCGGCGACGATGGCGTCGCTGGCGCCGCCCGAAAAAGCCATGCCGGGCCGCGGGTCGAGCGCCCGGATTTCGGCCAGCATGTCGAGCAAATCCTCCTCGTCGACGCCGCAGAGCCGCTTCAGCGTCTGGAAATCGCGCCGTGCCAGCAGTTCGAGATTGGCGACCAGGGCCTTCATCGCCGGATCGAGCCGGTCACGCACGGCAAGCTGCAGGGAAAGGCATTCCGCGAGATCGCGGGCGAACAGGCCGGCCGGCTCGAAGGTCTGGCATACGGCCAGCACCTTGCCCACCGCCAGGCTGTCGATGCCGAGCCGCGCGGCGATCTCCGCCAGATCGGCCCTGACATAGCCGGTCTCGTCGAGCCCATCGGAAAGTTCTCCGGCGATCAGCCGCGCAACGGGATCGGTGAAGGCAAGTGCGATCTGCTCGCCGACATGGTCGCGCAGCGTGATCGCGCTCGCCGCCATGTCGCCGGCATCGAGCCCCTCGGACGAGGAGCCGCCGCCGCTGCCCGAAGCCGATTTCCATTGCGCCGTCAGGTCGGGCCCGAGCCGTTCGCTGGTGCCGGGATCATCGGGAAACAGGTTTTCCAGGGACGTATCGAGCTTTTCCGAGATCGCCTCGGCGCTCCATGCCGTCTCGTTCTCGAACCAGTCGCCGTCGGGGGCGGCTTGCGGCTCGGCCTCGAGCTTCTGCGCCTGATCGCCCGCGGCATCGTCCTGCGGCTCGGCGCGCTCCAGGAGCGGATTGCGCTCGATCTCCTCGTCGATGAAATGCTCGAGCTCGGCATGGGTGAACTGCAGCAGCCGAATCGACTGCATCAGCTGCGGCGTCATCACCAGCGACTGCGACTGTCGGAGCTGTAGTTTCGCCGCCAACGCCATGGCTCGGTTTCAAACGCCTCCTGAACGCGTCCGGACTTCCGGAATGAATTTCACGGCGGGCATAGAAACTGGCCCGGCTTTTGCTTGTCAAGGCAAAGCCTAGCGAAACCCGATTACCGGAGCGTTATCCTGCGGCAAAACCGCGAAAAAACAGGCCGCACCGCCCAAAAAATCGTGTCAGGAAACAAATTTCACGCTCAGAGCAATTCCAAGAGCCGGGGAAAAAACAGCTTCCTGGCCGGAACTTCGTAAAAACAGACGCAGCAAAGCGGCGTGTAGGACAAGGAATTGCTCAGAGGGTAAAACCCTCGCCGAGATAAAGCCGCCGCACGTCGGGATTTGCCACCACTTCGTCGGCGCGGCCATGGGTCAGCACCTGGCCGGCGTGGATGATATAGGCACGGTCGATCAGGCCGAGCGTCTCACGCACATTGTGGTCGGTGATGAGGACACCGATGCCGCGCGCCGTCAGGTGACGCACCAACTGCTGGATGTCGGCGACCGCGATCGGATCGATGCCGGCGAAGGGTTCGTCGAGCAACATGTAGGCCGGACGCGTCGCCAGCGCGCGCGCGATTTCCAGGCGCCGCCTTTCGCCGCCCGAGAGCGACATGGACGGCGCCTTGCGCAGATGGCTGATGTGGAATTCCTCGAGCAGTTCGTCGAGGTTGCGCTCGCGGACCTTGCGGTCTTTTTCCACCACTTCGAGCACGGCGCGGATGTTCTGTTCAACATTGAGGCCGCGGAAGATCGAGGCCTCCTGGGGCAGATAGCCGATGCCGAGGCGCGCGCGGCGATACATCGGCATCGAGGTGACGTCGAAGCCGTCGATCTCGATCGTGCCTTCATCCACCGGCACCAGGCCGGTAACCATGTAGAAGCAGGTCGTCTTGCCGGCGCCGTTGGGGCCGAGCAGCCCGACGGCCTCGCCGGCGCGTACGCCCAGCGTGACGCCGCTGACGACCTTGCGGCCCTTGTAGCTCTTGGTCAGGCCCTTGGCGATCAAGGTTCCCTTGAACTTCGCCTTGTCGACGGTGACCGTGGCCGGAGCCGAAAGCTTGCCTGCGGCCCGTCCCGGAAGACGCGCCGTCAGCGACGACAGGCTGGCCATCAGGGGTTCGTCGCTCCCGATTTCGACGCGTCCGATTTCGGCGGCGGCGTGATCGACATCTGCACGCGCTGCCCAGCGCATGGATCGACCTGGGCAAGCCCGCTTTTCATCTGCACGGTAAGCTTGCAGCCGACGAGGACATTGTCGTTTTGCGACAGGACGACCTTTTTGCCCGAAAGCACCAGCACCTGGCTCTTCATGTCGAAACTGCCCTGATCGCCGGTCGCGACCTGCTGATCCGACTTGATGTACACCTTGTCGGAAATTTCCAGATGGTCGATGTTGGCCGAGCCGGTCATCGCCGCGCCCGCAGCTTCGGTGCCCTTGGCCGCGGCATTGGCATCCTTGATGTAATAAACCATCATCTTGCCGGCCTTCATCAGTGTCGGCCCCTGGACGACGGTGACATTGCCGGTGAAGATGGCGACATTCTCGGCTTGACGCACTTCCAGCTTGTCGCTTTCGATCTGGATCGGCTTGTCACCGGCCAGTTTGAGGCCTGACACCTGACTGGCGGCAGACGACTGCGCCAGCGACGGCGCCAGGCTGAGCAGGAGCAGCGCCGAAGTTGCGGCCGCAAGCCGTGTCGAACTATTGAGCCACATTCGCTTCTTCGCCCTTTGCCTCAGCCGCCTTCAGACTGGCGGCATCAATGTTGACGCGCACCCTATTCTCGAACACCAGGATCTTGCCATTGTCCTGGACCGACAGGGAATTCGCTGTGATCTGCGACCCGCCACGGCTGACATCGACGGGATCATCCGTCTTCATAGTGCCTTTGCCCATGTCGAGGAAGACCGATTTGAACTTGGCCTGCATGCCGTCGGTCGTGGTGATGGTGACGTCGCTGTCCAGTTTCATCGTATTGCCGTCGCGATCATAGGTGCCACGCGAGGCTTTTACCGCCGCGACATTGTCGGGAGCGATCGGCACCTTGGCGTCGATGCCCTCGAGCTCGATGATGCCTTGCGTGCTCACATCCTGTATCGCCCGCAGCGCCGTCATCGAGTAGGGCTGCTTCTGCTTGGTGAAGCCATTGAGTTTGGGATTGGCCATCACCAGCTTGCCGTTGGAGAAGGCGGTGCCTTCCGCCTGCACCGCGACGGAAACGGGGGCGGCGAGATACGAATAGATCGGGAAGGCGACGGCGATCAGCGCCGCGGCCAAGGGCACGGCGAATTTGAGCACGCGCACGCGGCGCGAGTGACGCTGAGCGCGGTCGAAAGCCTCGTCCCGCGTCCAGCCATCCTCCGGGGGAGCCAACTCCGTCTCAGGGCTGGCCGGTTCATTCGGTCGCGCTAACATGACTGCTTTCTTCTAAAACCCGCCCCCGGGGAGCACCGCCTATAGGTGGGACGCCAGCGTCCTCACGCAAGCACAAGCCGACGAAAACCGCAAAAATGTGACAGCTGCCATTGCACAAACGAAACCCGGGTCAGCGCAATAGCCAGTGCTTCATAGCAGAAATAGTCGCCCTTGCGTCTTTTTTCATCACCGAAGTTCTTCCCACTTACCTTGCGTCCCCCGCACAGACCAGTCACAAAACAGACAGCATAAGGACCGTCGCGCGCGGATTGCCGCGCCATGTGCGGGATGGAACTGCTTCCCGATGGAGACATCATGGTCTAAAAGCGTCTCTTCCCGCTGACTGTGAGGCTGACGATGGCATTGAGAGCCGACGACCTGATCGACCGCCGCCGCTTGCGGCGCAAGCTGACTTTCTGGCGTGTCGCGGCCTTTGGCATCGTGGCGCTCGGGGTGATTGCGCTGTCGGCCTGGTTCTATGGCGACGATTTCGGCGGCTCCACCGTCGACCACATCGCCAAGGTCAGGATCGAAGGCACCATCACCGAGGACGACGAACTGATCAAGCGGCTGGAGACCATCCGCCAGTCGTCGAAAGTAAAAGGCGTGATCCTGGTGATCGATTCTCCCGGCGGCACCACCGTCGGCGGGGAATCGATCTACGAGGAGGTGCGCAAGCTCGCCGCCGACAAGCCGGTCGTGGCCGAGGTCGGCACGCTCGCCGCGTCGGCGGGCTACATGATCGCAAGCGCCGCCGACCATATTGTCGCCCGCAAGACCTCGATCGTCGGCTCCATCGGCGTGCTGATCCAGTATCCTGACGTCAGCGGCCTGATGGACAAGCTCGGCGTCAAGCTGGAGGAGGTGAAATCCTCGCCTCTGAAAGCCTCGCCCTCGCCCTTCAAGCCGACCAATGACGACGAACGCGCCATGGTCCGCAAGCTCATCCTCGACAGCTACGACTGGTTCGTCGGCATCGTCGCGGAACGCCGCAAGATGACGCACGAACAAGCACTGGCGCTCGCCGACGGTTCGATCTTCACCGGCCGCCAAGGTGTTGCCAACGGGTTGATCGACGCCGTCGGCGGCGAGTCCGTGGCCATCGACTGGCTGGCGACCAAGGGTGTCGATGCCAAGCTCAAGGTGGTCGAGTGGAAGGACACGGAACGGCGCGGCGGCTTCCTGTTCTCGAAGGCGATGGCACGCACGATCGCCGGCGCGCTCGGCTTGCCGGATTCCGGCGGCGACGTCATCCATGAACTTGGCGCCAACCGCTTGTTTCTTGACGGTCTCGTTTCCGTCTGGCACCCTTGAGACGCGTTGGGACAGCTGAAAAAGCAAATAAAATCATCCTGATAATTTTGGCCGAACTGCTTTCACGGGGACCCGTCTGATGATCAAGTCCGAGCTTGTGCAGATTATTGCCACGCGCAATCCGCATCTTTTCCTGCGCGACGTCGAAAACATCGTCGGCGCGATCTTCGATGAAATCACCGACGCGCTTGCCGAGGGCAACCGGGTCGAATTGCGCGGCTTCGGCGCTTTTTCGGTGAAGAATCGACCCGCCCGCACCGGCCGCAACCCGCGCACCGGCGAGTCCGTCGAGGTCGAGGAGAAATGGGTGCCGTTCTTCAAGACCGGCAAGGAACTGCGTGAAAGGCTGAACGGCGGCAAGTAGCCGGACTGCCTTGTCCGGCCGCTTGCAACGGAAAACATTATGCTCAATCGCTTCATGCTCATCGTGGTCTTCGTGCCCCTGGCGATCATCCTGATCGCCTTGGCCGTTGCAAACCGCGAACTCGTCGCCTTCACGCTGGATCCATTCAATCCCGGCAATCCCAAGCTGACGCTGACCTTGCCGCTGTTCATCTTCCTGTTCCTGGCGCTTGCCATCGGCATGATCGTCGGCAGCCTGGCGACCTGGGTAAAGCAAGGCCGCTACCGCAAGCTGGCGCGCCAGCGCGGCGCCGAGGCGGAAAACCTGCGCCAGGCGGTCAGCCGCGCGCCCTCAGTGCCCCAGGGGCCAGTCCAAGGGTCGGTCCAAGGGTCGGCCCAAGGACCGGCCCAAGGACCGGCCCAAGGACCGGCATTGCCGAAGCCGACCACTTGAACCGCAGGCCGGCGCATTTCTTTTCACGGAGCTTTTCATGCTGACCATTTCGGCCGCGGAGGTCGATCGTGCGCTGACCTTTCCTGGACTGGTCGAGACGCTGCGCACTGCTTTTCGCGAGGGCGCGGTGCAGCCGGTCAGGCATCATCACGCGGTCGAGAGGCCTGATGGCGCGGCGTCGACCCTGCTTCTGATGCCGGCCTGGACCGATTTTCACGCCGCCGGCGGTTCGGCCGGCGGCCATATCGGCGTCAAGATCGTCACCGTCTCGCCCGACAACAACGCCATCGGCAAGCCAGCCGTGATGGGGCTCTATCTCCTGCTCGATGGCGGCACCGGCGAACCGGAAGCCCTGATCGACGGCCAGCGGCTGACGCAGTGGCGAACGGCCTGCGCCTCGGCGCTCGCGGCGTCCTATCTCGCCCGCGACGACGCCTCGCGGCTGCTGGTGGTCGGCGCCGGCGCGCTCTCACCCTTCCTCGCCAAGGCGCACAGCGCCGTGAGGCCAATCAAGACAATCCGCATCTGGAACCGTACCCCGGCCAACGCCGAGAAAGTCGCGGCCGATCTGTGCGCCGAGGGCTTCGCGGCCAGCGCCGCGACCGATCTCGATGCCGAGCTTGGCCAGGCCGACATCGTCTCCTCGGCGACAATCACCACCAAGCCGCTGGTCAAGGGTACGCTGCTGCGGCCGGGAACCCATGTCGATCTGGTTGGCGGCTTCACCCCGACGATGCGCGAAAGCGATGACGACGCGATCATGCGCGCCCGCGTCTATGTCGACACCCGCGCCGGCGCCACCAAGGAGGCGGGCGACATCGTCCAGCCACTGGCCTCCGGCGTGCTGAAGCCGGAAGCCATCGTCGCCGACCTGCACGAACTGGCGCGCGGCCAGAAGCAAGGCCGCGGCAGCCCCGACGAGATTACGCTTTTCAAGTCGGTTGGCGCAGCACTCGAGGATCTTGCCGCCGGCATTGCCGTCTACAAGGCACTCAGGGGCTAGTCGAAGCCAGTCTGGCGCCCATTGCCCGTGCGATCAGGGCGAAATCGGCCGCGCTGATCGCAAGCAGGCCAAAGCGCAGCTGGTAACCCCAGTTCGATTTGCCTGCGGTGAATTCCAGCCTCTCAAGCAATGGCTTGATCGGCGTTTCCTGAGCCTGCGCCCAGTCGACATCGCGGCGGAACGGCGTGAAGCCGCCGCCCATCTCGCCTTGATAGGGTTCTCCTTCCCGCACCGTGCCGATAGCCGTGAACGCCTGCAGACCGTTTTTCTGCCCCATAACGGTGGTTGGCGAGTAATAGACGACGCCGTCGTCGGGCCTGATGCGGCGCAGCGGCGCCACCTTGCCGTGGTTGACCTGCATGAAGCCGCCCTGCCGGCCGCGCCGGACATGCTGCGCCGACGCCACCGCGATCCAATACGCGCTCATTTCTGTTCTCCATTGGCCTGTTCTCGATCGGCCAATGCTTGCCCTCTGACCGGCCGGTGGAGCCGGCGCAGCAACTGGATGAGGTCGAGCAGGCATTCGGAGCGGGACATGGATGATTATCCGGGAGTGGTAAACGATAGGGCCAAGGCTGCGGCAACGGCAAGTGGCGCGCCTGTTCGGAACGGCTTCGGTTCGGAACCGTTGTTGCGTCATGCGAATATACGGCCTCCTGCTATTCTGGTCTGTCTTGACCGCCACGATCGCTGCGCTCAGCCTCGGACCGTCCTTCGCTCATGTCCTGGAATCGGCGCCCCGGCTCATCCGATGGTCCCCGGCGCTTTGGCGCGAGGCCACCGTTTTCAACGGCCAGTTCCTGCTCTTCGCAATCATTGGCGCGCCGCTGGATGTCGCCGCGGTCGCCTGCCCGGGACTGCTGGCATGGCTGTTGCGCGAGGATCGGCCGGCGTTCTGGTTCGCACTCGCCGCCACCTTGCTCTATGCGCTATCCCTGGTGCTTTGGTTCGTTCTCGTCAAACCGGCCAACAATGTTCTCGCCACCTGGATGCCAGGCCCGATTCCGGACGATTTCGAAGCCATGCGGCTGCGCTGGGAGACCGGCCACATGGCTGTCACGGCCGCCAAGGCTGCCGGCTTCGTTTCGTTGGTTGTCGCCCTGCTTTCGATCGGGCGCGGCTGAGCCATCGGCAATCGCAATGTCGCGCGGGTTTGTTGCGCCGGAGGGCATAGCTGTGGCAGAAGCGGGCCGAACCGCCGGAGAAGCTGCCTCTTGAAGTCTTTTCGCGACAAACGCCGCGACGGCCGCCCACACCCAGCGAAGAGCGGGGCCGTACAGCCGCGCCCGCCCGAGAATCGTTCCGCGGTCAAGCCAGATGCCAGGCTGCGCGAACAGCACAATGTGAAAGCGGACAGCCAGCCCGCGCCGAAATCCGCGCCGCGCAACCTCGCCCGTCGCGAAGGCGCCCTGCCCGCAGAACATTTGCCGTTGGTTCTCGAAGTGGCGCCGAATGCCGATTATGCGTTGCTCGACAGCGGCGCGGGACAAAAACTCGAACAATACGGTCCCTACCGCATCGTGCGGCCCGAGGGCCAGGCGATCTGGCAGAAGGCCCTGCCGGCAAGGGACTGGGAGCGCGCCGACGCCATCTTCACCGGCGACACCGACGAGGAAGGCATCGGCCGCTGGCGCTTCCCCAAGACGCCGCTCGGCGAAACCTGGCCGATGAAGCATGACGGCATCGACTATCTCGGCCGTTTCACCTCGTTTCGCCATGTCGGCGTCTTTCCCGAGCAGGCTTCGCACTGGGATCATATGGCAGGGCTGATCGCTGCGGCCAGGCGCCCCGTCAAGGTGCTCAACCTGTTCGGTTATACCGGCCTTGCCTCGCTGGTGGCGGCGCGCGCGGGCGCCGAGGTCACCCATGTCGACGCCTCGAAGAAGGCGATCGGCTGGGCGCGCGAAAACCAGGAGATGGCCGGCCTTGGCGGCAAGCCGATCCGCTGGATCGTCGATGACGCGGTGAAGTTCGCCGAGCGCGAGGAGCGTCGCGGCAGCCGCTACGACATCATCCTGTTCGATCCGCCGGCCTATGGCCGCGGCCCCAAGGGCGAGGTCTGGCAATTGTTCGAGGACCTGCCTGATTTGACGGACCTCTGTCGCTCGATCCTGACCCCAAAACCGCTCGCCGTGGTGCTGACCGCCTATTCGATCCGTGCCTCCTTCTTCGCGATCCACGCCCTGATGCGCGACACCTTCGCCGGCATGGGCGGCAAGGTTGAATCGGGCGAGTTGATCATCCGTGAAAAGTCCGCCGGCCGGGCGCTTTCGACTTCACTGTTTTCGCGCTGGGTGGCCTGACATGAACGAACGGCACGCCGGCGCACCCGGCCAGGTGAAGGAAGTCACCAGTCTTGCCAATCCGCTGGTCAAGGACATCAAGGCACTCGCCTTGAAGAAATTCCGCGACCAGCAGAACGCCTTCATGGCCGAAGGGCTGAAGCTGGTCATCGATGCGCTCGATCTGGGCTGGCAGATCAGGACGCTTGTTTTCGCCAAGGCCGGACGCGGCAACGCGGCCGTGGAAAAGGTCGCGGCGCGCACGGTTGCCGCCGGCGGCACCGTGCTCGAAGTATCGGAAAAAGTGCTTGTCGCCATCACCCGCCGTGACAATCCGCAAATGGTGGTCGGCGTCTTCTCGCAGAAATTCCTGGCCCTGAAGGACATCAGTGCCGACAATGGCGATGTCTGGGTCGCGCTCGACCGGGTGCGCGATCCCGGCAATCTCGGCACCGTCATCCGCACCGTCGATGCCGTCGGCGCCAAGGGCGTCATTCTGGTCGGCGACACCACCGATCCGTTTTCGGTGGAAACGGTGCGCGCCACCATGGGTTCCATTTTCGCCGTGCCAGTGGCGAAGGCAACGACCGAGGCATTCCTTGCCTGGCGCGGCGGCTTTTCCGGTCTCGTCGCCGGCACCCATCTGAAAGGCGCGGTCGACTATCGCTCGGTCGATTTTTCCCGCGGGCCGGTGTTGCTGATGATGGGCAACGAGCAACAGGGCCTGCCCGAAAGCCTGGCGGCGAGCTGCGACAGGCTGCTCAGGATTCCGCAGGCGGGCCGTGCCGATTCGCTCAATCTCGCGGTCGCCACCGGCATCATGCTGTTCGAGATCAGGCGCGGCGCGCTGAAACTCGAACCAATCCCGGACCAGCAATGAAGGTTGTCCAATCGTGAAATCATGGTCTCCCTACGCGCTGCTCGTCATCGTGGCCATCGCGCTCGACCAATGGATAAAGACACTGGTCGAGGCCGGCCTGCCCTTTCAGGAGAAGCTCGACCTGCTGCCCTTCCTGGCGTTGTTTCGCACCTACAACACCGGCATCGCCTTCTCGATGTTCTCGTCCTTCGGCGACACCGGCCTCGTGGTCATCGCCGTGCTGGTCGTCGCTTTCGTGCTTTACCTCGCCACGCGCACGCCATCGGGCCATGTCATCGCCCGCATCGGCTTTGCCCTGATCATCGGTGGCGCGCTGGGCAATCTGATCGACCGTGCCGTCTACGGCCACGTCATCGATTACATCCTGTTCCACACGCCGGTCTGGTCCTTCGCCGTCTTCAACCTTGCGGACGCCTTCATTTCCGTGGGTGCGGCACTGGTCGTGTTCGACGAACTCATCGGCTGGCGGCGTGAACCCAAACCTTCGAACGCCAAGCCTTCCAAAGATTGACCCCGCGCGGCCATCGCCGCACAGTCAGACGCCAAGCAAGTTCGCGGAGAGAAAGATGACCGAAACGTTCAAAGCCATCCTCGTTTCGCGCGACGCCGAGAAAAAACAGTCGGTCGCCGTGACTGATCTCACCGACGCCGATCTGATGGAGGGCGACGTCACCATCGCGGTCGAGGCGACGACGGTGAACTACAAGGATGGACTGGCCATATCGGGCAAGGCGCCGGTGATCCGCCGATGGCCGCTGGTGCCGGGCATCGACCTTGCCGGCACTGTCATCTCCTCTTCCAATCCCGACTGGCGCAAGGGTGACAAGGTCATCCTGAACGGCTGGGGCGTTGGCGAAACCCATTTCGGCGCCTATGCCGGGCGCGCCCGCGTGAAGGGCGACTGGCTGGTGCCGTTGCCGGAGGGCATGAGCGCGCATGATGCCATGGCTGTCGGCACCGCCGGCTACACGGCCATGCTCTGCGTCATGGCATTGGAACGGCACGGCATCCTGCCTGATCGCGGCCCTGTCGTGGTGACGGGCGCTGCCGGCGGCGTCGGTTCGGTCGCGGTCTCCATCCTGTCCAGCCTCGGCTACCATGTCGTCGCCTCGACAGGCCGCAATGCCGAAAGCCCTTATCTGATCAATCTTGGCGCCGCCGAAGTGATATCGCGCGACGAGCTCAGCCAGCCCGCCAAGCCGCTGGCCAAGGAGCGCTGGGCCGGTGGTATCGATTCGGTCGGCAGCCACACATTGGCCAATGTGCTGTCGATGACCTCCTATGGCGGGGCGGTCGCGGCCTGCGGCCTCGCCGGTGGCATGGATCTGCCATCGAGCGTCGCGCCCTTCATCCTGCGCGGCGTCTCCCTGCTCGGCATCGATTCAGTGATGGCGCCGAAGGCCGTGCGCCTCGAAGCCTGGCGGCGCATCGGCTCCGATCTCGATGTGGACAAGCTCGCCAGCCTGTCCACGACCATCGGCTTCGACGGCATCATCGATGCGGCACACGACATCGTCGATGGCAAGATCCGCGGTCGCGTCGTCGTCGACATGTGACCGGACTGAGGGATCGCAGGCCGGACGGAATTGCCACATCGGGCGGCAAATCGGTCTTCGCCGGGGCAAAAACCCCGATCCGCTAAAATTCGAACGATCCCCCGCAATTTTCCATAATGTCTGTCTGGCAAGGATTTCGCATGATCGCGGAATCCGACAGCCAACGGGCCGACCCTGGCGACGACATCGTTGCGGCACCGGCGCAAGCGCCGGCAATGGCGCGGCGGTTTATCGCCGCGCCGCCGCTGGTGCCCGATCAGCAACCGGCCAAGCGCGAAGGCCTGCCGATCCTGACCTTCGTTGTCATGGTGCTGGCCGGCCTCTCCTACCTGACCGGAGCGCCGGTCTTCATCAGCCTTGCGTTGCTGGCAACAGGCCTTGCCGGCCTGGCCATGCACCTGCACGCCAGGCGCAGTGTACGCCGCAGTACGGTCCTGCTCGACGAAACCACCGCCCGCAACCGCGCCGAGATCGAGACGCTGGCCGACCGCATGTGGGAGATGCAGGAAAGCGAGGAGCGCTTTCGCGGTCTCATCGACGCGCTCGGCGATCTCGTCATCCATCGCGACCGCGACGGTTACATCGTCTATGCCAACAAGGTGTTCGCCGACCTTGTCGAAACCGATCAGCGCGACCTTGCCGGCAAGACGCTGGCCGAACTCGGCATCGAGGTCGGCATCGTTCCCGATGCCGCTTTCTCCGACCATGAATGCCTGAGTTCCACCGACGTCGCCATCCGCACGCCCACGGGGCCGCGCTGGTTCTCCTGGATCGAGCTGTCCGTGCGCGACAAGGACAGCGATGCCGTCTCGCATCGCGCCATCGCCCGCGACATCACCGCACGCAAGCGCGCCGAATCGTCCATGATCACGGCGCGCGAACGGGCCGAGTTCGCAAGCCAGGCCAAGTCGCGTTTCCTCGCCACTGTCAGCCATGAGATCCGCACGCCGATGAACGGCATCATGGGCATGGCCAAGCTGCTCGCCGACACCAGCCTGTCGCCGGAACAGCAGACCTATGTCGGCGCCATCTCGACCTCGGCCAGCGCCTTGCTTGCCCTGATCGAGGATCTGCTCGACTATTCCAAGATCGAGGCCGGACGCTTCGATCCCGAACCGCAGCCCATGTCCGTGCGCGAGATCGCCGACAACATCATCGAATTGATGGCCGCGCGCGCCTTCGCCAAGAATATCGGCCTCGGCTGCCATGTCGAACCGGATGTGCCGCAATTGATCACCGCCGATCCGGGCCGGGTCAGGCAGGTGCTGCTCAACCTCATCGGCAACGCCATCAAGTTCACCGACAGCGGCGGCGTGCTGGTCAGCGTCGCGCGCGCCCGCACCGAGACCAGCGACCGCATCTGCTTCACCATCGCCGATACCGGCCCCGGCCTGCGCGACGAGGACATGGAGCGCATCTTCGAGGAGTTCGAGCAGGCCGACGGCACCTCGACGCGCACGCATGGCGGTGCCGGACTGGGGCTTGCCATCTCCAAGCGTCTGGTCACCGCCATGGGCGGCACGATTTCGGTATCCAGCCGGCTCGGCCAGGGATCGGAATTCGTCTTCGAGATTCCGGCCATATCGGCTACCGAGCCGCCGCAGGGCCGGCTAAACGCGCTTGCCGGCCGACGCGCCGTGATCCTGTCCAAGAACACCGTCGAGGCCGACGCCATCGCCCGCACCATCCGCGCCAATGGCGGCGCGGCCGGCATCGCCACCACCGTGGCCCAGGCCGCATCCTTTGCCGATGGCTGTGACGTGCTTCTGGTCGACGCGGCCCTGGAAGAGAGTGACGGGAAGCTGCTCAAGCGGCTTCGCCAGCATGGGTTCACCGATTGCGAAGCCGTCACGCTGATCGCACCCACCGACCGCGGCATGCTTGGCGAGTTTCGTGCCAGCGGCTACGCGACATTCCTTGCCCGGCCGGTGCGCGGAGGAACACTTTTGCGTGTCCTTTTGAGCAGCCAGACGCCGGTCCTCGCCGCGCCGCGGCCGGAAAAACGCCGCGCACCGGCGCTTCGTGCCTCAGGCGAACGCCAACAGGGCCTGTCCGTGCTGATCGCCGAGGACAACGACATCAATGCCATGCTGGCCCGCGCAACGCTGTTGAAGGCTGGGCATCGCGTCAAGGTGGTCGGCAACGGCAAGGCTGCCGTCGAGGCGGTAACCGGCGCCGGCCACAAGCACCGCTTCGACGTGGTGCTGATGGATCTGCATATGCCGGTCATGGACGGATTGGACGCCATTGCCGCGATCCGCCGCCACGAGGAGGAAGCCTCCGTACCGCCGGTGCCGATCATGGTGCTGTCGGCCGACAGCCAGGAAAAGACCCGCCATGCGGTGCTCGCCCACGGCGCCAGCGGCTTCGTCACCAAGCCGCTCGACCCCGACGCGCTGGTCAGCGCCGTCGAAGGCCAGGTCGCTGCTTGAGCCGCCTTTTCCCGGTGCATGGCTGACGAAGCCCGCCAAAAAAGCAGCCCGGTTTCGGGCGCCCGCGAAGCCAACGCGCGTAGGCTCTTGTGCCGCAACATAGCCGGTTGACCGTTTTCGCCAGCCGACGAAGTATTGCCCGAGACGCCGTATCACGGTACTGTCACAATCCTGTTGCACCTACACCGTATCCCCGTGCCAAGAGGGATGGCTCGAAGGAGAATCACTCGTGCATACAGTTATGCCGGAATGTGACACTCGGCCGAACGCCAGCAGCGCCTTGCTCGCCGGACGTAATGTCGATTCCGTCATAAAAGGCGCAGCGCTCGGCCGTATCGGCAATCTCGAAGTGCGGCTCGCCCGCAACGAGGCCGAGATCGCGGCCGCGCAGGAAGTGCGCTACCGTGTATTTTATGACGAGCTTGGCGCCAGGAAGGATCTGTTCCAGGCGCAGGACCGCCGCGACGCCGATCGCTTCGACCCGCTCTGCGACCATCTCCTCGTCCTCGATACCTCGCTTTCCGGCCCTGAGCACCGCCGCATCGTCGGCACCTATCGCTTGCTGCGGCAAGAAATCGCGGCAACCGCCGGAGGCTTCTATTCCGAAGGCGAATTCGAGCTGACCAAGCTCATCGCCCGTCATCCCGGCCAGCGTTTCCTGGAACTCGGCCGCTCCTGTGTGTTGCCGGAATACCGTTCGAAGCGCACCATCGAGGCGCTGTGGCAAGGCATCTGGGCTTACATCAATCACTACGAGATCGGCGTGATGACCGGCTGTGCCTCCTTCCACGGCACCGTGCCGGCCGCGCACGCCGAGGCGCTCACCTATCTCGCCCATCACTGCCGCACCAACTCGGCCTGGGACGTGCGCGCTGTGTCCGGACGCTACTGCTCCATGGACCTGATGCCGATCGAGGCGGTCAACACCAAGGCGGCGATCGCGGCGATGCCACCACTGGTCAAGGGCTATCTGCGGGTCGGCGCCCGCATCGGCGATGGTTGCGTCATCGACCGCGAATTCTCGACCGTCGACATTTTCGTGGTGATGCCGGTCAAGGAGATCGGGGCCCGCTACGTCAACTATTATGGCGGCGAAGCGCAGCGCTTCGCGGCGTGAGCGAGTAGACAGTAGGCAGTGGGCAGTGGGCAGTGGGCAGTGGGCAGTGGGCAGTGGTGAAGACGCCACGATTCACGCTTTGGCGACTACTGACAATTTCCCTACTCCCTCTCTTCAGGGAATGTCTTCAGGCCGCCGGCCGGGCCGGCTTTTGTAGGCTGGAAACGTCCAGCCGAAACGGAGCGCACCGCCGCGCACCGCGAACGCCGCGGCGAAGCCGGCCAGTTCTGAAACGATCGGCGGCAATCCTGTGACGTCGCCAGCCGTGAAGATTGCAGCACCTGCGAGAGCGGCCGTAACGTAGATTTCCGGCCTCAGCAGCACCGAGGGCTCGCCGGCCAGCAGATCACGCAGGATGCCGCCTGACGTGGCGGTGAGCACGCCGGTGATGACGGAGACGACCGGCGAACCGGTAATGGCCAGCCCCTTGGCCGCCCCCATCACCGAAAAAGCGGCCAACCCGATGGCGTCGAGCCAGAGCAGCCATTTCCAGCGGGATTCGACACGGTGCGCACCAAAGAACACCAGCACCGCAACCGCCGCGCAGATCAGCACATAGCTGGAGTTGGCGACCCAGAAAACTGGCAGATTGAGGATAACGTCGCGAAGCGTGCCGCCGCCGATACCGGTGACGCTGGCCAGGAACAGAAAGCCGATAATGTCGAGCTGCTTGCGCGACGCCGCCAACGCCCCGGTCGCCGCGAAGACGGCAACGCCGGCATAGTCGAGGAGGGCGATGGGGTTCATGAATTATGCGGTTAAGGGAGCAGGGGAGTAGGGGAGTAGGGGAGTATGTTTAGCACGAAGCCGCATGATTCATACGGCTTCCTGTTTTCCTGCCCTACTCCCCTATTCCCTAATCACGCATCCTTTTCGGCCTGCTCATTGACCGGCCCTGGCTCGACCGGTGCGTCGGCGACAATTTTCGGGCCGCCCTTGGCGACGCCGACCATGGCCGGGCGCAGCACCCGCTCGCCGATCGAATAGCCCGGCTGCACGACCTGGACCACGGTGTTGGCCGGCACATCGGGATTGGGCACTTCGAACATTGCCTGGTGGAAATTGGGATCGAACTTTTCGCCTTCCGGCGCGAGTTTCTTGACCCCGTGCCGTTCCAGCGCCGACAGCATGGCGCGCTCGGTCAGGTCGACGCCTTCGATCAGTGCCTTGAAGCCGGCGTCCCCCGACGCCTTGGCCTCGGCGGGAATGGCATCCAGCGCGCGGCGCAGATTGTCCGACACCGACAGCATGTCGCGGGCGAAATTCGCCACCGCATAGGTTCGCGCGTCATGCACGTCGCGCGCGGTGCGGCGGCGCAGGTTCTCCATCTCGGCCGCTACGCGCAGCGCGCGGTCCTTCAGTTCTTCGTTTTCCTTCAGCAGTCGTACAAGCGCTTCATAGTCGCCATCGATGCTGCCTTCCGTGCGCTCGGCATTGGCCTCGGCCGCCTCGGCTTCACTGGGCGCGCGTTCGTCTTTTGCCTGGTCGCTCATCGCCGTTTCCCGTCATCTTGAATGGTGTGGATTTTGTGCCCGATATCGAGGTTCGCAGGCCAAAAATCAAGGGGAAAGCAACCGCAAGGCCCTTTGAAGACGCCGGGACGATGCTGCGATTTTAATTCAAATTTTACCGTACTTGCCGGCTTTGCTTGCCTCAGGGGCGTGATGGGGGAACCATTCCCTTGCTGGAAGAGTTTCGGAGCCGACGCAGGATTTTTGAGATGATGACCCGCAAAAAGCTTGAAAACGGCGAAAGGCTCGCCGCGGAGGTCCGGCGCCAGCTCGGTGCCGAGACGATGGCGCGTTTTCTGCGCACCTTGCCAGCCTTCCACACGGAGACCGACATCCCCGATCGTTTCAGGCAATTGCTCGACCGCCTTGACCGGGTCGAGAATGGCGACGCCTGGCGGCGGCAGTAGGCGCCTCGTCCGGCCTTACGCGACAATTACGCACAGTAACTTTACGTGAAGGCCGGCTTGCGGCGGCGGCGCACCCTGCCTATGCTTCCTGATGAACATGATTTCCCCCGAAATGGCGGCCAGTAGCAAGCGCGCCTGGCTCAAGATTCTGGCACGCTACAAGAAGCCCGACAGGCGGCGCAGCGCACTCGAACTTGCCATTACCCTCATTCCTTTCGCCTCGCTGTGGGCTCTGTCTTCCGCCGCCTATGCCTACGGCCATTGGTGGGGGCTGATCCTCATCCTGCCCGCGGCCGGGTTCCTGGTGCGGATCTTCATGATCCAGCACGATTGCGGCCATGGCTCGTTCTTCGCCAATCGCATTGCCGACGACTGGATCGGCCGAGCGCTCGGTGTCCTGACGCTGACGCCCTACGATTGCTGGCGGCGTGCCCACGCCGTGCATCATGCCAGCGCCGGCAATCTCGATGAGCGCGGCATGGGTGACATCAGGACGTTGACCGTCGCCGAGTACCGGCGCCTGTCCTGGCGCGGGCGCCTGGCCTATCGCCTCTATCGCCATCCGCTGGTGATGTTCGGGCTCGGGCCGATCTGGTTGTTCATCTTCTCGCAAAGACTGCCCATCGGCATGATGCGCGGCGGCTTTACGCCCTGGGTGTCGTCGATGACCACCAATCTCGCCATTGCGCTTGCGGCGGCATTGCTTATCTGGGCCGTCGGTCCCCGCGCGTTCCTGATCGTCCATCTGCCGATCGTCATTCTCGCCGGTTCGGCCGGCATCTGGTTGTTCTACGTCCAGCATCAGTTCGAGGAGACCGAATGGGCGAAGGACGAGGAATGGCAGTTCCAGCACGCAGCCCTGCACGGCTCGTCCTACTACGACCTGCCGCCGGTGCTGAACTGGTTCACCGGCAATATCGGCGTCCACCACGTCCACCACCTCTCCGCCAAGGTGCCCGGCTACCGGTTGCAGGAAGTGCTGCGTGATTATCCGGAACTGCGCGGTATCGGCCGCGTCACGCTGCTCGACAGCCTGCGCTGCGTCAAACTGGCCTTGTGGGACGAAAGCCGCAGCAAGCTGATATCGTTCCGAGAGGCACACGCGGCGCTGTAGCGCTTGTCTTGCTCCCCATCACTTGTCTTGCTCCCCATCAACGGAGAGGTGAAGTGTGGTCCGCGCAGCGGACGAAAAGCCAATTGCCTGGCTTTTCGAACAATGCCCAAGGGCCGCATGAGGAAGCTGCGCAAAGCTTTCCAACCTGAGTTGAAAGCGTAGAAGAGCAGCCGGTTCTCAGAGCCTCAGGCCGCCTGCCGCTCGTCGCGCATCAGGATCTCGCCATGGCGGATCTCCGTGCCCAGCACCTTCAGGCATTCGCGAATGAAATTGGACAGGCCCGGCCAGCCCTTGGCAGATACGAGATTGCCGTCGACATGGGCTCCGTTCGGCGCGACGTCGATATAGATACCGCCGGCCAGCGTCACTTCCGGCTCGCAATAGTGAAGCGCCGCCACTTCCCTGCCCCGCACCACGCCGTCGACCGCGATCAGGATCTGCACGCCGTGGCAGATGGTGAAGATCGGCTTGCCGGTCTCATGGAAGTGCCGCACCAGCGCCTGCACGCGCTTGTCGATGCGGATGTATTCGGGACCGCGCCCGCCCGCCGCGTAGACGGCATCGTACTGGCCCGGATCCACCTCGGAAAACGTCTTGTTGAGGATGTAATCGTGGCCGAGCTTTTCGGTGTAGGTCTGGTGGCCCTCGAAATCGTGCAGCGATGTCTTCAGCACATCGCCCGCCTTCTTGTCCGGGCACACGACATGCACGGTGTGGCCGACGGCATGCATGGCCTGCTCAAAGACGAAAATCTCATATTCCTCGCTGAACTCGCCAACGAGCATCAATATTTTCTTGCCAGCCATTCCCGGTTCCTCCCTTTGTGGCCATTTATTTCGGGTGAGGAAATAATCGACTTATCCTAAGGGCAGGACGGTGAAAGGGGAAGCGGAAATCGCCCTATTGGTAAGACCAGTTTTCGGAGACGGGCACGATCACCAGCAAATTCGAGTCGTTAAAAGGCCAAAATGGAATCATTGGTTCGACCAGACTACGGTCAGGCAACCGCCTTGATCATGTCCGCGGCCTTCTCGGCGATCATGATGGTCGGCGCATTGGTGTTGCCGCCGATCAGCCTCGGCATCACCGAGGCGTCGACGACGCGCAAGGCTTGCATGCCGTGGACACGCAGTTCCGGATCAACCACCGCCATATCGTCGATGCCCATCTTGCAGGTGCCGGCCGGGTGATAAATCGTGTCGGCGCGGGCACGGATATGGGACATAAGCTCCGCGTCGCTCGACACGCCGGCAGTGTAGATTTCCTTGTGGCGGTATTTGGCCAGTGCCGGCGCCTCCAGGACACCGCGCATCATTCGAACACCCCTCAGCAGAAGCTCGCCGTCACGTTCGTCCGATAGAAAGCGCGGGTCGATGCGCGGTGCCGCCAGCGGATCCGCGCTCGACAGCCCGACCTCGCCCCGCGAATATGGCCGCAGCACGCAGACGTGGCAGGAAAAGCCGTAACCCATATGCAGCTTGCGGCCGTGATCGTCGACGATGGCGATGCAGAAATGCAGTTGCAGGTCGGGCCGGCCGATCGCTGGGTCGGATTTGAGGAAGGCGCCGCCTTCCGCGTAGGGCGTAGCGATCATGCCGCCGCCATCCCTGCGCCAGCGCAGCATATGCCGCAGCAGGCTAGGCAGACCGCGCACACCGATGCCCATCATGTCGGCGTCCTTCGACGTCCAGCCCAGGATGAAATCGAGATGCTCCTGCAGGTTCTTGCCCACTCCGGGCGTTCGTGAGCAACCGGAATACCGTGCACGGCAAGTTCGGCGGCGGGGCCAATGCCCGATAGCAACAGCAGTTGCGGCGAACCGAAAGCGCCGCCGCAGACAATGACCTCGCGCCCGGCTTGTGCAATCGCTTCGCTGTTGCCCTTGCGATAGCGAACGCCGGTCGACCGCTTGCCGTCAAGCACGATGCCCGTGGCTTGTGCTCCGGTGATGACGGTAAGGTTGGGCCGGCTCATGACCGGATGCAGATATGCGGCAGCCGCCGAGCATCGTTCGCCATTGCGGCGCTCGCCCCAGAACTGGGTCACCTGATAGAGCCCGGCCCCTTCCTGCTCCGGTCCGTTGAAATCGTCGTTGCGGCGTATCTGGTTTTCGCCGCAGGCCTCGACGAAGGCCCTTGAGAGCGCACGCGGCTCCTGCTGTTCGCCGACCCGCAGCGGTCCTTCACTGCCATGTAGTGCGTCTGCACCGCGCTGATTGCCTTCGGCACGCCGGAAATAGGGCAGCACGTCGTCCCACGACCAGCCCCGGCAGCCGAGATCGGCCCATTCGTCATAGTCGCCACGGTGCCCGCGCGTGTAGAGCATGGCGTTGATGGCACTGGAGCCGCCGAGCGTCTTGCCGCGCGGCTGGTAACCCTTGCGGCCGCCAAGCCCAGGCTGCGGCACCGTCTCGAACGCCCAGTTGTTGATCTTCGGCCGGCCCGGCAGCAGCGCGATGACGCCGGCGGGTGCGCGGATCAGCAGATCCTTGCCGGCTCCTCCCGCCTCGATCAGGCAAACTGTTTTCGAGGGATCTTCGGAGAGCCGCGCGGCAAGCGTGCAGCCGGCGGACCCGCCACCGGCGATGACATAGTCGTAGCGCATGAGACCCCTCCCAGATCGTCAGGCGGATATTTCTATCCGGACGATCAGAGAAGGCCCGATCGCGGGCGATGTAAAGACGCGTGGACCTACCGCCGCGTCAGTTGCCGCGAGCCCGCCGCCAGGAATATCTCGGACCCTTGGGCTCCGATATGGCGGCCGGCTGGTAGTAAAGCCCCAGGCCGCCGGTCCGGCCTTCCTCCAGCCGCTTCAACAGCACCGGATTCGAGATCTCGAACTCGTCGAAACCAAGCCGCAGCATATGCGGCAACGGGTCGACCAGGATCTGCCCGGTGGCACGCAGCGCGCCCGTGAAATGATAGCGGTTGCGCAGCAGTTCGCCCTTGGTGAAAGACCGGCCGTCGCCGAAAGCCGGGAAGGCCAGCGCCACCAGCGACAGCTGGTCGAGCAGGTCGGCGATCTTCTCGAGTTGATCGCCGGGCTGCAGCACGACGCCAAGCCGCTCCTTTGCCGAGCGGCGCACCTCCGGGTCAAGATCGAGGAATGCCTGCAACGGCAGGATGAAGCGGCCATTGCCTGCCAGCGCGTCGGCGCTTTCGGCATGGGTCCACTCGTCCTCGCGAAACCCTTCAGGGGTCCAGAGCCGGGTCTCCGGTGTCGTCGGTTCAGTCATCAAAATTCCTAAAAATTCAAAGAGCTCAAGGGTGTGCTGAAATTCAGGTCAGGCCGCTTCGAAAACGGCTGCTTCCGAGAACCGGAGCGGAGCGTACTTGAAGTACGTGAGCCCCGGAAGCGCAGGAAGCTGCCGTTTGCAGGCCGGCCTCACCTGAATTGCAACATACCCTATAGTGATGCGTCGGTCAGCGACACTTCCAGTCCCGACAGGTGAATGCCGCACTCGGTCTTGGCGTGACCGGCCCAGCGGCCGCTGCGCGCGTCCTCGCCCGGCTGCACCGGCTGCGTGCACGGAAAGCAGCCGATCGACAGATAG
This sequence comes from Mesorhizobium sp. M8A.F.Ca.ET.207.01.1.1, assembly GCF_004794715.1. NCBI lineage: Bacteria > Pseudomonadati > Pseudomonadota > Alphaproteobacteria > Hyphomicrobiales > Phyllobacteriaceae > Mesorhizobium > Mesorhizobium sp. M8A.F.Ca.ET.207.01.1.1. The sequence goes on along the minus strand of NZ_SRUS01000002.1, from coordinate 282,437 downwards.
CCATAGGCGACCAGTGGATTTTCGCGCAGCGCATGCGAACGCATGTAGTCGGCCTGATCCGACGTCGTCCAGTGCGCCAGCGGATTGATGCGGATGCGCGGGCCGACCGCCTCGAACACCGGAAGTGCGGCCCGTGTCGAGGCCTGGAAGCGCTTGCGACCTGTGAACCAGGCACGGAAGGGGGCGACGCCACGTGCCAGCGGCTCGACCTTGCGCACGTCGCAGCAGGCATCGGTGTTGTTCTGATGCAGATTGCCGGTCGGGTCGATCCGTTCGAGCGCCGCCTCGTCGGGCTTGATCACCCGGATGTTGGTCAGCCCGAAATCGGCGACCAGCGCGTCGCGATAGCCGAGCGTCTCCTCGAAATGCTTGCCGGTATCGAGGAAGATGACCGGTAGCGTGCGGTCGATCTCCGCGATCATGTGCAGCAACACCGCCGAATCCGCGCCGAACGAAGACACGGCGGCGATCTCGTCGTGGAACAGGTCCCTGGCCGCACGTTCGATGATCTCAAGCGGCTTCAAATGGCCATAGAGCGCATCGAGGCCCGCCGCCTTGGCGGCGGCGCCGTCCTCGACGTCGGCAATACGGTCAAGCGGCCTTGGCTTCGCCAGCATAGAGCGCCTCCTTGAACGGCGCGGGACCGACACGGCGGTAGGCGTCGATGAATATTTCCTGTGGGTTGAGCCGAAGGCCGAGATAGGTATCGACGATCGTCTCGATGGCGTTGGTGATCTCTTCCGACGAGAAGCCGCGGCCGATGATCTCGCCGACGGAGGTGTTTTCGTCGGCCGAACCGCCGAGCGTCACCTGGTAGAGCTCGGAGCCTTTCTTCTCGACACCGAGGATGCCGATATGGCCGACATGGTGGTGGCCGCAGGCATTGATGCAGCCGGAAATCTTGAGCTTCAATTCGCCGATCTCGCGCTGCCGCTCCAGCGAGGCGAAGCGTTGCGAGATTTCCTGCGCGATCGGGATCGAACGCGCCGTCGCCAGCGCGCAATAATCGAGGCCCGGGCACGAGATGATGTCCGAGATCAGGTTGGAATTGGCCGTTGCCAGCCCGATGTCGACCAGCGCGTCATAGACAGCCTTCAGGTCGGCGCGCGCCACATGCGGCAGGATCAGGTTCTGCTCGTGGCTGACGCGCAACTCGTCGAAGGCGTACTTCTCGGCGATGTCGGCGACCGCTTCCATCTGGCTGTCCGACGCATCGCCCGGTACCTCGCCGATGCCCTTGAGCGAAATCGTCACCGCGGCATAATCGGGATGGCGATGCGTCACCACGTTCTGGTCGAGCCAGTCCGAGAAGCCCTTGGAATCCAACCGCGCCACCTTGACGGCCGCGTCGCCTTCCGGACGCCCGGCCAGCGCCGGCGGCGCGAAATAGGCCTCGATGGCGCGGATGTCCGCCTCAGGCAGCTTCAGTTCCGCATCCTTCAACTCCTGCCACTCGGCCTCGACCTGGCGGGTGATTTCCTCGGCGCCGGTCTCGTGCACCAGGATCTTGATGCGCGCCTTGTACTTGTTGTCGCGGCGCCCATAGAGATTGTAAACGCGCAGGATCGCCGTGCAGTAGGACAGAAGATCGGCTTCCGGAAGGAAGTCGCGGATCTTGCGCGCCACCATCGGCGTGCGGCCCTGGCCGCCACCGACATAGACGGCGAAGCCGAGTTCGCCAGCGGCGTTCTTCTTCAGGTGCAGGCCGATGTCATGCGTCTGGATGGCGGCGCGGTCGCGCTCGGCTCCCGTCACCGCGATCTTGAATTTGCGCGGCAGGAACGAGAATTCCGGATGCACCGACGACCACTGCCGCAGGATTTCCGCATAGGGACGCGGATCGGCGACCTCGTCGGCGGCGGCGCCGGCAAAATGGTCCGCGGTGACATTGCGGATGCAGTTGCCGCTGGTCTGGATGGCGTGCATCTCGACGCTGGCCAGGTCCGCCAGGATCGTCGGAATGTCCGACAGCGCCGGCCAGTTGAACTGGATGTTCTGGCGCGTGGTGAAATGGCCGTAGCCCTTGTCGTATTTGCGGGCGATGTGGCCGAGCATGCGCAACTGCTTGCCGTTCAGCGTGCCGTAGGGCACGGCGATGCGAAGCATATAGGCGTGCAGCTGCAGGTAAACGCCGTTCATCAGCCTGAGCGGCCGGAACTGGTCCTCGGTGATCTCGCCGGACAGCCGGCGCTGGACCTGGTCGCTGAACTCGGCGACGCGGGCCTGGACAAAATCGTGGTCGAACTCATCGTAACGGTACATGCTTCGTCTTTCAGGGCGCGTCCGCCCACTTTCACTTTCAGTCTGGCTTACGCCGCCCGTATAGCCTGCTTGCCGAGATCGCCACGAATAGTGGGACCGGCGGCGCGGATCTTCTCGCGCAACCGCACCGGCTCGACGACGCCGTCGACGACTTCCGCGTCGATCAGATTGACGTCGACCACTTCATTGTCGGCATAGGCCTTGGCGCCGATCGCCTCCAGCCGATCCTCGGCCGCCTTGTCATGGGCAAGGTCTGCATGGTCCACCGTCTCGGCCCAGCCGCCATCGGCGTACCAGACGGCGATGCCGTCGCCGAGGCGATTGGCGGTCAGTATCTTCATGGCTGAACTCCCTCGGTGGCCGCTACGGGCGCATGCCTGTGAGCCGCGAGCGGCTCGGACCGCTCGAAATTGGCCCCGGCGACAGCGTCGCCGATGATGGTCATGACCGGTCCCGACAGATCCGCGCGCGCTTCCAGCGACGGCAGGTCGGCGAGTGTGCCGTGGAAGCGTCGGCGATTGGTCAGGCTGGCATTCTCGACCACGGCGACCGCCGTGTCCGGCGACAGGCCGGCCTCGATCAGCCGGCCGGCAACTTCGGCCGCGACCGAGCGGCCCATATAGACGGCGACGGTAGCACCGGAAATGGCGAGCTTGGCCCAGTCTGGCAATGAATTGCCCTTGAGATCGTGGCCGGTGGTGAACACCATCGAGGAGGAAACGCCGCGCAGCGTCAGCGGCAGCTCGAAATCGGCGGCAGCGGCGAAGGCCGCGGTGACACCCGGAACCACCTCATAGGCGATGCCGGCATCGCGCAGCGCCGCCATCTCCTCGCCGGCGCGCCCGAACACCAGCGGATCACCCGACTTCAGCCGCACGACGCGCTTGCCCGCACGGCCGAGCTCCACCAGCAATGCATTGATTTCGGCCTGGCTCTTGGTGTGGCAGCCCTTGCGCTTTCCCACCGGCAGACGCTCGGCATCGCGGCGCCCCATGGCGACGACCGCCTCCGGCACCAGCGCGTCATGGACGATGACGTCGGCTTCCATCAGGAGACGATGCGCCCGCAGGGTCAGGAGATCCTCGGCGCCGGGACCGGCGCCCACCAGGGCGATGTGGCCGCGAACGGGCGCGTCGGACGTCAGCAGATCGGCGGCGGCTTCGCGCGCCCGCGAAAATTCGCCAGCCTCGACCGCGCGCGCCGGCGCTCCACCGAAGAAGTCGCTCCAGAAACGGCGACGTATATTGCCCCTGGGCAATCTCTCGGCGGCATTGCGGAACGAGGCGGCAAGCGCCGCCAGCGCGCCAAGCGACGGCGACAGCATGCGGTCGATGCGGCCGCGCAGCATCTGCGCCAGCACCGGGCCTGCGCCTTCGGTGCCGATGGCAATGGCGACCGGCGCGCGGTTGACCAGCGCAGGCGTGAAGAAATCGCAGAGGTCCGGCCGGTCGACCGCATTGACCGGAATGCCCAGCCGGCGCGCGTCGGCGGCCACGCGACGATCGAGCGTCTCGTCGCCGCTGGCGGCAAACACCATCACGGCGCCTTCGAGCCGTGAGGCGTCATACCCGGCGGCCACATGGTTCGCGCCGGTCTCGGCGATGAAGGCCAACAGCTCCGGTTCGGCATTTGCGGCGATGATGTACAGAACCGCGCTCGACTGGGCGATCAGCCGCGCCTTGGCCAGCGCCTGCTCGCCGCCGCCGACAATGGCCACGGCTTCGCCCTCGACCCGCACGAAGACGGGAAAGGCATTGAGCTTGGTGGTGGCTTGCGGCATCAGAAAAGCAATCCGGGAACAGTTTCGCAGTTTTACGCCCAGGCATAAAAAAGCAGAAGCAAAGCACTCGCTCATCCGGTGATGGCAGGCAATCGCTTTTTCGCAACCGCGAAGAGCAGGAGAAAAATATTCCACGCCCATGCCCTGAGCACACCGGGGCCGTCGAAACAGGCCTTGATTTCAGGCACTTTTAGCTGCCGGCGACTTATCTCGCAAAATAGTTTTTTCTAAATTCTACCAATTCAGTAGATTAAAGTCGTGCAGAGGCGATTTCATGTTCGCCGCCCGTCTTCGCGACCGCTCGGTCCGCCGTTTCAGTTGGAACGTGACCGGCCAGAACGCGTTCCCGGAATAGCCACCACTCAACGAGGAGCGTTTTCATGAACACGATCAATTTGAAGCATGGCATTTGGGTTCTGGTGGCCGACGGTGAAAAGGCGCTCCTGCTCAAGAATGCCGGCGACACCAAATTTCCCAACCTTGAAGTGGTGCAGGTGATGGAACAGGAAAACCCGCCCACCCGCGAACAGGGAAGCGACAGCCCGGGCCGATACAATGATGGCCCATCCGTACACCGCAGCGCGGTCGAGGAGACCGACTGGCACCGTATCGGCAAGGAACGCTTCGCCCAGGAGATTGCCGCCCGGCTCTACAAGCTTGCCCATGACGGCGAGTTCGACAGCATCGTGCTTGTCGCCCCACCGGTGGTGCTCGGTGCCATGCGCAAGAAGCTGCATAAGGAGGTTGGTGACAAGGTGACGGCCGAGATCCCGAAGACCATGACAAATCACGGCATCTCCGAGATCGAGGCCTTGCTGCAGGCAGCCTGATCGCCGGCAACAGGGCGAATACCGTCGCGGGCTCGAACAGATCGGCGGCATCCGTTCGCCGGTCCGGCATTTTGTCGCCGCGCCGTCGCTTTTCGCACCCTTGCGGGTTGCATCATCGTTACCGCTTCCACCATATTGCAAGACAGGCGACGGCTTCGGGCGGCGCATATCCGACATCGCTAGCTTGAAAGGCGCTCCATAGACAATGCCGCATGACACGCCCCTTATCGCCACCATCGTCGCCGGTCTGGGGCTGGCTTTCGTCTTCGGCGCTCTCGCCAATCGTTTCCGCATTCCGCCACTGGTCGGCTATCTCGTAGCCGGCGTGTTGGTCGGGCCGAACACGCCCGGTTTCGTCGCCGACGCCGGGCTTGCCAACGAATTGGCCGAAATCGGCGTCATCCTCCTGATGTTCGGCGTTGGCCTGCATTTTTCGCTCAAGGACCTTCTGTCGGTCCGCGCCATCGCCGTGCCTGGCGCCATCGTCCAGATCGGCTTTGCCACCGCACTCGGCGCCGGGCTGTCCTGGATGCTCGGCTGGTCGATGGGCGCGGGCCTGGTGTTCGGCCTGGCGCTGTCGGTCGCCTCGACCGTGGTGCTGCTGCGCGCACTTCAGGAACGCCGGCTGATCGAGACCGAGCGCGGCCGCATCGCCGTCGGCTGGCTGATCGTCGAGGACCTGGCCATGGTGCTGGCGCTGGTGCTGCTGCCGGCGCTTGCCGGCGTGCTCGGCGGCCAGGAACAGGCCGATGCCCATTCGAGCGGCCTGCTGACGCTGCCGGCCAGCTATGGCATCTGGGGTGTCGTCGGCATCACGCTGGCCAAGGTTGCCGCCTTCGTCGTCGTCATGCTGGTGGTCGGCCGCCGGGTCATTCCGTGGATCCTGCACTACGTCGCCCATACCGGGTCGCGCGAGCTGTTCCGTCTCTCGGTGCTCGCCATTGCCCTCGGCGTCGCCTTCGGCGCGGCAAAATTGTTCGGCGTCTCGCTGGCGCTGGGCGCCTTCTTCGCCGGCATGATCATGAGCGAATCCGAGCTCAGCCACCGAGCGGCGGAAGAATCGCTGCCGCTGCGCGATGCCTTCTCGGTGCTGTTCTTTGTCTCCGTCGGCATGCTGTTCGACCCGTTCAGCCTGATCAGCAACGGCCTGCCGATCCTGGCGACGCTGGCCATCATCGTCATCGGCAAGTCGCTGGCGGCGTTCGTCATCGTCGTCGCCTTCGGCTATCCCCTGGCCACGGCCTTGATGATTTCGGCCAGCCTTGCCCAGATCGGCGAATTCTCCTTCATCCTGGCCGAACTCGGCGTCGGGCTGAAACTTCTGCCCGAACAGGGCCGCGACCTCATCCTTGCGGGGGCCATCCTGTCGATCGTGCTCAACCCGCTGATGTTCCTGGTCATCGACTGGATGAAGCCTTGGCTGGAGGCCCGCGCCACCAGGACGGCACCGCCGGTGGACGCCAAGCCGGTTGGTCCGGCGACGGAACCGGGTCAGGTGGCCTCCGTTGCCGCAATGGCGAAAGCCGAAGATGGTCCGCCGCCGAAGACGAGCCTCACCAACCACACAATCCTGATCGGCTACGGACGGGTCGGCGGCCTTGTTGGTGCCGCACTGAAACAAGCCTCCCTGCCCTTCCTCGCCATCGAGGATGCCGACAAGACGCTGGCCAGACTGAAAGCCGACGGCATCGAAACCATCGCCGGCAATGCCGCCAATGCCGAAGTGTTCGCCGCCGCCAATCCTGAAGGTGCAAAGCGGTTGATCCTTGCCATCCCCAATGCCTTCGAGGCCGGCCAGATCGTGCTGCGGGCACGCACCGCCAATCCCAACATCAACGTCGTCGCCCGCGCCCATTCCGATGCCGAGGTCGAGCATCTGAAGGGATTAGGCGCCGACACGGTGATCATGGGCGAACGCGAGATCGCGCGCGGCATTGTCGAAGAGGTGCTTGGCCACAAGCCGCGGGCCGCTGAACCGTCCGCTGCCTGAACCGACGTGCCACAGGCGCGCTGATCATGCCACGAATGCCGAACCGCCGTTTTGCGCGACGCTGCCGAGGTATTTTGCCGGAGGCTTGCCAAGCGCCTTCTTGAACATGGTGATGAAGGCGGTGACCGAGCCATATCCGAGATCGCCCGAGACCTGCTGCACACTCGCACCCGAGGCCAGCTCCCGAATGGCGACGATCAGGTGCAATTGCTGGCGCCAGCGCCCGAAGCTCAAGCCAGTCTCCTTGACGACGAGACGCGCCAGACTGCTTTCGCTGAGCGCAACGCGGCTGGCCCATTGTGCCAGCGTGCTGCGATCGGCGGGGTCCTGCGCCAACGCCTCGGCGATCCGCCTCAATCGCGGCTCGGCTGAAATCGGGAGATGCAGTTGCTGGACAGGCATGCGCGGCAGTTCGGCAAGCAGGGTCCTGGTCAGGAGGTCATCCCTTGCCTTGTCGTCCTGCACGCTGTCGGACAGCTCGACGATCAGTTCGCGCAGCAGCGGCGAAATTGAAAGCGTGCAGCACCGGTCCGGCAATTCGGCGGCTCCCGGCTCGATATAGACGAAGAAGATCCGGGCATTGGCCGTCGCGATGTTGCTGTGCTCCATGGAACCGGGGATCCATACCCCGCAATGCGGCGGCACCATCCACAGGCCGCTCGGAACGCGGCATGTGACGCCGCCTCCGAGCGCAAAGACGAGCTGGCCCTTGCGATGCCAATGAGCGGGAACCTCTGCACTGGTTTCGGTGACGTCGACACGAACGGCGATGGCTGGCGCCAGCACGTCATCGACATTGAAATTGAGCCATGGGTAGCGAAGAGGCTGTCTCATGATCGACTGCTTTTAGCGATTAAATGCCATGATAGCTAAATTCCTCGAGCTGCGAAGCCGGTAAGGTCCGGCGTCCAGCAAGAAGGGTGCGTAGCCATGCTCGCCTTAATCATATCTTCCGACAGCGCCACGCGGCTCAGGCTGGCCGAGGTGGAAGAACCTCGGCCCCTCGCGGACGAAGCGCTCGTCTCCGTCCACGCAACCTCGTTGAACCGGGGTGAACTGCGCCTGCTCACCATCCGTCCGAACGGCTGGAGACCCGGCCAGGACATCGTTGGAATTGTCGAACGCGCGGCCGCCGATGGCTCCGGGCCGGCTGCGGGCACCCGGGTCGCGGCCTTGGTCGACCAGGCCGGCTGGGCCGAACGGGTCGCCGTTTCAACCGACCGTCTCGCCGTCCTGCCGGATGAGGTCGGCTTCGTCTCGGCAGCCACGCTCCCCGTGGCGGGCACGACGGCGCTCAGGACTTTGCGCCATGGCGGTGACCTGGCCGGCCAAAAGGTCTTGATCACCGGTGCAAGCGGTGCCGTCGGTCGCTTCCAGATCCAGATCGCCCGCGAGCAGCGTGCTTCGGTGACCGCCATCGCCGCCACTCGACACCACGAGGATCTGCGTGGGCTAGGAGCCGAGCAGATCGTCGAGTCGATCGAGCAAGCTGAAGGACCGTTTTCGCTGATCACCGAGTCGGTCGGCGGCAAAAGCCTCGCACATGCGATCGAACGCGTCGCGCCCGGTGGGACAATCGTCATCTTCGGTTCGAGCAGCGGCGAACTCACGCCGGTTGGATTCCGCCAGTTCGTTCCGGGTCACGAAGGGGCAAGGCTTCAGACATTCGCCTACTACACGTCCGGTTCAGCTATCGGCGCTGACATCGCCGCGCTGCTCGCCGTGGTCGCCGCCGGACGGCTGGAAACCCGCGTGGCTATGACCGTGCCGTGGACGGAGATCGGACAAGCCCTGGACGCACTGCGCCAGCGCAGCTTCAGCGGTAAGGCCGTTCTCACCTTGGCCGGATGAGCAGGCCTTGGCTCGACCAGTTCAAACGTGCTGGCCGCCATTGATGTGGATTTCCGAGCCGGACACATAGGAGGACTGGGCCGAGCACAGGAAGAAGATGATGTCGGCGACTTCCGCCGTGGTACCCAGGCGCCTGAGCGGGATGGTCTCGACGATCTTGTCCGTGCCCGGCGACAGGATCGCCGTGTCGATCTCGCCCGGTGCGATGGCGTTGACGCGGATGCCGTGCGGGCCGAAATCATGCGCCATCTCGCGCGTCAGCGAGCCAAGTGCGGCCTTCGACGTCGCGTAGGCGGTGCCGGCGAAGGGATGCACGCGGGTGCCGGCGATCGAGGTGACGTTGACGATCGAGCCTTTCGCGGCCGCCAGTTCCTTGAACAGGCCGCGCGCCAGCATGATCGGCGCGAAGAAATTGACCTGGAACACGTCGCGCCAGACATGCATCGGCGTGTCGATCGAGTTCATGCGGCTGTTGCCATCCCTGAGCTTGGGCGAAATCCCGGCATTGTTGACCAGCGCATTGAGCTGGCCGCCATGCGCTTCGAGCCGATGACGGATCTCCGACACGGCAATACCGACATCTTCCTGATCGGCGAGATCGACCTTGATGTGGTCCTCGGGACCGGCAGGCCACGGGCAATCCTCGGCGAAGGCCTGGCGCGAGCAGGTGATGACGCGCCAGCCCTCGCGCGAAAAGCGCTTGACCGTGGCATGGCCGATGCCTCGGCTGGCGCCGGTCAGCACGATGGTTTTTCTGGTGTCGAGTTCAGCCATGTCGCGGTCTCCGGCCGGAGGTGTAGCCGAACACCGTGGCGCTGGCGAGAGGCGGATTGACGCTCAGCCGCCACCGAGAATGTCGAGGATCGAAGTCCGCTTCTTCTTCAACGGACCGCCAACGCTGCCCGGAGGGACCGGATGCCCGACCGAGGCGGTCGTGCCATTGTCAGCCGGCATGTCAAAACCATCGGCATCGACGGTCTGGGCGGGCCGCGCCGCGCGGACCGGCGCTGGCCTCGCCGGTGCCGTCGCCTGCGCGATCGGCGCTTGCTGTCCGACCGAAGCCGACGGAACCGGTGCCGGCTGGTTGTTGTCGGCCGAGGGAATGTCGTCGGGCACAATGGTATCCGGCGGCGTCGACTTCCAGGTGCCGGGCAGCGGCCGCACCGGCACGCCCTCATGCGCGGCGACCATGAATTCGTGCCAGGCCTGCGCCGGCAGCGCGCCGCCGGTGACCTTCTTCATCGCCGTGCCGTCATCATTGCCGAACCACACGCCGGTGGTGAGATTGGCGGTGTAGCCGACGAACCAGGCGTCGCGCGAATTCTGGCTGGTGCCGGTCTTGCCGGCCGACGGCCAGGCGAAGGCCGCCTTCTTGGCGGTGCCGACCTCGACCGTCCCGGTCATCATCGAGTTCATCATGCCGACGATCTCGGGCTTGATCACGCGCGGCGCGCTGCCGCCGGCGCTGTCATAGAGTACCTTGCCGTCGGCTGTCGTCACGCGGCGGATGAAGTGGATGTCGGGCTTGTAGCCGCCATTGGCGAAGGGCACATAGGCCGAGGTCAGCTCCAGCGGCGTCACTTCCGAGGTGCCGAGCGCGATCGAGGTGTTGGCCAGCAGATCGGACTGGATGCCCATGCGGTGCGCGGCTTCCACCACCGCGTTCGGCCCGACCTCCATGGTCAGCTGCGCGGCAACCGAGTTCAGCGACTTGGCCAGCGCCGTCGCCAAGGTGACTTTGCCAAAGTACTTGCCGCCGTAATTGTCGGGCGTCCAGTTGCCGATCTTGATCGGCGCGTCGTTGCGCACGCTGTCGGGCGTACGGCCGGCCTCGAGCGCCGCCATGTAGACGAATGGCTTGAACGCCGAGCCAGGCTGCCGGCGCGCCTCGGAGGCGCGGTCGAACTGGCTGGTCGAATAGTCGTAGCCGCCGACCATGGCGCGCACCGCGCCGGAATCGTCGATCGATACCAGCGCGCCCTGGGTGACGTTGAGCTTCTTGCCGCTGTCGTCGATCAGCCGGCGGATCGACTGTTCGGCAAGCTTCTGCAGGTTCAGGTCGACGGTGGAGTCGATGACGATATCGCCGCGCACGTCGCCGATCAGGTCGGGCAGTTCTTCCATGATGGTGTCGGCGACATAGTTTTCCGAGCCGGTCCAGTAGGACGGCGAGCGCGTCGCCGGCGCGCTCAGCGCCGTCTTCAGCTCCTTCTCGCTGATCTTGCCCTCCTCGCGCATGGCGGCGAGCACCAGTTGCGAGCGCTCCTCGGCGGCCTTGGGATCGCGCGCCGGCGACAGCCGAGAGGGCGCCTTCAGCAGGCCAGCCAGGAGTGCGGCTTCCGACAGGGTGACGTCGCGCGCGCTCTTGCCGAAATAACGCCGCGAGGCCGCCTCGACACCAAAGGCACCGGAGCCGAAATAGACCCGGTTGAGGTACATTTCGAGGATCTGGTCCTTGGTGTGCTTATGCTCCAGCCACAGCGCCAGCAGCACTTCCTGCACCTTGCGTTCCAGCGTGCGGTCGGGCTTCAGGAACAGGTTCTTGGCCAATTGCTGTGTCAGCGTCGAACCACCTTGCGAGAAGTGCCCGCCGGCGAGATTGGTGACCATGGCGCGCGACAGGCCGATCGGATCGACGCCGAAATGCGAATAGAAACGGCGGTCCTCGATGGCGATCACCGCCTCGGGAATATAGGGCGACATTTCGTGCAGGCCGACCGCTTCGCCGCCACTCATGCCGCGATTGGCCAGCAGCTGTCCGTCGGCCGAGACGATCTTGATGTTGGGCGCGCGGTCCGGGATCGACCAGGTCGTGGCCGCGGGCATCTTGGCGCCGTAGTAGACAACGACGCCCGCGACCGCGATGCCGCCCCATATGGCGAGCACGAAGCACCAGTAGACCAGCCGGCCGAGCACGCCGAACAGGCCACGCCCGCTTCCACCGCGCCTTCCCCGGGCCGATTTCCCCTTCGATGATTTGCGTTTGGCGGAGGCTTTGCGGTTGCTCGGCACGACGCGGTCCTCCTCGCTCACCGAAAGACCCGTCTGGGATTTCGCCCGTGGCGGTCCCTCGAAGCTGGGCTCGATGCGGCTGTCTCTGCGGTTCGCCATGCGCTGCGCTGATATCCCCGGTGCCAATGGCGCTCGGGTTGAAGAGTAGATGCGGCGATTTAAGGGCGGGTTAAGCAGGCCTTCGGCCAAGCCTTTGAATTTCGTTAGGAATTTGTTAACCCTGTTGCCGCCGACGGTGGCCGGATGACAGCCGGCTTATGCGATGCGAAGCCTCTGCTGGACCTCTTGGCCGCAACGCGCGCCTTATTTGCCTTCCCTACGTTTTTCGATCTCATAGGTCAGCCATCGGCAGAACATGCCGGCAATCGAAGCCGCCGCGCCGACAAGCAGACATGTGGTCAGCAGCGGGCTTTTGGAAGCGCTCGACCAACTGACGATGGCCAGCAGCACAACGCTCAGGGTTGAGATCAGATAACCCACGCCCTTGAGCAAGTGCAAAGAAGCTTTTGTCATGCCTTGAAATCTCCTCGGCCTGCTCTTGGGAACATTCATTGCGCCTTGGAGTTCCATCCCGGACCAACCGGAACGCACAGAGGCGCCTCATGCCCGACTACCTCAAGCTGCCGACGACGACGAAGGGCCTTGTCAGGGTCGTCATCGAAACCCCGCGCGGTGCCGCGGCCAAGGTAGCCTATGAGCCGGCTATCCAGGTATTCGGCTATGTCCGCCCTTTACCAGTCGGAATGACCTATCCCTACGATTGGGGTTTCATTCCCTCCACATTGGGGGACGATGGCGATCCCCTGGATGGGCTAGTCATCCATCAGGCCGCCACGGGTCCCGGCACCGTCATCAAATGCAACCTCTTGGGTGCGCTGCGGGTCAAGCAGAAGGATCACGGCGGCGAGGCCCTGCGCAACGACCGTTACGTCTTCTGTCCTCACAAGGAGGACGCTGAGGACGAGCCCGTGGCCGCCGACCGCGTGCCCGAGCATCTCAGGCGCGAGATCGAACAGTTCTTTCTGTCGTCGGTGCTTGGCACCGGCAAAACCATCAAGTTCAAAGGCTGGCAGGATGCCGGTGAAGCGCGCAGGGCAATCAAGAAGGGCATGAAGGCCTTTGCCGCCAGGCTACGCAAGTAAGCATGGCCATTTTCTGGTGCGTTGTTCCGATCGATCAGGCGCTTAACGGCGCGCCACGCCCGGCTCGATCCCCCGACCTTGTTGTTCCGACAATCGACGCCAGCGGATAGAAGGCCAGCGCCTGCTCCTCGCAAGTGACCGCAATGACACTGTTCGAGCGGTCGATGTCGAGACCCTTAGGGCCGCCTTCCTCGACACTGGCCCTGCCCCGCAGAAAGGTCTCCTCGTCGAGCACGGTCACCGAGGCCGCGGGTGCTCGCTGGCCCCTCCAATCGCCGTCGCCGCCATAGACATGCACCATACGGCTGCCCGCGTCGGCGACGAGGATGTGCCGATCATCCGCTGTAAAGCGCACGCCGTGCGGATAGCCGGCGTGCTGCAGGACGCCGGCGGGTTCGCTGTCAGGCCCAAGCGAGGAGAACATGCGGTAGAGTTTTACATCCTGGGTGCCGTGGCTGCTGACGGCGATCCAGCCTCCGTCATGGCTGAGCGCAATGCCGTCGGGTATGTCGAGACCACGTTCGAGCAGCCGCTGGTTGCTCGTCGTGCGATAGCCGAGCCACCGGTTGACCACATGCTGGGTGACCAGATGCGTATAGTTGTTGCAGACCAGCAGGCTGACGCGGCCGCGCGACTCCGGCCTGACGGCAATCGAGCCCGGCGAATTCAGTTTGCAAGGCCGCCGGCCCTTTACCCGCCGAATGGCCGATATCTCGCGACTCTGGCCGGCTGGTTGCTCTCGAGGCAGGTTGAATATGGCGACCAGTCCATCGCGGTTGCCAATCGCCAGGGTGCGGTCATCGATGAAATCCAGGCCATGGATTTCGCCCATGTCGCCTGATGTCAGCTCCATGAAACCATGGATCGTGACATCGGGACCATCCGATCCGGCCTCGACGTCGATGCGCAGGACCAGCAGGCGCTTGCGCGCATAGCCGGCGATTGCCAGCAATCGATTGTCCGGTGAAAAGCGCAGGTCCTCCGTACGTCCGATCGCCGAAAGCGCCGCCCTCACCGCCGCGCTGGCCTTGAAAGCGATCCCCGGGATCATTTGCGACCCGCCCAGCGGATCGAACGCTGGAAGGGATCGAGAACCGTCCAACTGCTCGCTGTCCATTGACGACTGTCTGCCCCGCTTTGATGTCGCCGACTAAGCCCGATCGCGCGCTCGACGGTCAAGCGCAATGCAGGGGTTCCAGGCCATAACGGTTGGATATCCGCCTTTGCGCTGACGCTGGTGCCCGATCCGCCATATGGTTGATGTCGCCGCCCAATCGGCGGCAGGCTCAGTTCTGCTGGATCGAAATGCCCTTGTCGTCGATCTTGAGTTCGACGCCTTTCGGCCTGGTCTGCTCGCGGTAGACGTAGACGCCCAGCGCGATGACCACGACGATGAGCGCGCCAATGATGAGATAGAGTGTGTTCTGCTTCATGGCGCGCCCTTTGTCGTGCCGAGCCTCATGCTCGTTTCAGGACCTTGACCAGAACCAAAAGGATGATGGCGCCGATCGTGGCGTGGATGATGGAGGCGATGATGCCGCCGCCGATCGAGAAGCCGATCCGTGGGAACAGCCAGCCGGCGATGAACGCGCCGACGATGCCAATGATGATGAAGACGAGAAGGCTTTCGACACCCATAGCGGTTTCCTCCGAGCAAGAGGGCGAGCGCGGAGCGGAAGGCTCCGAATCGGCCCCGATATCAACGGCTTCAGGCTATGCGAAAGCACCCCGCCTAGCCAGCGACGCGCTCACTGGTCGTCGTCGTCGCCGGCAGTGGGCCGCCAGCTGGTCGGCTCGACCTTCTTCTGGGTGTGGCTGTCGGTGTAGACCCACCAGCCGCCGTCGCGGTATTGCGCTATGGATTCATTGAGGACGCCGTCGCTGTCCTTCCAGGTGACGGTGACCTTGGAGCCGTCGGTCGGCGCGGTCGATATCGGCTTTCTGTCAGCCATCTCATCCCTTTTTCAGCTGTGGGCGAAGATATCCTCTTCGGCCCAGCCCATCAGGTCAAGCTTGGACCGGGTCGGCAGAAAGCGGAAACAGGCGTCCGCCTCCTTCGTGCGCCCCTCGCGCGCCAGCCGCCCGGCCAGCACGTCGCGCAACCGATGCAGATAGAGGACGTCCGAGGCGGCGTATTCGAGTTGCTCGGGCGACAGCGTTTCGGCCGCCCAATCCGACGATTGCTGCGCCTTGGACAAGCCTACGCCGAGAAGCTCGAAGCAGATGTCCTTCAGCCCGTGCCGGTCGGTGTAGGTGCGCGTCAGCCGCGAGGCGATCTTGGTGCAGAAAACCGGCTCGGGCATTACGCCAAACGCATTGTAGAGCACGGCGAGATCGAAGCGACCGTAGTGGAACAGCTTGGTGATGGTTCGGTTTCTCAACAGGCTGACAAGGTTCGGCGCCTTTTTCTGGCCCGGCGCGATCTGGATGACATCGGCGCTGCCGTCGCCAGGCGAAATCTGCACCACGCAGAGCCGATCGCGGTGCGGGTTGAGGCCGAGCGTTTCCGTATCGATGGCCACCGCCGCGACATTGTAGTGTGAGAGGTCAGGCAGATCGTTTTTATGGAAGCGGATATCGCTCATCGTCTTCTCCGGGTCGCGGCCTTCGGCGTCGCGCCTCCATCGAAGAAGCGCACACGCGCTCCAACACATTGCGCTGTCGACCCGTCCTCGCCGTGATCGGCGGAAAAATCAACAGAAAGTTGATTTTTCCGCTGTCCAGGGTTGTCCGCCTTACCGTGTCAGAGCATCCAGAATGCGCGCCCATGAGCGCTGCCCCTTGTGGAAGGAGCTGAGCTCGTATTTCTCGTTGGGCGAATGGATGCGGTCGTCATCGAGGCCGAAGCCGACCAGCAGCGATTCCATGCCGAGATAGGTCTGGAAGTCGCCCACCACCGGAATGGAGCCGCCGCTGCCGGTCGTCACCGCGGGCTTTGGCCATTCGTCCGAGAGCGCGATCTTGGCCTTGGCCAGGAAAGGCGAGTCATAGGAAAGCTGGATTGCCGGTGAACCGCCATGGGCGTGGAATTCGACCGAACAATCGGCCGGGATACGCTCCTCGACGAATTTCTGGAAAGCCGCGCGGATCTTCTTTGGATCCTGCTTGTGAACGAGGCGGAACGAAACCTTGGCCGAGGCTTCCGCCGCGATGACAGTCTTGAACCCCTTGCCGGTATAGCCGCCGATGATGCCGTTGAACTCGGCGGTCGGCCGTGCCCAGGTCAGTTCCAGCACCGAGCGACCTTTTTCGCCCGACGGGATCGACAGGCCGACAGGTCCGAGGAATGTCTCGGCCGTCTCGCCCAGTGTCTCCCATGATTTCAGCACCTGCGAGGGCGTTTCCTCGACACCGTCATAAAAACCCGGAATGGTGATATGACCGTCCTTATCGTGGATGTCGGCCAGCACCTTGGCCAGGATGCGGATCGGGTTGGCTGCAGCCCCGCCATAGAGGCCCGAATGCAGGTCGCGGTCGGCGGCCTTCACCGTGATCTCCTCGCCGACCAGACCGCGCAGCCCGACGCAGATCGACGGCGTGTCGCGGTCCCACATGCTGGTATCGCAGACCAGCGCGAAGTCGGCCTTGAGTTCCTCGGCATTGGCCTCGAGGAACGGCTTCAGCGAGGGCGACCCGGATTCCTCCTCGCCTTCGAACAGGATGGTGACGCGGCACGGCAGACTGCCGTGCACCTGTTTCCACGCACGGCAGGCTTCGACGAAGGTCATCAGCTGGCCCTTGTCGTCGGCCGAGCCGCGCCCGGTGATGACCTTGTGACCAGGTCCGATCTCCTTGATCGCGGGGGCGAAGGGGTCGTTTTCCCACAGTTCGATCGGGTCGACCGGCTGCACGTCATAATGGCCGTAGAACAGCACATGCGGCGCGCCCGCCGGCCCGTCATGATGCGCAACCACCATCGGGTGTCCAGGCGTGTCGCGCACGCTGGCGTCGAAGCCGATCAGCTTGAGTTCCGCCACCAGCCATTCCGCCGCCTTGCGGCAGTCGGCGGCATAGGCTGGATCGGTGGAGATCGACTTGATCCCGAGCAGGCCGAAGAGCCGTTCCAGGCTTTGATCGAGATTCTTGTCGAGGCGGTCGAGGACAGGGGAAACTGCGGACATGTGCATAGCCTTTCGATTCAGTGCCGGAACCGTAAAGGCAGAGCGGCGAAACGAAAAGCCCGGGACAATTGGACCACGGCCCGCGACGGCGGCCGCGGGCAAAAAAAGACCGCCGTGGTGGAGGGGGAACCACGGCGGTCTTGTACTCGAAACGATGCGGCAGCCCGGAGAGGGGGGATAGGCTGCCGCAGTTGTCCGGTATAGGCGGGGGACGGGCCTTGCTCCGGACTTCGGCGAAAACTGCCGATGACGTGTATTTGGGTCTCTGAACATGGCGATTCAAGGGCGTTAACGTTACACTTTTGTAACGTACCCGTGAGCGGGCCTGTATAACCCCGATCTGTCAGGGTTCCCGATCTGTCAGGGTGTTGACGGAACCTACGTCTGGCGATGTCTTTGGCATGGACCAAGCCATCGCGCCGCGCTATCCCTGCCGGCATGAAAAAAGGCGATCATCTCTTCCTCATTGACGGCTCTGGCTACATCTTCCGGGCCTATCACGCCCTGCCGCCGCTGACCCGCAAGTCCGATGGCCTGCCGGTCGGTGCCGTTTCCGGCTTCTGCAACATGCTGTGGAAGCTGATGCAGGATGCCCGCAACACCGATGTGGGCATTGTGCCGACGCATTTCGCAGTCATCTTCGATTATTCCTCGAAAACCTTCCGCAACGACCTCTATCCCGAATACAAGGCCAACCGTTCGGCGCCGCCCGAGGATCTGATCCCGCAATTCGGCCTGATCCGCCAGGCAACCAGGGCGTTCAACCTGCCTTGCGTCGAGATGGAAGGCTTCGAGGCCGACGATCTCATCGCCACTTACTGTCGGCTGGCCTGCGAGGCCGGCGGCGACACCACCATCATCTCCTCCGACAAGGACCTGATGCAGCTGGTGGGCGACACTGTCGGCATGTACGACCCGATGAAGGACCGCCAGATCGGCATCCCTGAAGTCATCGAGAAATGGGGCGTGCCGCCCGAAAAGATGATCGACATGCAGGCGCTGACCGGCGACTCCGTCGACAATGTGCCAGGTGTGCCCGGCATCGGACCAAAGACTGCGGCGCAACTGCTCGAGCAGTTCGGCGATCTCGACGGATTGCTCGCCCGCGCCGGCGAGATCAAGCAGGAGAAAAGGCGGGAATCGATCATCGCCAACGCCGACAAGGCGCGCATTTCGCGCCAACTGGTGACGCTGAAGAACGACGTGCCGGTGGCCGAGGGGCTGGACGATTTCGTGCTGCATGCTCCCGATGGGCCGAAGCTGATCGGCTTCCTCAAGACCATGGAATTCACCTCGCTCACCCGCCGCGTGGCGGAAGCGACCGGCACCGAGGCCGGCGATGTCCAGGCCGTCGCGGTAACCGTCGAACGCGCCGACAACGCACATGGCCCCGACGTCGGGGCCGGAACACCGCCCGTCGCCCGAAACGGGGCGGCCACCGAGCCGGGCCAGGCCGCTGAAGCAGAGACGGAGACGCCAAAACAAGGTGACACCCCTTCCCTCCTGGCCGCATTGCGGCTGGAGGGCGCGGCGACCGCCAAGATCGATACCTCGGCCTATCAGTGCATCCGCGATATCGCGACGCTGAAAGCCTGGGTGGCCGAGGCGCGGGAGGCCGGTATCGCTGCCTTCGACGTCAGGGCCACCTCGACCGATCCGATGCAGGCCGAACTGATCGGCATGGCAATGGCCACGGCGCCCGGCCGCGCCGCCTACATCCCCTTCGCCCACAAGAGCGGCAATGGCGACCTGCTCGGCGGCGGCATGCTCGAAAACCAGATCCCGCTTCGCGAGGCGCTGGCGGTGCTCAAACCACTGCTTGAGGACAGATCGGTCCTCAAGGTCGCGCAGAACCTGAAATATGACCTGGTCATCATGAGCCGCTACGGCGTCGATGTCGCGCCCTTCGACGACACCATGCTGATCTCCTACGTGCTCGACGCCGGCACCCCCCATGGCCACGGCATGGATGCCCTTGCCGACAAATGGCTTGGCCATACCCCCCTTCAGCTCAAGGACGTGACCGGTTCCGGCAAGAGCTCTGTCGGTTTCGACCAGGTCGACGTCGACAGGGCGACCGCTCACGCCGCCGAGGATGCCGATGTGACGTTGCGGCTGTGGCTGGTGCTGAAGCCGCGGCTTGCCGCCAAGGGCCTGGTCTCGGTCTATGAACGCCTGGAGCGGCCGCTGGTGCCGGTGCTGGCGCGCATGGAACAGCGCGGTATCTCGGTCGACCGGCAGATCCTGTCCCGGCTGTCGGGCGAGCTGGCGCAAGGTGCGGCCCGGCTCGAAGAGGAAATCTACCAGCTCATCGGCGAGCGCATCAACATCGGCTCGCCCAAGCAGCTCGGCGACATCCTGTTCGGCCGCATGGGGCTGCCCGGCGGCTCCAAGACCAAGACCGGCCAGTGGTCGACCTCGGCGCAACTGCTCGAAGACCTTGCCGCCGAAGGTCACGAACTGCCGCGCAAGATCGTCGACTGGCGCCAGCTGACCAAGCTGAAATCGACCTACACCGATGCTCTGCCCGGCTTCGTCAATCCCGACACCAAGCGGGTCCACACCTCCTACGCGCTGGCCGCGACGACGACCGGCCGTCTGTCGTCCTCCGACCCCAACCTGCAGAACATTCCGGTGCGCACGGCTGAAGGGCGCAAGATCAGGACCGCCTTCATCACCGACAAGAGCCACCGGCTGGTGTCAGCCGACTACAGCCAGATCGAACTGCGCGTGCTCGCCCACGTCGCCGAAATCCCGCAATTGCGGCAGGCCTTTGCGGATGGCGCGGACATCCACGCCATCACCGCGTCTGAAATGTTCAACGTGCCCGTGGAGGGCATGCCGTCGGAAGTGCGCCGCCGCGCCAAGGCGATCAATTTCGGCATTATCTACGGCATCTCGGCCTTTGGCCTCGCCAACCAGCTGTCGATCCCGCGCGAGGAGGCAAGCGCTTACATCAAGAAATATTTCGAGCGCTTTCCCGGCATCCGCGACTATATCGAGGAGACCAAGGCCTATGCCCGCGAGCACGGCTTTGTCGAAACGATCTTCGGCCGCCGCATCCACTATCCCGACATCAGGTCGTCGAACCCGTCGCTGCGCGCGTTCAACGAGCGCGCCTCGATCAACGCCCGCCTGCAAGGCACCGCCGCCGACATCATCCGCCGCGCCATGATCCGCATGGAGGAAGCATTGGACAAGGCCAAGCTGTCCGCCCGCATGCTCTTGCAAGTGCATGACGAACTGATCTTCGAGACGGTCGAGGCGGAAGTCGAGGCGACGATCCCGGTCGTACGCCACGTCATGGAAAACGCAGCGATGCCCGCGGTCTCGATGTCGGTGCCGCTGCATGTCGATGCGCGGGCCGCCAACAACTGGGACGAGGCGCATTGAGGCTGCGTTAGGCGGCCTCAGCGCGGCATTTCGCGCAGGTCCCGCGAAATTCGATCACCGCCTTCCTGGCGGCGAAGCCGGTCGAGTTGACCCATTCGTTCAGCCGGTGGTCGACGTCGTGATCGGACATTTCGGTCACTTGCCCGCAGCTGTCGCAAATGGCGAAGGCGGTCATCGAGTGGCTGTGGTCGTGCGGCTCGGCGCAAGCGACGAAGGAGTTGATGCTCTCCAGCCGATGCACGAAGCCTGATTTCACCAGCGTGTCGAGCGCCCGATAGACTTGTAGCGGCGCCCGAAAACCGCGCTCGCGCAGCTGATCGAGCAAGGTGTAGGCGCTGAGCGGCCCGCTGGCGGTCTCGAGTTTCTCGAGCACGCACAACTGGTTTTTCGTCAGCACATCCCTTGCCGCCATGGTTCTGTTCCAGCCTGCCCTGCGCCATCCCAAGGCTGTTTGCCCACGCAAACGGCCTGATCCCATTCAGATAGCGACGAACCGCCTTCTTTGCTACTCTTCTGTTGCTGTCCCGAGCCGATCGATGACATGCCGGCCCATTGGTGATGGCAGGCTTGATGACGGAGCGACATTCAAAATACTGCCAAAATCCTCGACGAGGATGGTTTCGCTTGGGAATTCGATCGGGCTTGGGGAAGCAATATGATCAAATTGACACGCCGGACGCTGCTTGTCGGCACGTCCGCGCTGATGGCTGCCGGCACGATTTCGTTCCGGGCGTCGGCCGCGTCGCGCACCTACCATGCGCTGCTCGTCGCCTGCACCGAATATCCGGCCTTGCCGCAGAGAAACTGGCTTATCGGGCCGAAGAACGATGCCGCCCTGGTGCACGAATACCTGCTGAAGAACGTGCCCGATCCGGTGCGATTCGCGCCGGAAAACGTCACGCTGCTGGCCAAGGACGTGCCCGGCGCCAAGGGCTTGCCGACCCATGCCGCGATCATGACGGCACTGGCCGACCTCGGCGCCAAGGTTCAGCGCGACGACTTTGTCTACCTGCATCTGTCCGGCCACGGCGCCCAGCAGCCCGAGAGGGTCAAGGGCGACGAGACCGACGGACTCGACGAAATTTTCCTGCCCGTCGACATCGAGAAGTGGATCAACAGGGATGCCGGCGTGCCGAATGCGCTGGTCGACAATGAGATCGGCGACACGCTCGATGCCATCCGCGACAAGGGCGCCTTCGTCTGGGCGGTGTTCGACTGCTGCCATTCCGGCACCGCCACCCGCGCCGTCGATGTCGATGACGAGCTGGATCGCAAGGTCGAGTTCGCCGACCTGGTCGGTGGCGACGAGGCGGCCAGGGCGGCAGCCATCAAGGCGTATGAGAACACCGTCGCAAGCGCATCGCGCGGCCTCGACGAGAATGGCCAGCGCAAGCCGGCCTTCAACCTGTCGCCGACTGGCGGCGAGCCGATCACCAAGGGCAAGTTGGTCGCCTTCTATGCCGCGCAGACGGTCGAGACGACACCGGAGATGCCGCTGCCCAAGGGCACGGCCGATGCGCCACGCTTCGGCCTCTTCACTTTCACCATCCTGTCGAAGCTCGCCGAAAACCCCAACGTCACCTACCGGCAGCTCGGCCAGGCCGTGCTGCAGCAATATTCGGCCGACAGCCGTACCCGGCCGACGCCGCTGTTCGAAGGCGAACTCGATGCGCGCGTGTTCGGCACCGACAAGACGGATGCGGTCATGCAATGGCCCGTTATCGTCAAGGACGGCGAGGCGTCGATCGGCGCCGGCCTGCTGCACCGCCTCACCCCCGGCAGCAAGCTCGCCATCCTGCCGTCGGCGCTGTCTTCGCTGTCCGACGCGGCCGGCTATCTCGAAGTGGAATCGGCCAAGAACCTGGAGAGCCGGGTCAAGCCGGTCGAGTTCGACAAGAAGCCCGCGCTCAAGGTGGCTGATATCCCCTCCAATGCCTATGCCCGGGTGGCGGAGATCGCCGTCGACTACAAGCTCGCCGTTGCACGGCCGGCCGCGACCAAGGGATTGGAGACGGAAACGGCACTCGTCAATTCGGTTCTCGACGAACTGGCCGCGGCCAAGGAAACCGGCTTCAACATCGAACTGGTCGATCCGGGCAAGGGCGCCGAACTTCGCTTCGCGGTGATGCGCGAGAATGCCATTGCCGGCGCCGACGGGAACGCGACCGACAAGCCGGCCCTGTGGTTCCTGCCGGCTTCGGGCGACGTGACCTTGAAGGATGGCGGCAGGCCGCCGCTGATCATCATCCACGCCGACGACCGCCAGAAGCTTGTCGATGCGACGGCCAGGAATTTGCGCACCATCTTCCGCGCCACCGGGCTTTCCAGGCTGGCCGCGGCCTCCGACTACAAGCCCGAGGACGTCGACGTGCAATTCCAGGTCAAGCGTCGCGACAAGGACGGGCTGGAGCCGTTGCAGGCCTCGGTGGTGCCACGCGTCTCGCCTGGCGACGAAGTGCATGTGCTGGCCAAGAACGGCTCGGACCAGCTGGTCGACATCAATGTGCTCTATGTCGGCAGCGACTATTCGATCACCCACATCGTTGCCGAGCGCCTCGCCCCGCAGGCCACGGTCGAGGAAGGGTTGCTCGCCTTCACCGACACCAGCTTCGGCATGGAGCGGATGATCGCGGTGCTGACCGAGGCGCCGCCGGAAAGCGAAAAGGAGGATCTGAGCTTCCTGGCGCAGGACGGTGTCGCGTCGATGACGCGCGGGATAGGCCCCGCCAGCTTCTCCGACATGCTTGCCGATATCGGCGTGGCGCCGTCGACCCGATCGGTGATGCGGCTTGCCGACAAGAGCGGCCCGAAGGGAGCGGTGATGATCTTCCCGATGGAGACGGTGCCGCGCGCCTGAGAATCCAGGCGGGGGTGTTCATGGCCAGGCCTTGCACTGCCGGCACGATGGGGTGAAAACTTTTGGCCGCCGCGTCGGGAGACGACACGGCCGGCGCAATGGATGGGGTGGTTCGTGAGCTATAGCGTATTTTCCTGGAGTGCCACGGTTGGCGGCATCGCCGCCGGCCTGCTGCTGGTTGCCGACGCGTCGGCACAGGACGCCTGCGGCCTCTGCGCCAAGCAGGTGGTCATCAATTCGGAACTGGCGACCTGCTTTCTCGACCAGTACGACCAGATCGCCAAGGCCAGCAGCGACGCGATCGTCGTCGATCTCTCGGGCTGCGCCTCGCGTGGCATCGTCGAGGCCTTGCCGTCGCCGAACAAGGCGCCGGCGGAACCGGACGTGCAGTTCATTGTCTCGCGCCCGCAACTGGCGTGCCTGAAGAAGCAGCTCGAAGCGCCGGGCGTCGTGCTCGATCCCTCCGCCACCATCGAACTGGATAGCTGCAAATGAAGAAGCCGGGGGGCACGACGAAGCAGGCAGCAGCAGTGACACCGGCAAAGGACGCGGCTGCGAAGCAGGCGCTGCCGGAAACCACCGAAGGCTTCCCGTGGCCGAGCAGCCATGAGATCAAGAAGGAAAGCAACCCCTTCACCGACCGCGACTGGCGCATGCTGGTCTATGCCTGGTCGGGCATGCTGGTGCGCTTCGCCATCATCTTCACCTTGGCATTCTCGGTCTATCAGTTCCTGGCCAATCAGGAGCAGAAGCGCGTCGAGCAGACCATGTCCCTGGTCGAGCTTTGGGAGACAAAGGATTATCAGCAGGCGCAACGAGCGCTCAAGGATCGCCTCGCGGCCCTCAATTCCAAATACGACAATCTGCTCAGCGCCAACCCTTCGCCGACCGAGGAGCAGGTATTCCGGCAACGTATCGGCATCGAGGCGATGAGCGCTTCCGGTGGCGACATGCCGCTCGCCGACTTCGGCGAGAATTTCGACCGCATCGTCTATTTCCTCAACCGGCTGTCCTTCTGCGTCGATGGCGACCTGTGTTCGCGCAAGGTGACAGACGCCTATTTCCGCGACTATGCCGTCTCCTTCTGGAGTTACTTTGCCGGCTATGTCGACAAACAGCGCAAGGCCGGCTCCCCCACTTTCGCCACGGCGATCGAAGCCTATGTGCGCAGCGGGCGACCGTCGGCTGAAGCCAAATAACGATGACAAGGATGAGCCTCCGCCTCATGCGTGCCTTCCGCTGGCTCGCCATGGCTGGAGCCTTGGTCGCCGCGTCGGTCGCCCGTGCCGAGGACGCCCCGGATTTCCACCTCGATCTCGACACTGGCGGCCACAGCGCGCGGGTCACCGATCTCGCCTTCACGCCCGATGGCGAGAACCTCGTCTCGGCCTCCGACGACAAGACCATCCGTATCTGGGACTGGCAAAACGGCGTCAGCCTGCGCACCATCCGTGGCTATCTCGGCAACGGCAACGACGGCAAGATCTTCGCGGTCGCGGTCTCGCCGGACGGCAAGACGATCGCCGCCGGCGGCTATTTCGGCGCTGGTCTCGGCGACAGGCCGCCCTATGGCGACATCAGGCTGTTCGACTTCGCCACCGGCAAGATGAAGGCCGTACTCAAGGCCGCCGACTACGCGACCTATGACCTTGCCTTCTCTCCCGATGGAAAGATGCTGGCCGGCGGTGGCGCCGATGGCGTCGTCTATCTCTGGAGGCTGGACGACAAATCCACGGCCGGATGGACGCTGGACAAAAAGCTCGACGCCGATTCCTGGCATATCGACAAACTGGCTTTCGCCGCGGTGGGAACCCGACTGGCGGCGACAACGACGGACAATGGCATCCGGCTCTGGGACATCACGAAGGGCGAGCAGATCGCCTTACCGGCCGAAGCGGAGCAGCTGCGGGACGTCAGCGTCATGGCGCTGGCCGTTTCGCAGGACGGCAGCCAGTTTGGCACCGGCAGCAAGGACGGGCAGGTCCAAATCTGGCGTGCGGCTGACGGCACTCTGGTGCGCGCCATGCCGAAGCAGGATTTCCTCATCGGTTCGCTGACCTTCGCCAAAGGGTCACGTCTGATCGCTTCCTGCGGCTACCGCTGCGCCGACAAGCACCGCTCCATCGTCTGGAACACCGACACTGGCGACAAGCTGCTCGACTATGCCGGCCATGACGGCACGGTCTATGCCAGCGCCGCCAATGCCGACGGCTCGCTGGTGGCGACCGCCGGCGGTACCCGCAACGCCATCCAGGTCTGGGACCCGGCGACGGGTGAACGCAAGGCCCTGCTGCAAGGATCGGGGGAGCCGGTGACCGCGGTCGGCATCGACGCGGCGAACGGCATCATCGGCTGGGGCGATGCCAACCCCTGCCCCGAGCGCGTCGCCTGCCCGGAACAAATGGGCGCGCTGGAAAAGAAGCTGGAACTGCCGACCGCCGAGCGGTTCTTCGACGACCCCCAGCTGCTGACGGAGCAAAACTCGTTTGCCCGCGCCACACTGACCAGCGGCCAGTGGTCGCTGCACGCCACGGTCGGCGGCAAGGACGCGCTGGAAAACGCAGTGCTGGAAATCGCCAATGGCGGTAAGGTCGTGCGCACGATCGAGAACGACGCCACCAACGGCTTTGCCCATTCCGCCTTCACGCTGATCGACAACGGGCTTGGCCTGATCACCGGCGGCAATGACGGCACGCTGCTCGAATACAAATCCGCGACCGCCAGGGTATCAGGTGAATTCACCGGCCATACCGGCGAGGTCAACGCTATGGTCGCCTCGCAAAAGGCCGGCCTGCTGGTCACCGGCAGTGCCGACCAGACGCTCCGGCTCTGGAACCTGAAGACGCACGAACTGATCGTGTCGATGTTCTTTGCCGGGTCGCAATGGATCGCCTGGATGCCGCAGGGCTATTACTATTCCTCCGACGAGGGCGACAAGCTGATCGGCTGGCACGTCAACCAGGGTCGCGACCATGAAGGCCGCTTCATCCGCGCCGGCCAGCTGAAGAAATACCTCTGGAGCCCGGAAATGGTGCGCCGCGCCATCATCCTGCGCAGCGCCAGGCAGGCGGTCAAGGAGATGCGGCCCGGCGTCGACGACGAGTTGCAGAAGCTTCTCCAGCGCAAGCCGCCGGAGTTCGGCATCCGCCTCGCCGGCGATCAGAGCAAGGTGCGAGACGGCTACGTCGCGGTCGAAATCACGGGCGCCAGGGAGGCCGGCGCTGATGCCGCCGGCTTCTCGATCCTTTCGAACAGCCGCAATGTCGGCGACGTCACCGCCCGCTCGGTGGACGGCAACAACACCATCGTCGAGGTTCCGGTCGAGGATGGCCAAAACACCATTCGCATCACCGGCACCAATGAATACGGCTATCTGACCGAGCGCAGCGTGACGACGCTGGCAAGGAAGGCCGAGAAGGCCCAAGCCAAGGGCAAGCTCTATGTCGCGGTCATCGGTGTCGACAAATACCCGTTCCTGACCGATGCCTGTTCCGGCCACGCCTGCGACCTGCGCTACCCCGTCGACGATGCCACCGAGTTTCTCAAGGTGGTTGCGCAGAAGTCGGCGCCGCTGTTCTCGTCGATGGAATCGCTGGTGCTGGTCAACCGCCAAGCGCTCGACGAGAGCCCCGACAAGGCGCAGCAGACCTACACCGTCGCCAGTGCCGGCAGCATCATGGAACCGGACTCGCACACGATCGATGACCAGCTCGCCGATTTCCTCGACAGGCCTGGCGAGCACGACACCACCATCATCTTCGTAGCCGGCCACGGCATCAACATCGACGAGGATTACTATTTCATCCCGACCGATGGCCGCAAACAGGACGCCGAGCGCTGGAAGCGCTCTTCGCTGGTGGATTGGTCCGACATCCAGAAATCGGTCGAGCGGGCCAAAGGCATGCGCTTCATGCTGCTCGACACCTGCCACGCCGCCAACGCCTTCAATCCGCGGCTGGAAAAGGATGCGCAGGACGCGCGCATCGTCGTCTTCTCGGCCACCGCCGCCAACAACACCGCCGCCGAATTGCCCGAACTCGGCCACGGCGTCTTCACCTATTCGATCCTCGAGGGCCTGCGCGGCAAGGCGAGAACCCCGGATGGCGGCGTCACGCTGTTCGGACTGGCCGATTTCATTTCGCACGAGGTGGTGCGGCTGACCGCTTCGAAGCAGAAGCCGTTCTATTATGTCGGAGGCGTGGAAAATATCGTGCTGGCCGAGCCGTGACCATCAAACGTCGGCGCCAAGGGCCCCCCCTCTGTCCTGCCGGACACCTCCCCCTCAAGGGTGGAGATCAGCTGTTTCCTGGCTTTCGCCAATCCCTGACGTTGAGAAAGAGAGCGCCGCCAATGAAGCTGCCAATCTCCCCCCTTGAGGAGGAGGTGTCCGGCAGGACAGAGGGGGGCCGACTGGGCGCCGACATTTTGCAGATCTTGGCAGCCCTCCTGTTCACCCTCCTCCCCCTGCCCGCCTTCACCGCACCCCTCATCTGCCCGTCCGGCAGCTCAAACTTCCCGCCCTTCTACGACGACGCCAAGCTGTTCGAGAATGCCATCGCCAGCGCGGCCGAGGTCCAGCCATCCAATCAGCGACTGACCGGCATCACCGTGCCGCATCATCTCCTGGCCGCCGACCTGGTGGCGCTGGGTTTTCATGCCGCCTCGGGCTTCCGCTACAAACGCATCGTCATCCTGTCGCCGGACCATTTCCACAAGACGCACAAGCTCTACGCCACCACGGCGCGCGGCTTCGATACCGTGCTTGGTCCGGTCAAGGCCGACACCGATGCCGTGCGGCTTCTGGAGAAGAACAGCGACATGGTCGAGGAGTCCTGCCTGTTCGACAAGGAGCATGGCGTACGTGCCATGCTGCCTTTCCTGCACCACTATTTCCCCGAGGCGAAAATCGTGCCGGTGGCGATGTCGGTGAAGGCGCGGCGCCGCGACTGGGACAGGCTTGCCGAGGCACTTAAGACAATTGTCGACCACGACACGCTGATCGTCGAATCCACCGACTTCTCGCACTATCTGCCGCAGCATGAGGCACGCCGTTTCGACCAGCAGTCGCTCAACATGCTGGCCGCCAGCTCGCTCGACGGCATCGCGGCACTGCGCCAGCCCGATCATGCCGATTCCGTCGGCGCGCTCTACATCCAGACCAGGCTGCAGCGCGAATTGTTCGGCGCCCTGCCGCTGGTCGTCGCCAATGAGAACTCGCAGGAACACACATCGGATTATGTCGAGCGCACCACCAGCTATGTGGTGGCGCTGTTCGGCGCTTTCGGCCCCGGCTTCAACAACCCCACACGGCCCAAGGACAAGATCTATTATCTCGCCGGCGACGTGAATTTCGGCCGCGCCATGAAGAAGATTTTGGTCCGCGACGGTGTTGCCGACCGCATCGTCGACAGCATCCTGTCGCTGACCAACTCGCGGCCGCTGATCGTCAATCTCGAAGGCGTCATCCTGCCCAACGTGCCGGAGGCGATCGACGATATGACGCTGGCGATGCCGGAGAGCCTCGCTGTCGACATGCTGAAGCGGCTGCATGTCGCCGGCGTGAGCCTCGCCAACAACCATGCCTACGATCTCGGCCCGTCCGGCTATGCCGAGACGCTGCAGGCGCTGGACGAAGCCGGCTTCCCCCATGTCGCCCAGGGCGAGACGCTGGCGCTCGCCGATCTCGACCTGGTCGGCCTGACTGACATCGACACCAACGGCTCGAAGAACAGCGACCTGCTCACCCCAGCCTTGCTCGACCGCCTGCTGCACGAAAATGCGGAACGCCCGGTGGTCGCCTTCGTCCACTGGGGCCGCGAATACAAGACCGAGCCGTCGGCGCGCGAAGAGATGCTCGCCGACCAGATGCGGCTGCGCGGTGTGTCAGTCATCGTCGGCGGCCATCCGCATGTGTCGAGCGAGGCAATCGTGCCGCTCGGCGGCGGCGATGTGGCTGAAGTCTATTCGCTCGGCAATTTCCTATTTGACCAGAAGGCGGAACGCTCGTCCGGATCGATGCTGGAACTGCGCGTCTTTCCCCAGGGCACGATCTTCGCCCGGCTCATTCCCCTGCCCAACTATTTCGAGATGGGCCGCAAATAGCCGTTCCTGGATCAGGATGCGCCAGGCTTAAGATCGGGCCGGCATCACCTGAATATCTATACGTCCTAACCGCTGCAGCCGACCATGTCGCGTGGCAGATAACACGCCGCCGGCTCGGTCTTGGTCTCGAACAGCGACCGCTTTGGCTTGAAATAGAAGAAGGTCACCGGCTTGCTCTCGCGAACGCTGCCATCGGCGAAATGCGCGGCGATGCTGAAGTTGTGGATGGACGACATCGACGACCACATCTTCAGCCGCGCCGTATAGGCGCTGATGTTCTTGTTGCCGCGCACCGGCATGGCGATCGTGTAGTCGTGCTTGCCGATTGGAAACTCGATGTTCTGGTAGCGCATCGCTTCCGGTGTGCCGCCACCGCCATCGCCGCATTCGGCCATCGATTCCGGGGTCTCGAAAACCGCCACGGTCACCGAGGTGCGAAACGGCTCGCTGTTCTGATTGATATGACCTTCGTCATCTGTCCAGGAATAATCGAGCTTGCCGATCGCATTCAGTGTCATCGCCTGCTGCATATTGCCGAGATAGTCGGCGACCTCGCCGAACTTGATCTTGTTGGCCAACTGGCTGCGGCAGACATTGAGACTGTCCACCGACGGACAGGGAAACCGCCCCGTCTCCAGGCTGGCGGTGTCGACGCCGGCTTCAGTGAGCACGCTCTTGATCGACACGTCGACGCCCTCGCCGAAACTGCCAATGTCCTTGCTGAACATACGGCTTGGCTGGCCGCTGGGATTGCCATCCTCGTCCACGGTCGTGAACTGGATGGACATTTTCATGTCCTTGGCGTCGCCCCAGCCATTGTTGATGATCGAGAAATCCGGCCGGAAGCCGACACAGCCGAAATGCTCCGATATCGACAGCATCGGCTTGCGGTAGGCATCGCTCGAGGCGACCTTCATTTCCAGGCGGTCGAGCCTGACTTTGGATTGGTCCGTCGTTTTGAGGTCGACCTCGGCGAAGGCCGGCGCTTCGTCCCAATCCTTGCGGCCAAAGACATTGCTGGTCGTAACCTGCCCGGTGCCGTTCCAGCTGTCATTGTCCTCATCCGCCTGCGGATAGATCGCGATGTCCTCGTCGCGCACCAGGTGCTGGTACTGCATGTCGGATTGCTGCGTCATACGTTGATCCACCACGACCCCGATCTCGACCTTGTCGGCGTCGCCGCCGCCGGTCTGCGCCTTCAAAAGGCCGCCGACCCGGGCATCGGCCAGCACGTCTGGACGCGAGCTGCCGACCTCCTTGCCCATCACCCATTGCGATTGATAGACCGTGCCGCCGGCGAGCCGGGTCCGACCCTTGCCGTTCTTCAATCCGTCGACAAAGGAGCCGGCGAATATTTCGCCGGTCTTCGACATGAGCCGGCCTTCGCCATTCGCGACGCCAGCGACGAACTGGCCTTCATAGCGGTTGCCCTCGGCATCGATATGGATGCCCTTTCCGTTGAATTCTCCCTCAAGCCACAGCCCGTCGAAGACCTCGCCCGAACGAAGCTCGAGCCGCCCTTGCCCATCCAGCCGGCCGTTCCTGACGGAGCCAAAATAACTGGAATAGACGGTCTTCGGGTCATAGTTCGCAGAGCCGCGCACGCGCCAGACCAGGCGGCCCTTGCCGTTGACGGTGCCGTCTTCGGCGATCGTCCGATCGGGAGACTGGCCAGCGGCCGGCTCCCAGGTGAAGTCGAGATTTTTTTCCGGTTGGAAATCCCACACCCGCACCATCCTGCGCAGCACCGAACGCGTCCGGCTCTGATAGAGGACCTGCACGCGCTCCGCCCAGGCGCCGGCTGGCTGCGAACTGCCTCCGTTGGCGAAGGCCTGTCCGGTAAGAGATGCCGACAACATCAACGCCGCCAGCAGGGGAGCGGCAGCCATTGCCCTCATTGCGAAGATTCCTGGCCTTGCCATATCCCACCCTCAACGCCCAACCCCTTGGATGACCAAGCGTAATCGTGGCGGTGGGCTGGCGCAAGTGACGGCTCCGACCGTGCACGCCATCGCATAGAAAACCGGCGGCGGGAACGTCCCGCCGCCGGTTCTTTGTTTCTCTGTCGCGGCACGCGCCGCGACCGTCGGCAGCCGTCATTTGTAGAGGCTGTTGATCCACTGGACGTTGGCGGCGTTCAGGCGCACGGCGGTGTTGGCCTCAGGGCTTTCCGCCACGTTGACGCCGGTAATGATGCGCTGCTTGGACTTGGTGTCATAGGCATAGACCGAGCTGCCGCTCGACCCCGGGAAAGTATCGCAGTCATACTGGAAATACTCCGGAGCGATGTTTTCGGCATGGACTTCGCAGCTCGCCTTCCACATCGTACCCATCGGCTTGTCGCCGGGATAGCCGACGAGGTTGGCGGTGAAGTCGCCGAGATCGTCATAGTTGGCGTAGCCCAGCCAGCCGAGATTGGTGCCGACATCCTGCTTCAGCGTGATGATGCCGAGATCCCACGGGATCACCGAACCGTAATAGCCCTGGTAGTTGTCGATGAAGCCCTGCAGCACATAGGCGCTTTCGTATTCGAAGGCGCCGAACGGAGCGTCATCGGCGGTGCTGCCATTGAGGCCCGGCACGAACAGGTAGTCGGACAGCCAGTCCTTGTCCTCGTGGCTGTAGAGACAGTGCGCGGCGGTGAGCACGGTGCGCGGGCCGATCAACGTTGCCGAACAGCTGCCATAGCCGGTCTTCGACTTGGCTTCGAGATAGCCGATTGCCGAGAACGGATAGGTCTTGGTGTTCTTGACCTGCTCACGATCGTCGGTGCCGAAAACCTGACGTCCGGCTTCGCCTTCGCCAAGGTCAGGATCCTCGGTCTTGCGCGGGGCGCCCTCGGCGCCATTGGCCGGCGCATTCAGTTCCTTGATGATGATCTCCCGCAGCGCTTCGCTCGGTTCGATCTTGATCTCCTTGCCATCGGCTGAACGTCCGACGATGCCATAGGATTTGACAGCCGCTTTCTCGTCGGTGATCGGCGCGGCGCGGTTGTCTTCGTCAGTCAGCGTCGGCGGCGCGATCGGCTTGGCCCGCCCGGGCTTGTAGTCGCCCGAAGTCACGTCCCGCATGCTTTCGCCATTGCCGGCACTGGCGGAGCCAGGATCGGCGGCGAAAGCAGGGACTGCCGACATTGCGGTGGAAAGCAATGCGGAAGCAATCATAAGCTTTGTCAGTTTTGTCATGGTGAGACTCTCCCAAAAGTCAGCAAGGACTGGATCAAAATACAGAAATATTGTCGAGATCGTGGTGGTGCTGAAAAATCGGCAAAGGCTATCGGCGAACGTACCGGATCGTTGTTTGCCTCGGTCAATCTAAAGCCCCCGCCTAAGACCCTGCCGCGACATACTGCCTAAAATAATCCAAAATTGGCAATGATAAATCGCTTCCACGTAGCCCGTGGGGGGCTATAGAGTTTTGTGCGGGTTCTGCTCGCGGGCACGGTTAGCAAAAGTGGGATTCGGTTTTGTGACCGATCGCGCGCCGTTCGATAGGGTGCGTGTCCGGATCGCCGAACCGGCGGCCTCTGGTTGCACAATGCCCGGCGTCGATCCGCGCGGGAGAATTGTCTCAGGAGGGGGTTCGGGTGCACATCACAAATCGGTTCGGGCAGGTCGTTGCCGCATCGCTGCTTGGCATCGCCGCTGCCGTTGCATTCATCAACGCCGGCCAGGCGGACGAGGCCGCCGTCAGGCCGGAAGCGGCCGTTTCGCCGATGCAGCGGGTGACCGATGCCAGGGCCAAGGCAGCGGCGGAGAACCCCGACGGCACCGATCGCGTCTATGGCGGCAATCAGGCTGAAAAGGGCGCCTATCCTTTCCAGGTGGCACTCCTCACCACCGCCAGGCTGGACGAGAATCCGGCCTCTCAGGCCAACGCGCAGTTTTGCGGCGGCAGCCTGATCGCGCCGCAATGGGTGCTGACGGCTGCGCACTGCCTCAACGACAAGGGCCGCCCGATCTCGCCCGATTCCGTCACCGTGCTGACCGGTGCCACGGATCTCAGCGAAGGCAAGCGGCACAAGGTTGTCGAAGTCATCGTCAACGAGGGCTACAGCGAACAGACGCTCGACAACGATCTCGGCCTGCTCCGGCTCGCCGACCCGGCCGATGCGCCGACCATCAAGCTTACCCATGACGCGACACCAGACACCGGCAAGACCACCGTCACCGGCTGGGGCAAGATGCAGGACGGCACCTTCCCGACCACGCTGATGGTCGCCGATCTCGACCTGCAGCCAAACAGCGCCTGCAACAGCGGCATCAAGGCCATCTATGCGCATGATCTGAAGGCGGCTCTCGGAGACCTGTCGCACCGCATGCGCTATTCGGAAAAGGGCATCGATGCCGCGGCCAATGCGATTGCCGCCGACATGACCGATCCGCTGACCAGCAACATGATCTGTGCCGGCACCACGAGCGGCGTGCGTGACGCCTGCAATGGCGACAGCGGCGGACCGCTGTTCATGACCGGCGCCGGCGGCCCGATCCAGGTCGGCGTCGTCAGTTGGGGCGAAGGCCCGGCCGATGGCAGCGCTGCCTGCGGCCACAAGGACGCCTATGGCATCTACACGCGGCTGGCCAACTACACCGGCTGGATCGAGGCCAAAATGAAGACATCCGCCCCGGCGCCCGAAAAGCCCAAGGCCGGGCTCGGCACCGCCCAGAAGCCAAAGTCGCCCTGAAGCGGCCGCTTCGGATTGCCATGGAAAACGGCGGGAACATCCCGCCGTTTTGTTTGCCGGCTTGCCGAGCGAGCCTATTTCCTTGGCGGACCTTTGCGCTCGGCGGAGGCCGCCCACAGATTGATGTCGGACTCGCGCGCGTAAGCATCGATCTCGGCCAATTCGGCGTCGCTGAAATCGAGCACCTTGAGCGCACCGACGCAATCCTCGACCTGCTCGGGCCGGCTGGCGCCGATCAACGCCGACGTCACCTTGCCCTTGCGCAACACCCATGCCAGCGCCATCTGCGCCAGCGTCTGGCCGCGTTTGCCGGCAATCGCGTTGAGCGACTTGATGTTGGCAATGGTGCGATCGTTGATGAAAGCCGTCTTCAGCGACTTGCCCTGGGAGGCCCGGCTGCCATCGGGAATGCCGCCGAGATATTTATCCGTCAGCATGCCTTGCGCCAGCGGCGAAAACACGATGGAGCCGACGCCGAGCCCTTCGAGCGTGTCGAGCAGCCCGTCCTCCTCGACCCAGCGGTTCAACATCGAATAGCTCGGCTGGTGGATGACACAGGGCGTGCCCAATTGCCTCAATATGTCGGCGGCCTCGCGGGTGCGCTGCGAATTGTAGGACGAGATGCCGGCATAGAGCGCCTTGCCCGAACGCACCGCATGGTCGAGCGCACCCATGGTTTCTTCGAGCGGCGTGTCGGGATCGAAACGGTGCGAATAGAAGATGTCGACATAGTCGAGCCCCATCCGCTTCAGGCTCTGGTCGAGGCTGGCCAGTACGTATTTGCGCCCGCCCCATTCGCCGTAGGGACCGGCCCACATCTCGTAGCCGGCCTTGGTCGAGATGATCAGTTCGTCGCGATAGGCGGAAAAATCGGTGCGCAGGATCTCGCCGAAAGCGGTCTCCGCCGAGCCGGGCGGCGGCCCATAATTGTTGGCGAGGTCGAAATGGGTGATGCCGAGGTCGAAAGCCTTGCGGACGATCGCCTGCTTGGTCCGATGCGGCGTGTCGTCGCCGAAATTGTGCCACAGCCCGAGCGAGATCGCCGGCAGCTTGAGGCCGGACCGCCCGCAGCGGTTGTAGATCATGTTTTCGTAGCGGTTTTCAGCGGCGATATAGGGCATGGGAAATCCTCGAATCTGAACGGACAGGGCACCGTCATCGCAGAGGCGATGAACGTGCCCGTACGCCATCCTTTACCCCCTCCCCGGAGGAACGGGGAGAGGGGGCAAGCAAAATTATCGATAATCTCCGCGACTACTTCTTCTTGGCCAGGAGATCCTTGGCTTGCTTGACGCCAAGCGCGGCCGGACGCTCGCATGTGGTCTGCATGGCGACGAACTTGCCGGTTTCGCCGGAGCGCAGGAGGCCGGTCATGACATCGACGGCATGCAGCGCGAGTTCCATCGAGCAGCGGTGCGGCCGCCCTTCGGCGATCGCCAGCGCCATGTCGGCCAAGCCCGCCGTGCGGTAATTGGCCATCATGCCTTGGCCGTGCATCTCATTGGGGATGCCCAGCGGATGCTTCCATTTCGGCTGCTTCTTGACCGGTTTGCCCTCTTCGGTGAAGCGCACGTCGCCGCCGAAGAAGTTCGGATCCGGCACGAACACCGTTCCGGCCTCGCCATAAAGCTCCATCGGCGCGTGGCCATGAGCCCAGACGTCCCAGCTTGTGTTCAGTGTCACCACGGCGCCGTTCTCGAATTCGAGCAGGCCGTGAATGGTGGTCGGCGTGTTGACCGGGATCTTTTCACCCGCTCGCGGCTTGGAGCTGATGGTCCGCTCCTTGGCGGGGGTCGTCGCGAAAGCCGCCACCTGCTTCACCGGCCCGATCAGCTGGATGAGATTGGTGATGTAGTACGGTCCGATGTCGAGCACCGGCCCGGCACCCGGCTGGAAGAAGAAGTCCGGATTGGGGTGCCAGTGTTCCATGCCATGGCCCATGACATGGCAGGTGCCGCTGGTGATCCTGCCGAGCTTTCCCTCGTCGATCAGCTCACGCACCAACTGGTGCGCGCCGCCGAGAAACGTGTCCGGCGCCGAGCCGATGCGCAGCCCCTTCTTCTCGGCCCGCGTCTTGAGGTCCTGGCCCTCCTTGAGCGACAGCACGAACGGCTTTTCCGAATAGACGTGCTTGCCGGCATCGAGCACCTGCTTCGACACCTCGTAGTGCACGGCCGGAATGGTCAGGTTGACGATGATGTCGATATCGTCGGCCTTGAGCAGATCCTCGACGGTTTCGGCACGGAGCTTGAATTCCTTCGCCCGTGCCCTGGCCGCGTCCATGTTGATGTCGGCGCAGGCGCGCATCTCGATGCCGCGAAACAGCGGCGCCAGCGAGAAATACGCCTTCGAGATGTTGCCGCAGCCGATGACGCCAATACCCAGTTTCTTTGCCATGGTGGTTGTTCCTAGTAGCTCTTGACGGTTGCGATCGAGCGGCGGGCGAAGCGCTCGATGTCGTTGGGATTGTCCTGTTCCATGACAAAGTATTTCGCCGCGCTCTTGGCCCGCAACACCTTGATCAGGTCCGCCCAGTCGATCGTGCCGTGGCCGACATCCGACCAGCCATCCTCATCCAGCCCCTCACCCGGCTTCGCCATGTCCTTGACATGCACGGCGACGATGCGCTTGCCGTGCTTTTCGATCCAGGGCAGCGGGTCGGCGCCGCCGCGCACCACCCAGGCAACGTCCATTTCCCAGCCAATGTCGGGGGCGGAGGACAGGATATGATCCTGCGGCAGCGAGCCGTCGGCGAGCGCCTTGAACTCGAAATCATGGTTGTGCCAGGCAAAACCATAGCCGGCCTTCGAGGCCACCTCGCCGACCTTGGCCAGGCGCTCGCCGAAGCCGCGCCAGCCGGCGGTATCGGATGGCCTGTCCTCCGCCATCAGATAGGGGCAGATCAAGAGCTTGACGCCGAGCGTTTCGGCGATCCGGCGCACGCCGTCGAAATCCTTCTCCAGCGCATCGATGGAAAAATGCCCGGTCGGCATGGCAAGGCCGTTCTTGTCGAGTTCGGCGCGGAAGGCCTTGGGATCGTCATAGACGCCGCCGAAGCCTTCGACCTCGGCGTAACCGAGCTTGCCGAGCATTTCGAGCACATCGGTCCAAGGCAAGAAATTGCGGGCGCTATAAAGTTGGAATGACCAGTTCATCGTCTCTGTCCGTTCTGCTTGGGGATTGTCTTTGGGAGGATGGTCTTCTTGGGAGCTACATGCGGTTGCCGGATGGGATATCGAACAGCGAGGCGCGGGCGGGGTCAAAGCCGATCCGAACCGGATCGCCATTGCGCAGCGTCTTTTCCGCCTCGACGCGGAAGGAGAAATTGCGGTCGCCGAGCTTCGTCCACACCAGCGTGTCGGAGCCCATCGGCTCGACGATTTCGACGGCGGCGTCGGTGGCGAAGGGCATGGAGTTCGCGGCCTCGCCAAAGGCAACGTGCTCCGGCCGGATCCCGAACACGCAAGGCCCGCTCTTGTTGCCGGCGCCGTCGAAGCCGTAGCGATCGAGCGGTATGGTCAAATCCCCGGTCTTGAACACCGCCGTCGTGCCAGCCTCCAGCTGCCCCTCGACGAAATTCATCGCCGGCGAGCCGAGGAACCCTGCAACGAACCGGTTGACCGGACGGTTGTAGATGGTCTGCGGCGCGTCGAGCTGCTGGATGACACCGCCCTTCATCACCGCGATGCGATCGGCCAGCGTCATCGCCTCGATCTGGTCGTGGGTGACGTAGATCATCGTGTTCTGCAGCTTGCGGTGCAGAAGCTTGATCTCGACGCGCAGCTCCGAACGCAGCTTGGCATCGAGATTGGACAGCGGTTCGTCGAACAGGAAGACATCGACATCGCGCACCAGCGCCCGCCCGATCGCCACGCGCTGGCGCTGGCCGCCCGAGAGTGCCGCCGGCTTGCGCTGCAAAAGCGGCTCGATCTGCAGGATCTCGGCGGCACGCGCGATGCGCTTGGCGATTTCGTCCTTGGCGATGCCGGCGACACGCAGCCCGAAGGACAGGTTCTTCTCCACCGTCATCTGCGGATAGAGCGCATAGGACTGGAAAACCATGCCGATGCCGCGGTCCTTGGGCTCTTCCCAGGTGACGTTCTTGCCCTTGATGAAGATGCGGCCTTCCGAAATGTCGAGCAGGCCGGCAATGCAGTTGAGCAAGGTCGACTTGCCGCAGCCGGAAGGTCCGAGCAGCACGATGAACTCGCCTTCGGCGACATCGAGGTTGAGCGTCTGCAGCACCGAGACCGCGCCGAAGTTCAGCGACAGGTCCTGGATCGAAACGCTGGTGCCGTTCGCCGCCATCGCCATCACCCTTTCACCGCGCCGGCGGCAATGCCGCGCACGAACAATTTGCCGGAAATGAAATAGACGACCAGCGGCACCAGGCCGGTCAGGATGGTGGCGGCCATGTTGACGTTGTATTCCTTCACGCCCTGCACCGAGTTGACGATGTTGTTGAGCTGCACCGTCATCGGATAGGTGTCGGGACGGGTGTAGACGACGCCGAACAGGAAGTCGTTCCAGATGCCGGTCACCTGCAGGATGATGGCGACGACGAAGATCGGCAGCGACATCGGCAGCATGATGCGCAGGTAGATGCCCCAGAAGCCGGCGCCGTCGACGCGCGCCGCCCGGAACAGCTCCTCCGGCATCGAGGTGAAATAATTGCGGAACAGAAGCGTCAGGATCGGCATGCCGAAAATGGAATGCACGATCACCAGGCCTGTAAGGCTGCCATAGAGGCCGATCTCGCGCAGGATGATGACGATCGGATAGATCATCACCTGATAGGGAATGAAGGCGCCGACGATCAGGATGACGAAGAATGTGTCGGCGCCCTTGAAGCGCCAGTTGGCCAGCGCGTAGCCGTTCACCGAGGCGATGGCGATCGACAGGATCACCGAGGGAACGGTGATGCGCACCGAGTTCCAGAAACCGCGCGAAAGCCCGTCGCAATTGAGGCCGGTGCATGCCTGCGACCACGCCTTGACCCAGGGCTCGAAGGTGATCTCGAGCGGCGGCGAGAAGATGTTGCCGAGGCGGATTTCCGGCATGCCCTTGAGCGAGGTGACGACCATCACATAGAGCGGCAGGAGGTAGTAGAGCGCCACGACGATGAGCGTACCGTAGAGGAAAATGTTGCGGCGCGAGAACACGTGTCGCGGCTTCGGTCCGCTCGGTCCGGAGACGCCGGCTTGCGGGTTTGACGACGTGGCGGACAAGGAGACGGCATGGTCAGACACGCTTGCGGCCTCCGAATTCGAGATAGGCCCACGGCACGATGACGATCATCACCGACAGCAGCATCATGGTCGAGGCGGCAAAGCCCTGGCCGAGATTCTGGGCGAAGAACATGTAGTCGTAGACATATTTTGCCGGCACTTCGGAGGCGATGCCGGGACCGCCGCTGGTCTGCGCAACGACGAGGTCGTAGACCTTGACGATGCCGGACGCGATGATCACCAGCGTGGTGATGAAAACCGGCCGCATCATCGGGATGATGATGAAGAGATAGGTCTTCCACATGGGTATCCCGTCCACCCGTGCGGCCTTCCAGATATCCTCGTCGATGCCGCGCAGGCCCGCCAGCATCAGGCACATGATCAGTCCCGTGCCTTGCCAAAGCGCGGCGATCGATATGCCGTAGATGACGATGCTGGAATTGTAGAGCGGATTGAAGTCGAAGCTGGTCCAGCCGAGGCTTCGCACCACGCCCTGGACGCCGAAATCCGGATTGAGCAGCCACTGCCAGACAAGGCCGGTGACGATGAAGGAGAGTGCGAAGGGATAGAGGAAGATGGTGCGGAACGTGTCCTCGAAACGGATCTTCTGGTCGAGCAGGGCTGCCAGCAGAAACCCGATCACCAGCGAAAACACCAGTGAGATCACGCCGTAGATCAAGAGATTCTCGATCGAGATCAGCCAGCGCGGCGTCGCCCAAAGCCGGTAATACTGGTCGAGCCCGACGAAATTCAACCGCGGCAGGAGCTTCGAATTGGTGAAGGAATAAAGCACCGTCCATGCCGTGCCGCCGACGAACACCACCACGGCGGTGAGCACCATCGGGATCGAGGCGATTTTCGCGTTGAGATTGCGGAAAAGCCGGTTGGGGCGTTCGCTGTTGCTCATCTCGGCAGCCTCGCTGGGACAATGAGAGCCTCACGCTCCCGACCCTCGATGGACAGGGGCCGGGAGCTGGCGGGGGGCGCCTGAGATCAATCGGCGGAAGCGATGATGTCGGCGAAGCGCTTCTGCGCCTCTTCGAGGGTCATGTCGGGCTTGGCGAAGAACTCCGAGAACAGGTCCTCCTTCTGCTTCTGGCTGTCCTGCGAGAGCAGCTGGTCCGTCCACGGGATGACCGCGCCCTTGGCCAGGATGGCGAGGCCCTTCTTCATGCAGTCATTGGCCGCGTCGAGGTCGACGTCGCCGCGCACCGGCAGCGAGCCCTTCTTGAGGTTGAAGGCGACCTGGGTCTTGGGATCGAGCAGGGTTTCGGCCAGTACTTCCTGCGCCTTGGCCTTGTCGGCATCCTTGAGCAGCGGGAAATAGAAGGCGTCGCCGCCCGTGGCGATGACCTCGTTCAGGCCAAGGCCGGGAAGACAGGTATAGTCCTTGCCGGCGGTCTTGCCGGCGACCTGGAACTCGCCTTGTGCCCAGTCGCCCATGATCTGGCCGCCGGCCTTGCCGGTGATGACCATGTTGGTGGCCTGGTTCCAGTCCTGCACATTGGTGTTCTTGGCCATCTTGCGCGCATCGTCGGCCGCCTTGAAGACCTTGGCGACTTCGGGACCGGCGGCGAACTTGGCGTCCTTGTCCTTGTAGACCTTGAGGAAGGTGTCGGTTCCGCCGACCGCGGCAAGCAGCACGTCGAAGGCGCCCGATGCCTGCCAGGCCTGCCCACCGACCGCGAGCGGCACGATGCCTGCCTTCTCCAGCGCCGGGGCCGCGGCCACATATTCATTCCAGTTCTTCGGCACCGGCACGCCGGCCTTCTCGAAGGCCGCGTTCGACAGCCACAGCCATTGCCAGGAATGGATGTTGACCGGCACGCAATAGATCTTGCCGCCGATCGTGCAACTGTCGAGCAGGCTCTTGGGCCGCACCACTTCCGTCCATTTGCCCTTGGTGGCGACATCGGTGAGGTCGCGCATCAGGCCGGCCTGCACCAGTTCTTCCGCCTGCCGGCCATGATTGAATTGGGTGGCTCCCATCGGATCGCCGCCCGTGATGCGGCTGATCATGATCGGTCGCGCCGTACCGCCGGATCCGGCGATGGCACCGTCGACCCAGTGATTGCCTGTGGCGTCGAATGCCTTGGCGAGTTCGGCGACCGCCGCCGCCTCGCCGCCGGAGGTCCACCAATGGGTGACTTCCAGATCGGTCGCGGCCGCCGGCCCGGCAACGTTGAGCGCAACTGTCGCGGCAAAGGCAGCGGTCAGGAATTTGTATCGCATTTCGGCTTCCTCCCAGAAATCTGAAACGTTACAGATTTTCGATACGGCAATTGCGCCAATGGTGCAACCCCGGCCGTGCGGGTGACCTTACATTTTTTCGAAGCGCGAATAAATTCTTGGAGCTCGCAACACGCCGCGATTGCAGTGCAAAACGGTCAATTTGCCTGTAAAACTCGGCAAAGTCGCCGCTAAGACAGCCTTCGCCTTGGATTCCCAGGGGAATCTGCCCGCCAGATATCGGTAGCCATACTGGCGCACGACAAGCCGAGATTGGCAATCTGTAACGTTTCAGTATATTGCAACCACACAAGGCCTGAAATCATGCCGGATTGCGGATTGCGGCGATTGCCGACCTGGCCTGCGGCTGCTATGCGCCTGACGGGCGGGAAGAATGGACAAACAGCGGACGAAAAAAACCGAAGAGGCGTCGGCGCAAGAGCGGCCGACGCTGAAGACGCTTGCCTTCATGACCGGGCTCGGCGTCACCACCGTATCGCGTGCCCTGAAGGATGCGCCGGAGATCGGCGCCGAGACCAGGCGCCGCGTCCAGCTCGTCGCCAAGCAGATCGGCTACCGGCCCAACCGCGCCGGCGTGCGCCTCAGGACCGGCAAGACCAATGTCATCAGCCTCGTGCTCAACACCGAGCAGGAGATCATGAGCTTCGTCTCCGACATCATCTATGGCGTCACCGAAGTCATCGCCGATACGCCCTACCACCTGATCGTCACACCCTATTCGCGCTCGCAGGATCCGCTGGACCCGGTGCGCTATCTCGTGGAGACCGGTTCGGCCGACGGTGTCATCATCTCGCGCACGCAGCCGAACGATCCCCGCGCCCGCTACATGCTGGAGCGCGGCATTCCCTTTGCCACGCATGGCCGCACCGATATGGGGCTGGTTCATCCCTACCATGATTTCGACAACTACGCCTTCGCTGCCGAGGCCGTGCGCCATCTCGCCGGCATGGGCCGCCGCCGGCTCGCTTTGGTGACGCCGCCGGCCGGTTTGAGCTACTACCGCCATACGGTCGACGGCTTTGCCGACGCGCTGAGCGAAGTCGGCGCCAGCGAGGTGCCGTTCAACACCATCTCGATCGACCATTCGATCGAACAGATCAGGATGAGGACCGCGCAGCTGATGCGGCGCGATATCAGACCGGACGGCATTATCAGCAGCGCCGCCGCCGCGACGCTCGCCATCGTCGCCGGGATAGAGGATGCCGGCTTCAAGCTCGGCCGCGACGTCGACGTGGTGTCGAAGCAGTCGTCGGATCTGCTGCATCTGTTCCGGCATGAATTGCTGGTCGTCAACGAAGATTTCCGGCTGGCCGGCTCCGAGCTTGCGCGCTCGGTGCTCGGCTGGATCGGCGGCACCGCGCCCGGCTCGCTGCAGAGCCTGAGCGAGCCGAAGGGCGTTGTGGCCTATCGGCGCTCAGGCGACTAACGCGCCGCGCCGCTGCCCCAAGGGCCGTGGAACGCACCCTGCTCGCCGATGCGCTCGAAACCATGCGCACCGAAGAAGTCGCGCTGCGCCTGGATCAGGTTCGAGGTGCCGCGGCCCTGGCGATAGCTGTCGAAATAGGCAAGCGCCGAAGACAGCGCCGGCACCGGCGTCCCGGCTTCGGAAGCCCTCGCCACGATGCGCCGCAGCGACGGATGCGCCTCCTGCATCAAGCTGATGAAAGCCGGCGCCATCAGCAGGTTGGTCGAAGCGCCGCCACTGCTGAAGGCCTCGGCCATTGTGTCGAGCATTTGCGAGCGGATGATGCAGCCGGCGCGCCAGATCTTGGCGATGGTCGGCATCGGCAGGTTCCAGTTGAACTCCTTCGAGGCGCCGGCCATCACGGCAAAGCCCTGCGCGTAAGCAGCAATCTTGCCGGCGAACAGCGCCAGTTCGAGGTCTCTCAGCAGCGTATCCTTGTCGCCAGAAATTTTCGTCACGCCGATATTGCCATAGGCCTTTTCGGCTGCCTGCCGTTCGTCCTTGATCGACGACAGCACGCGCGCCGCCACCGCCGCCTCGATCGCGGTCGCCGGAATGCCGAGCTGCTGCGCCTCGATGACGGACCATTTGCCGGTGCCCTTCTGGCCGGCGCGATCGAGGATGATGTCGACCACCGGCTTGCCGGTCTTCGGATCGTCGGCGGCGAGCACCTTGGCGGTGATCTCGATCAGGTAGGAATTGAGCCGGCCCTTGTTCCAGTTGGAAAATACCGTGCCGATCTCCTTCGGCCCCATGCCCAGGCCATCGCGCAGGATACCGTAGATCTCGGCAATCATCTGCATGTCGGCATATTCAATGCCGTTGTGGATGGTCTTGACGAAATGCCCGGCGCCGTCCGTACCGAGCCAGGCGGCACACGGCTCGTCCTTGAACTTGGCGGAGATGGCGGTCAGCACCTTCTCGACACGCTTCCAGGAGTCTTCGGTGCCGCCGACCATGATCGACGGCCCATGGCGCGCGCCTTCCTCGCCGCCCGAGACGCCCATGCCGATGAAGGTCAAACCCGAGCCGGAGAGCTCGGAGAAGCGCCGCATCGTGTCGCGGAAATTGGCATTGCCGGCATCGATGACGATGTCGTTGGCCGACAGCACGCCGCGCAGCGCTTCGATCTGCTCGTCCACCGGCTTGCCGGCCAGCACCATGATAATGATCGGGCGCGGCGGCCGGATCGCCGCGGCAAGCTCTTCCAGGCTGTAACAGGGGACGACCATGTTCCTGAGCGCACCGGCATTCTCCACGAAGGCGTCGGTGCGTGCCTTGGTGCGGTTGAAGACGGCAATGCGGTGCCC
Organism: Mesorhizobium sp. M8A.F.Ca.ET.207.01.1.1; assembly: GCF_004794715.1. NCBI lineage: Bacteria > Pseudomonadati > Pseudomonadota > Alphaproteobacteria > Hyphomicrobiales > Phyllobacteriaceae > Mesorhizobium > Mesorhizobium sp. M8A.F.Ca.ET.207.01.1.1. The sequence continues at coordinate 238,160 of NZ_SRUS01000002.1, read as the reverse complement.
GTGTTCGGCGATGTTCAGCGCCAGGTTGGAGCCCATCGTGCCAAGGCCGATCAGGCCGATTTCGGCTTTTTCCATCGTTTCTTCCCTGCTTTCGGATCGCTTTGTTGAGGCCGTGTTTTGCGGGCGATGATTGACGAGCGTTTCAAGCCGCGTCAACCGCCTCGCCGAATTGTGTTATAGCCGCACGCGGACGTTTCCCGTTCGACAATGGTATCACATCCGTGAGTTACGGCCTGATGTCGATCGGCGCCTCGATCTTCACCACGTCGAAGTCCGAGACCAATATGTCTATGCGCACCGTCCAGCGGCCGGGAACCGGGATCACGAGGTTGTCGACACGCCAACTGCCGTCGCCTGGCTTGGTTGCCGCGCGCTTCAGCGGCTCGATGCCTGAATCGGGCTTCGACAGCACCAGCGTCACTTCCTTGGCATCGAGCGGTCCGAAATCCCCGGTCATGATGATCATCGAGGCGGAAACCGGCCCGGCATGGCCAGGCGTGATGCTGAGATCGGCCATCGCCTGCAGCGCGTGGATGTGGACCGAAACCGGTTGCGCCGCCGCGATCGCCAACGCCCGTGGCGGCGGTGTGAAGCGCCAGCCCGCGGCGACACCGAAGATCGCCAACACGATCAGCACTTCGACGCCGACCGAGCGGGTGAGCCTGCGTTGCACCTCGGTCGCGCCCGCCTCGGCCGAAGCGGTGAGCTTCCAGCGATTGACGGCGGCCAGCGTGAACAGGAAGACCAGCAGCGCGAGCTTGACCAGCAGCAGCCGGCCATAGGCAGTGTCGACCAGCGCCGAGGGCGTCCGCACCTGGATCACGGCCAACACGATGCCCGCCGCGGCAAGCAAGGCGACCACGGGCAGGATGGCCCATGAGAAGCGACGCAGGAATTCGACGGCGCCGGCCGCTTGACGCTTCAGCGCGAGACCGAGCGGCACCAGAGCGCCCGCCCAGAACGCGATACCGGCGCCATGCACGAAAACCAGCGGCCGTGTCAGCCATTGCGGCTCGGCCGCACTTGCGTGGCCGCTTGCGGCAAGTGCCGCGCCCACACCCGCCAGCCCGGCAAGGGCAAGTGGCCTGGCAGCCGCGCGCGGTGCGGCCAGCGACACCAGGCCAAGTCCCAGCGCTATCAGGGCGATCAGCACCGTCCAGCCGAAACTGGTCCCAAGACCGGTGCGCCAGACGACCGGCTGCGCCAGATGGGAGAGCGGCGCGCCGAGCGCATCGAGGCCTTGCAAGCCCAGCGACAGCGGCGCCGCCACCAGTCCGCACAGGATCGCCCCGGCAACAAAGCGCTGACCGGCACGGCCATCCCCGGCCAGCCAGGCAAGGGCGAAAGCGCCGCCAATGCCGAAGAAAAGACCTGCATAGAGAAGGACCTTGCCGATCCAGATCGCTGACCGCAGCGGCCAGTCGATCGCTTCGGAGACGTCCGGCGGCTCGCTTGGCGCACCTATGGAAAACAAGAGCGAGCCGCCGACCGGATGGCCGTCGGCGGAAATGACGCGCCAGCTCAGCACATGCGTGCCCGATTTGAGCGCCCGCGGATTGTCGATCTCGACCGTCTGCTCGCTGAGGCGGAAGGATGTCAGCGCAACCGGCGTGCCGTCGGGCCTCACCAGCGTCAGCACCAGCGGCGAGACCGGCTCGCTGAAGGTCAGCGAGAACCGCGCCGGCGCCTGTGCCAGCACGGCGCCGTCGGCCGGGTCGGTCTTGATCAGCGCCGCATGGGCAAGGGCCTGGCTTGTCGAGGCCATGACGATGAACGCGATGACCATCGCGAAAAGCCCACAGGGCCAGCCGAATCGCTTGCTGGTCGTTGCGGGCCTTTGAAGTGGGGATCTCTCGTTCATGCTGTCGCCATGGAATTGGCGGCGCACCTTGCCGACAGGCGCGCCGCCAGAAAATCATTTCTTCGGCGTGAGCTTGATGCCGGGCGCCGGGTTCTCAAGCGCGTCCTCATCCTGTCCGGCCGCCGGAACCTCTATCCAGCGGGCGGCGGCATCGCCGCATTCCTGCACCACCGGGAAGTAGAGTTTCTGGCCGGCGGGCAAATCCGCCGTCAGCGTCGCCCGGAAGACGAACTCGTCGTAGAATTCATCCGGCAGATTGCCGCCGCTCCAGTCGATTTCCTTCACCCCGTCGGCCACCGCCTGGCCGTAGAGCTGGTACGACTTCTCGTACTTGCCCTTCTTGGTCTGCAGCGTCCAGCCAGGCTTGGGCATCGGCTTGACCGCGATCACCCCTTCCGGAATCTGCACGCGTACGGCGGTCGTCGCCTTGCCGTCGCAACCATGCGGCACGCGCAGCACTGCCTTGTAGGTCGAGCCGACCGCCGCCTCCTGGGTCTCGAGCGTGATGTGCGGGAAGGCGGCATTTGTCCCCAGCACGAGAAACGCGCCGGCCGCCAAAAGATATCTGATCATGATGGTCCCTCTAGAATCCTGATCGGTACGACGGTCGGTTCAATCATTGTCTTCTTGAGGCGCCGCGCTGCCCATGGCTTGCACGGCGAATTTGATCGTCACCGTCCCGGCCTTTTCGAAGGTCAGCGTGGCGGCGAACATCTCGCCTTGCTTGGGTGGCTGCTTCAAATCCATGAACATCACATGATAGCTGCCGGGACCCAAAACGACCTTGCCGCCGGCCGGAATTTCGAGACCACCGGTGACCGGCCGCATGGTCATCACGCCGTCCTTGACGCCCATCTCGTGCAGTTCGGCCTTTTCCGAGATGTCGGAGGTAATCGACAGCAACCGGTCCGGCGTGCTGCCATTGTTGGTGATGGTGAAATAGCCGCCGGCCACCTTGGCGCCGGTCGGCGTGGCACGCGACCACGGATGCCCGATCTCGAGATCACCGAGTTTGAATTCATGCGCCAGGACAGTCTGGACGCCGCCGAGCATGATCACGAAAGCCAGGGCGGCAACGCCGAAACGTTCCTGGACGCGAGACAGAATGCGGCTGAACAAAGTGCCCGCCGCTATACGGAAAGAATGGGACATGGTTGCTCCATGACGTGATGATCGCGCCGTCGCCGGTCGCGAATGGTTTTGATCTTGGATGAGTACGCTCGCGAAAGGTTCCGCAAGCAAGCAGGCTCAACCCGCCAGCGGCGGCGCGCGCGGGTTCGACGGGGAGCGTTCGCGGGCGAAGTCGAGATGCGTGGCCGCCGGGAAGACAAAGGCGACGGTCTCGAAGGAAAAGGACGCAAGTGCAAGCCCGGCATCGGGCGGCGGCGCATAGGCCGGCGAAAACATGCTGCAGCCAAGTATGCAGCAGGCCGGCAGGTGGGACGGATGCTGGTCGCCGCCGGGAAGCTGGGAGGCGCCGTCGTGGGTACAGATGACGTTGCCGAAGGCGTCGAGCTGCGCGGCACTCGACACGGTGCTGAAGGCGAACGCACCAAGTGTCGACTGGAGCAACAGCAAATAGGCCGCGACAAGCGCGACCGGAATGCTCCACCGTCTCCCCGGGCCGATCAAGCCATCTGCCTCTTCAAACAATCGATGACGATACCTAGCACGGCCGAGACAGGTCGAAAATCGCCAATTCGCTGCTGCGGCAACGCGGCAGGATCAGCTCTTTTGGGGTTGCCGGCTTTCCGGGATCGAGGTCAGCAATGTCTGGCGTGCCGACTTCAGATGCTTGCGGCAGGCTGCATCGACCTTGCCGAGGTCGCGCGACTTGAGTGCCTCGATATAGAATAGATGCTCGCCGATCGCGACTTCGTTGCGCTCGCGTTCCTGCGCCTTGTTCCACTGGTAATGGTAATGGAAGATCATGGCGATGACGTCGTAGAAATCAACGATGAAGCGGTTGTGCGATGCGCGATGGATGAGCCGGTGGAAGCGCTCGTCCAGCTCCGAGAACTCATTGAAGCGCATTGCGATCTCGCGCGCCAGAGCGCGGTGTTCCTCCTCCAGCCGGTCGAGATCCCCCCAGACCGGACTATCCCGCGGCAGCGCGGTGAACGCGGCGGCCGAGCGCAATTCGAATATCTCGCGGATCTCGGTCAGTTCCAGCGCGAAGGCGCGTGTAAAACCTTTCAGCACCCAATGGCTGTTGCGGCGTTTCTCGATCAGGCCGAAACGGGAGAAGCGGATCAGGAACTCGCGCACGCTGGTGGTGCCGACACCGATCTCACGCGCCAGTTCGAGCTCGTTGATCTGCATGCCGGCCTCGGCGCCGCCGGCAAGCAGCCTCCGCATGAACGACCGCTCGATGATCTCGGCCAGTGTGTCGGTCTCTTCCTCGGGGAAGAAATCGTCGGGATGCGGGTCGCGCAGCACCGTCTTGGCGCGCTTGTTCCAGGCGATCAGCCCGGTTTCCTCCATACGCGCCAGGATGCTGCGCACGGTCGTGCGGCTGACGCCGAGCAGCGCGCCCAGCTCGGGTTCCGACGGCAGGCTGCGCGTCTCGTCGAGCAGCCTGAGGCACCGGTTGTAGGCATCCTTGTAGACGTTGTTGCTCTTCGACATCCCTGACCCATTCATCCCCGCGCTTGCGGCGGCCGGCTTGAAGCGCAATATGATCTTCCCAGGACCCTGAAAGCAGGAATCGCTTTCACTGGGCCAGGCTCATTGTTTCCAGCGCCACCAAGGGCCGACCCGAGCGAAAAAACAATTGACGCAAAACTGTTTTTTCACGATAAAAGACATTATCTCTTAACAGGCGCGTGTCAATCCGCGCATCCCAGGATCACCCAGGAAACGCCCGTGAACGCCTCGAACACCATTCTTCTATCTCCAGCCGACAATGTCGCCGTTGCCAATGGCCGTATCGAGATCGGCACCACGCTGCCGGACGGCGCGCTCGCTGCCGCCGTCATCGAGCCTGGCCACAAGGTGGCGATCAAGCCGATCGCCGCGGGTGAAGCCGTGGTCAAATACGCCCAGGCGATCGGCCGCGCCACACAGGACATCGCGCCGGGCGAGCACGTCCATTCGCACAATCTGGTTTTCGAGGCCGGCCGGCTGCCGGTGGTGCCGCCGAGCGAAGCCGAGCACGCAACCGAAGCTGACCGCGCCCGCACTTTCATGGGCTATCGCCGAGCCGATGGCCGCGCCGGCACGCGCAACTTCATCGGCATCATCGCCAGCGTCAATTGTTCGGCCACCGTCTGCCATTCGATCGCCGACACGGCCAACAGGACCTTGCTGCCGAAATATCCCGGCATCGATGGCTTCGTGCCGATCGTCCATGGCCAGGGTTGTGGCATGAGCGGTACCGGCGACGGCATGATGGTGCTGCACCGGACCTTGGCCGGCTATGCCCGCCATCCGAATTTCGGCGGCGTGCTGATGGTCGGCCTCGGCTGCGAGGTCAACCAGCTCACCCTCTACGGCCAGAAGGGTGCCGCCGCCGGCAAGCGCCACTTCAACATCCAGGATGCCGGCGGGTCGCGCAAATCGGTGGAAAAGGCGATGGGCGTGCTGGCCGAGATATCAGAGGAAGTCGGCCAGTTGAAGCGCGAGCCGATTCCGGTCAGCGAGATCGTCGTCGGCCTGCAATGCGGCGGCTCCGACGGCATGTCTGGCATCACGGCCAATCCGGCGCTGGGCGCGGCGGTCGACATTCTCGCTGGCGTCGGCGGCATCGGCATCCTCTCCGAGACGACGGAAATTTATGGCGCCGAGCATCTGCTCGCCTATCGCGCGGCGACGCCCGAGGTCGCCAAGAAGCTCGATGGCTATGTGAAATGGTGGGAAGATCACGTCGCCAAGCATGGCGCCTCGATCGACAACAACCCCTCGCCCGGCAACAAGCGCGGCGGCCTCACCACCATCCTGGAAAAGTCGCTCGGTGCCGTCGCCAAGGGCGGCCAGACGCCGCTCAACGGCGTGTTCGGCTACGCCGAGAAGGTCACCGGCAACGGGCTGGTGTTCATGGACACGCCCGGTTACGACCCGGTCTCGGCCACGGGACAGGTCGCGGGCGGCGCCAATGTCATCGTCTTCACCACCGGCCGCGGTTCCTGCTTCGGCTGCCGGCCGACACCCTCGATCAAGGTCGCCACCAACTCGACCATGTATCACCAGATGGAAGAGGACATGGACGTCAATTGCGGCGTCATCGCTTCCGGCGAAAAGACAATTGCCGGGATGGGCCGCGAGATCTTCGAACTGATCGTCGAGACGGCTTCGGGCCGCAAGACCAAGAGCGAGGATTTTGGCTACGGCGACAACGAGTTCGTGCCCTGGCATCTCGGCGCGACACTCTGAAATTCAAGCAATATCTGATAAACTTGCCGGGCTGGACAACGGCCGGGAACGGGGAGGTTGTGCATGGAAAGACGCCGCATCGGCCAGACAGCGCTGGAGGTCACAGAGATCAGCTTTGGCGGCGCCGCGATCGGCGGCCTCTACCGCGCCTGTTCGCGCGAGGCGGCGATGGAAACGCTGCAAGGCGCCTGGGAGGCGGGCTTGCGCTATTTCGACACCGCGCCCTTCTACGGTTTCGGCCTGTCGGAGCGTCGCTTCGGCGACTTCTTGCGCTACAAGCCACGCGATTCCTACGTGCTTTCGACCAAGGTCGGCCGCCTGTTCCGCCCGGTGCCGGAAGACCAGGTTCCCGACCACTCCTATGTCGATCCGTTGCCCTTCGCGCTGGACTACGACTATTCGTATGACGGCATTATGCGGTCGGTAGACTTCAGCTATGCGCGCCTCGGGCTAAACAGGATAGACATCCTGTATGTGCACGACATCGGCGTCTACACGCATGGTGTCGAGAAGACCAAGCTGCATTTCCGCCAGCTGATGGATGGCGGGCTCAAGGCGCTTGAGGAGTTGAAGCGGGCCGGTACGATTTCCGCCTATGGGCTCGGCGTCAACGAAGTCCCAATCTGCCTTGACGTGATGCGCCGGGCGCCGCTCGACTGCATCCTGCTCGCCAGCCGTTATTCCTTGCTCGACCGCAGCGCGGAAGCCGAACTGCTGCCGCTGTGCCGTGCGCAACAGACGTCGCTGGTGATCGGTGGCGTTTTCAACTCGGGCATATTGGCGACCGGGCCGGTGCAAGGCGCCCATTTCGACTACCAGCCCGCCAGCCACGATGTGCTCGACCGCGTCGACGCCATGGAGAAGATCGCCGGTGAAGGCGGTTATCCGCTGCCGGCGGCCGCGTTTCAGTTTCCCTTGCACGAGCCAGCCGTCGCCACCGTGCTGACCGGCACGGCAAAATTGGCGAACCTGACGCGCAACCTCGAACTGCTCGATATCGACGTGCCGGAGACGGAATATGCCAAGTATCGTCCCTACACGGTGGTGCAGGAACTGGCTTGAGGCCCCGTACTTCGCGATGTCCATAGGGTCAGGGGCCGACTTCACAATGTCGCGATCCAGAAAAGAACGAACATTCCATATTGACTGGCATATGGAATTAATATTCCATACGTTCTCGGAACGGAAACGGGAGCGCCTGACTACGACAAGGGAAGGAGCCGCGCTGGTAGGCGAGGCATTCTCAGGCCTTTGGAGGACGGACTGGAAACACCGCTTGCATCGGCTGGATCGATGCACTATCAAAACAGTGCAACTGTTTTTTATTGATAAAGTTCCGTTTGGGCCACGCCTATCCGAACGGAGCTAAACCTTCACCAGGCGACTTAGGGAGGAACCTAATGAAATTCGTGACCAGCCTTCTCAACCGCCGCGCTTTCGTGGCCCTGGCAGCAGCATCGATGCTTGCCGGCGCGATGCATTCCGCGCCCGCCTCGGCGGCCGACGTGACCATTCCGATCATCGTCAAGGATACGACCTCTTTCTACTGGCAGATCGTTCTGGCCGGCGCCCGCAAGGCCGGCAAGGATCTCGGCGTCAATGTGCCGGAGCTTGGCGCCCAGGCCGAAACAGACGTCAACGGCCAGATCTCGATCCTCGAAAACGCCGTCGCCAGCAACCCGGCCGCCGTCGTCATCTCGCCGACCGAGTTCAAGGCGCTCGGCAAGCCGATCGACGAGGCGGCCTCCAAGGTCAAGGTCATCGGCATCGACTCTGGCGCCGACTCCAAGGCCTTCACCTCCTTCCTGACCACCGACAACGTCCAGGGCGGCCGCGTCGCCGCTGACGGTCTCGCCGCCGCCATCGGTGCCGCCAATGGGGGCAAGGTCGAAGGCAAGGTCGCGCTGATCACGGCGCTTCCCGGCGCTGGTTCGCTCGAGCAGCGCAAGCAAGGCTTCATCGAACAGATCAAGGCCAAGTATCCGGGCCTCGAGCTTATCGCCGACAAATACGCCGACGGTCAGGCCACCACCGGCCTCAACATCGCCACCGACCTGATCACCGCCAATCCCGACCTCAAGGGCATCTTTGCCTCCAATCTGATCATGGCGCAGGGCGTCGGCCAGGCGATCGCCGAGAACAACCTTGCCGGCAAGGTCGGGCTGATCGGCTTCGACAGCGACGAGAAGCTGATCAAGTTCTTGAATGATGGCGTCATCTCCGGCCTCGTCGTCCAGGACCCGTACCGGATGGGCTACGACGGCATCAAGACCGCACTCGCCGCGTCGAAGGGCGAGAAGGTCGAGGCGAATGTCGACACCGGCGCGAACCTCGTTACCAAGGCCAATATGAAGGATCCCAAGATCGACGCGCTGCTCAACCCGAAGCTCAAATAAGCAGCGTCGCGACAATCGTTTCCGGGGCGGCGTCGCCCCGGAAACATCCATCGGACGATTTGGAAATTCGCCTGCGTGCTTTAGGCTCCGCCTTCAAGATGCGTGTTCAAGACGCATCGCTGCGTACCCAACGATTGAGACCAATCTGGGAGGATTGTTATGACGTCGACGGCGCAGGAACTGCACCCGGCCCCTACGCTGCAGCCGGGCAGGACGATCCTCGAACTCAACGGCCTCGAAAAGCGCTACCCCGGCACCCATGCGCTGAAGCCGGTGCACCTTGCCTTCAAGGCGGGCGAGATCCACGCCATTGTCGGCGAGAACGGCGCCGGCAAATCGACCCTCATAAAACTTCTGACCGGCGTCATGCCGCGTACCTCCGGCGAGGTCATCTGGGAGGGCAAGCCGGCGGCTTTGGCCACCCCGCACGAGGCGATGGCGCTGGGCATTAACGCCGTCCACCAGGAGGTGGTGCTGTGCCGCCATCTCACCGTCGCCGCCAACATGTTCTTAGGCGAGGAGGAGTCCCGCTTCGGCCTCCTGCAACAGCGCGCCATGGTCAAAGACGCGCAGAGGATCATCAACGGCCTCGGCTTCGACCTACCGGCGCATGTCATGCTCGGTGACCTCACCATCGGCCAGCAGCAGCTGATCGCGGCCGCCCGCGCCACCGTGCGCGGCACCAAGTTCCTGATCTTCGACGAGCCGACCGCCTACCTGACCCGCAAGGAGGCCGACCAGCTCTTCACCTTGATCCGCCGGCTGAAGTCGGAGGGCGTGACGATCATCTATATCAGCCATCGCATGGAGGAAGTGTTCGAGCTCGCCGATCGTGTTTCGGTGCTGCGCGACGGCACGCTGGTCGGCACCAGGAACATCAGCGAGACCAATGACGCCGAACTCGTCAAGCTGATGATCAACCGCTCGATCGAACAAATCTACCACAAGGATCATTTCACTCCGGGTGCCGCGATCGTCGAGGCCAGGAACCTCTCGGGCAAGGGCTTCGAAAACGTGTCGATGACAGTCCGTGCCGGCGAGATCGTCGGGCTCTACGGCCTGATCGGCGCCGGACGCAGCGAATTCGTCACCACGCTCTACGGCCGGCACAAGAAGTCGGCCGGCCAGGTCCTGTGGGAAGGTAAGGATGTCCAGATCAACTCCGAGCATGACGCGATCAAGCTCGGCATGGCGCTGGCGCCGGAAAGCCGCCGCGACCAGGGCCTTTGTCTCAACCTGCCGGTTGGCCTCAACCTCAACCTGCCGATCTACAAGCGCATCTCCCGCAACCTGTTGATCTCGAACGCGAAAGAGAAGGCCGAGGCCGACCGCCAGATCGCCGGCCTCAGGATCAAGACGCCGACGCGCCATGCGTTGGCTTCCAGCCTTTCGGGCGGCAATCAGCAGAAGATCGTCATCGGCAAATGGCTGGCCCACGGCGCCAAGCTGTTCATCTTCGACGAGCCGACGGTTGGCGTCGATGTCGGCACCAAGGCCGAAATCTACCGCCTGTTCAGCGCGCTCTTGTCAAAGGGCGCCGGCATCATCCTGATCTCATCCTATTTGCCGGAAGTCTATGAACTGGCCGACACGCTGCACGTGTTCCGCCGCGGCAAGCTGGTGGCCACGCACGGCTTCCACACCGCCGATCATGAGGACATTCTCACACAGGCGCTCGCCGAGAAACAAGAAAAGTTGGGAGGAAAGACATGAGCACCGAGGCGATTCCTGCCGAAAAACCGAAGCGCAATTACAACGCCCTGTTCGGACTGACGCTGCTGGCGCTGCTGGTGCTGCTGTGGGTCATCCTGTCGTTATCCACATCGAGCTTCGCGTCGGCCAACAACATCTCGAATCTGCTGCGCCAGGGTTCGATGATCGCCATTTTGGCTGTCGGCCAGACCTTCGTCATCATCACCGGCGGCATCGATCTGTCCGTCGGCGCGGTGGTCGGTTTCGCAACCGTCATCGCCGCGATGTTGATCAATGCCGGCGTCCCGGTCTTCCTCGCCATCCTGCTCACCTTGCTGGTCGGCGTCGCCATCGGCCTCTTCCATGGTTTTGGCATCGTCAAGATGGGCCTGCCGCCTTTCATCATCACGCTGGCGACCCTGACGTCGCTGCGCGGCATTGGCCTCTTGATGACCAACGGCAATTCGATTTCGATCAACAATGATGCTTTCCAGGAATTCTCGCGTAACTCCTTCCTCGGCGTCCCCAATCTGTTCTGGATGGTCCTGCTGGTCGGCATACCCGCCTATGTCTTCCTGCATCACAGCCGCTGGGGCCGGTATCTGTTCTCGGTTGGGTCGAACGCCGAGGCCTCGCGCCTGTCCGGCGTTAACGTCCAGCGCACCATCTTCATGGCCTACACGCTGTCAGGTCTGTGCGCGGCGTTCGTCGGCGTGCTCTTGGCTTCGCGCATCGGCATCGGCAACCCGACCCAGGCCGAAGGGTGGGAACTGCAGGCGATCGCCTCGTCGGTGATCGGCGGCACCTCACTGTTCGGCGCCGTCGGCTCGGTGCACGGGCCACTGCTCGGCGCGTTCATCCTGGCGACCATCAACAACGGCGCCAACCTGCTCAACGTCAACGCCTTCTGGCAGCGTGTCATCACCGGCGTGCTGATCATCGTCATCGTCTATTTCGATGGCCTGCGCCGCCGCGGCGGCAAGTAGTCAACGAACCGAAAAACGAACTCCGGCTCAGTATCAAAACGGGCCGGCGTTTTCGTAAACCCAAATTGGACCGAACCATGAAAGCCGTCGTCTGCCGCTTGCCCGGCGAACTCATTCTGGAAGACCGTCCCGCTCCCGGCTCGCCGCCTCCCGGCTGGGCACTGGTGGCGGTCAGCCATGTCGGCATCTGCGGCACCGACTATCACATCTTCGAGGGCAAGCACCCGTTCCTCGCCTACCCCCGCATCATGGGCCACGAAGTGTCTGGCACCGTCGTCGAAGTCGGCGAAGGAGCCGGTCTTGCGGTCGGCGAACCGGTGATCATCAACCCCTATCTCTCCTGCGGCAAATGCATCGCCTGCCGCCACGGCAAGCCCAATTGCTGTGTGCGCATCGAAGTGCTCGGCGTGCATCGCGATGGCGCCATGTGCGAACAGATCCTGGTGCCGACGCAGAACCTCTATCCCACCAACGGCCTGTCGCTCGCCGACGCCGCCGCCGTCGAATTCCTGGCCATCGGCGCCCATGCCGTGCGCCGCGCGCGTTCCGAGCCCGGTGCACGCACGCTGGTCATCGGCGCCGGTCCGATCGGCCTCGGCACCGCCATCTTCGCCCGCATCGCCAGGCTCGACGTCAGCTTGCTCGACATGAGCAGCGAAAGGCTGGGCTTCGCGTCAAGCGAGCTCGGCTTCTCGGTCCTTGACGGCTCACAAGCGCCGGTTGCCGATCTGGTGCGCGACGCGACTGGTGGCGAAGGCTTCGACGTGGTCTTCGACGCCACCGGCAACACCTCCTCGGTGCAATCGGCCTTCGCCCATGTCGCGCATGGTGGCACGCTGGTGCTGGTCAGCGTCGTCAAGGACGACATCGTCTTTTCCGATCCCGAGTTCCACAAGCGCGAGATGACGCTGGTCGGCAGCCGCAATGCGCTGCGCGCCGATTTCGATCATGTCGCCGCCTCGATCCGCAATGGCGCCGTGCCGCTGGCCAAGCTCGTCACCCACCGCACCACGCTGACCGATACGCCAGGGGATCTCGCACGCTGGGTCCATGAAAAGTCGGGCCTGATCAAGGCCGTGATCGAGATCGGATAGCCGGGCGTTACAGCGCCGACAGCTTCAGCTCCACCCGCTCCGCGGGAAAACGTGACTCCGAAAACTGGATCGGCTGGCCGTCGGGCGTGACGTTGACCGCCACCGTGACCAGCACGATGGCGCCCGGCTGCAGATCGAGATCGGCAAGATCGGCGGCGTCGGCATGGCGCGCCGAGAGCACGGTCGATTGCCTGAGATAATCGTCGATACCGAAACGCGCGAGCGACGCGGTGATCGAACCGGTCTGCGCCATCGCCTCGTCGATGCCGGCAAAGCGTCTGGCATCGAACCAGCTGGCAGCACGCGACACGGACCGTCCGTCGGCCTCGCCGCGTGTTTCCAGCCGCATCACGTCAGCGCCCCTGGCAAGGCCAAGACCCTCGGCGACACGCTGGCTGGCCGGCTCGATCGATGAAGAGAACAGCACGATGTGTCGTTCCGACGTCTGCCCCTGCAGGCCCGCCGAGAAGCGCGTACGCGCGCCGATCGGATAGGACAGCCGCTTGCGCGACAAGACGAACGTGCCGCGCCCTTGCTCGGCCCGCAGCACCCCCTCCTGCACGAGGGCCGATATGGCGCTTCGTACGGTGTGACGGTTGACGCCATAGCGCTCGGCCAGCGCGACTTCGGGCGGCAGCGCGGCATTTTCGGCGAAATCGCCAATGGCAATCGCTTGCAGGATCCTGTCGGCGATCTGGCGCCATAGTGAAACACCGCTGCGCCGCTCGATGCTGTCGGCCACTTGCTGCCCGATCATGTTTGCCCCCGGCCTGTCACGCACCCGTCATGGACTCGCGTTAGGTAATATGTATAATTTGTATAGTTGTCTATATCAATAGACAAATCTGCGAAGAGGAAAGTTGCCGATGCGAGGACAGGAAGCCCGCGACCAGGCCGAGCGCAAAGCCGCCATGGCGACGCTGGCGCAATCCAGCGGCGACGACATCGTCCGGCTCTGGAACGAGGCCGGCCTGCCTTCGCAAGCCGAGCTGCTGCGCGGTCCCGAGACTGGCCTGGTCACGCTGCGTGGCCGCATCGGCGGCGGCGGCGCCCCCTTCAATGTCGGCGAAGCGACCGTCACCCGCGCCACGGTCCGGCTGCCGTCAGGACAGGTCGGTCATTGCTACGCGCTTGGCCGCGACAAGCAGAAGGCGAAGCTGGCGGCCATCGCCGACGCGCTCTGGCAGGACCCTGCCCGCCGCGCCGAGGTCGAGACCAGGCTCATTGCGCCCTTACGCTCGGCTCTGACCGTTGCCCACGAAAAACGCCGTGCCGAGACGGCGGCGACGAAAGTGGATTTCTTCACCATGGTTCGCGGAGAAGATTGATGGATATCGCGGCACAATCGATCGAGGGCGGTTTCGCCGATCCGGTCTTCAACGCACAGACCGTGTTTCGGGCAGTCATGGACGCCATGGCGCGGCCGGGCAGCGTCCAGCCCTTGCCGGGCCTGGCCCGCCCGCCGGCGCCGCTTTCGGCAACATCAGGCGCCATTGCACTGGCGCTCTGCGACAACGACACGCCGCTCTGGCTCGACCCGGCCTTGCACGCCTCCGCAGCGATCGGCTCCTGGCTTGGTTTCCACACCGGTGCGCCGCTTGCCAACACACCGGCCGACGCGCATTTCGCGTTTGTTGCCACACCGGCCGAGATGATGGCGCTCGACGGTTTTTCACAAGGCACGCAGGATTATCCCGATCGATCGACGACGCTGATCCTGCAGGTCGGCGATCTCACTTCAGGAACCCCGCTGTTGCTCGAAGGCCCCGGCATCGAAACCAGCGCCACGATCGCGCCGGCACAAATGCCGCGCCATTTCGTCGAGCAGTGGAAGCAAAACAACAAGCGCTTTCCGCGCGGCGTCGACATCGTCCTCGCCACATCGGAAGGCGTAGCCTGCCTGCCGCGCACGACGCGCATCAAGACGATGGAGGCTTGAAGATGTATGTCGCGGTAAAAGGTGGCGAAGCCGCCATTGCCAACGCCCACGGCCTGCTTGCCGACCGCCGGCGCGGTGACCGCTCGGTGCCCGCGCTCCGCCTCGACCAGATCGTCGAGCAGCTGGCGCTGGGCGTCGACCGGGTGATGAGCGAAGGCTCGCTCTATGACCGTGAACTCGCCGCACTCGCCATCGTCCAGGCGCGCGGCGACATGATCGAAGCGATTTTCCTGGTGCGTGCCTACCGCACCACGTTGCCGCGCTTCGGCTACACCAGACCGATCGACACCAGCGCGATGCTGGTCGAACGGCGCGTCTCGGCGACCTACAAGGACCTGCCTGGCGGCCAGCTGCTTGGCCCGACCTTCGATTACACGCACCGCCTGCTCGACCCCGAGCTTGCCGCCGGCGCCGATGTCGCCGAACCGCTGCAGCGCGCCGGCAGCGCCGAGCCCATGCCGCGTGTCTCGGCCATCCTCGCCCGCGAAGGCCTGATCGAGCCCGATGGCGACATGCCGCAGGATCACATCCCCGGCGACATCACCCGCGAGCCGCTGGAATTCCCGATGGCGCGCGACATCCGCCTGCAGGCGCTGTCACGCGGCGACGAGGGTTTCCTGCTGGCGCTCGGCTATTCCACGCAGCGCGGCTACGCCCGCAACCATCCCTTTGTCGGCGAGATCCGCATAGGCGAGGTCGAGTTGGAGCTTGACGTTCCCGAACTGCCCTTCGCGGTGCCGCTCGGCACGGTGCGGGTCACCGAATGCCAGATGGTCAACCAGTTCAAGGGTTCGGCCAAGGCGCCGCCGCAATTCACCCGCGGCTATGGCCTCGTCTTCGGCCAGAGCGAGCGCAAGGCGATGGCCATGGCGCTCTGCGACCGGGCGCTACGCGCCTCCGAGTTGGGCGAGGACGTCGTTGCCGCCGCGCAGGACGAGGAGTTCGTCATATCGCATTCCGACAATGTCCAGGCGACCGGCTTCGTCGAGCATTTGAAACTGCCGCATTATGTCGACTTCCAGGCCGAACTCGACCTCGTGCGCCGCATGCGCGCCGAGTATGAGGCCCGCGAAAATCCAGCGAAGGCGGAAGAAACGAAGGAGGCAGCGGAATGACTGCGCAACCGACCGACATCGCCACCTACAACTTCGCCTATCTCGACGAACAGACCAAGCGGATGATCCGCCGCGCGATCCTCAAGGGCATCGCCATTCCTGGCTACCAGGTGCCGTTCGCCTCGCGCGAAATGCCGATGCCCTACGGTTGGGGCACCGGCGGCGTCCAGGTCACCGCCTCGATCATCGGCCCCGACGACGTGCTGAAGGTCATCGACCAGGGCGCCGACGACACCACCAATGCTGTGTCGATCCGCGCCTTCTTCAAGAAGGTCGCCAATGTCACTGTCACCACCGATACCGCCACCGCCAGCATCATCCAGACCCGCCACCGCATCCCCGAGCATCCGCTGACCGCCGGCCAGGTGCTGGTCTACCAGGTACCCATTCCCGAGCCGCTGCGCTTCCTCGAGCCGCGCGAGACCGAAACGCGCAAGATGCATGCGCTGGAGGAGTATGGCCTCATGCATGTCAAGCTCTATGAGGACATCGCCAAGCACGGCCGCATCGCCACCACCTATGCCTATCCGGTCAAGGTCGAGGGCCGTTATGTCATGGACCCCTCGCCGACGCCGAAGTTCGACAATCCCAAAATGCACCGCTCGCCGGCCTTGCAGCTGTTCGGCGCCGGCCGCGAAAAGCGCATCTACGCGGTGCCTCCCTTCACCGATGTGGTGAGCCTCGACTTCGAGGACCATCCGTTTCAGGTGCAGACTTTCGACCAGCCCTGTGCGCTCTGTGCGGCCGAGAACGTCTATCTCGACGAGGTCATCCTCGACGACCATGGCGGCCACATGTTCGTCTGCTCCGACACCGACCACTGCGAGAAGAGGCGCGAAGAGGGCCATCGCGGCCACCTTGCCCCCGAGACCCATCTGGCGCCAGCAAACATGGAGCCGGCCCAATGACCGACGAACCGCTGTTGCGCGTCTCGGCGCTCTCCAAATTCTACGGCTCGCGCGTTGGCTGCGACAACGTCTCCTTCGACCTGTGGCCCGGCGAAGTCCTGGCTGTCGTCGGCGAGTCCGGTTCCGGCAAGACCACGCTGCTCAACTGCCTGTCGACGCGGCTGCTGCCTTCCTCCGGCACCGCCAGCTACCGCATGCGTGACGGCCAGTTCCGCGAACTCTACCGCATGAGCGAGGCCGAGCGCCGCTTCCTGATGCGCACCGACTGGGGCTTTGTCCATCAGAACCCCGCCGATGGCCTGCGCATGACGGTTTCGGCCGGCGCCAATGTCGGCGAGCGTCTGATGGCGGTCGGAGACCGCCATTATGGCAAGATCCGCGCCACTGCGGTCGACTGGCTGTCGCGCGTCGAGATCGAGGAAGACCGCATCGACGACGAACCCCGCGCCTTTTCCGGCGGCATGCGCCAGCGCCTGCAGATCGCCCGCAATCTCGTCACCGGGCCACGGCTGGTGTTCATGGACGAGCCGACCGGCGGCCTCGATGTTTCCGTGCAGGCCCGCCTGCTTGATCTCCTGCGCGGTCTGGTCACCGACCTTGGTCTTGCCGCGATCGTCGTCACCCACGACCTTGCCGTGGCGCGGCTTCTGTCACAGCGCATGATGGTGATGAAGGACGGCCGCGTGGTCGAAAGCGGCCTCACCGACCGTGTGCTCGACGATCCGCGCGCGCCCTACACGCAATTGCTCGTTTCCTCGATACTTCAGGTGTGACGATGGCACCAGGTCACCCCCATCTGCCAGGCGCATTTTGCAACGTTGGAGATTGGCGAAACCGCCCGACACCGCCCCTTCTCCCCGTCACTATACGGGGAGAAGTGCCCGGCAGGGCGATGAGGGGCGACGCTGACGTGGCGGGAACGCGCGCTGTGGACGCTTATGCTGTCCCGTTAGCCTCGCCCTGCCCAAAGCAACTTCTCAACCGGACCTCGGCGCTGCCCCTCATTGTCCTGCCGGACATTTCTCCCCGTATAGTGACGGGGAGAAAGAGCCGTATCCTCCCGCCGACCGACGACAATTGGAGAACCTTCTGATGCCGACCCCTCTCGTTGTCTCCGACGTCGCCAAGAGCTTCACCATGCATCTTCGCGACGGCATCAAGCTGCCTGTCGTCTCCGGCGTCTCCTTCTCCATCAAGGCGGGCGAATGCACCGTGCTCGGCGGCCCCTCCGGTGCCGGCAAGAGCTCGATCCTGAAGATGCTCTACGGCAACTACGCCGTCGACGAAGGCCAGATCATCGTCACGCACGAGGACGGGTTGATCGATCTCGCCCATGCCAGCCCGCGCACCGTGCTTTCCGTTCGCCGGCAAACGATCGGCTATGTCAGCCAGTTCCTGCGCACCGTGCCGCGCGTCTCGGCTCTCGATGTCGTCGCCGAGCCGCTGGTCGAACGCGGCGAGCAGCGCGAGGCCGCCCGAGCCAAGGCCCGCGCCTTGCTGGCCCAGCTGAACCTGCCGGAAAAACTCTGGATGCTGCCGCCGGCAACCTTCTCCGGCGGCGAGCAGCAGCGCGTCAACATCGCGCGCGGCTTCATCACCGAGCATCCGATCCTGCTGCTCGACGAGCCGACCGCATCGCTCGACGCCACCAACCGCGACGTGGTGATCGAACTCATCGCCGCCAAGAAGCTGGCCGGCGTCGCCCTGCTCGGCATCTTCCACGACCACGATGTGCGCGAGGCGGTGGCCGACCGCATCATCGACGTCACCGCCTTCGCCCCGGGAAAACTCGCCGCATGACCAGGAAATTGTCGGAGACGCCGCTGGTCCACCCCTCAGCGGAGGTGCACAACTCGACGCTCGGCCGCTGGACCGAGATCGCCGACCGCAGCCGGGTGTCGGAAAGCGAACTCGGCGACTATTCCTACATGATGCAGGACTGCGCCGTCTGGTGCGCGACCATCGGCAAGTTTGCCAACATCGCGGCAAGCGTGCGCCTCAACGCCACCAACCATCCGACCTGGCGGCCGACGCTGCACCACTTCACCTACCGCGCGTCGGACTATTGGGATGACGCCGAGCATGAGAGCGAATTCTTCGCTGAGCGTCGCGCCAAGCGCGTCACCATCGGCCACGACACCTGGCTCGGCCACGGCTCGACCGTCCTGCCTGGCGTGACCGTCGGTGACGGTGCCGCGGTTGGCGCCGGAGCGGTCGTCTCCAGGGACGTCGCGCCCTACACCATCGTCGCCGGTGTGCCGGCCAAACCGATCCGCGAACGCTTCGACCGCCGCACCGCCGAACGCTACCAGGCGCTTGCCTGGTGGGATTGGGACCATGCCAGGCTGCGAGCCTCGCTCGACGATTTCCGCGAACTGTCCGCCGAGGCGTTCCTGGAGAAGTACGAGGGATAGGACAATTCCAGGAAAAGGGAGAACCGGTTTTCCTGGAATTGTGTCAGGTGAAGAGACATAGCCGCCCACATCATCGTCATATGGCGGCCCTGTTCATATCCCTGACACAGGACTCGGACAGGACGCCATCTCCCAAGGAGATCGCCATGCCCGACACTGTCAGACCCTCGCTCGCTGGATTCTTTGCCGGCTCCAATCCGATGCCGCCGACACATCTCGGCACGCGTTATGACACTTCCGGCAATTTCCTGATCGAACCCGGCAATACCGTCGTCAGCCATCTGGTCAGCGGCTCACCATCGGAAGCCGTTGTGCTTGCGGTGCGCGATCGGATGATGGCGATGCCGGACGCCGACCGCCTCGCCTTCACGCCGGTTTCCAGCCTGCACATGACGCTGTTTCAGGGTATCATCGAATATCGCCGCCGCTTGCCCTTCTGGCCGCGGGACGTGCCGCTCGACACCGGCATCGACGCCATGACCCGCCTCTATCTGGAGCGCCTGAGAGGCTTCCAGGGCGCCGGCCCGTTCAATATCAAGGTGGTCGAGATCGTGCCGACCGGCCTCACCGTTGCCGGCGCGACCGACGAGGATGTGCGCATCATGCGTGCATGGCGCGATGCACTGGCTGTGCCGTTCGGCTACCGGCACCCCGACCATGAGGCCTACGTCTTCCACGTCACCTTCGCCTATCAGATCCAGCGTCTCGCCGACGACAGGGCTGCTGCCTGGCAGGCGCTGTTCGATGAGAGCCTGGCGCTTTTCGGCCGGGAGGCCCCGGTGATCGAGATCAAGCCGCCCGCCTTCTGCGCATTCCGCGACATGAAGCATTTCGAGGAATTGCTGGTGCTCGGCTGATCGCCAGCAGGACGCGGCCGTCGTATCTGTGGAGCGTAACAAAACTGACATGCTGGCGACATGGCAGGTTCATGTGGCTGCGTTAGGCGAGTGCCTGACGATCAATATGGACCGGACTGGAACCAGCCCATGTCAGCAAGCTCTGCCACGCTCGAAATCCGCGGTGTCAGCCGACGATTTGGCAAGAACACCGCCGTCAGCGACGTCAACATCTCGATCCCGCAGGGGCAGATGGTTGGTGTCATTGGTCGTTCGGGCGCGGGCAAATCAACTCTGCTTCGCATGATCAACCGTCTTGTTGACCCCAGCCAGGGGTCGATTTTTTTTGACGGCGCCGAGGTTTCCCGGTTGCGCGGGTCGCCGCTGCGCCGCTGGCAGCGCGACTGCGCCATGATCTTCCAGCAATTCAACCTGGTGCCGCGCCTCGACGTGCTGACCAACGTACTGCTCGGCAAATTGAACCACCGTTCGACCCTGTCCAACCTTCTCGGCATGTTTTCGCGCGCCGAGTGCGCGGAAGCGGTCGCCGCGCTCGAGCGGCTCGACATCGCCCGCACCGCACTTCAGCCCGCCGGCACCCTGTCGGGCGGACAGCAGCAGCGGGTTGCCATCGCCCGCGCCATGATGCAGCAGCCCAGGGTGATCCTGGCCGACGAGCCGATCGCCTCGCTCGACCCGCTCAATGCCAAGGTGGTGATGGATTCGTTGCAGGACATCAATCTGCGCGAAGGCATAACCGTCGTCACCAATCTTCATACGCTCGATACCGCCCGCACCTATTGCAACCGCATCATCGGCATGGCTGCCGGCAAGGTCGTCTTCGACGGGCCGCCCGAAGAGCTCAACCGCGAAGCTGTGCGTCTTGTCTACGGCGCTGACAGCAATGGCGGCGAGATATCGGAGACCATCACCTCCACCAGCGCTGCCTTCAAGCAGAAAATCGCCGCATCCGCCGGACCGCTCGAACCCGCATTCCCGGGATACTGAGCCCGTTACGGGCCAGTAGCGAGCGCCTGGATCGTCCGCCCGCGTCAAGGGCACTTGTCAAGATCAAGAACGCTGCCGGCGCGGGGCCGGAACTTACAGGAGAGACATCAATGTTCAGGAAGATGGTTTTCGGCGCCGTTTCGGTGCTCGCCATGGCCACCAGCATTGCCCACGCCGCCGACATGAAGGAATTTCGCGTCGGCATTCTCGGCGGCGAAAACGAAACCGACCGGCTGCGCAACTACCAGTGCCTGGCCGACCACCTGAAGACCGAGTTCGGCTTCGAGAAGGTTTCGCTGTTTCCCGCCGCCGACTATGACGGCGTCATCCAGGGCCTGCTCGGCGGCACGCTCGACTTCGCCGAACTCGGCGCCTCCGGCTATGCCAGCGTTGTCCTGAAGGACCCGAAAGCCGTCACCCCGATCCTCACCACCAAGCAGACCGACGGCGCCACCGGCTATTATTCGATCGGCCTGGCGCTGAAGACCTCGGGGATCACCGACATCAAGTCGGCCAAGGGCAAGAAGCTTGGCTATGCCGATCCGGATTCGACTTCCGGCTATTTGATCCCGCTGACCCAGATTCCGAAGGACACCGGCGCTTCGAACGAGACCTTCTTCGCTTCGACCCAGTTCAATGGCGGCCACGAAAACAACGTTCTGGCCGTGCGTGATGGCAAGGTCGACGTCGCGGTTGACGATTCCTCGGGCATCGGCGACTTCAAGAACGGCTACACCTCCGGCACTTTCCACAAGGAAGTCGCCAAGGGCGCCGTCGACCCCAACGACTTCGTCGAAGTCTGGCGCTCGGGCCTGATCCCGAACGGCCCGCTGGTCGTGCGCACCGCGCTCGGCGACGACATGACCGCCAAGCTGACCGCCTTCTTCACTGATCTGCCCAAGAAGGACAAGGCTTGCTTCGAAGGCGTCGAAGGCGGCGATTTTACCGGCTACGTTCCGGTGAAGCCCGACTTCTACAACGTCATCGTCGAAGCCCGTAAGGCAGCCATCGGCGGCTAACGGCGAAATCGGAAGGGGCGGTGTTCAAAACACCGCCCTTTTTGCATCTCCGATCATGACCCTTTCCGTGACAGCCCCCTCCGACGGCATTCACCAGACGGCCGATACCTGGCGACGCCAGACGTCGCTGCGCCGGTTCTATACCGTGCTCGGCGTCGGCCTCCTGCTTGCCGCGATGCTTTCCAGCATGTGGTTCGCCGACGAAGCCAATGCCGGGCATTTCTTCGACCGGCTGCCGCACATACTGGATTTCCTGAGCTGGCTGGTCCCGAAAGACTGGAACGACGTCTGGCGAGCGCTGTTCGACATCGCCTCGCCGCATGATACCGGCACCCAGGAATTCAACTTCCCGCTTGGCCGCATCTATATCTGGGGCGGTTTCTACGTCCCCGAATATTTCGAGCTGATGCTGACCACGGTGAACGTGGCGCTGGTTTCGACCTTCATCGGCTTCATCTTCGCGGTGCCTTTTTCCTTCATCGCGGCGCGCAACCTGACGCCCCATCCGGCACTGAGGCTGGTGGTCAAGCGTTTCATGGAATTGCTGCGTGCCTTTCCGGAAATCGTCATCGCCGGCCTCTTCGCGGCAATCGTCTCGACCGGTCCGATCGCCGCCATAATCGCCATCGGCCTGCATTCGATCGGCGCACTCGGCAAGCTGTTCTACGAGATCAACGAGAACATCGACATGCGCGCCGAGGAAGGCCTGACGGCGGTCGGCGCCAACTGGTTCGAGCGGGTGCGCTTCGCCGACCTTCCGCAGGTGTTGCCCAATTTCGTGTCCTATACGCTGCTGCGGGTCGAGATCAACGTGCGGGCCTCGACCATCATCGGCGCCGTCGGCGGCGGCGGCATCGGCGAAGAGCTGAAGCTGTCCATCTCGCGCGGCTTCGGCGCCAAGACGCTGGCGCTGGTGTTGCTGCTGTTCACGACCATCTTCATCATCGATCAGTTTTCCGCCTGGCTTCGCCGCAAGCTGGTCGGCGAACAAGCCTTTATGATGGGGGCATAGATCATGGCAACCATGACCGCCGAGGAGATGCTGTCGATCGAGGCGCGCCACCCGCAGGTTTTCCGGCGCCCCGCATACAAGCGCTTCGGTCCGCTGCTCCTGTTCGTTGGCACTCTCCTCTATCTGGTCTATGCCTTGTGGTTCTTCAGCCTGCCGCAGGTATTGCGTGAATCGCATTGGGAGCGACTGCCACTCTTCCTGACGCAGTGGATCAGCTACGATCTGCAGCCGGAATTCCGTCTCGACCAGCCGGAGATCATGCCCAAATATCCGCGTTTCTCCGCACTGGGCGACAATCCCAATCCGGATTGGGTAATCAAGAATGCCGACGGGTCCTTCACCGTGCGGATCGACGGCCAGGCCAAATCCGTCACCTTCGACAAGACCTATGCGACGATTGTCGCCAATGGACAGACAGTGCCGGTGGCGCTGACCAGCGGCAAGCCGGTGGTCTCGGGTCCGGTGCCCGACTGGATGACGGTTCACGATGACGAGGTGGTCGCCAAGATGGGCTTTGTCGGCGAGGTGCGCGTCACCGTCGACCGGGTCAAGGTGCGCAAGCGCTTCCTCGGCTGGGCGAACTTCGTCTTCGACACACGCTCGCCTTTCTTCGGCAAATCAGTGGGGCAAGTGATTTCGCTGATCATATCGGGACCCGAGCTGAAACCAGGCACCTCGAACCTCGCGCTGGCCGGCGACAACATCTGGAACAACGCCCAATGGCAGCACGGCGACGTCTGGACGAAGCTCCTGCAGACCATCGTCATGGCTTTCCTCGGCACGCTGCTCGGCGGCATCGTCGCCTTCCCGCTTGCCTTCTTCGCGGCGCGCAACATTACGCCAAGCGGCGTGCTCAGCCAGGGGCTCAAGCGCTTCTTCGACTTCATGCGCTCGGTCGACATGCTGATCTGGGCGCTGTTCTTCACCCGCGCCTTCGGCCCCGGCCCGCTGGCCGGGAGTGCCGCGATCTTCTTCACCGAGATCGGCACGCTCGGCAAAGTCTATTCGGAAGGTCTGGAGAACATCGACGACAAGCCACGTGAAGGGGTGCTTTCGACCGGCGCCAACGGCCTTTTGGTGCAGCGCTACGGCGTTATGCCCGAAGTGATCCCGATCTTCATCAGTCAGACCCTCTACCAGTGGGAATCCAACACCAGGGGCGCCACCATCATCGGCGCGGTCGGCGCCGGCGGCATTGGCCTGAAACTGTGGGAAGCGATGCGCACCAACTCCAACTGGGCCAACGTCTTCTACATGGTTCTGCTGATCCTGCTCGTCGTCTTCATCTTCGACAACATATCCAACTTCCTGCGCCGCAGGTTGAGCCGGACGATCCACGACTACAATAGGATCCAGGCCCAGCAGGGATAACGATCTCGCCTCAGGGCATGTTGAGATTCGGGTCAGGCCGAGTCGAAAATGCAGGGTTACGAGAACCGGAGCGGAGCGTACTTTTTGGGTAGGTGAGCACCGGAAGCGCAGGAACCCTGCATTTGCAGACCGGCCTCACCCGAATATCGACGTGCCCTAAGCCTAAGCCGCCTTCTTCCACCCGTCCCTGATATGCTTGTATCCCTCGCGATAGACCGCTTCCGGCGTCTCGGAAAAATCGCGCCACACTTTCGTCGCCGCCGCCAGATCCTTCAGCGAGCGCCCGAACGCCTCGATGGTCAGCCAGTCGTCATAGCCGCTCTTGCGGATCGCCGCGAAAGTCTCTTTCCAGGGAATGTTGCCGCGCCCCGGCACGCCGCGATCGTTCTCCGATATGTGGATATGCACGACATTCCTGCGGTGCTTCGTATAAGCGCCGATCGGGTCGGCCTCCTCGATATTGGCGTGGAACGTGTCGTACATCGCCTTGATGTGCGGCCGGTCGATGACGTCGACATGCTCCGACAGGTCGGCCATGGTGTTGAGAAGATAGCATTCGAAGCGGTTCAGCGCCTCGAGCCCGATGGTGACGTTGCGCTTGCCGGCATGGTCACCAATGGCGCGCTGCGAGGCGACGGAGCGTTTTTTCTCGGCGGCTGTCGGCCCGGCTCCGGAAAAGGCGCCCAGCGTCGAATGCAGCGGTCCGCTCAGCGTGCGGGCGCCAAGCGCATCGGCGCAATCGATGGCCCATTTCATGTAATCCACACCAGCCTTGCGCGTTGCCGCATCGGCCGAGATCAGGTTCATCGCCGGATCGCCCATGGCTGAAACAGCGGTCCGCTCCAGCCCGATGCGGTCGAGCAATTCGCCCAGTTTCCTGTAGTTGTCCGGCGTACCGACGAAGATCGGTATCTCGACACCGTCAAAGCCGGTTGCCTTGATGTCGCGAAGCAATGGCTCGTGCTTCTTCGACACCGCCGTCGTCCACAAGAACATGCACATGCCGATTTTCATCGACGCCCTCCCCATTTTAAGGCCGGCTGGTTGTTCCCCCCAACTTCGCGCCAAGCCCCCCTCATCCGGCCGCTACGCGGCCACCTTCTCCCCCGGGAGGGAGAAGAGAAAATTAGCGTCGGCACCGGCACCCTCCTCTCCCCTCGGGGAGAGGCCGGATTGCCCGGAATTGCCCTTCGCAATTCGGTTGGCGATCCGGGTGAGGGGGAATTCCGCGCTCGCCAGGCACCCTTACAGCTTCGTCCACGCCCCGTTCTTCTTCGACGACTTCACACAGGCTTCGATGAAGGCCATGCCCTCGACGCCGTCCTGAATGGTCGGGAAGACGACATCCTTTGCCGGCTTGCCACCTTTGCGGCGCGCCGCGCGGATGGCGCGTGCGGCCTCCTGGTAGATGTTGGCGAAGCCCTCGAGATAGCCCTCGGGGTGGCCTGACGGAACGCGGCTGACGCGGCCTGCCACCGGCAACGCGCCGGCGCCGTTACGGGTGATCAACTGTTTCGGCTGGCCGAACGGCGTGTACCAGAGATAGTTGGGATCGGCCTGCACCCACTCCAGCCCGCCCTTCGAACCGTAGATGCGCAGCTTCAAGCCGTTCTCATGACCGGGCGCCACCTGGCTCGCCCAGATCATGCCCTTGGCCGGATGCGTTTTTCCCGCCGGTTTGAAACGCAGCATGACGTTGACGTTGTCGTCGAGCAGCCTCCCCGGCACGAAGGCATCGAGATCGGCCGACAGGGAGTCGAGCTCAAGCCCGGAGACGAAGCGGGCGAGGTTGTAGGCATGCGTGCCGATGTCGCCGAGCGCGCCGCCGGCCCCCGCCTGCTTGGGATCGCCGCGCCACGACGCCTGCTTCTGGCCGGTGGCGGCGAGGTCCTCGGTCAGCCAGTCCTGCGGATATTCCGACTGCACGATGCGGATGTCGCCAAGCACGCCCTTGGCCACCATTTCGCGCGCCTGCCGCACCATCGGATAGGCGGTGTAATTGTGGGTGAGCACGAACACCTTGCCGGTCTTTTCGACTATCGCCGCAAGCTTTTTCGCCTCGGCCAGCGTGGTTGCCAGCGGCTTGTCGCAGATCACGTGAATGCCTGCTTCGAGGAAAGCCCTGGCCGCCGGCACATGGACGTTGTTGGGAGTGACGATGGCCACCGCCTCGATGCCGTCCGGGCGCTTCGCCTCGGCCTTGGCCATTTCCGCGTAGGACGCATAGCTGCGCGAGGGATCGAGCCCGAGTTCAGCGGCCGAGGCCTTGGCGCGTGCCGGATCGGACGACAGGGCGCCCGCGACGAGCAGGAAATCATTGTCCAGTCGCGCCGCGATCCGGTGCACCGCGCCGATGAAGGCGCCTTGCCCGCCGCCGACCATGCCGTAGCGGATCGGGCCGCCTCCCGTTTCCGACTTCGATGCGCCAACCATATTTTTCTCCCTCGTATGAAATACCCTCCCCAAAGGGAGCGAAAGCCGCGTCAAATTCCCATCATGGCGCGCAGCAGCTTCTTGTCCGTGGTGCCCGCGGCGAAATCGTCGAATGCCTTCTCGGTCACCCGGATGATGTGGTGCTGGATAAAGGGTGCCCCTTCGGCCGCACCGTCCTCAGGATGCTTCAGGCAGCATTCCCATTCCAGAACCGCCCAGGAATCGTAATTGTACTGCGTCAGCTTGGAGAAGATGCCGCCGAAATCCACTTGCCCGTCGCCCAGCGAACGGAAACGGCCGGCACGGTTGGTCCAACTCTGGTAACCGGAGTACACGCCCTGCCGGCCGGTCGGGTTGAACTCGGCGTCCTTGACGTGAAACGCCTTGATACGCTCGTGATAGATGTCGATGAATTCGAGATAGTCGAGCTGCTGCAGCAGGAAGTGCGATGGGTCGTAATTGATGTTGCAGCGCTTGTGGCCGCCGACGGCGTCGAGGAACATCTCGAAGGTGGCCCCATCGAACACGTCCTCTGAAGGATGGATTTCGTAGCCGACATCGACACCATTGTCCTCATAGGCGTCGAGGATCGGCTTCCAGCGTTTGCCGAGTTCGCCGAAGGCTTCCTCGATCAGACCTGCGGGCCGCTGCGGGAAGGGATAGAGGTAAGGGAAAGCCAGCGAGCCGGTGAACGACACCGAGGCATTCAGCCCGAGATTGCGCGATGCCTTGGCACCGAACTTCATCTGTTCGACGGCCCATTCCTGCCGCGCCTTCGGGTTGTTGTGCACCGATGGCGGCGCGAAACCATCCATCTGCGCGTCATAGGCCGGATGCACCGCTACCAATTGCCCCTGCAGATGCGTCGACAGTTCGGTGATCTCGACCCCGGCGTCAGTGCAGATGCCCTTCACCTCATCGCAATAGGCCTTGGAAGACGCCGCCTTCTTGAGGTCGAACAGGCGCGCGTCCCAGGTCGGGATCTGCACGCCCTTGTAGCCGAGACCGGCGGCCCATTTGGTGATCGACGCCAGCGAATTGAACGGCGCGGCGTCGCCCGCGAACTGCGCCAGAAACAGTCCAGGGCCCTTCATTGTCGTCGGCATCGGCATCCTCCTCATTTTGTCGCGACCAAGCATAGCGCCGATTGGAAGCAGGGCCAGCCATTTTGGTCTTTTCGAACCAGGCGCCTTACAGGCACGGCCATTCTGGTATTACCAAATGGGGGATTTTGGTCAAGCCCGACAATGTCACGGCGAAGCCCTCCGCATATCCAAAATATCGGCACATAACGCAATACAATCAATGTTATAATTCACACAGGAAGTAGCGTCTCCACGCTTCTTGCCGTTCCAGGGAATTTGCTGTAGACCTCGCTTCAGGCCCAATTGGTCGAACCAGTTTGCGGGAAAAGGCTGGGGATGCCTTGGGGAGGAACCCTTGCGTCGTCTTCCGGCGATGCATGTCGCAGGCAAACCATACGGACGAATCTGGGAAGGACAGACCATGCATCTTTCGACGCACAACTGGATGCGTGCGGAACCCCTTGAGACGACGCTCAGGCGCATCAAGAAATTCGGCTATGAGTCGATCGAGATTTCCGGCGAGCCCGCGCAGTACAAGACCAACGAGACGCGGGCGCTGCTGAAGGAGCATGGCATCCGCTGCTGGGGCGCGGTGACCCTGATGTTGGGCGAACGCAACCTCGCCGCCAGGAACCAGGGCCAGCGCGAGCGCTCCGTGCAATACGTCAAGGACGTGCTGACGATGGTCAGCGAACTCGACGGCGAGATCATCACGCTGGTTCCGGCAACCGTCGGCAAGGTGGTGCCGGACGGCACCGAGGAAGAGGAGTGGAAGTGGGTCGTCGACGCGACCCGCGAATGCTTCACCCACGCCAAGAAGGTCGGCGTCAAGATTGCCGTCGAACCGCTGAACCGCTTCGAGACCTATCTGTTCAACCGCGGCGCACAGGCACTGGCGCTGGCAGATGCGGTGAGCCCCGAATGCGGCGTCTGCCTCGACGCCTACCACCTCCACATGGAGGAATTTAACGTCCATGACGCCATCCGGCAGGTCGGAAAGCGCCTGTTCGACTTCCATGTCGCCGACAACAACCGCTTCGCCGCCGGCCTCGGCCAGATCGACTGGCCCAGGATCGTCGCGACCTTGAAGGAAGTCGGCTATGACGGCGCGCTGACCAACGAGTTCGTCGCCCCGGTCGACCGCACGCCGGCGGCACCCTATCCCGACATGGTTGAGCGCCACCCGGTCGATATCTCGCCCGAGCAGCTGAAGTTCATCCAGGATCACGGCTCCAGCGTACTGACCGAGAAATTCTACACCGACCAGATGCGCATCACCGCCGAAACGCTGTTGCCGCTGATCAAGTAGTCGACCGCCTCTGGGAATTTGCCCTTCCGCCTTGGCCGGCGGCAGGGCTGGGGAAAAATATGCGCATCAAGACAGTCCAGGCCTGGTGGGTCCGCGTCCCGATCGAAGCCGCGAAGCAGCATCGCAGCGACTTCGGCCAGGTGACGACCTTCGACGCGGCCATCCTGCGCATCGAAACCGATGACGGGCTGGTCGGCTGGGGCGAAGGCAAGAATGCGGCCGGCAGTGCCGGCAGCTATGGCGCCCTCGTCCATATGCTGAACCAAGAAGTCGGGCCGCAATTGATCGGCCGCGATCCGGCCGATATCGGCGTCATCTGGGAAATGCTCTACAACGGCGTGCGCCACCAGAGTGCCGCCCACGCAGGCCACGCCATGCCGCAGCTGGCGCGGCGCGGCATGAGCGTCGCCGCCATCAGCGCCGTCGACATCGCGCTCTGGGACATCCTGGGCAAGTCGCTGGGCCAGCCGGTCTGGCGGCTTCTCGGTGGCCGTAAGGTCGATCGCATGCAGGCCTATGCCTCCGGTGGCTGGGCGTCGGCCGATGCCATCGGCGAGCAATTGAAATCTTATATCGCCAGGGGCGGCTTCAAGGCGCTGAAGATGCGGGTGGGCGCCATGGATGGCGCCGCGCATATTTCCGCGGCTCGCGTGCGCGCGGCACGCCAGGCGCTCGGCCCCGATGTCGATCTGATGGTCGATGCCCACGGAACCTATACCGTGGCGGAAGCCAAGCGCTTCATCCACCTCGTCGGCGATCTCGACCTCGCCTGGTTCGAGGAGCCCGTGATCGCCGACGACAAGCCGGGCATGGCCGAAGTGCGCGCCGCCGGCGCCGTTCCGATCGCCACCGGCGAAAGCGAGGCGACGCGCTATGCCTTTCGCGACCTCGCCGTGCTCAAGGCCGCCGACATCTTCCAGCCGGATCCGGCCTTTTGCGGCGGCATCAGCGAGGCAATGAAGATCGGCACCATCGCCAGCGCCTTCAATTTGCGCTTTGCGCCGCATCTATGGGCCGGCGCGCCCTGCTTCTTCGCCGGACTGCATGTCTGTGCCGCATCGCCTTCGAGTTTCACGGTCGAATATTCGCTCGGCGCCAACCCGATGATCCACGATCTGGTCGATGAGACTGTCGAAGCGAAGGACGGTATGATAGCGATCCCGGAAAAGCCCGGATTGGGATTCACCATTTCGGAGCGATTCCTGGAGGCGCACGCGCAACGCAATTGACGATGAAAGAAAACAACCTTCTCGCGGAACTCGCCGCCTATCTGTTCTCCCACTCGGACAAGGAGAGCGGCCGCACGCCTTCCGAACGCGAGTTGGCTGAGCATTTTGGCGTCAGCCGCGGGCAGATCCGCGAAGCGCTTGCCATCCTCGAAGCCATGCGCATCGTCGAGCGCCGCGCCAAATCAGGCATCTACATCGACACCAAACAGGCGAGCGTGGAGGCGCTGGCGCTGTTCGCACGCGCCGGCCTGCCGCTCGATCCCCTGCAGATTTATGAAACGGTCGAGTTGCGCAAGATCCATGAGATCAAGGCCGCGGAGCTTGCCTGCTCGCGCGCCACCGAGGAAAATTTCGAACGGCTGCGCGAAATCCTGAAGGCCTCCGAGGAGCGCATCGCCGCTGGCGAAGGCTTGGCCAAGGAGGACCGCGAATTCCACCTCGAAATCGTGCGCGCCACCAAGAACAGCGTCTTCCACAACATCTGCAGCGTCTACTATCTGATGGGCGAGCAGCGCCTGCCGATCTACTTCAACGATCCCGAACGCAGCGTGCGCTCGCATGCCGAGCACGTGCAGATCTACGAGGCGCTGCTGCGCCGCGACGGCAATCTCGCCCAGGCGCTGATGAGCGCCCATCTGCAAGGCGCCGAAAGCTACTGGAAGGGCCTGATCGAGGGCGGCATGGCGGCTTCGCCGGCAGGCGCGGCGCTCGAAAAGGCCTGACCGTGACCCAGACCGTGCCGAAGATCCTGTCGACCCATCCGCTGCACCCGCGCGCCTCGGCCAAGCTCGCCGGCGCCGGTCAGCTGGTGATCGCTTCGGCGCTGGACGCCGGCACATTGGCCAGGGAGGCCAAGGATGCCGACATCGTCATCGTGCGGGCGCCGCTGCCGCCGGCGCTGTTCGAGGGCGCCTGGAAGCTGAGGGCCGCAATTCGCCATGGCGCGGGGCTCGACATGATCCCGATGGAAGCAGCCGCGGCGGCCGGCGTGCTGGTGGCTAACGTGCCGGCGGTCAATGCCCGCTCGGTCGCCGAACACGTCATGTTCACCGCGCTTGCGCTGCTGCGGCAATTCCGCAGGGTCGACCGCGACCTGCGCGCCAAGGGCTGGCTTGCCGGCCGCGAGCATGCCAACTCCAACATCGAACTCGCCGGCAAGACCATCGGCATCGTCGGCCTCGGCGCAGTCGGGCAAGGCGTCGGGCATATCGCCGCGCACGGCTTCGACCTCAAGGTTGTGGCAACGACGCGCAGCATGCAGCCGGCGCCGGAAAAAGTCGGCTTCCTGTCGATCGACGCGCTGGTCGAGCAGAGCGACATCATCGTGCTCTGCTGCCCGCTGACGCCGGAGACGCGCGGCCTGATCAGCCGCGAGCGCATCGCCCGCATGAAACCCAACGCACTGCTGATCAACGTGTCGCGTGGGCCGGTCGTCGACGACGACGCGCTGATCGAGGCCTTGCGGGAGCGCCGCATTGGCGGCGCCGCGCTCGACGTTTTCTCGACACAGCCGCTACCGGCAAATCATCCCTATTTCGGCTTCGACAATGTCATCATCACCCCGCATATGGCAGGGATTACCGAGGAATCGATGATGCGCATGGGCGTCGGCGCGGCCGGCGAGACCCTGCTGGTGCTGGCCGGCAAGCTGCCTGTCAATCTGCGCAATCCCGAAGTGGTCGATCATTACCGGCGGCGGTTTCCGGCCGACACGTGAAATATACCGCGGTTTCGCTTCAATTGTTGGTGACGCTGAAAGTCATGTTGTATCGTCGCTTGGCATCCTTGGTTCTCGCCGCGTGTTCGACCGCGACCTTGCCTGGACTCGCTGCGGCAGAGGGCAGCGACTATGTCTACTGCAGCAATGGAATCGTCTGCTTCAGAGACCCTTGTCCCTCGGGTAACGCGCTGGATCTGGCCACCGGCAAGGTCATCAAAGGCGTGGCGCTCAACACCACCAAATTGGCGCTGCAAGACAGGGCCGCAACCGACACTTCCGACAAACTCCACGCGGGACAGCTCGTCGTCAGAGGATCGATCCAGCATCGCGGTGAGCCGAACGAGCCGCCCATGCTGGTCGTTACGCGTATCGAACGCGCCTCTGGCAAAGCCGAGCGCAGGCGCTGCGCGGCGCACTGATTGCCGTGGGCACGCTGCTCGTCACAGCAGCCTCTCCACTTCAGCCGCTATCCGCAGCAGACGATGGTCGTGGCCGTTGCGCGCGACCAGCATCAGGCCAGCCGGCAGCGCCGTGCCCGGCATTGGCAGCGAGATCGCGCAGAGGTCGAACTGGTTGGCGACCTGCGTGTTGCGCAGCAGCAGTCCTTCGGTGCGGTCGCGCAGCTCGGCGTCCTCGGCCATGGAGGCGATGGTCGGGGCGGTCACCGGTATGGCCGGCAGAGCCAGGAGATCGACCGACGCCAGCCGCTCGTCCATGGCAGCGACCAGTGCGGCGCGCCGGCGCAGCGCCCTGATATAGACGGGCGCCGGCAGCAGCGCCGCCCGCGACAAGGGTCCACTCACATGCGGGTCGACCGGCGCCGGCGCGCCTGCCGCCAGCCAGTCGGCATGCACCTCGGCGCCTTCCATGGCGGCGATCGAACCGCGCTTGGTGGCCGCACGAAACTCCGCGATCATGTCGTCGATCGATAGATCCGCAATGTGCGCGCCGGCCTGTTCGATCCTGCCAAGACAATGCTCGAAGGCCGCGGCAACCCCGCCTTCTATGTCGCCGAAAAGAACGCCGCGCGGAATGCCAATGCGAAGCCCGGCGAGTGGAATGGCGGCCAATTCGTTCGACGCCTCGCCGGCCATCACCGCGTCGGCGGCTGCGCATTGCGAGACGGTTCGGGCGAGCGGCCCGATAGAGTCCAACGTGCCCGAAAGCGGAAAGGCGCCGGTCAGCGGCACGCGCCGTGCTGTCGGCTTGAAGCCGACGACACCATTGAGCGCCGCCGGAATGCGGATCGAACCACCGGTGTCGGACCCGATCGAGATGTCGCTCGTCCCCTCGCCGACAGACACGCCGGCGCCCGAGGACGAACCGCCTGGAATGCGCCCTGGGTCGACGGGATTGCCGGGCGTTCCGTAATGCATGTTGTCGCCGATCGCGGTGAAGGCGAATTCGGTCATGTTGGTCTTGCCGATGATGACCGCACCGGCTTGCCGAAGCCGGCCGACGATGGCCGCATCGCGCTGAGCCGGCGCGGCGGTCTTGCGCATCAGCGAGCCCGCCGTGGTCGCTTCGCCGGCGACATCGAACAGATCCTTGATCGAGACAATGGTGCCGTCGAGCGGCCCAAGCGTCACGCCGGCTCGTTTGCGGGCATCGCTGGCGTCAGCCGCGGCCCGTGCGGCTTCGGCATAAAGCTTCGTGTAGACCTTCTCGTCGGCTGCACGATTGGCAAGACGTGACAGGATGTTTTCGAGACGGTCGCGGATTGATTGCATGTCGATGTCGGACTCCGCCAGGATAGAACGTCCTTCGGGCAAGCAGCCGCCAGGTCTGCCGAAGGAATAACCCGGCCAGCGTGCCTTTGCACCGGCCAGCGACAGGAAGATACTGATGCTGTACAAGGGCAGCTGCCATTGCGGCAAGGTTGCGTTCGAAATCGAGGGCGAGCTCGAGGGCGTCGTTCGCTGCAATTGCTCGATCTGCGCCCGCAAGGGTGCGCTGCTGTGGGCCGTGCCACATGACAAGCTCACACTCGTCGCCTGGGGCGATGACCTTGGCCGCTACACATTCGGCGAAGCGAAAATAGCACACCGCTTCTGCCGAACCTGCGGCATCCATCCCTTTGCCGAAGACACCAGCGAAAGCGGCGAACGCAGCGCCTACGTCAACATCAACTGCTTGACCGGTCTCGACCCGTCCACCTTGTCGATCTTCGACTTCGATGGGCGCTCGGCCTGAAGCAGTTCAGCTCTACCGGTAGCCTGTTGCATCGGCTGGTTTGCCGGCATCCTGAACCTCCGGAACATAGCGCCAGGCATCGGGTCGCGAGCCGTCCAAATCGGTGAAACCATAGACCTGCGCCAGCCCGCCGCTGGACAGCGACTGGCCGTTCCAGCGCGAGCGATCCGAATCCGTGGCCAAAGCGGCAACGGCGCGGCCGACGAAGCGCGGCGTTTCGGAGATGACGAAATGGGGCACTTTCGCCGTGGCGTCGCGCCAGTTTTCTTCGGCGACGCCATAGATCTCCAGCATCATTTCCGAACGCATCCAGCCCGGCGTCAGCGACACCGACGTGGCGCCGTGTTTTGCAAGGTCCTTGGCGTGAGCCCAGGCCATGCGGTTCACCGCCACCTTGGCAAGGTCGTAGAAAGGCGACAGGCGATAATGCCGGGCATTGTATTCGGCGGTGCCGTCGGTGATCTCGACAAGCAGCCCGCCCGGCCGCTCGATCATCAACGGCAAGGCATGGTGCGCGGTGATCAGATGCGTGTCGATGGCCAGGCGCAGCATGCGCAGGCCGTTCTCCAGATTATGCTCCCAGACCGGCTTGTCCCATTCGAACAGCTTTTCGCCGCCCCAGATATCGTTGACCAGTATGTCGAGGCGACCCTGCTCGTCACGGATGCGCTCGACCAACCTGCGTACTTCATCGGCGATGAGATGATCGACCTTCGCGGCGATGCCCGTGCCGCCGTTCACGGTGACCAGTTCAGCCGTCTCCTCGATGGTCTCTGGCCGGGCATACTCGGATTGCTGGCCGCGCGTGCTCCGCCCGTGACATAGACGGTGGCGCCGGCGGCGCCGAGTTCGACCGCTATGCCGCGCCCGGCGCCCCGTGTGCCGCCGGCAACCAGGGCAACTTTCCCTTGCAACGTCATTGAACTCTCCCAAAACAGCACCATCGATCAAATCCGAGCTGGCAAACGCCGCTCGCAACATATATAAATGATCATTCGGTTATATTGGAATGTCAAGATGACCCGCCCCAAAACCCGATCCGACGAACAGGTGCTGGAAGCAGCCTTGCGATTGATCCACGAGCACGGGCCGGAGGCGCTTACCTTCGAGCGTCTGGCAAAAGCCTGCGGCCTGTCCGGCGCAACCCTGGTGCAGCGCTTCAAGAACAAGGCGCGGTTGAAGCAGCGCACCTTGCTGCATGCCTGGGATGATCTCGACGACAAGACCAGAACGCTGGCCACCGGCGTTGCTAGAACCCCGGCCGGTGCCATCGAATTGCTGGTGGCGCTGTCGCAGGGCTATGGCGGCATCGAGTCCTATGCCGAGGGCCTGCTCGTCTTGCGCGAGGATCTGCGCGATCCTGTGCTCAGGGCGCGCGGCGCTACCTGGAAGGCATTCCTGTGCGCTGCTCTTGCGGCCTGCTTCGCTGAAATCGACGACCCGCCACCAGACGTCGGCCTGCTGATGGCGTCGCACTGGCAAGGTTCGTTGCTATGGTGGAGCTTTGATCCGACCATCGAAGTGGCCGTCTATGTCGAGGACAGTCTCAACCGCTTCGTCGCCGCCATCACAACGGCAACGGCCCGAAAACCGTAGTGGTTCTCGGGCCGTTGCCAATGGTAGCTGTTGGGAGAGACTATTCGGCCTGCCTCGGGCCGCGCAGGAACACCACGATGGCAGCCAGCAGCGTGGCGACGCCGCAATAGGCAAAGGCACTGGCGACGCCGGCATGGTCGACCAGCAGGCCGCCAAAGACGGCGCCCAGCGCAATCGCCACCTGGAAGGTTGCAACCATCAGACCGCCGGCGCTCTCGGCCTGGTCGGGTGCTGCCCGTACCAGCCAGCTCTGCAGCCCGACCGGCACCGCGCCGAAGGCAAAGCCCCAGGCCGCGACGGCAGTGGCGGCGATCGCGGGCGACGCGCCAAGGATCAGCATCGAGGCGGCCGCCAATGCAATCAGCAGAGGCGCCAGCGCGATGGCGGCCTTGAGGTTGCGTTCGGCGAGGATGCCGCCGGCGATGTTGCCGAAGAAACCGCCTATGCCGTAGGCCAGCAGCACCAGCGAGATCGTCTCGATGTTGAGCACCGGCACCTTCTCGAGGAAGGGACGGACATAGGTGAAACCGGCAAAGTGCCCGGACGCGACCAGCAGCACGACCAGCAGGGCAACCCTGATCGACGGCCGCTCCAGCACTTCGAGCAAGGTGCGGAAGCTCGCGACGCCCACCGGCGGCAGTTTCGGAATGGTCGCCAGTTGCACCAGCAGTGCCAGCGCCCCGACGATGGTCGCGATCATGAATGCCGTGCGCCATCCCCAGATGTCGCCGACATAGGCGCCGACCGGAGCCGCGGTGACGGTGGCAAGCGACACGCCGGTCAGGATGATCGACATCGCCCGCGGCATCAGCCGCATCGGCACCAGCCGCAACGCCATGGCCGCCGACATGGCCCAGAAGCCGCCAAGGGCCACGCCGAGCACGACGCGGGCCAGCAGGAGCATGGGCAGCGACGAGGCAAAGGTGGCGAGAAGGTTGGACAGGATAAGGAACGCCGTCAGCATCCACATCACCAGCCTGCGGTCCATGCGCCTTGTGATGATGGCCATGGTGGGAGCGGCGATGGCGCCCACGATCGCGGTCGCCGTCACCGCTTGCCCGGCAACGCCTTCGCTTACGCCGAGATCGCGCGCCATCGGCGTCAGCAGACTGGCGGGCAGGAATTCGGCGGTGACCAGACCGAAAACGCCGAGGGCGAGCGAGACCACGGCACCCCACGCCGGTTCGGTTCGTTCATCGGATTCGGCGGGGTCGAGAAGTGCGGCGTCAATGGCGCCTGTCGCGGGTTCGGCCATGGTCAGTCTCCGATCTGTTTGCGGCGCCACATAGAAAACAACCGGGCTCTGGCTCCACCCGTTACATGCTTGCCGTCGTGGCTTGGCTATGCGGCCGGTCTTCGATTTGTTTGCAGCGCAGCATTTGGCTGCACCGCAACATGGGAGTGACGAGTTGGAGTTTCCATGCTAGAAACGCCGGAATGAATTACAATTCGTCCAAAATGGCGCAGCCGACTTCCGGTGATCCGCTGACCGACATGCTGCGTGGATTACGGCTCGACGGCGTCGACTACGGCCGCTGCGTGTTGGGCGAGCCCTGGGCCGTTTCCTTTCCCGCACAGAAGGCGGCTCGGTTTCATTTCATCGGCCAGCAGGGCTGCTGGCTGTTCTCACCGGCCAAGGAGTGGATCGAACTATCCGTGGGCGACGCGCTTTTGATCCCGCGCGGCGACGCGCATGTCCTGGCCAGCGCGCCCGGCGTGCCCCCGGTGCCGATCGGCCGCTACACGATCGAACCGGTGTGCGAAAACATCTACGACGTCTCCAACGAGTGTGGCGGCCCCAAGACCTTGCTGTTTTGCGGCAGCATGCATTTCAATCTCGACGGCTCGCACCCGCTGCTCGACATGATGCCCAACCTGATGCAGGCGCATAAGCTGATGGCGAACGCACCGGGCATTCAGCATCTGCTCGACGCGATGGCCGGCGAAGTGACGATGGACCGGGTCGGCTCCGGCGGAATCCTTGCCCGCCTTGCCGATGTGCTCGCCGCCACGATCATCCGCTCCTGGGTCGAGAACGGCTGTGGCGATGCCACCGGCTGGATCGCGGCCGTCCGCAATCCCGACATCGGCAAGGTGCTGGCGACCATCCACCTGCAGCCGGATCGCGATTGGAGCGTCGAGGCGCTGGCGCGGATGATGGGAGCCTCGCGCTCCGCCTTTGCCAAGCGCTTCGCCACGGTGGTCGGAGAGACGCCGGCCAAATATGTGCTGCGCGTGCGCATGCACCAGGCCAGGCAATGGTTGGCCCGGGATGGCATGAGGGTGTCGGTGGCGGCGGCGAGACTGGGCTATGATTCGGAAGCATCCTTCAGCCGCGCCTTCAAGCGGGTGATGGGCGTGGCGCCGAGCCATCTGCGCCACATTGGTGCCGGCGAAGAGCCGTCCTGACGTCAGGCAGCCAAATCACGCCAATCCCTCCCGGCTGGAGGAATTGCCAGGTCTTTTGGACGCGGCGTCATTGCCGGCCGGCTTCCGGCGGATAGGCTGGCCCGTGGAGGAAATCCCATGGCCAATCATTTCGTACTGCTCGCGCTTGGTGTCCTGTCGGTCATTCCAGGACGCGCCTTTGCTCTCGAGGACAGCTATCTGCCGGCAGGCAAGATCCCTTACGTCGCCGAGGCGCTTGACCAGCCGCAGCGCCTGGGACCACTGTGGGGCGAAAGGGCCAAGGGGCCCGCCGGAACCTTGCTGAAAGTCCCAGGCAACTGGCGCGCCCCCGTGCACGCACACACCGCCGACTATCGCGCCGTGGTCATCCAGGGTCTATGGGCGCACTGGCAGATGCAAGGCGGCGAGGCGAGCAAGGTCGAACTGCCACCTGGATCCTACTGGACCCAGAAGGCCGATGAGATGCATGACGACGCCTGCCTCTCGCAGACGGAATGCGTGATCCTGTTGATCAACGACACGCCTTACGAGACCTACCTGCCGAAATAGCCGCGCCTTATGACGCGTGCCGCAAGCTGACTCCACTGCCCTTGTCGAACAGCACCACCTTGTCGGGGTTCCAGGCAAAGCGCACCGGTTGCTCGATCGCGACATCGGTCCTGGCCGGCACCGTGGCGCGCAGGGTTGTATCGCCGACCCGCAGCGTCAGGATCTTTTCCACGCCATGGTTCTCGACGTCGTGGACGCGCGCCTCGACCGGTGCGCCGCTTTCCAGATACACATCCTCCGGACGGATGCCGAAGACGAGCGGGCGACCCTCGGTCGCCCCACTCGCCTTGGCTCCCCCTGCAAACGGCAGTTCAAAATTCAATGGCGCCATCACCGCGCGGCCGTTCACCAGCCTGCCGTCGATGAGGTTCATCGGCGGCGAGCCGACGAAGCTCGCCACGTAGGTGTCGCGCGGGTTGTTGTAGATCTCGTGAGGCGTGCCGGTCTGGATGATGCGGCCATGGTTGAGCACGCCGACTTTGTCACCCATCGACATCGCCTCGATCTGGTCGTGGGTAACGAACAGGAAAGTGGCGCCGAGCTGTATCTGCAGGTTCTTCAACTCGGTGCGCAGCGCCTCGCGCAATTTGGCGTCGAGCGCCGACAGCGGCTCGTCCATCAGGAACACGCGCGGCTTGCGCACGATGGCGCGGCCGATGGAGACGCGCTGCATTTCGCCGCCGGACAGCCGGTCGGTCTTGCGGTCGAGCAGGTGCTCAATCCGTAGCGTGCGGGCGGCGCGGTCGACGCGGTCCTTGATCTCGGCGTCAGGCAACCTGCGGATCTTCGGCTTCAGCGGAAATTCGAGGTTTTCGCGCACCGTGTAGCGCGGGTAGAGCGAATATTGCTGCAGCACCAGCGCCACGTCGCGCTCGGCCGCGCCCCAGTCGGCAACGTCGACCCCATCGATGAAGACCTGCCCCGCGCTCGGCTTCTCCAGCCCGGCGATCAGCCGCAGCGTGGTCGTCTTGCCGGCGCCCGTTTCGCCGAGCAGGACGAAGAATTCGCCATCGGCGATGTCGAGGTCGAGCCCGGTCAAGGCCGTGTGGTTACCGAACGTCTTGGAGATGTTCTTGAGCTGGATATGGGCCATCAGAGCCTCACCTCAAGCGACTTGCCGCTTGCCTTGTCGAAGAAATGCGCCTGCGTCGGATCGATCCTGGCAAAGACCTTTTCGCCGGGACCTGAAATGAAGCCGCTCTTGGTGCGGGCGCGCAGCATATTGGAGCCGACCTTGAGGTCGACGATGTCGAAGGAGCCGAGCGGTTCGACGATCTGCGTCTCGACCGCCATGAAGCCGTCGGCCGCATCACGGCGAATGAGCACCCCTTCGGGCCGGATGCCGAGCGCCAACGCGTCGCCGGCATGACCGTTGAGCTTCGACAGCAACGTGTTCGGAAACTCGAAGCCGCTGGCCGCGTCGCCTAGGGTCACCGATGCGGCCGAGGCTTTCTCGGTCACGGCCGCGTCGGCGACATTCATCACCGGGCTGCCGACGAACTGGGCCACGAACAGATTGGCCGGCTGCGAATAGACCTCGTCGGGCGTTCCCACCTGCTGCAACACGCCCTCATGCATGATGACGATGCGGTCGGCGAGGCTCATCGCCTCGATCTGGTCGTGCGTGACGTAGATGGTGGTCGAGCCCTGCTTGATGTGCAGCCGCTTGATCTCGGCCCGCATCTCTTCGCGCAGCTTGGCGTCGAGCGCGCCGATCGGCTCATCCATCAGCATCGCCTTCGGCCGCCGCACCAGCGCCCGGCCGATCGCCACCCGCTGCATGTCGCCGCCTGAAAGCGCCGACGGTTTTTTGGCCAACAGGTCTGAAATTTGCAGCGTCTTGGCGACCGAGCGTACTTCCTGGTCGATCTCTGTTTTGCTCTTGCGCGTGGCGCGCAAGGGAAAGGCGATGTTCTCGTAGACGCTCATATGAGGGTAGAGTGAAAACGACTGGAAGACCATGGCGATATCGCGGTCGGCCGCCTTCAAATGCTGGACCGGCTTGCCGTCGATGAGGATGTCGCCCTCGCCGATGGTTTCCAGTCCGGCGATGGCGCGCAACGTCGTCGTTTTGCCGCAGCCGGACTGTCCAAGCAGCACGATGAACTCATTGTCCGCGATCTTGAGGTTGAGGTCCTTGATGACCTGGACGGCACCGAAGAATTTCTGGACGCCGCGAAGCTCTATCTGGGTCAATGCTGTGCTCCCGGATTTCGCGTATCCGCGCCATGGCCGGTGCCGGCCTCTTCCTCTGGCGCTATCTTCGAGGTGATGTTGAAACCGATCAGCCCGATCAGGATGATGGTCAGGCCGTAGCTGTGCAGCAGCATGTTCCACGGCTGGCAGAGTGCGACGATGCCGAGCACCATCAGCACTTGGCTACCGGGCTCCAGATATTTCTGATTGATGGCGCGAAAGCTCATTTGCGGATCGCTCCGAAGGACATGCCGCGCAGCAGATGATTGCGAAGCAGGAAGGTGAAGATGGCGACCGGCAGCAGGAACAGGAAGGTTCCGGCGGCAATCACCGTCCAGTCCGGCAGGCCGGAGCCGACCTGGCTGGGAATGAACGGCGGCGCCGTCTGGGCGCGGCGGTTGGTCATGATCAGCGCGAAGGCATATTCGTTCCACGCGGTGATGAAGCAGAACACGGCTGTGGCGGCGATGCCGGTGGCGGCCTCCGGCAGCACGATCTTGAAGAAGGCTTCCATGCGTGTGTAGCCGTCGACGAGTGCCGCCTCCTCATACTCCTTCGGGATTTCGTCCATGAAACCCTTCATCAGCCACACCGAGAAGGACAGGTTGAAGGCAGTGTAGAGGATGATCAGGCCGATATGGGAATCGTTGAGGCCGACCGCGCGGTACATCAGGAACATCGGGATCGCCACCACCACCGGTGGCAGCATGCGTGTCGACAGGATGAAGAAGAGCAGGTCCGCCTCTCCTTTCACCTTGAAGCGAGAGAAGCCATAGGCGGTGAACGTGCCCATACCGACAGCCAGCACCGTCGAAGTGATGGCGATGATCAGCGAGTTCAGGAAGCGGCTCGGATAGCCCGACCACTGCACCTGGCCCTTGCCGTCGCGCACGATCTTTTCACCGCCGTCGAACACGACGCGCTCCCACCATGGGGCGGCCGCGTACTCTTCCGGCGAAGGCGGACTGCGCAATTGGGAGCGCTTGGTGAACAGC
Source organism: Mesorhizobium sp. M8A.F.Ca.ET.207.01.1.1 (assembly GCF_004794715.1). Lineage (NCBI taxonomy): Bacteria > Pseudomonadati > Pseudomonadota > Alphaproteobacteria > Hyphomicrobiales > Phyllobacteriaceae > Mesorhizobium > Mesorhizobium sp. M8A.F.Ca.ET.207.01.1.1. Next base: position 196,424 of record NZ_SRUS01000002.1, on the reverse strand, counting down.
TTCACGAAGGGCGATATCTCCGGCTGGAAGACGACGGTCGGCGGAATGGTGGTGGCAAGATTGCGCGGCTTGAACGCGGTCGAGGCGATCCAGTAGATCGGCGCCAGGAAGATGATGGTCACCAGCAGCACGGCGACGATGGCGACGCGGTTGAAGGTGATTTCGGAAGAAGTGCGGACGGCCGCCATCTCAGCGCTCCTTCACCTTGTTGAGATATTTGACGTAGATGTTGGTGATCGCCAGCACCATGATCAGCACGATGTAGGCCATCGCGCAGGAGCGCCCGGTCTGCCATTCCTGGAACGCCATCTTGTAGAGCCGGATCGAGATCAGCTCGGCCGTCGGCTGGCTGGTCAGGATGTAGGCGAGGTCGAAGGTCTTGAACGCTTCCATGGTGCGGAAAATGACCGCGATCATCAGGATCGGCGCGACCAGCGGCAGGGTGATGCGGAAGAAGGTGTAGAACGGCCCGGCGCGGTCGATCGCGGCGGCCTCATAGAGATGCTTCGGCACCGCTGACAGGCCGGCCAGCGACAGCAGCATGACGAAGGGCGACCACATCCAGATGTCGGTCAACGCAACGGCGTAGAGCGCCATCTTGGGATCGGCCAGCCACTCGAAATTGCCGAGCCCGAGCGCATAATTGATGACACCCCATGATGGGTCGTAAAGCAGTTTCCAGAACAGCCCGACGACCGCCATCGACAGCATCATCGGCAGCAGCAGCAGCGTGGTGATAAGACCCTTGAGCGGGATATCCCGGTTGAGCAGCATCGCCACGCCGAAGCCGACAAGCAACTGTCCGACGACCGAGACAATCACGTATTTCGCCGTGATGGCGAAGTTCGACCAGACGTAGGGATCGTTGAGCAGGTCGCGATAGTTCTGCAGCCCGACGAAATTCGCCGGCGCATTGGTCGACGCGCGAAAATCGGTGAAGGAATAGCCGAGCGAGTAAATCAGCGGAAAAATGTTGAAGACGATCAGGAACAGAACCGTCGGAATGATGAAGAGATTGCGGATGGAGATATCGCTCAGGCCGCGCGCCGCGGCGCGCGAGGATCTGTCGAGGGTGGTGATCATCGTGGTCGCCAAGACCCTGCTCCCGGTTCAAGAAAAAGAAACGGAGGAGGCGACACCGCCCCCTCCGCGGGACATGAAGGATTATTGCACGCGGCCGTATTTCTTGAAGGTCGCGTTCCAGTCTCCAGCCAATGCGTCCAGCGTTTCCTTGGCGGTGCCACTGCCGCCGATCATGTAGGGGTAGATGCGCTGGTTGAGCTGCTGCAGCAGTTCGGCGTATTCCGGCACCGCCCAGAAGTCCTTCACCTTGAACATGGTCTCGTAGAAGGCCTTGTTGTAGGGCGTGGCGTTCTGGAACTCAGGCGACTTGAGCACTGCCTGGCTACAGGTGTAGCCGCCGAGGGCCGCCCACTTCTTCTGGGTCTCGTCCTTGATGAACCATTCGAGGAACTTCATCGCCTCGTCCTGCTTCTTCGAATACGAGATGACGGAGATGCCTTGCCCGCCCAGTGCGGCGAACTGGTCGCCATTTGGACCGGGAGGGTTAGCGAAGAAGCCGGTGTTCTTGGCATTCGGGTTCGAGGCCTCGTTGATCAGCGAGGGGAAGAACGCGAAGAAGTTCATGCTCATCGCGGCCAGGTTTTCCGTGATTGCCTGGTTGTCCTCGACGAAGAACGATTTAGCCCAGCCCGGAGGTGTGAACTTGTAGAGTTCTTTGTAGGCATCGAGCGCGGCAACCGCCTTGTCGGAGTTGATATGGCCGTCGACCTTGTAGGTCGTGTAATCGCCCAATTCACCGCCATAGGAGAACAGCGCGTTCTCGAAGCCCATCGCCATCGCGTCATAGGAATTGTCGGTGTAGATGGCGATGCCGTATCTCTTCTGGTCCGGCCGGTGGAAGAACTCCGCGATGTCACGCAGCGCCTTGAAATCCTTCGGCACGTCGAGGTCGTAGCCATACTTGGCCTTGAAGGCTTCCTTTTCCTTGGGATCCTCGAACCAGTCCTTGCGATAGGACCAGCCGACGGCGTCGCCCTCGAGCGGGATCGCCCAGTATTTGCCGCTGTTGCCGGGATACTCGGCATAATATTTCACCGTCGCCGGTGCCATGACGTTGCCGAGATCATGCTTCTTGAAGAAGTCGGTCAGGTCGACATAGTGGCCGCCGGTGGAGCCGGCCCCGAGCCACTGAGAGTCGCCGACGACAAGGTCATAGGCGTCGCCATGGGCGTTGAACTCGGTGAAGGCCTTGGTCTGGAAGTCGGACCAGGGCGTGGTTTCCACCGTGATCTTGACGCCGGTTTCCTTCTCGTACTCGTTGCCGAGTTCCTGCAGGTAATTGGCCGGATCCCACTCCGCCCAGAAGATGGTGAGCGACTTTTCCTGCGCGTAGACGGACGTTCCGCAGGCAAGCGTTAAGCCGATACCAGCAAGCATGCTGGTCACTAACTTGCGCATAATGATTTCCTCCCTTGTGCGCATTCTACCCTGTCTTGCGAGCCGGCGACGGAGCCGGCCCTGGTAGTTCCTCCCGTGGTCGCGCTTTCCGAATTCGGAGCCTCCTCGCCCTGTCCGGAAATGGATCGCAGCCCTCACTTTCGATCCGCTTTTCTTTCCAAATCTGGTATTACCAATTGTGAATGCCCGTCAAGCCCTTTCTTGAGCAGTGATGTCGGACAAAGTCGGCGAATTCCGGACTTATCCACCTGTTTTCTCTATATTTTCCTACTCATTGATACGCTTTGGCCTTGTTCGGACTTTTGCATTGGAACTATTATCGCTAGTCGACACCCAAATCTGGTAGAACCAGATAAGCGCTATTTCTGTGTCGTTGCCTGCATGATCCGGGCCGTATCGACGGCCGACTCCGCGATCGCCGCGCGCACCAGCGCACGCGCCGCCCATTGCGCGACCGACATCGTCCGGCGGCTGTCCAGCCCCCATATATCCTTGAGCACGATCAGCACCTCCACACCGAAGATCAGCGACAGCGCCTGCGCCAGCCGCTTGAAGTCGCGCGGCGACAAGCGGCCCTTGAGTGGCGCCAGCGCCTCCTTCAGCAATTCGACCCGATGGCCGCGCGTGAAGGCCGGTTCGCCGCCCAGCGTGCCCGCCTGGCGCCGCGCCCATTGATCAAGCGACAACTTCAACGCTGCCTTGAATGTGGCCTCGAAGGCCTCGATGCGCGGCATGGCCGTATCGAACAGTTCGGCCACGCGGCGCTCGGCATCGGTGGCGGTGGATTTCCAGGTGAGGATCGGCCCGAGCCCCTCGTCGACGACCGCCTGCACCAACGCTGCCTGACTCGGAAAATAGCGATAGGCGGTGGCGCGGGACACTTGCGCCGCCTCCGCCACTTCGCTGACCGAGGGGGTGACACCCGCCTGCATCAGCCTTGTCGCCGTCTCCAGCATCAGCCGTTTCGTACGCGCACGAGGTCCGCGCTCGGCTCTCTCACCGGTATCGTCGTTCGTTGCGGGTTGTTGACGTGAGACATCCATACCAATACGATACGCGCGTCTCAAAAAATTGCAATGGCAGCCCAGCGCGACCCTGGCGATGAGACACACGCATCGCAGCCGCCAGGATTGGGGACCCTTGATGAAGCGCGTCTATGTGGTGGGCACGACCGACACGAAAGGCGAGGAACTCGGCTTCCTGGCCGATGCCATCGCTGCCACCGGCGCAGTAGTCTGCCGTGTCGATGTCGGAACGCGAGAGGCAACAATATCTGTCGACATCGGTGCCACCGATGTCGCGGCGCATCATCCCGGCGGCAGCACGGCCGTGCTCGGCGGCAATGACCGTGGCGCGGCGGTCGCCGCCATGGGCGTCGCCTTCACCCGATTCATCCAGTCGCGAAATGACATTGCCGGCGTGATCGGCATCGGCGGCGGCGGCGGCACCTCGATCGTCACCGCGGGCATGCGCGCGCTGCCGCTCGGCCTGCCTAAGATCATGGTCTCGACGCTTGCCTCCGGCGACACCGCTCCCTATGTCGACGTCTCCGACATCGTCATGATGCCATCGGTGACCGACATGGCCGGCCTCAACCGGCTGTCGCGTGTCGTGCTGCACAACGCCGCCCAGGCGATAGCGGGCATGGCAGGCAATCCAGCGCCGGCAGCGGACGGCAAGGCGTCGATCGGCCTCACCATGTTCGGCGTCACCACGCCTTGCGTGACCGCAATCGCCGATCGATTGCGCGACGTCTACGACTGCATGGTCTTCCATGCCACCGGCACCGGAGGCCGCAGCATGGAGAAATTGGCCGACAGCAGCCTGCTGTCAGGTGTCATCGACATCACCACGACGGAGGTCTGCGACCTGCTGTTCGGCGGCGTTCTGCCTGCGACGCAGGATCGTTTCGGTGCCATCGCCCGCACCGGCCTGCCCTATGTCGGCTCGGTCGGCGCCCTCGACATGATCAACTTCTGGGCGCCTTCGACCATCCCGGAACAGCATCGCGACCGGCTGTTCTACGAGCATAACCCCAACGTCACGTTGATGCGCACGACCGCGCAGGAATGCCGCGCGATCGGCGAATGGATCGGCACCAGGCTCGCCCAGTGCGAAGGTCCGGTGCATTTTCTGATCCCGGAAAAAGGCGTCTCCGCGCTCGACATCGAAGGCGGCGCCTTCTTCGATCCGGAAGCCGACGCCGTCCTGTTCGACGCCATCGAGCGCACCATCAGGCCGAATGCGACGCGCCGCGTCACCCGCCTGCCGCTGCACATCAACGACCCCAAATTCGCCCAAGCGGCAACCGCCGCCTTCCTCGACATTGCCAGACAGTGAGACCCAGACATGCCAGCCATACCGCGCAAGGACATATTGAAGAAGTTCAGGGGAATGATCGACAAGGGCGTGCCGATCGTCGGCGGCGGCGCCGGCACCGGCCTGTCGGCCAAGGCCGAGGAAGCCGGCGGCATCGACCTGATCATCATCTACAATTCCGGCCGCTACCGCATGGCGGGTCGCGGCTCAGCCGCCGGCCTGCTCGCCTATGGCAACGCCAACGAGATCGTCAAGGAGATGGCCTACGAGGTCTTGCCGGTGGTCAAGAAGACCCCGGTGCTGGCCGGCGTCAACGGCACCGATCCCTTCGTCATCATGCCGCTGCTTTTGGCGGAACTGAAGACGATGGGCTTTTCCGGCGTGCAGAATTTTCCGACCATCGGCCTGTTCGACGGCAGCATGCGGCAGAGTTTCGAGGAAACCGGCATGGGCTTCGGCCTCGAGGTCGACATGATCGCCGAGGCGCACGAGCTCGGCCTCTTGACCACGCCTTATGTCTTCAACCCCGAAGAAGCGCGTGCCATGACCAAGGCCGGAGCCGACATCGTCGTCGCCCATATGGGCGTGACCACCGGCGGCTCGATCGGCGCCACCTCGGCCAGGTCGCTCGACGACTGCGTCGTTGCCATCGACGCCATTGCCGAGGCGGCGCGCTCGGTGCGCAAGGATGTCATCCTGCTTTGCCATGGCGGCCCGATTTCGATGCCGGACGATGCGCGCTACATCCTCTCCCAGGCCAAGGGCCTGCACGGCTTCTATGGCGCGAGCTCGATGGAACGGCTGCCGGCGGAAGCCGCGATCGCCAGGCAGACGGCGGATTTCAAGGCCGTCACACTGGGCGACGACAGAGCGCCCGCGAAGAAAAAGAAGGGATGATGGGAGATGACCGACAAGAGCAAGGTGTTTGTCTATCCGAAGGACGTCAGCGCCTTCGGCTTCGACTGGGGGAAATTGTCCCTGACCGTTGCGCCCGAAGTGAATGGCGCGACCCGCTTTTCCGGCGGCGTCGTCGACCTGCCCTCGGGCAAGGGCCATACCCGCCACAACCATCCGGGCGCCGAGGAAATCATCTTCGTCATTTCGGGCCACGGCGAACAGATGGTCGAGGACGAGAAGGGCAATCCGGTGGTCGAAAAGGTTGGCCCCGGCTGCACAATCTATGTGCCGGAAAGCCGGTTCCACTCGACGCTCAACACTGGTGACGGGCCGATGCAGCTGTTTGTGGTCTATTCGCCGGCCGGGCCGGAGCTGGTGCTAAGGGAGCTTCCGGATTTCAGGCTGGTGCCGGCGGGGGAGTGAACCCTTCGAGGGTCGCGCCGCCCCTCATTGTCCTGCCGGACATTTCTCCCCGTATAGTGACGGAGAAATATGCTGTCATCGCCGCTTTCGCCAATCGCCGAAGCTGCCTTCTTCTCCCCGTTCTACGGGGAGAAGGTGCCGGCAGGCGGATGAGGGGCAGCGCCAGCCTTGGGCATCATGAAATCCCACCCCGATTCCAACCCCGCCCGCGATCGCCAAACATCACATATCCCGCCTCGGTCACCGCCAGCGTGTCCTCCAGCTTGATGAAGCCGCGCGTCGGGTGAAGCATGGTGGTCTCCACCGACAGCACCATGTTTTTCTCAAGCGGTTTGGCCGCATAGGTGCCTTCATAGGTCACCGGATGGTTGGTCATCAGGAACGGCGCCTCATGGGTGATCAGGCCCATGCCGTGGGCGAAGAAATCCGTATAGGGCGCGACCTTGGATTTCTTCAGCACGCCCTCGGCGTAAGCAATCATGTCGCCGCCAAGCACACCTGCCCTGACCTTCGAAAACGCCGCCTGCTGCACCGTCTCGACCTCAGCCAGCAGATCCTCCAACTCGGCATCGGGTTCGCCCAGAATGCCCATCCGGCAGAGGTCGCCGATATAGCCGTGATAATTGCCGCCGGAATCGATCGACAGCACCTCGCCCTTCTTCCACGCCTGTGGCGAGGCGGCGCGGTTGTGGCTGGAGCCAAGCGTCAGCAGGCAATATTCGAAATGCGCGCCGCGATTGGTCTCCTCGCGCCTGACCTGCTCGATCATCTCGGCCTTGGTCGTGCCTTCATGCGCCCAGGCAATGGTCGCCAGCATGGAATCGGTGATCAACTCGGAGGCGGTGCGCAGCTTTTCGAGCTCGGCATCGGTCTTGATGGCACGCATGCGCTCCAGCATCTCGGTCGCGTCGATCAATTTCGCGTCGGGCAATGCCTTGCGGATCAGCGCATAGGCGTCCGACGGCAGGAAGCCGGGTTCGATCCCGATGCGCGCGCCCTCCTTGCCGATCTTCCTGACATGCTCGACGGCAAGGTTCGCGGCGTCGAGCGTGCCCCAGCAGGCGGCATGCAGCGTCGGCGTCCAGAACGGATGGTTCTGGTGCTCGCCGCCCTCCATGCGGTTGCCGATATAGGCCGCATGATCCGGCCCGCCCTTTTCGTAGACGACGATCGGCAGGTAACGGCTGTGGCCGATCGCATCCATGGCGGCAAAGAAGATGAACTTGTAGCCGCCCAGCAGGTACTGCGTGTTGTGCTTGGAGGTCGCGAGCAGCACGTCGATGCCGGCCTCCTCCATCAGCCGGTCGACCCGTGCCTGGTCGAACGGGATATTGCTGACGGCACCCTTGCCCGGCGCAATGTTCATCACTCTCTCCCTGAATTGCCGGGATCGTCGCTGTTTAGCAGCGATCCGCTGGCTCGCGATCAAATCTGCACTATTTTGCTCACTCTGGTCCAGCCAGAAACGTTATGAATGCCCGTCCATGCGGCATCAAGCCGGTATTCGGTCCAGCTATCCGGATATCTGGTCCTACCAGACAAAGGAATTGAATGAACTTATGCCAAACTGGTCCAGCGGACGAAAATTTCAAAGCCAAGCAGGATGCGCCAATTCCGTCTCTGGCGAAACCCTTCGCAAGGCTCATAATCCCCGCCGCAAGGATGCCGATGCACGCCGGCGTTCTAGGGGTGTCGCGCCCGGGTCGGGTCGCGCGGAGAGGACGGAGTTCGATCATGTCAGGTTTCACCATTTCCAGACGCACCATCCTTACCGGCTCGGCGATGCTGCTGGCCTCCACGGCCATGCCGGTGCTGGGTTGGGCACAGACGCCGAAGAAGGGTGGCCGGCTCGTGCTTGCCGCCGACTCCGAGCCGCGCAATCTCAACCCGGCGATCGTCGCCTCGAACGGCATTTTCTTCATCTCCAGCAAGATCGTCGAGACGCTGGCGGAAGCCTCCTTCGACGGCAAGGACGGGCTTGCGCCACGGCTGGCGGTGAGCTGGGAAGGGGCCGCCGACGGACTGTCGGCGACATTCAAGCTGCGCGAAGGAGTCAAATGGCATGACGGCAAGCCATTCACCTCGGCCGACGTCGCCTTCTCGGCGCTGCAGATCTGGAAGCCGCTGCAGAATCTCGGCCGCACCGTGTTCAAGGACCTCAGCGCGGTCGACACACCAGACGATCTGACCGCCGTGTTCAAATTCGCCAAGCCGACACCGTTCCAGCTGGTCCGCAACGCCTTGCCGGCGCTGTCGAGCGTTGTGCCGAAGCACGTCTATGAGGTCGGCAAGATCGAGGACAACCCGGCCAACAACGCGCCGATCGGCACCGGTCCGTTCAAGTTCGGCGAGTACAAGGCCGGCCAGTATTACCGGCTGACGAAGAACACGGACTATTGGGGCAAGGACGAGCCCTATCTCGACGAGATCATCTATCAGGTCCTGCCCGACCGCACCTCCGCCGCTGCGGCGCTGGAAGCGCAGGAAATCCAGCTCGCGGCTTTCTCGGCCGTGCCGTTGGCCGACCTCGACCGCATCTCCAAGGTTCCCGGCCTGAAGGTCATCACCAAGGGCTATGAGGGCCTGACCTACCAGCTCGTCGTCGAGATCAACCATCGCCGCAAGGAACTGGCCGACGTGAAGGTGCGCCAGGCGATCGCGCACGCCATCGACAAGGATTTCGTCGTAAAGACTGTGTTCCTCGGCTATGCCGCCACCGCCACCGGCCCGGTGCCGAAGAACGATCCGCAATTCTACACCGCCGACGTGCCGACCTATGCCTTCGATGTCGCCAAGGCCAACGCCCTGCTCGACGAGGCAGGCTACAAGAAAGGCGCCGACGGCAACCGCTTCTCGCTCAAGCTCTTGCCGGCCCCCTATTTCAACGAGACCAAACAGTTCGGCGACTATCTGCGCCAAGCGCTCGCGGCTATCGGCATCGACGCGCAACTGGTCAACAACGACTCGGCCGCCCACATCAAGGCAGTCTACACCGACCACGCCTTCGACCTCGCGGTCGGCCCGCCGGTCTTCCGCGGCGACCCGGCGATCTCGACTACCATCCTGGTGCAGAGCGGCATTCCGGATGGCGTGCCGTTCTCCAACCAGGGCGGCTACAAAAACCCTGCGCTCGACGCGCTGATCACCAAGGCATCGGAAACGCTCGACACCACGGCGCGTACCGACCTCTACAAGGAGTTCCAGAGGCAAGTCACGGCCGACCTGCCGCTGATCAACGTCGCCGAATGGAGTTTTATCAGCGTCGCCAGTGACAAGGTGGGCAACATCGCCAACAACCCGCGCTGGGCGGTGTCGAACTGGGCGGACACCTATTTGGCGGGCTGATCCCGCACTTGCGGATCGAAGTTTGGGGTGCTCAGATTCGGAGAATGAGAGTTCCTTCGCACCCCCCTCTGTCCTGCCGGACATCTCCCCCACAAGGGGGGGGATTGGCGGTTTCCGCGCCTCGCACTTCCCTGCAACGTTGGCGATTGGCGAAAGCCGCGATGACAACTGATCTCCCCCCAAGTGGGGGAGATGTCCGGCAGGACAGAGGGGGGCGCCGTGGAGCACGGCCTCAGAAGTTTACAAGCGGCGTCCCATCATTATGACTCGCGCCCTCGTCCTCCTGCGTCGTCGCCTCATCGGCAGCATCTTCGTTCTGCTTATCGTCGTCATCGGCACCTTCCTTCTCCTTGAAGCCGCGCCCGGCGACGCGGTCGACGCCTATATCGTCTCGACCGGCGGCGACGCCGGCATGATCGAGCTCTTGCGCCATCGCTGGGGCCTTGACCAGTCGGAGTTGACGCGGCTCGCCAACTACCTCTGGGCATTGCTGCATCTCGACCTCGGCCAGTCCGTCACTTTCTCCCGGCCGATCCGCGATGTCATCTTGGAACGCTTGCCGACCACGCTCGTCCTGATGGTCAGCGCCACCGCGCTCTCCTTCGGCCTCGGCTCGGCGCTCGGCATCTATGCCGGCGCAAGGCCCGGCAGCTTCCGCGACCGTTTTCTCTCTGTCGCCTCGCTGGCGCTCTACGCAGTGCCCGGCTTCTGGCTCGGCCTGGTGCTGATCGTAACCTTCGCCGTCGACCTGCGCTGGCTACCGATCGGCGGTATCGAAACCCTGGCCTCGGACAAGATCGGCCTCGACCGCGCCGCCGACATCGCCATCCATCTCGTCCTGCCGGTTTCCGCGCTCGGCTTCATCTATCTCGCGCTCTATCTGCGCATGATGCGTGCCGGCATGGCCGAGGTCTGGCGGCAGGATTTTGTGCTGGCCGCCCGCGCCAGGGGGCTTTCGCGCCACCGCATCGTGCTCGCCCACATTGCCCGCAACGCGCTGCTGCCGCTGGTCACCATGCTTGGCCTGCAGTCGGCGCAGATGCTCGGTGGCAGTGTCGTCATCGAGAGCGTCTTTGCCGTGCCCGGCCTCGGCCGGCTGGCGCAGGAGGCGGTGGCCGCGCGCGACACGCCCCTGCTGCTCGGCATCATCCTCGTCAGCGCCGTGCTGGTCATCGTGATCAACCTGCTCGTCGACATCGCCTATGCCTTCCTCGATCCGCGCGTCGGCGCCAGCGAGGCCGGCGCATGAGCCGTCTGCGCCGCTTCCTGCGCACGCCCGAGGCGGTTGTCGGCACTATCCTTCTGGCGGTGCTGTTCGCCATGGCGCTGTCGGCCTCGCTACTGTTTCCCGGGGATCCGCAAGCCATTGCCGGCCCCGCGCTGCTGCCGCCATTCCAGGATTGGTCGCTGCCGCTCGGCACCGATCGGCTCGGCCGTGACGTGCTGGCCGAACTGTTCCACGGCGCCCGCACCTCGCTGGCTGTCGGCCTCGCTGCAGCCGCCGCGGCCCTTGTCGTCGGCGCGGTCGTCGGCACGCTGGCCGGCTTTGCCGGCGGCCTCGTTGACGAAGTGCTGATGCGCATTTCCGACGCGTTCCAGACCGTGCCTGGTTTCCTGCTGGCGCTAGCCTTCGTCAGCGTGGTTGGCCCCTCGCTCGGCGTCGTCGTCGTGGCCATAGCGCTCGGCACCTGGACTGGACCGGCGCGCATTGCCCGCGCGGAAGTGCTGTCGATCCGCGAGCGCGACTATGTCGCCGGTGCCCGCGTCATCGGCATGCATCCACTGGAGATCGCCTTTCGCGAAGTGCTGCCCAACGCCTTGCCGCCGGTGCTGGCGATGTCATCGGTGATCGTCGCCGCCGCGATCCTCACCGAAGCGGCCCTGTCCTTCCTTGGCCTCGGCGATCCCAACCGGGTCACCTGGGGCGGCATGATCGCGGAAGGCCGCACTGTCCTGCGCACCGCGCCGTTCCTGTCGATCGTCCCGGGCATTGCGCTGGTGTTGACGGTATTGAGCGTCTATCTCGCCGGCGAAGGCATCGTCGAGACGACGGCCGTGCGCAGGGGCCTGTCGTGACCGCGCTGGCGTCGATCCGCGATCTCTCGGTGACCTACCGCGGCGATGGCATCGAGGTGACGGCGCTGAAGAACATCACTATCGATCTCCACGCAGGCGAACGGCTTGCGATCATCGGTGAAAGCGGTTCGGGCAAGAGCACCCTGGCGCTGGCGATCGCGGGGTTGTTGCCACTGTCTTCGAAAATTGAAGGCAGCATCGAGTGGTTCTCTCTACCAACGTTGGATGCCGTAGAACGCAGAACGCCAAAGTCTCACTCCGGACAAAACCTGACACCCCTCCTCGGCCGCGACATCGGCTTCGTCTTTCAGGATCCCTCCGCAAGCCTCGATCCCGTGATGACCATCGGCAAGCAGATCGCCGAAGTCGCCCGCACCCATCTCGGCCTCACATGGCAGCAGGCATACGCCAAGGCCAGAACCCTCCTCGAACGCGTCCGCTTGCCCGACCCTGACTCCGCCCTGCGCGCCTTCCCGCACCAGCTTTCCGGCGGCCAGAAGCAGCGTGTGGCGATTGCCGCCGCGATTGTCGCCGGGCCGAAACTGCTGATCGCCGACGAGGCAACCAGCGCGCTCGACACCATCGTGCAGGCCGAGATCGTCGCGCTGATCCGACGGCTGGTGGCAGAGGACGGCATGACGCTGCTGTTCATCAGCCATGACATCGCGCTCGCCGCCGAACTTGCCGAACGCATCGCGGTCTTCCGACATGGCCAGTTGGTGGAGCTTGGCAAGACGGCGCAGATGATCGACGCACCCGCCCAAGCCTACACGCGCGCGCTGCTCGACGCCCATATCGGCCTCGACGCCCAACCCTTGCTGAACCGAAGCGGGCTGAATGGATGAGCCTGCTGACGGTGTCTAATCTCACCAAACGCTATGGTCGCGCCGGCAAGACCCTCGCTGCGGTGGACGATGTCTCCTTTCATGTCGAGCCCGGCGAAACGCTGGCGCTGGCCGGGCCGTCCGGAAGCGGCAAATCGACGATCGCGCGACTGGTGTTGCGCTTGATCGAGCCGGATGGCGGAGGCATCGAATTCGAAGGCGATGATTTCTTGGCGCTGCGCGGCGCGCCCTTGCGTGTGCGCCGCGCCCGCCTGCAAATGGTGTTCCAAGATCCGCTCGCCGCCTTCAACCCACGCGCCACCGTGGCGCGCGTCCTCGACGACCCTTTGCGCATTCATGGCGTCGCCTCGCGCTCCGAGCGGCCGCGCCGCATCGCTGCCTTGCTGGAGCGGGTCGGCCTTGCGGCCGGTCTTGCACCGCGCGCCATCCATGAAATCTCCGGCGGCCAGCGGCAACGCGTGGCGATTGCCCGCGCCATCGCCACCAAGCCGTCGCTGATCGTGCTTGATGAAGCGGTGTCGGCGCTCGATGTCTCGGTGCGCGGCCAGATCCTCGATCTCCTGCTCGACCTGCAGCACCAGGAACGGATCGCCTATCTCTTCATTTCGCATGATCTCGGCGTGGTGCGCGCGATCGCCCACCGCGTCATCCTTCTCGATGGCGGGCGGATTGCCGAGAGCGGCGATGCCCGAACCGTTATCGACGCACCGCAATCGGCCGTCGGCAAGGCGCTGGTGGCGGCCGCGCCCAGATTGGACAGAAGCAGACCATGATCCGGTCTTCGAGCAAGATCACACCGAGAGAACCCGCCTATCCCCCGACCATCAGCCTGACGACTTCGTCATGATTGGTCTCGGAGATCTTGCGCTCGCCGGCCTGGACGCCGCGCCGCAGCACGACGATGCGGTCCGAAACCGCGAAGATGTCCTGCAAATTGTGCGAGATGAAGATCACGCCGCGTCCTTGCGCCTTGAGCTGGTGGATCAGCGAAATCACCTTGCGCTGCTCCGGCACGCCCAATGCCGCCGTCGGTTCGTCCATGATCAGGATCTGCGCATCCCAGTAGACGGCGCGGCCGATGGCGACGGCCTGGCGCTGGCCGCCGGAGAAATTGCTGACCGGGGCGTTCATCCGGCTGACATGGAAATCGAGCCGCTTCATCGTCTCCCTGGCGGCCTCTGCCATCGCCTTGCGATCGAGCACCGGCAGGAAGCCGAACGCCTTGCGCATCGGTTCGCGGCCAAGGAAGATGTTGGCGCCGATCGACAGATTGTCGGCCAGAGCCAGATCCTGGTAGATCGTCTCGATGCCTTTTTCGCGCGCCTCCTGCGGCGTCGCGAAAGCCACTGGCTGGCCACCGAGCAGGATTTCGCCCCCCGTCGGCTGGAACACGCCCGAGATCGCCTTGATCAGCGTCGTCTTGCCGGCGCCATTGTCGCCGGCAAGCGCCACCACTTCGCCCGGCCGCACGGCCATGGAGAAATCGCTGAGCGCACGCACGGCGCCAAAATGCTTGGACAGGTTGCGGACTTCGAGCAAGGGAGTGTTCTGGTCGGTGCTATTCATCCTGGCGGCCTCCACTGAACCGGCGCTGCGCCTGGTCTATGAGCACGGAAATGATGATGACGACGCCGACGGCGATGAATTGCCAGAACGGCTCGACATTGACGAAGACCAGCCCGTACTGGATGACCGCGATCACCAGCGCGCCGGCGACCGTGCCCAGGATCGTGCCGGAGCCGCCGAACAGGCTGGCGCCGCCGATCACCACCGCCGCGACGCTGTCGAGCAGCAGCGGCTCGCCGGCTTGTGCCGCACCGGCGGTGAAGCGCGCTGCGTAGAGCGCCCCGCCAAGGCCGGCGCACATCGCCGACAGCACATAGAGCCGCAATATGTGGCCCCTGATATCGATGCCGGCGCGCCGCGCCGCCTGCACATTGGCGCCGATGGCATAATTGTGCTGGCCGAACCGCGTCTGGCTGAGCAGGTAGTGCATGCCGATGACGAAGACGGCAGCGATCATGACCAGATAGGGCACGCCATAGAACTTGCCGTTGCCGAGCAGCGCGAACCAAGAATTCTGCACCGGCACCGTGGTGCCGCCGGCAAGCAGGAAGGCAACGCCGCGCGCGACGCCGAACATGCCGAGCGTACCGATGAACGGCGGCACCCTGAGGCGTGAGATCAGCAGACCATTGATGATGCCGGGCACACCGGCAACGATCACGGCGGCGAGGATGCCCGCGAGCATGGCCAGCGGCAAGGGAATGGCGGCGCCCGCCATATTGGTGGCATGCGCTGCAACGACTGCGGCAAGGCCCATGATGAAGCCGAGCGACAGGTCGATGCCGCCTGAAATGATGACGAAGGTCTGGCCGGTCGCCAGCAGCAGCGGCGCTATCGCGAAGATCGCAATGGATTGCAGGTTGAACGGGTTGAGCACGAACGTCGCGCCGAAGGCGTATCTCGACCATATCTCGAAACAGATGATCAGGCCGGCAAGGAACAGCCAGGCGCGCCCTTCGGCGATGCGTCCGATCAGGCTCCTGGCCGGATCGCCATGATCGGCCTGGGGGGCGACATGCTTCTCGGCAGGCTGGGCTGGTGATGTCGAGGTCATGAATACTCCGCGGCGCGGCTGCCTTCAAACAGGCCCCGCCTTTTGCGGGACCCGGCGCGAACTCCCCCCGGCAAAACCGGGAGGGAGCCAAGCTCGTCTGGGCTTACTCGGAGTAGAGATACTTCGAGATGTTCGGGTCCGCGATGTTCGACTTGTCCATGATCGTGAAGCCGGTGCCGATCGTGACCGGGATCGAATGGCCGGTCAGGTGGGCGTAGGCCGAAACCACGCCGTAATAGCCGATCTCGGCCGGATGCTGGGCGATTGCCACGTCCACGAGGCCGGTATTGATGTTGTCGACGATGCTGGTCGGTGCATCGAAGGCAACCACCTTGACGGTCCCCGTCTGCCCCGCCTGCTTGACGCCGTTGGCGGCGCCGAGCGCCGAGAACAGGTTGGCGCCGAACACGCCGACGAGATCGGGATTGCGCGCGAAGACAGCCTGCAGCTGCGAGGCCGCCTTGTTGGCGTCGTCGTCATTGAACTGGGTTTCCAGAACGGTGATGCCGGTATGCTTGGCCATCTCCTTCTTGAAGCCTTCTTCGCGCTGATCGGTGGTCGAAATGCCGGGCTTGACGTTCGACACATAGACCTTGCCCTTGTCGCCGATGGACGTGGCCAGCGCCCTAGCCGCGATCTCGCCGCCCAGCACATTGTCCGAGGCAATGTAGGCCAGCGGGAAATCGGCGTCGCCGGCACCCGTCTGGTAGGCGCTGCTGCCGATGAAAGTATCGACGGTTATGACCGGGATGCCGGCATCATTGGCCTTGCGCAGCGGTTCCACCAGCTGGACCTTGTCGGTGGGCGCGATCAGGATAGCATCCGGCTTCTTGGCGATGACCGCGTCGAGCACTGGCACCTGGGTGACCGGATTGAAGTCCGGAGCACCCTGGAAGACCAGGTTCACGCCGAGCGCATCGGCAGCCGCCTGAGCACCTTTGCGCATGGTGATGTAGAAGCCATCGGTGGTGAGGCCCGGAATGAGCGCAATGGTGTATTTCTTGTCCTGTGCCTGCGCGGGCGCCATCAGCACCGTCGCGCTGACGGCAAGCGCCGCGAGCGCGGCAACGATCTTCTTCATGACATCCTCCTCATTGTTGGCAATTCTGCCGTTTGCGGTGACATTGGAATGGCCGTCATCCGCGCGGGGGCAGGATGCCGACGGCCGGGAACGCCTGTTTGCCTTTCGCGGGCAGCTCCTCCCAAGCGCCCTCCAGTCTGTCAGCCGGTCCAGCCGACCGGCGCAATCGCCGTGCTCGCTTTCCTCGCCTCCGCCAGGTCAGGGAACACAGCGCCCGGCATGCCTGCACGCCGGGTCCGTATTTTGTAACACTTTGCAGAAATAAATTGCAACCCGGTTTTTCCGGGACGGCAACGCCGGCTTTTCCAGACACCATCCGACTGCTCCTCGGAGCCCAGGCGAACTATCGTCCCGACTCCCCGGCGATACAATCGATTTCGCAACGGCTTCTCTCCGCGCCACGGCGCGGCATCCGTCCGGCATATCTGCCGCTATCGCGTTGCAAGAACCGCGAGGATGGCCTGCGCCGTCTTGGTATCCGTCACCAGCGTGTTGATGAGCCCGGAACGAACGGCGCCGATGATTGCCGTCGCCTTCTCAGGCGAGGCGGCGACGCCGATCACCAGCGGCACGGCGCGAAGCTGCGCCGGCGACATGGCGATCATCCGGCTCTCCCCTTCCCAGGCGATCAGGGCGCCTTCCGCATCGAAGTAATGACGCAGCACGTCGCCGGCCGCGTGAACCAGCGCCTGCTCGCTCGGCGTGGCTGCGCTCGCCTCGGGCGCGTTTATGGCGTGCGGCAGGCCGATGCCGACGATCGCCACATCGGTTCTCTCCCACAAGGCGACGGCGTCGCGGATGGCGGCGTCGCGCAGGAAGACCTCGCGCAGCTCGCTCGACGGCAAATAGGGCGCATGGATGAAGCGCGGCGTGCCACCGAACTCCTCCGCGGCAAGCCGCACGAATTCATTGACCTGGAAATGCGCCGCGTGCTGCTGCATGCCGCCGGTTGCGGCCACTGTCAGCACGCCCGGCATGCGCGGCAGGCCGGCGCGGATGACCTCGCGCACGGCGCGCCCCCAGCCGATGGCGACCACGGAGCCGGCCACCAGCTGCGCCTGCCTGAGCAAAGCGCCAAGCGGGGCGGAAAGCGCCGTCAACCCACCCGCCGCCGGCGTCTCGACAACCGCGGCATCCCGCAATTTCAGCCCGTCGACCAGTTGCCTGGTGATATCCTCCGGCGTCGCCAGGTCGATGACCTCGATGCGCACGATGCCCTCGGCCCGCGCCCGCTGCAGCAAGCGCGAAATCGTCGCGGTGGAGACACCGAGCTGCCGCGCTATGTCGACCTGCGACATCTCCTCCACATAGTGCAGCTTTGCAACCGTGTGCAGCATCGTGCGCGATGCGGTCGCGTCCTGGACGGAGGGAACAGACAGCTTGCAATTCCTTTCAGCAACGTGTTACACACGTATACGCCGATGGGAGTTATCGCGCAAATCGGGTGAACTCGCAACTTGAGGGCCATACCAGGCCACGCGCCGGCAAGGCTGCTTGTGCTGGCAGCCGGCGATGCATCAGGCGGCAAAATCTTCCTGCCGGCAGGCAGGCAAACTGACCATTGTTTCCACGGGATCAGCGCCTCGGCGAGAGAGCGCCAACATCGGACAGAAAACCATGACGAAGATGACCACCGCGGAACTGCGCGGCTACCAGCAGATATGCGGCAGGGACGGCGCCATGGTGGCCATCGCTTGCGACCAGCGCGGCGGCATGCGCACCTTGCTGGCATCAGACCCCGCGGACCAGGCCAGGATCACCAACGACATGCTCGGCGACACCAAGGCCGACATCACGCGCTACCTAGCAAGCGCTGCGTCCTGCGTGCTGCTCGACCCGCTCTGCGCGGTGCCGAGGGTGGTCGACGAGGGCGTGCTGAACCGGGATACCGCACTCCTCATCGGCCTCGACGCCTCCGGTTTCGACGTTTCGCCGGAAGGCTACCGCCTGTCGCGGCTGGTTCCCGGCATCGACGCGCGGCGCGTGCGCGAACTCGGCGGCACGGGCGGCAAGATCATGGTCTATCTCAGGGCCGACAAGCCGCAGGCCAACGAGCACAACATCGCCATCCTGCGCCAGTGCATCACCGACTTCGGCAAAGAGGATCTGCTGCTCGTCGTCGAGTTCCTGACCTATCAGCTCGACGGAGAAAGTCCGGAAGACTATGCGGCCAAGACGCCTTGGCTGGTCGAGGAAGGCACAAGGATTTCGCTGGAATGCGGCGCAAAGGTGCTGAAGCTTCCCTACCCCGGAACGCCGGAAGCCTGTGCCAACATCACAAAAATGGCTGGCGAAGTGCCGTGGGCGGTGCTTTCGGCAGGCGTCAACCACGCTACCTTCCTCGGCCAGGTCGAGATCGCCATGCAAAATGGCGCCTCCGGTGTGATCGCCGGCCGTTCGCTCTGGAAGGACTGCATCTCGCTCGACCGTGACATTCAGCGCGAAAGGCTTAAGACCATCGCGGTGCCGCGACTGCGAGAAATCCAGGCGGTGATCGGGCACTATCGGCAGAAGGCCGCCGCCTGATATCCCGTTGGATCACCGGCACGTGCAGGACATCATGCCACAAAAATCGATGGCCATAGGGATCGATATCGGCGGCACCAATTTGCGTGCCGCCCGCATATCGCGCACGGGTGAAATCCTCAAACGCCTCAGCGAGAAGAGCGCGCCCGACCCGGAACTGGTGCTTGGCCGGATCGCCGACATGGTGCGCCTTCTCGATACGCCCGACGTGGCGGCCATCGGCGTCGGTGTTCCCGGCCGCGTCGACGCGCGGCGCGGCACGGTCCTGTCGGGTGGCTATGTCAACCTTGCCTCGGTCGCGCTGGCGCAGCGGCTGGAAAGCATGACCGGCAAGCCTGTTATCCTCGACAATGATTGCAACATGGCGCTGGCCGCAGAGATGGCTCTTGGCGCCGGCCGGGGCCACGACAACATCGCCATGTTCACCATCGGCACCGGCATTGGCGGCGCCGTGGTCCAGAACCGACGGATCATGCGCGGCCGGGCAACGGCGGGACAACTTGGCCACATCACCGTCGACGTCGACGGCGAGGTCTGTGCCTGCGGGCGGCGCGGCTGTGTCGAAACCACCAGTTCCGGCACGGCGCTTGGCCGCCACATCGCGCGCGCCGGCTTTGGGCCTGACGTTTCGGTCGACCAGCTCTTTGCTCGCGACGTGGCCGGCGATATCGAGGCGCGCAGCATACTGGAAGCCTGGGCAAGGCCGCTGCGCGCGGCGATCGATACCACCGTCGCCATGTTTGACCCCGACCTCGTTCTGCTTGGCGGTGGGCTTGGCCTCGCGGCACACAGAGCGCTCGGCCACGCGCCGGCGCTGGCGCCCTGGTACCAATGCCCGGTCGAGCCGGCACAGCTCGGCGACGATGCCGGTGTGATCGGCGCCGGGCTCCAGGCGCTTTCGGCCCCGGCATCGACATCGCTTTCCGTTAACCTTGGTCGCGCCAGACGCGCCGTGCTCGTCAACGGCATCCCGGCCAGCGGCAAGAGCACCGTGTCACGCGGCATCGCCGACCGCATGGGATGGCCGCTGCTTGCACTCGACACGGTCAAAAACCCGTTCCTCGAAGTGCTCGGCGGCGCCGATCGCGAATTCAACCGCACGCTGGGCCGCGCCAGCTACCAGGCAATCTGGTCGGTCGTCGGCGACGCCCCGGCCGGCAGCACCTTCATCGTCGACGCCTGGTTCGGTTTCCAGCCCCGGCAAGTGCTCGAGGATCATCTGCGCAAGGCCGGCGTCGAACACACCGTCGAGATCTGGTGCCACGCGCCCGGCGAGGTTCTGGCCGAACGTTATGGCGCCAGGCTCGGCCAGCGCCTCCCCGGCCATCCCGGCGCTGCCTATATCCCTGAACTGATTGAACTGGCCAAACGCGCCGAACCGCTGCGGCGCGGACCGCTGTTCGACGTCGACACCACGCGGCCGATCGACTTCGATGCCATCACCGCATGGCTGCGCGCGACCTTGGCCAGCGACGCCTGAACCACTTCCCGTACTGGCGCCGGTTACCGCCGGCGGCAACCGAAGCGTCGTGTGGGCGATCTGCCAAGCGGATTCGACATGCCGCCGCGCCGCCGCTTCAGCCTCATGGCATCCATGATCTCGGTCATCACGGCAATCGCCGGCCCGCGTTTCCAGCCTGAGGACTAGCGAAGATGACGAGCGGTCACTTTGCGACGCTCGTCACTTGCGCAGCGCTGTATCAATAGCCGACGGTGAAGCGCTGCCTGACATGCGCCGGCTTCTCGATCTCGTCGACCAGGACGATGGCATAGTCCTCGAAGGAAATGCTGCTGCCCTTGTCCGAGGCGAGAAGCGTGTCCTTGCCGAGACGGTATTTGCCGGTGCGCTCGCCTGGGACGAACAGGGCCGAAGGCGACAGGAGCGTCCAGTCGAGATCGCCGACCGTCTTGAGCTTATCCAGGAAGTCGGCGCCCTTCTGTGCTTCGGCCTTGTAGATCTCGGGGAATTCGGGAGTGTCGACCAGCCGCTTGCCGGGCGCGACTTCGAGACTGCCCGCGCCGCCCACGACGAGATACCGCTTCACGCCGGAGTCACGCACCGCAGCGATCAACGTATCGGGGTCGCTGTCCAGGAAATGCACCGAGCTGATCACCACGTCGTGTCCGCGGATCAAATCGGCGAGACCTTGCCTGTCAAAGACATCGCCTTTTCTGGCGGTCACGCCGGGCAGCGCCGCGATCTTTTCCGGGCTGCGGGCGATGCCGGTGACCGTATGGCCACGGTCGGAGAGTTCCTTGAGCAGGCGCGAACCGACGGCGCCGGAGGCGCCGATAAGAGCAACTTTTGCCATGTCTTCTTCCATTTCCTGTTGGAGGCTGATTGGGTGGAGATCAGGCCGCAGCGATATGGGCGACGAGATTGTCGAAGCTGCCGAACAGCGCGTTCGAACCGATGAGCCGGGGCGCTTCGTTGCGGATGACCGCCAGCGAAGGCACGCCATTGGCATGCAAGCGCTGGAACAACGCGCGGCCGCGACCGACCAGTTCGCGGTGAGCCGTCAGCAGCCGCTCCGTTGGCGCCGCCAGCAACTCGCCCGCATCCGCCATGCCAGCGGCGGAGAGCACCTCGGCGACACCGCCGGCGGTGACGATATCGCGGCCGTCGACATAGCGTGCCCGCTGGATCGCCTTCAGCGCGGTCAGCCGCCGGCCGGGATCTTCCAGGCCTGCGGCGCTGATGGCGAGCGTGGCGGTATGGGAGTCCCGCAGAGTGCCACGAACGTTTAGAACGTTGCGCTGATAAGCCTGCGTGAACGGCTGTCCCGTCAGACGTTCGATACGCTGATCGTTGGCCCAGGCATGGGCGGCAAACCCCTCATCCATCGGACGCGCGCCGGCGCCGGAAAACAGGCCGGTCGCCAGCAATTCGACGCGCACGCCGCCTGCCATCAATTTGTCCAGCATTGGGGTGGCGCCGTAGCACCAACCGCAGAGCGGATCGAAAAGGTAAGTCACGCCTGAGTTGCGCATGATTGCCTGATGTCCGTTGGCGGGGCTCCCCGCGACCTGACCGTCAAATGTCCTGGCCCATATGTGGCAGCGGGCGGTCTTGCGATAAATGGCTACCAATAATACAAACTGTCTGATCCAATCAGACAAAAGCGATCACTTTGGCCGACCTGCTGAACCTCAATCGACTCATTTACTTCACCACCGTGATGGAGACCGGGTCCTTCACATCGGCAGCCGACCGACTTGGCGTCGCCAAAGCCGTGGTCAGCCATCAGATTGGCAAGCTCGAGGAAGAACTGGGCGCGTCTCTCATGCGACGCACGACGCGCCGCGTCACACCGACAGAAGAGGGACGCCTCTTCTATGACCGTGCAATGATCATTCTGCGGGAAGCGGAAGCCGCCTATGGCGAGATTTCGCGCGGTGGCGTCGAACCGGCGGGAATGCTGAGACTGACCGCACCGCTCGACTACGGCACGAAGATCGTTGCGCCGGTCATCGCCGCCTATCTGAAAACCTATCCGCATATGCGCGTCGAGGCGATCTTCGACGATGCGGTAAGCAATCTGGTCGACGAGCAGATCGACCTCGGCATCCGCGTCGGCTGGCTTGCCGATTCCTCGAACCAGGCGCGGCGCCTGGGCACGATACGGCAGATCGTGGTGGCAAGTCCTGCCCTCGCCGCGAGCCTGCCGCAGGGTGTGAGCCCGCGCCAGGCGCGATCGCTGGCCTGGGTCGGAAACGCCCAGCTTCGCGGTGTCGGCCAATGGCTGTTTTCCAGGAATGGTGACAAGGTGCTGACCGAGCTCAATCCGGTCATCACATGCGACAAGAGCCCGGCCGCCCACGCCTGCGTGCTTGCCGGCATAGGGCTGGGTGTGTTTCCCGACTACAGCGTCAGCGATGATATCGCCGAAGGACGGCTGGTGCCGGTCTTTGCCGAATGGGCCTTGCCCACCGGCGGCATCCACGCCGTCTTTCCGCCGGCAAGGTTCAGGCCCGCCAAGGTACGCGTATTTGTAGACCTGCTCGCCGCCGCCGAGAAAAAACGATCGCGCGGCAGCGCGATGCTGTGAGATGTGACCGCCGCGGAAGGTCAGGAATGACTTACATTAAAGCGGTTATGCCATCTCCCAAAAACAAAACGCCCGCGGCGATTGCTACGGGCGTTTGTATGGATTGTTTTGGTCGGTGGGATTTGTTTGTTGTGCGTCGCGGGCTTGTTCTCGCCTGGGGGGCGGATTGATCTCTGGTGCGAACGCGAAACGGCCCGCCGGGTTTGATCCAGGCGGGCGGTTTAATTTGGTTGCGGGGAGAGGATTTGGTTTTTTGTCCTGCTGCGTCGGCAAGGCCTGCTTGCGGGCCGCTGATGACAGGTTCGAATCGCCGGCGACCACGGCAAAATACAAAAGAGCCCGCACGATGGCGGGCTCATTTGTATTTGGTTGCGGGGACAGGATTTGAACCTGTGACCTTCAGGTTATGAGCCTGACGAGCTACCGGGCTGCTCCACCCCGCGCCACCGATTTGCAAGCGAGAGCTTGCGAGAGGTTTGTCCGCCAAATGAAAGGGCCGCTTACGCGGCCCGTGTTTCCCGTTGGCGGGCCATGTTCAGAGAAGATTTCATCGCCTCGACCCAAAAACCGGCTTCGATTTTTGGAAAGTAGGATGTGACACATAAAACGTGCGTTTAGCAGACCTGGCAGCGACCTACTCTCCCGCGTCTTGAGACGAAGTACCATCAGCGCTGGAGCGTTTCACGGCCGAGTTCGGAATGGGATCGGGTGCAGCCGCTCCGCCATAACCACCAGGTCGGCAAAACGCACGTTATTCGAGAAGCTGTTTTTTGTGCCTTTGGAGTTCTTTTAGCCTGGCGCCTTTCGAAGCGAAGCTTCGCAAGGTCGACCGACCGTCGGCGCTTGTGCGCCGCACCCACGTAGCGCCGCCCGAAGGGCGGAACAAGCGTGAGTGAGAACAAACCATCTGACGAAGTCAGATGGACATAAGGAATGAGAACGATCAAGCCGATCGAACTATTAGTACCGGTAAGCTTCAAGCGTTGCCGCTCTTCCACACCCGGCCTATCAACGTGGTCGTCTTCCACGGTTCTCAGGGAATACTCGTTTTAAGGTGGGTTTCCCGCTTAGATGCCTTCAGCGGTTATCCCGTCCGGATATAGCTACCCTGCTATGCGGCTGGCGCCACAACAGGTCCACCAGAGATCCGTCCATCCCGGTCCTCTCGTACTAGGGACAGATCCTTTCAATATTCCTACACCCACGGCAGATAGGGACCGAACTGTCTCACGACGTTCTGAACCCAACTCACGTACCGCTTTAAATGGCGAACAGCCATACCCTTGGGACCTGCTCCAGCCCCAGGATGCGATGAGTCGACATCGAGGTGCCAAACAACCCCGTCGATATGGACTCTTGGGGGTCATCAGCCTGTTATCCCCGGCGTACCTTTTATCCGTTGAGCGATGGCCCTTCCACGCGGGACCACCGGATCACTATGACCGACTTTCGTCTCTGCTCGACTTGTCAGTCTCGCAGTCAGGCAGGCTTATGCCATTGCACTCAGCGAACGATTTCCGACCGTTCTGAGCCCACCATCGCGCGCCTCCGTTACTCTTTAGGAGGCGACCGCCCCAGTCAAACTACCCACCATACATTGTCCCGGACCCGGATAACGGGCCGCGGTTAGACATCCATAGTAATAAGGGTGGTATTTCAAGGGTGGCTCCACCTGAGCTGGCGCCCAGGTTTCAAAGCCTACCACCTATCCTACACATGCCACTACGAATGCCAATGTAAAGCTATAGTAAAGGTGCACGGGGTCTTTCCGTCTAACCGCAGGAACCCCGCATCTTCACGGGGAATTCAATTTCACTGAGTCTATGCTGGAGACAGCGGGGAAGTCGTTACGCCATTCGTGCAGGTCGGAACTTACCCGACAAGGAATTTCGCTACCTTAGGACCGTTATAGTTACGGCCGCCGTTTACTGGGGCTTCGATTCAGAGCTTGCACCCCTCCTCTTAACCTTCCAGCACCGGGCAGGCGTCAGACCCTATACGTCGTCTTGCGACTTCGCAGAGCCCTGTGTTTTTGATAAACAGTCGCTACCCCCTGGTCTGTGCCACCCTCCTCCACTTGCGTGGAAAAGGGTCACGCTTCTTCCGAAGTTACGCGTGCAATTTGCCGAGTTCCTTCAGCATAGTTCTCTCAAGCGCCTTGGTATACTCTACCAGACCACCAGTGTCGGTTTCGGGTACGGTTTATAAGGAGGAGCTATTTCCTGGAACCACGCAGCAGCCCGTTCAATCCGATAAGATTGGACTACCTCAATGATCCGTCACTACCTCCAAGCCCACGAATATTAACGTGGTTCCCATCGACTACGCGTTTCCGCCTCGTCTTAGGGGCCGGCTAACCCTGCTCAGATTAGCTTTAAGCAGGAACCCTTGGTCTTTCGGCGGGGGAGTCTCTCACTCCCCTTACGTTACTCATGTCAGCATTCGCACTTCTGATACCTCCACCACCCCTCACGGGTATGGCTTCATCAGCTTACAGAACGCTCCGCTACCGCTCGTATTGCTACGAACCCTAAGCTTCGGTGTATGGCTTTAGCCCCGTTACATTTTCGGCGCAAAGACCCTTATTTAGACCAGTGAGCTGTTACGCTTTCTTTAAATGATGGCTGCTTCTAAGCCAACATCCTGGTTGTTTTGGGATCCTCACATCCTTTCCCACTTAGCCATAACTTGGGGACCTTAGCTGTAGGTCAGGGTTGTTTCCCTTTTCACGACGGACGTTAGCACCCGCCGTGTGTCTGCCGACTAGTACTCCCAGGTATTCGGAGTTTGGTTAGGTTTGGTAATCCGGTGAGGACCCCTAGCCCATCCAGTGCTCTACCCCCTGGGGTATTCGGTCGACGCTCTACCTAAATAGATTTCGCGGAGAACCAGCTATTTCCGAGTTTGATTGGCCTTTCACCCCTAGCCACAAGTCATCCCGAACTATTGCAACAGTTATGGGTTCGGTCCTCCAGTAAGTGTTACCTTACCTTCAACCTGCTCATGGCTAGATCACTCGGTTTCGGGTCTAATGCAACGAACTGAACGCCCTGTTCAGACTCGCTTTCGCTGCGCCTACACCTAGCGGTTTAAGCTTGCTCGTCACACTAAGTCGCTGACCCATTATACAAAAGGTACGTGGTCACCCTTGCGGGCTCCCACTGTTTGTAGGCAATCGGTTTCAGGTACTCTTTCACTCCCCTTGTCGGGGTGCTTTTCACCTTTCCCTCACGGTACTAGTTCGCTATCGGTCATGCACGAGTACTTAGGCTTGGAGGGTGGTCCCCCCAATTTCAGACAGGATTTCACGTGTCCCGCCTTACTCGAGGACGATTGATTGCATTACGCGTACGGGGCTGTCACCCACTATGGCCCTACTTTCCAGAAGGTTCCGCTTGTCTCTCAATCGCCACTGGCCTGGTCCGGGTTCGCTCGCCACTACTTCCGGAGTCTCGGTTGATGTCCTTTCCTACGGGTACTTAGATGTTTCAGTTCCCCGCGTTCGCCACTTTATCCCTATGTATTCAGGATAAGTTACCTATTAACGATACTTGGAAACCACAGCAGCAAGTCGGCCTTGCGACCTTCTGGCTGCTCTGATTTTCCAAGTACCTTAGGTGGGTTTCCCCATTCGGAAATCTACGGATCAAAGGGTATTCGCACCTCCCCGTAGCTTATCGCAGCGTATCACGTCCTTCATCGCCTGTGCATGCCAAGGCATCCACCAATTGCCCTTAAGACACTTGATCGTTCTCATTGCCAATGCCCACCCGCGCAATCCGAAGGATTGTCGCTTCAGCCACCCTTGAGGGGTTAGCGTCCGCGCAATTCCGAAGGAATTGTCGCCTGAACCGGATCCTGTGCGGGATCCAATTCGATGTCATTGGCACAAAAAGACCAGCTTCTCGAGATCGGTTCGAGGGTGCGGTTAGGCAAACCCATCATATGCAAGGGATTGAGCGTCCCTTGCGACAAATCACGATCCTTTCAGATCATGAAGTTCGAACAAATCTTCTCTTTACGATGTCAAACAGAACAGGCGGTGAGCATGACGCTCGCCGCAAACTCTTATTACGAATGACTTTTTCTCACCATCTCTA